>CAWHXS010000013.1:0-782682 GCA_963833365.1 uncultured Gemmatimonadales bacterium
CTGGAACTTCACCAGCGTGGACCAGTCGGTGTAGAGCCGGTCGAAGATCTCCGGGTGAATCGGGTACGCGGCCTGGATGCGCTTCTCGTAGTCGCCGCCCCGGCACTCGGGCGGGAACTCGGCGCCTGCGCGTGATAGAGGTCGGCGAAGGCGCGCGCGGTCACGTCGCGCTGCTTGAAGGCGTCCGGCCCGGCGAGCGGCTCGAACAGCCGCCGCCGCACGATCTCGAAGCCCTCCTCGGCGGTCGCCGGCCGCCACGACGATTCCACCCGCCCGACCACGTTGCGCAGCCGGTCGAGCGCCTCGCGCCCGCGGATGCCGCCCACCTCCACGTCGTCGGCCTGCGTGTGCGGCGAGCCCTGCGTGTCCGAGGCCGGCAGCGAGATCACGAGCAGGCAGTTGCCCGCGCAGCTTGGCCGACTCGGTGAGCGCCTGGGCGAAGGTGAACTGGGTCTCGAAGCCGCCGGCCGGCAGGTCGCTCTGGTCGTGGAGCTGGCGCGCGTAGGCCACCCACTCGTCGATCAGGATCAGGCACGGCCCGTACTCCTTGAACAGCTCGCGCAGCACGTCGCCGGGGTTGGTGGCCTTCTCGTCGTCGGCCTGGACGCGCGCGAACGCCTTCTTGCCGCCGAGCTGCCAGGCCAGCTCGCCCCACAGCGTGCGCACCACCGTGCCGTCCGGCTTGGTGACCGGGTTGCCGGGCGAGATCTTGTTGCCCACCAGCACCACGCGCTTCGCCTTCGGCAGGCTCTTCACGCCCGGCCTCGGCCAGCACCGCGTCGACGCCCGCCAGCTCGCTCGGGCTGCGTCCCGGAGAACAGGTGGTAGAGCGCCAGCATCGAGTGGGTCTTGCCGCCACCGAAGTTGGTCTGGAGCTGCACGACCGGGTCGCCGCCCTTGCCCGACGAGGCGCTGCACGCGCGCCCACGAGCAGGCGCTTCAGGCTCTCGGTGAGGTAGGTGCGGCGGAAGAACTCGGCCGGCTTCCGGTACTCGTCCGATGCCCTCGCCCAGGTGCACCTGCCAGAGGTCGGCGGCGAACTCGGCCTGCTGGTAGCGGCCGCTCGCCACGTCCGCGTGCGGCGTGACGACCTCGCGCCAGGGCTTGAGCGTGCCGGTCGCCGCGGCTCTCGATCAGCGAGCCGCCGGCCTTGCGCTTCTCGCTGCGCACCTGCTCGTCGAAGATGAGCCGGCGCAGCTCCATCTTCATCTTGTCGACCTCGTCGGCCTGCGGCGCCGAGACGGCGGTGAGCAGCCGCGCCATCGAGTCGAGCGCGCGGTCGGCGTCGTCGCTCGAGAACGGCTCCTGGTGCGCCCACTTGTTGCGACAGTCGCGCAGCTCCTGCACCAGCGAGCGCTCGGCGCGGCCCGAGGGTCGTGCCGAAGACGTCGTTCCACGCCTCCCACATGAGCTTGAGCAGCGCCGCCACGTCCCACTCGGCGATCGGCTTCCTTGCCGACAGCCGGTCGTCGCCGACGAGCGGCGCGCTGACCTGCTCGGCCAGCCGTCGCCGTGCTGGCTCTTGAACTCGCGCTCGACGAAGGGCGCGAGCCCGTCGCGGAGCAGGTCCATCGCCTTGCCGACACGTTCCTGGTTGGTGATGGCCATGGTCGCTTACTCCTCTGCTCGCTGCGTCAGCGTCCGAGACGAAGCGCGCGTTGACGTGCGCAGCATCTCGAAGGGCGTCACGCACTTGATCGCCAGGCCGATGCACGCGTCGGGGATCTTGATTCGCTTCGTCGACGTCGACGGGATCTCGTGCGTCACGACGGTGTGCTCGTGCGCAGCGCCTGCCGACGAGGTAGTAGTCGGCGACCTGAAGGAACGTGTTCACCGCGGCCGGCTCGTACTCTGGCTCGTAGCCCACGTGCTCACTGCGCCGAGTGCAGCAGGCATGACGCGTCCGGCTTGAGGAAGAAGCCGTCTCCGCGTGCTCGGCCCAGTCCGACAGCTCGTCGCACCCGCCTCGATCTCGTCGCCGACCTTCTCGATGCTGACACGCGCCCGGCGGCGTTCTCGGCGATCAGCCACTCCCAGAACGCCGGACAGAAGTCGAGGCCGTAGTGGAGCTTCTTCGCCTGGATGAACACGTTGGCGTCGAGCAGGTACGCCATCAGACGTGACGCCCAGGCTGCGTCCGAGCTCGTCGAACGTCGCCGATCTTCGAGAAGCCGAGCATGCGGAGAGCGTCGCGGTAGAGCGTCTGGCCCTCGAGCGTGCTCGACACCAGCGCGCGGGCGAATCGCTTGCTGACGCGCGCGGGCAGCGTGAGGTAGAAGTTGCCGCCGGACGCCGGCAGGGAGCGCCCGCAGTCGCTCGAGCTCGGCATCGTAGGCGTCCCAGAGCTCGCTCGCGCGTGAGGCCGCCCGCGTCGTGAATCCGCCGCAGGATCACGAGCGTGCTGACCTTGAATCGCCGGCCAGGCGATTCGTCTCGCTCGCAATGTCCGCGTCCGCAGCGTACTCCGGCGCAACGACGTCGAGTCGGCACGAGCAGCTCCGCCGCCACGCCGATTGCACCAGCGCTCGACCTCCTGATCCGGCACGGACCGCGCGTCCGCGTCCGAGAGCGCCGACTGTCCGAGCCAGACATGGGCGAGCTCGTGGGCGAGCGTGAACATCTGCGCCGATCTTGGTGTCGGCGCCGTTGATGAACACCACCGGCGCGAGCGGATCGGCCAGCGCGAAGCCGCGGAACTCCTCGGGATCGAGCTTGCGATGGGTGTTGCTGCCCACGATCGCCGCTGCACATGACGAGGATGCCCAGCTCGTCGGCCTGAGCGATGAACTCGCGCAGCGCTTCGACTCCACGTCGGCAGAGCGCCGGCGGCGCTCCACGTCGAATCCGAAGCGCCGTCACGGATGCGTCGCGGCCGCGTGCGGTCACGTCGTCTGCGAGCCGTGAGCGAGCCGACGAACGGCAAGGGCCGCTCGCCCGTCGCGCGGCGAAGTCGCGATACCACTCCTGCCGCTGCTCGCAGATGTAGACCGTCTCGAGAAGGTCGGGGCTCGGGTGCGCGATGCGCGCGTTCTGCACGCGTGCGGAAGTCCGGGATCGGAACGTTCTCGACCGGCGGTTCCGGCAGGAACAGGTAGCCGATCGGCGCGTGGGTCGCTCGCGCGAAGTCCTCGAGCTGCTTGCAGCGTCGGCTGAACGGTCCCGCGCTCCCACTGCGGCAAGCTTGGGAAAGCGCGCTCGAGAGCCGTGCGACGTCCAGCTCGGCACGTTCACGCGCCCAGCGCAGCAGCTCAGGATTCGACCGCAACGCGAGCGTGCGACTCTAGCGAAGTTGCACGTCCTGCGCCGAACATGCGCCGCCTTGCTCACGTCGTCAGTTCGGCCTGCTCGGCCGCGGCTTGCCGCCCTCGCGGGCCAGGCGGGCGATCTCGGGCCAGCTCTGGACGAGGCCGTTGTAGGCGAGCGCCTCGGCCGCGCGCTTCTTGCGCTCGCAGAGCGTGTAGAGGCGGTAGGCCAGCTCGCGGGCGATCTCGGCCTTGGCGCCGAGCTTGGCGACGAGCTCCGCCGCCGCGCCTTCGCCGCCCGCCTCGAGCACGCGGATCAGGTGGTGGACGATCTCCCACGCGGTGAGGCGCGGGTCGGTGGCCGGGTCCCAGTCGGCGGGCAGCTCGTCGGGCTTGAGCAGCCGCACCTTGCCGCGCCTCGGACGCGAGGATGCCGGCCTCGACCATGCCCGCGACGCTCGTGTTCTTGGCCTTGGAGAGCGTCTCGGCCACGCCGTACTCGCCCTCGGCGAAGCCCGACTGCTCGAACCAGGTGAGCGCCCAGCGGCTGTCGGCGTCGAAGTCGCCCTCCTGCTCGGCCAGCGCCTCGTCGAGGGTCTGGTTGATGAGCGCCAGCGCCTCGCGCACGGTGAGCGGCTTGCCCTCGGCGTCGAGCACCTTGGCGTAGCGGGTGTAGACCGCCATGCCCGGGCCGATGGCCGCCTGCGCCAGGTCCACCGGCGCGATGTTGCCGCGCTGGAGGTGGGCGAGCGCCACGGGCAGCTCGGCCTTGAGCGCGGTGACGAACTCGCGGCGCGTGGCGGTGGGCGCGTCGGCGGCGCGCGGGCGGCAGACGAGGACGATGCTGGAGGCGAGGGCGTTGGTGTCCGATGCCGACGCATGCGGTTGCCCAGTTCCGTCCGCATCGGCCAGGTGCCGCTGATGGCGAAGCCGGCGCGGATCACCGCGTCGAGGAAGGTCTCCCAGCCGGTGCTGGCGGTGCCCTCGTCGCTCGTCGCTCTCCGCCTGCTTGAAGGCGTAGTAGATGGTGACCGGGAAGGCCGGGTGCGCCTGCTCGGCGAGGCGGTGCATCGCCTGCGTCATGCCGTCGAGGAAGAACGCCTCCGCCTTCTCCTTGCCGCCGTGGCGGTAGGGCGTGGCGACCAGCTCCTCGGCCTTGGGCACGGCGAGCGTGGCGAAGAGGTCGGGGAAGACGGGCTTCAGCGAGCGGCGCAGCCAGACGTAGAAGAAGTCCGACAGGTCGGCGTAGCCGATGTTGTCGTAGTAGGGCGGGTCGGTCGAAACGACCTTGCCGTCGACTCGAGATCTGCGCTGCGCAGCGTCTGCCTGCGAGCGCTAGCCCGGCGCACCGCTGAGCGCAAGTGCTCGAGCACTTCGCGCACGAGCTCGACGATGCCATCGAAGTCGCCGCCGACTCGCTGAAAGGGATTCGCCTCGGCGAAGTCCCAGACCATTGGCAATCGCCTGCCGCCCGAATGCTGTCGCGACGATCTCGTCCTGGTCATGCTCCACGACGCAGAGTGCGTGTTGCGATCAGTCGCAGCCTTGCTCACCGCGAACGCCAGATACACCGCCACCGCATCGGCGTAGGCCGTCGCGCCGGTGCCGCCGTCGCGCGAGGGGCTTGCCGTCGTCGGGCAGGCCGGCGGCGAGGGCGTCGCGCTTCACCCGCTCGCGCGCTTCCTGCACCAGGTCGGAGAAGGTCGTCAGCGCCACGAGCTGGCGGGGGGTGAAGAGGTCGCCGCACGTCGTCAGGCCGTAGTGGCGGCGTCGAGAAGCCGCGCGCGTTCTCGGGCATCGCGACGTCCGGCTTCCACTCCGGCTTCGCCTTGCGCGCGACCGCCTCCATGCTCCGGCGTCGGCGCGAGATAGACCCGCCCGCGCTCGCCCTCGGCGACGATCGCCATCAGCCGCGCGCCCATGCGCCCGGCCTTGCCCTCGGCCTTGATGTAGTCGCCCGCGATCGGCGTGCCCGACATCAGGCACCGGAAGTTCGCGCCGCGCGCGAGCTTGGTGCCGTTCTTCGCCGCCTCCGCATCCTTCGGCTTCCCCACCTTCACCGTGAAGCGGTAGCCGCCGTCCTCGATCACCGGCTCGACGTACGCCTCCTTGCCCGCCTTGGTGGAGAGCATGAAGGTCGAGGCGAGCGGCACGTCCACCTGCGCGAAGGCCGGGTTCGGGCTCTTCACCGTGCGCGCCCAGAGCCAGGCGATCACGGTGAGCTTCTGGCCGACGTAGCGGCTTCAGGTCCGGCCGCTCCTTCGCCATCTCGGCGGTGACCTCGACCTTCGGGTAGAGGTGGCCGATGCGCTTCTCGGCCTCGTCGCGCATCCACTGGCCGTAGTAGCGCACGTCCTCGGCGAGGCCCTGCGCGCCCTTCCACTCTCGCGCGATGAGCGATCTTGCTCCTTGCGCGCCTCGGGGTTCACCGGCGGCTTGCCCGCGAACTTCGGCGGGATCTCGATCATCGCCTTGTTGATCAGCACCGCCACCGGGTTCAGGTCGCTGGCGTAGCTCTCGAGCCCGAGCCGCTGCGCCTCCAGCGGCAGCGCGCCGCCGCCGGCGAAGGGGTCGTGGAAGGCGGGCAGCTTCTTGCGGTCGAACAGCTCCTTCGCCCGCGGATGGTCGGCGTTCTCGGCGCAGGCGCGCCGCCAGCTCTGCCAGATCTCGTCGCGCGCCGCCTGCAGCACCGTCTCGTTGGTGGTGTTCTCCCACAGCACCAGGTCCTCGATGATGCGGAAGAGCCGCTGGCGCTCCAGGTCGGCCAGCATGTCGTCGAGCGTCGGCTGCCGGACCCGGCTCCGGGACCGCGAGCCCGGTGCCCTTGGCCTTCTCGGCGAGCGCGCGCGCCTCCTCCCACAGCTTCAGGCGCGCCTTGAGGGCGGTCTCCGCCTTGCGGCGCAGCTTCGGGTCCGCCCGCAGCACGTCCACGTACGCCGACGGATCGTCCACCATCTGCGCGAAGATCACCGCCCGCGCCGCCGCCAGCGGCCGCCGCGCCCACCACAGGTGCAGCGTGCTCGGGTGCCCGTGGCGGATCGACTTCTCCCGCGCCGAGGCCTTGTTGATGGCCTCGAGCGGCAGGGCGACTTCGATGAGCTTCTTGTGCACGGTCATCGGCGCTTCCCTCGTCGAGTCTTCAGCAGTAGCATCCGTCGATGCTCGAACGCGACGTCGGCGAAAGTCCTGCACGAGTGCCGGCGAAGCAGGTAGCGAACTTCGCATCGCGGACGCAGCTCGTACGCTTCCACGAGTCGCCAGCGTTCCGATCGTCGTCGGCTTCGAGATCCGCGGCCACCGTCACGCCCGTGACGCGCTGGATCTCCTGCCACAGCCGCTCCTGCCGCCACGCGAGGAACGCCTCGTAGTCGTCGCTGCAGCAGCGGCGAGTCCGTCGCCCGCAGGCAGGCCGTGCGAGGCCAGCACCGCGTCGAACGGGAACCCGGGCGTGCTTGCGGATCTCGGCCAGATAGTCGGACGGCGCGCGGTCGCTGATCATCTGGTTCGTCGTGCGGTCGATCAGCGTGCGGTTGAGCACGCAGTCGCGCATGCGCGCCGGCGCGACACCGCGGCGCTCGCAGGTACGCGGCCGGGAAGACGTGGTGGTCGTCGATCCCCTCCTCGGCCATGAGCTTGCCGGTGATCACGGCCTGGGTGTGGAAGTCGCGCGCGCCGCCGCCGAGGATCAGGCAGATCGCGCCGCGATAGATCGAACGCTGGCGCGGCGTCACGTCGCGCAGCGCCCGCGGGTCGAAGCGGAAGGACGCGACCGACTCCGGCAGGTCGCCGCCCGCGAGCCACGGCAGGATCTCGACCACGTCCTTCGCCGACTTGCTGTTCGGCGCGCTCTCGTAGACCTGGCCGAAGACCGCGCACCAGAACCAGCGCTTGAGCTTCTCGCGCTGCGCGCCGGCCTCGGCGGTCTTCGGGCTGCCCGCCCGCGCCAGCACCGCGGCGAGCGGCGGCAGCATCGTCTGGTAGGGCAGCCACTTGGGCAGCATCACCTTGCAGTCGTCGCGCAGGATCTCGAGGCCCGTGGCGAGCCCGAGCACGACCTTGTCCCACCACTCGGTGATGTCGGACGCGGCCAGGTTCAGCACGTCGCTGCGCTTGCACGACGGCGCCTTGCGGCTCGCGAGCGAGATGCCTTGCAGGACGTAGTAGGGATCGACCTCGAAGTCCGCGATGACCGGATGATCGGCCAGCGCCTTGTCCCACAGCGCGCGCAGGTTGATGTTCTGCGGCCAGAAGCGCGCGGTCAGCAGCTCGAAGACGCTGAGCTTGACGCCGGTGCGGTTCAGGGTCTCGAAGATCGTGCAGAGCGCGTCGGGCTCGGTCTTGTCCGAGAGCGTCACGACCGGGAAGTGGTAGTCGTCGATGGTCTTGATCCACTGCTCCTCGATGCCGTCGAGCGCGTCCTCGAGCATGCGATGCGCTCCTCGTCCGGCAGTCGGGTCGCGCGACCTTGCGGCTCCACTGACCGAACCCGCCGGCGCCGCCCTTCAGCACCGAGAGCGGCAGCAGCAGCTCCTTGGCCTGGAGCGTCGAAGTCCTCGCGGGCCTTCGCCCACTTGGTGGTGGCGCGCACGTGGAAGATCGCCTCCTCGAAGTCGCGCGCCATCGATGAGCTTGCCGAGGTCGAGGTAGTAGCGGTGCTCGCCGACGCCGTAGAAGGCCTGGTAGAGCGAGGTCAGCCGCTGCTGGCCGTCGAGCACGAGGAAGGTGTGCTTCGCGCCGTCGAGCGCGGGCGCGCCCTCGAACTCGCGCGCGGCGAACACTCGCTTGGCGTCGCGCACGCGCAGGATGCTGCCCGCCGGGTAGTTGTTGGCGATCGAGACGATCAGCTCCTGCGTGGCGCCCGGCTCCCAGACGAAGTCGCGCTGGAAGTCCGGCAGGACCGTCGTGCGATTGTGGATCTCGGCCAGGAGGTCCTTGAGCGCGCGCGGGTTGGTGTCTTCGAAGAGGCTCATGAGGGTTCTCCCGCCCGCGCCAGCAGCTCGGCGAAGTCGTAGTTCACGCTCGTCACCGCCGAAGTCGTGGTCTCGCCGCTCGCTGGAAGGGGCGGCGCAGGTAGTGCACGCGGTGCGCGTCGCCGTCCAGGAACTCGACCATGCGCGAGGATGAAGTCGTCGGGCTTGTTGAGCGAGTAGAGGATCTCGTTCTTCGTGACGGTGATCGTCGTCCGCGCCGGCCACGCGCCCCTTGACCTCGATGAAGCGCAGCCGCCCGGTGCCGGGCACGCGGCTCTCGATGTCGTAGCCGAGCTTCTCGAACTCGCGGTCGGTCGGCTCGAAGCCGAGGGCGCGCTCGACCTCCATCACGATGGCGCGGGCACGGGCGGCGGAGGCCTGGGTGTCGGCGGCGCTCGCGGCGTCGGCGAGCGGTGCGGCCCGTCATCGCGGCGACGAGCCCGAGCGGCACGACCACGAGCCCGCCCAGCACGACCGGCGGCAGCGGCGGAGATCTGGCGCCTCGCGGTCCAGCTCGGCCAGGCGCTTCTGCGAGCCGCGCCTGCAGGTCGTCGGCGCGGCGGCGGGCCTCCTGCGAGTTGAGCCGCGCGCCGGCCTTGCCGGCCTGCTCCTGGAGCTTGAGCTGCTCGGCGCGGTGGTCCCAGTAGGTGATCTCCTTGGTCAGGCGGTCCTTCACCGCGGCGCGGGTCTTGTCGATCCACGTCGAGCCGCCGGCCGCGCACCTCGGCGATGTGCTCGGGCACGACGCTGCGCGATGGCGTGGCCCTGCGCCTTCTGCTCCAGCGTCGCGCGTGATCCAGGCGCACTCGGGCCGGGCGAGCAGGTCGGCCACGCCGGGCTCGTCCGTCGGCGAGCGGCCGGTAGTCGAGGTAGGGCGCGTAGTGCAGGTGGCGCGTCGTGCCCGTCGGCGTCCATCTCGACGTAGAGCATCCGCCGCGAGATGGTGCGGCGCTCGCCCGACGGGCAGAGGCTCGCGTCCTGGATGGCGTGCTCGAGGTAGAAGAGCACGCGCGGGCTCGTGCCGGGGTCGCGCTCGTCCACCAGCACCGTGCCGCGCTTCAGGAGATCGCGGTGGCGCTCGAGCGTGAGGTCGAGGGCCGCGTCGAGCAGCGGGTGGCCCGGGCAGACGAAGGCGGCGAGCGGCTGGCCCTGCGGCGCGATCAGGTCCTTCTCGAAGGCGATGCGCTCGTAGCGCGGCAGCACCGGCTCGCCGATGCCGATCTGGCGGTCGCGGTTGCGCACCGGCGCCGGCACGTGGGTGACCTCGTAGCGGCGCGGCTCGCGCTGGCGGACGGTGCCGCCGAGGCGCTTGAACGCCTCGAGGAAGAACGACTCGATGTAGTGCGGCTGCAGGCGGCGCGCCTCGGCGCGCTCCATCTCCTCGCGGATGCGCGCGCACGCGGCTCGCGTCCATCGCGTCGTGGGCGAGCGCCCGCTCCTCGATCAGGTCCTGCGAGGTGCGGCCGGTCCACGCCGTGCTCGACGACGCGTGGTGAGGCGCGCGCGCACCTCGGGCTGGTCGCCGTAGCGGATGGCCTCGATCAGCAGGTCGCGCAGCGGCCGGCCCTCGAACTGGAGCTTGCCGAGCACGTCGAAGACCTGGCCGCCGAGCGCCTGGCGCGCCTCCTCGAGCTTCTCCAGCAGCGTGCGGTAGACGTCGCCCTCGCGCGTCTCCTCGGCCACCAGGTTCCACAGGTGGCAGACCTCGGTCTGGCCGATGCGGTGGATGCGGCCGAAGCGCTGCTCGAGGCGGTTCGGGTTCCAGGGCAGGTCGTAGTTCACCATCAGGTGCGCGCGCTGCAGGTTGATGCCCTCGCCGGCGGCGTCGGTGGCGAGCAGCACCTGCACCTCGGGGTCGTGCAGGAACGCCTCCTGCGCCTTGCGCCGCTCCTCGCGGCCCATGCCGCCGTGGATGACGACGACCGCCTCCGGCGCGGCCGAGCAGCGTGCGCGATCCGGCGCTCGAGGTAGTTGAGCGTGTCGCGATGCTCGGTGAAGAGCGACGAGCTTCTGGCGCGGCGACGGCACGGGCTTCGGGATCGGACCGGCGCCGTAGGGCACGGTGGGCTTCGGCGACCCGGCTGCCGAGGCCGCGGGCGTGAAGATCTCGCCGAGCAGGCTGCGCGAGCTCGCGCCACTTGCGTGTCCTCGCCGCTGCGGCGGACCGTCGGCGGCGAGCGCCTCGAGGCGCGCCGAGCGTGGCGATCTCGGCCTTCAGCTCGGCGATCGTGCGCGGCCGCCGTCGCCTGATCGAGGATCTCCTCCTCGGCGGCCTCGACCTCGTTCTCGGGCGCCTCCTCGAGATCCTCGACGTCGTCGGCGTCGAGCACGGGCACCGCCGAGCGCCGGCGCGGGCGCCGCGGCGCCGCGCTGCAGCAGCTCCAGCTCGCGCAGCCGCTTCTCCAGCCGCTCGCGCCGGCGGCGCAGCGACTGGTAGATCGCCTCCGGCGACGAGGCCAGGCGCCGCTGCAGGATGGTGAGCGCGAAGCCGACCGTGCCCGCGCGCTTGTCGTTCTGCGAGCGCCTCGGCGCGGTTGAACTCCTCGCGCACGTAGTCGGTGACCTCCTTGTAGAGCTGCGGCCTCGGCGTCGGAGAGCTTGTAGGGGACGGTGTAGGCGATGCGCTCGGGGAAGAGCGGCGTGCCGTCGAACTTGAGCAGGTTCTCCTTCACCATGCGGCGCATCAGGTCGGAGACGTCGACCTGCGTGCACGCCGTCGCGGAACTTGCCCTCGAAGCGGTCGCCGTCGAGCAGCGCCAGGAAGAGCTGGAAGTCCTCTTCCTTGCCGTTGTGCGGCGTCGCCGTCATCAGCAGGAAGTGGCGCGTGAGCGCCGAGAGGAGCTGGCCGAGCCGGTAGCGCTTGGTGTACTTGACCTCGCCGCCGAAGAAGGTGGCCGAGAGCTTGTGCGCCTCGTCGCAGACGATGAGGTCCCAGCGGCAGTCCGGGCGCGCTGAGCTTCTGCTGCACGTCCTCGTTGCGCGAGAGCTTGTCGAGGCGGGCGATGACGAGGTCGTTCTCGAGGAACCAGTTGCCGGTGCGCGCGGCCTCGAGCTTGTCGTTGGTCAGGATCTCGAAGGGCAGGTGGAAGCGCCGGTACAGCTCGTCCTGCCACTGCTCGGCGAGGCTGCCGGGGCAGACGATGAGGCAGCGCTGGAGGTCGCCGCGCGCGATCAGCTCCTTGATGAGCAGCCCGGCCATGATCGTCTTGCCGGCGCCGGGGTCGTCGGCGAGCAGGAAGCGCAGCGGCTGGCGCGGCAGCATCGCCTCGTAGACCGCGGTGATCTGGTGCGGCAGCGGCTCGACGAGCGAGGTGTGGACCGCGAGCACCGGATCGAACAGATGCGCGAGGCGGATGCGGTGCGCCTCGGAGACGAGCCGGAAGAGCGCGCCGTCGCCGTCGAAGCTCCAGGGGCGGCCCTGCTCGACGACCTCGAGGCGCGGCTCGTCGTGGCGGTAGAGGAGCTCGTCCGCGACCCGGCCGTTCGGGCGCGCGGTACACGAGCGTCAGCGCGTCGGAGCCGTACCACGCGACGCTGACGACGGTGACCAGCGCGTCGGGCAGGATGCCGCGGACGGTGGCGTCGGGTTGGAGGTCTTCGAGTCTCATGCGGCGGCCTTCAACCCACGCGGGCGATGAACTCACGGGATCCAGCCGACAGCTGCGGTCCAAACGACCAGCCAGATTGAAAACCTTCGTAGCGCGGTCAAAGTGAAAGACTCGGAACAAGTGGTATCGCTGCTCCTGCTCCATGGAGGTATGGACTTCGTTTCTGCTCACATAGAAGGGTGTAAGCTTCCCATACCTGGTCGTCTTGACCTCGATGAAGCGGTCGCTGCCGTCGACCTCATACGACTTAATGTCGAAGCCAAGCCAGTCGCCTTGGGTGTGGGAGACTAGCTCGACTCGATCCGCGAGATTGGCGCGGTCGGCCTTGGCGAGCCGAGCCTGCTCAAAGCGCAGCACAAACTCCTCACCCGCTGCGCCGAGGCTCTGGTTGTTAGCCTCTCGCGCCAAGTAGTCGATTGGCCGGTAGTTCCCGAGCTCCTTGACCCATTTCTTGGTAGGGGACGAACCTCCATCACTCTTCTCTGGCGCAGTCACCAGAGACGCTAAGATGTCAGCCACCTTCGGAGCCACCCCTGGCGTGTCCACCTGCTTTTTGATCATGGTCAAGAGTGGCCGATCTCGGGTTACCCGATCGTTGACCACATCAAACAAGAGCTGCTGATAGTTGCTGTATGGCTTGAACCCATCCACGAACGGGAGTCCCAGATCCTCGAGAACCGCGCTGATATTCCCGTACTTGTACTGAATCGCGCCCTCGGATCGACCATCCAACAACGGCGCTAGTCGTCTTATATGATCCGTCTTAAAGAACGGCTGGCCCCGAAGCTCGAGGTCCAGCATCACGAAATAGTCCGCTACCGTCGCCTCGACTTCTGTCCGTGACCAGCCTTCGGCCATCCAATCGCTCCAATGCTATGGATCGGACTCTCGAGGCTCACTGGTACCATCTCGCGCCAAGAGGTGGTCCGGTGGTACCCAAGAATCCTACCGGGGTGTGACATCAAGGCCGGCCGCAGCGGCATTGGCATAGCAGCGCCATTGGCATATGAAAGGGCCGCGGGCGCGCTCGGGAGCTCGGCTTCCAGATTCCCGGCTCTCAGGGCGACGGGGTTCAGTTCGCCCTCAAACTCAAGCCTCGTCCCCTCGCTGCGCTCGGGAAGCATCTGATCCCGCGTGACGATTCCACCCGTAGGCTCACTCAGCCGGCGGAGGTCATCGAACGCGGCTATCCGTAGTCGCGTGTCCAGCTCGTTGGATGTGGGGGACATTTCTGTGCAAAAGATGTCGGCGCGGGCAGGCTTCAGCACCAGTCCGGCGGACGGCGGGACGCGGACCGGAAAATGAGACGGTAGCCTCCTCTACGGATGAGATCGCTTCGGCCCCCTCGCGCCGCTCGGGGGGCCTCGCAATGACAGTGACCACCGTCCGGCTACCTTGGGTACCAGTCACTTCCGCCATCGATTGATCCGGACCATCACCATCGAACGACCTCAGACGCTTAGACCTTCGACCGTCGACCTGAACCACACCGGCATGTCCTACGTCGAGTGCCCCAAGTGCGGCCACCGAGCGCTGAGCGTCGCGACCCAATGCCCTCATTGCGGTCTCGACTTCCTCACGGAGCCTCCCAACCGCCCCGTCCCCGTCCCTGAACCGGAAGTCCCCAGGCTGCGGCGGCTTATCCTGGTCGGCGGGGTTCTGCTGGCAACGGTCGTGGTGCTGGTGATAGGTGCGGTGGTTGCCGTGGTCCGGCACAGCAGGTCGAGCGACGGTATGAAGCCACCGGTCGCGGCACCCGTCGACTCGGTACCGTCAAAGCGACCCCAGCCGGCCGCCGAAAAGTCCACCAAGCTCGCCGACAGCGCTCGCCCGGTGACACCGGCTCCCCGCACCGACACCGCTCACCCGGTCACGCCAGCTCCATCCACCGTACGGCCGCCCGTCGCCAAACCATCCCCCTCACGTGCCGACACCACTCGACCTGCCGCGCCCGCCCCATCGCCCGCACCACCCCGCGGCCAACGAATTGTTGCAGCGCTACGCCAAGGTGTGGGTCAACGTGCGATCGGGTCGCCGCCCCGACGCTTCGATCGTTCGGGTCTTGAAGCCCGGTGAACCGGTGCTGGTCGACTCGCTGAGACAGCAGTGGTACCGGGTCCTGATCGATGGCCGGCCGGTGGGGTATGTGTATCGCGGGAATCTCAGCTCGACACCTCCGTGAGCGGACCGGGGACGGGCGGACGGGCGGACGGGAGCAGGCGGGCGGGGCGGACAAAGGCGCGGACAAGGCGGACGGGCGGACAAGGCGGACGAGGAAAGAGCGGCGGACCGGCGGACAGGAGGCGGCGAGACGGACGAAGGCGGACCCGCGGAACGGTGAGATCGGCGAAGGCGCCTCGCTGGCCGGGGTGGCTGCCTTCGGGCGCGCCGTCGCTCGCTCAGGGTGCAGCCGCCGAGGTGTGGTGATCCGCCGAATGACGGCTCCGCTGCCGTCCCCCCTTCCCAATAGGCGACGAAGTCGCCCCGAGCGAAGCGAGAGCCTGTCCCGAGCATAGCGAGGGAGGGCCGGGGACAGGGGTTAGGTGGACGGCGGCAGACGGATGTACAGTGGCCTCCTCCAGCGGGTGAGATTGCTTCGGCCCCTCGCTTCGCTCGGGTGCCTCGCAATGACACGGGCGTTTTTCGGGATGCCTCCCGCACCACCCTGACACCAGAACCTTACACGCGACCCGCTAGCATGGCGGATGCCGAGTTGCATCCCCTCGCTCCGGAGTCCCACATTATGGGCATGCCACAGGCCTCTCCTACCTGGACCGCCGCGGAGGTGCGCTTGCTTCCGGAGGATGGCAAGCGCTACGAGGTTGTTGCCGGCGAGCTGCTGGTGACTCCGGCGCCGGGACGGGCCCACCAGCGGGCCGTTGGTGGGCTCTTTCTCCTCATTGCCACCTACCTCGAGTCAACCGGTCGTGCCGAGGTGCTGTTCTCCCCTGCCGACATCGAGATTGATGAGCATACGCTGGTGCAGCCGGATCTGTTCGTAGTTCCGCTCCCGGAGGGTCGCCGGTCCCCCAACTGGACCGATGTCACGACGCTGCTCCTCGCCGTCGAAGTCCTCTCCCCCTCGACCGCCCGATACGACCGGCTCACCAAACGGCGCCTCTACCAGCAGCAGGGAGTCGAGTATTGGATCGTCGATCTCGACGCCCGCGTCGTGGAACGGTGGCTCCCGGGCAGTGAAAGGCCAGACATCCTTGCCGACCGCCTGGAATGGCAGCCGGATCCCAGCCGACTCCCGCTGACCATCGATTTGGAGCTGGTGTTTGCGCGGGTCTGGGGGGAGGGTTGAGGGAACCAGCGGGGAAAGCGGACGGGAGACGGCGGACCGGCGGACGAAAAGCGGCGGACAAAGGAACCGGACAAAAGCGGCGGACCGGCGGACGGGCGCACCCTCTCTTATATAGGCCGCCGTCATTGCGAGGAAGCCTGCCCCGAGCGGAGCGCGGAGGTTGAAGCAATCTCGATGCTCACTGTTGGCGAAGGGCCGGTATCGAGATTCCTCGCTACGCTCGGAATGACAGCTCTTCCGGTCCCCGTCCGCCGGTCCGCTCTGTCTGTCCGCTGCTTCACCGTCCGCCCGTCCGCCAGTCCGCCTGTCCGCTCTGTTTGTCCGCCGCCGGTCCGCCGGGGGACAGGGGGTGAGGTGGGCGACCGCCGAATACCAGCGAGGGACCTACTCTCCACCATCGGATAGTAGATCCCTTCTTGCCATGCTCGGGGCAGGCTCTCGCTTCGCTTCACTCGGGATGAGGTTCAGCTCTCAACCCCTTTCCTCCACTCCGCTCTTCCTGCCCCACTGCTTGGGTTACTTCGACCGCCCTGCGCCATTCAGCTTCTTCGGCGAACCCGGACGGCTCTCGGCAGCGAGCGCCTTCGGCGGCAGGGTGACCGCTTCCACGCGAGCCTTGACCTGAATCCGCTTCGGCTCGGGCAGTGCCAGCCTGGGGATGCGCACCTGGAGCACACCCTCCTTGACGTCGGCCTCGATCTTGTCCGCGTCCACTCCCTGAGGGAGTTGGAATCGGCGCAGGAACGACCCGTAGCTGCGCTCAACCAGATGATAGCGCTCGTCCTCGCCCTCGCTCCGCACGGCGGTCCTCACACCGTGAATCGTCAGGATCCCTTCCTCTGCCGTCACCTCGACATCTTCCGGCCGGACACCGGGTAGCTCAACCGAGAAGGTCAGCGCCCCTTCGGTCTCGCAGATGTCCACCGCGGGAACCCAGTCGCCCTGCCCGGCGCGGCCGTTTCCGAGAGTGTCCTCCAACAGGCGATCGATCTGCCGCCGTAGCGCAAATGCGGGGGCGGTCAGGGTAGTTGCGTATACCATACATACCTCTCCTTCAATGGACTGATGAAGAGGCGGACTGGGTCCGCCCCCTCGTCAGAAACCGGTCGGGCTTAGATCTGAGCGGCGATCTTATGGAAGGTCGAGTTCAGAACTTCGTAGCCGTTCACCTGTGGCGTGCCTTCAACCACCTTCGACAGACCCTTCAGTACCTGGGGATAGGTGTCGCGGCCATACTGATCCGCGCTCTCCTTGCGATCCCACAAGCTGATGGCGAACGCTTCCTTGCCGCTGGCGCTGACGAACGTGATCTCATCCTTGAAGCCATTCTGCTTCCGCAGCATGGGCAGGATGTCCTTCTCGAACGTCTGGGTAAACTCGGGGGCGGTGTTGGGCTTGAGACTGATTGACACATTCCGTGCGTACATAGTTGAACTCCTTGCGGTACTTCGGGATACGATGGTAGTGACTGCACTGATTCACCGCATCGAACCTACCCGACTGTACTGCCTTTGTCAAGTCAACATTCTGTCAATTGATTATGATTAACCCATATCAGTTAACCACGATTCTGCGCCCAGGAGGCACGCCGTGGATGTCTCGTTGGTGATTCGGCAGCGGCTGGAGGCATTCGGCCTGGAGCAGCGGGAGCTGGCTCGCGCCGCGCGGGTGACCGAGTCGTACATCTCGCAGTTGCTCACCCGGAAGAAGGCGCCTCCCGCGCCGGGCCGTACCGACATCTACGCCAAGATGGACCGGTTCCTGAAACTGCCGCGCGGCGAGCTGGCGCGATTGGCGGAGGTGCAGCGCAGGGAGGAATTGAAGCAGGAATTGAGCGACGAGCGCGCACCCCTGTTCCGGGAAGTCCGCGAGTTGATCCTTCGCAAGGTCCAGCCCGACAAGGAAGCCCACGTCCGCGCGATCTTCGAACGGCAGCCCTTCGGCGAGCTGGAGCGGCTGGTCACCCAGCGACTCCTGGACGTGCTCACGGCCGTGGCCAAGGAAGAATTGGCCAACGACTCCTGGCTCCGCCAGGTGTCGGACCTGAGTGGCCGGAGCTTCGAGGAAACCCGGGTCGTCGTCCTCGAGTTCCTCGACACCGACATCTTCCACCTGTCCCGGGAACAGTGCGACTCGTTCCTGGATCCGCTGATCGAATCCTGGGACATCGACCTCACGACGTTTGCCCTGGATATCGTCCTCAACCCCAAAGTGGTCTCCGAGCACGTGAGGCGATTCGAGTTTGTTGAGCGGACGGCCGACGAGCTGTCTGCCGGGCAACCGGGGCTGGACGAGTTCCTGGAGAATCCTGCCATGAGCAGCACGGCGACCCAGGAGGAAATCGAGTTTCTCAAGCAGCTCCGGTTCAAGGGCAGGCAACCGACGGCCCTCTACTACTACCGGGAGTTACAGAATCTGAGGGACGGGCTGAATTTTGTGACCTCGTAGGTCGGGGGTCGGGGCGGGACGGCGGACGGCGGACGGGCGGACAGAGGGCGGGAGACGCAGGCGACAGCGGAGCGAGGGTCGAAGGCCGGAGATTAGATCGGGATTCCCGCTATGCTCGGAATGACAGCTCTTCCGGTCCCCGTCCGCGGTCCGCTCTGTCCGCCGCCGGTCCGCTGCTCACCGTCGCCTGTCCGCCGGTCCGCAGGGGGACAGGGGGTGAGGTAGAGCGGGAGACGGGAGACGGGAGACGGGAGACGGTCGAACGGTGCACTGGAAAGATTAGATCGGGATTCCTCGCTATGCTCGGAATGACAGCTCTTCCGGTCCCCGTCTCGCCGGTCCGCTCTGTCCGTCCGCCGGTCCGCTGCTTCACCGTCCGCCCTGTCCGCCGGTCCGCAGGGGGACAGGGGGTGAGGTAGAGCGGGAGACGGAAGACGGGAGACGGGAGACGGTCGAACGGTGCACTGGAAAGATTAGATCGGGATTCCTCGCTATGCTCGGAATGACAGCTCTTCCGGTCCCCGTCCGCCGGTCCGCTCTGTCCGTCCGCCGGTCCGCTGCTTCACCGTCCGCCCTGTCCGCCGGTCCGCAGGGGGACAGGGGGTGAGGTCTCGCTTTTCCCCCCTTTAGAACTTCTGCACCCTGAAATTGATCGTCCCGCTGTAGTCGGTGAATATCACCCGAATCGTCCAGCTACCGGCTGTCCCCGCCGGATTGGTATTGAAGATCCCACTGGGCGGGATCCCGCCATCATAAACCGTCGTTCCAGCACCGTCCTTGATGAGGAGGGCGACAGACCCAGCACTGGTCGTGGTTGACGGATTGACCACGGCCGTGCCCGACGAGCAGTTCCAGGTGTAGGTCAGGGTCTGCGAGACGTTGTCGACTCCCGTGGCCTGGAAGGCGAAGTTGTCGGCCTGGTTCGAGACCTGAGGCTGAAACTGCGGCGCGAGCGTGTTGCTGCTGGAGCAGGCGGCCAGGATCAAGGCGATAGCGATCGGTCTGCGAAGCAAGGTAAACATTTCTTCACCCCAAGTGCGTTGTGGTCGTCGCCGAGTTTGGGCATTCCAGCTCGGCATTCTTTGCGCACGGGAGGAAGGCAAGCGGTGGACCGCTGGACCATTTTGGCTAAGTGTATTGAAAGCGCAGGCATGTGGAGCCGGTTGGACCGAGAAGCCTGTATCGGCGCGTTACAGCTGCTCACCGGTGGCCAAGGGAGAGAAAGAGGGTGTGTTTCACACGGAGGGAGGCGGAGAGGATAAACGTATGCCATTGCCATACAATTGTATGCTATTAGCATACAATAATGCTCCCACCCACTCTCCTGCTCCGCTCCAAGGCCGGTCTTGCCATCCTGGCCCGGACCCACCTCGAGCCCGATCGGGAGTTCTACCTCCGCGAGCTGGTTCGGGCCACCGGGATGGCCCCTCGCAGCATCCAGGTCCAACTTGACCGGCTGGTCCAGGCCGGCGTCCTCAGCGAGCGACGCGATGGCAACAGAAGGTACCTGCGTGCGGCGCGAGGACACCCACTCTTCCTCCCGCTGCGCGAGATTGTGCTCAAGACGGCGGGCATGGTTCCGCTCTTGCGAGAAGCCCTGGGATCCGAGGGCATCTCCCTGGCCTTCGTGTTCGGGTCGGCCGCGTCAGGGACCAGCGGCGCCAACAGTGACATCGATCTTATGGTGGTCGGCAGTGCGGGACTGAGGGCGGTGGTGGGGCGCATTCGTCTGGCTCAGGAACAACTGGGTCGAGACATCAACCCGGTCGTGTGGACCAGGAAGGAATGGGCCGACAGGCTGCGCCGACGCGATCACTTCCTTTCCAGGGTATTGGCCAATCCGCGTCTGATGATTGTGGGGACCGAAAATGACGCTGAAGGATTGGCAGAATAACGGCTGGATTCAGGGTCATCGGACCTCGCCCTCAGAAGTCAGACAGCTTTTTGACGCTGCGAAATCAGATCTCCAGAATGCTGCCACGAAAGGGTTGTCGGCCGCCTGGAGTTTCAACATCGCCTACAATGCGGCCTTACACCTATGCAACTTGGCGTTAGCCGCCGAGGGTTATCGCGCGACTCGTGACAACAAACATTATCGCACGATCGCGGCCCTCGAGCTCATTCTTGGCGACAAAGCCAGCGACCTAGTTGCCTTTCTTGATCACTGCCGAACCATGAGGCACGACATCACCTACGAGGGAGTTGATCGAGTGTCGCGGGCAGAAGCAGATGAACTCATCAAGGCAGTCAGGGAGTTACAGGCATTGGTCGTTGCATGGCTGAAGCGGGCCCACCCGGACCTCAAATAGGGCGGACCGGCGGACCGGCGGACAAAAGGCGGCGGACAAAAGGCGGCGGACAAAAGGCGGCGGACAAAAGGCGGCGGACAAAAGGCGGCGGACAAAAGGCGGCGGACCGGCGGACGGGTTTTGTCATTGCGAGGGAGCGCAGCGACCGAAGCAATCTCACCCGCTTAACCTGGCAAAGAGCGCTCGTGTAGGGACACTGGGAGAGATTGCTTCGGCCCCTGATGGGGCCTCGCAATGACCGAATTGAGCCGACGCGTGACGCCCCGGCCGAAGGCCGTACCCTCTCTTAAAGGCCGCCGTCACGCTGAGAGCCTGCCCTGAGCGAAGCGAAGGGGCCCGCAGGCCCGAAGCGGCCGGAACTCCGGAATGGATACACCGCGGGCGCAGCTACACACGATGTTAACCGGCTGCGATCACTCGACACCCCTCTGAAGTCCCACCGCCGTGACAGCATGGTGCTGGCGGCGAGCCAACTGTTTGTACTACATCCTGCACTTCGGCCCCTTCGCTCCGCTCAGGGTGACAGCCGCCGAGGTGGAATGGTGCGGCGACGAAGTCGCCCGAGCGCAGCGAGGGGAAGCAACCTCACCCGCTATTCATGTCACGAGGCCTGAGGGAAAAAGCCTTCTTGGTAGGGAAAGTGGGAGAGATTGCTTCGGTCGCTTCGCTCCCTCGCAATGACAAAGCTCGTCAGCTCCGTCCGCCGGTCCGCTCTGTCTGTCCGCCGGTCCGCAGGGGGACAGGGGATTAGACGTCTGACACGGACCACCGAACGCCGAGGATGATCCGTAGCCGGCGTCGTCGATCAGCACCACCAGCACGTTCGGTGCGCCTCGCGGCGGACGGATCGGGTGGATCGGTGGGTACTTCGTGTCCGGATCCTTCGCGTCGAAGGTCGTCGGTGCGATCGGCCGGCTTACGGTCCGGGATCGGCAGTACTTCGCGCTGGAGCATGTCTCGTATTGGCATCTGAGGGCTTATGGGTCGCCGTGCAGCGTCGTCGTACGGGCCTTCACCGGAGAGGTGTGGGGACGGGGGTACTATACTGACTGACGCAAGGGGGCCACAGTGGACTTTAGGGTAATCCGGCGGACGGGGCGGACCGGCGGACCGGCGGACAAAAGGCGGCGGACAAACGAACCGGACAAAAGCGGCGGACCGGGAGACGGACTCCTCGCTGGCGTTCCCCCTCTCCGTTTCACGGAGAGGGGGACGGAGGTGAGGTAACCGACCCGGCCGAAGGCCGCACCCTCTCGTAAAGGCCGCCGTCACGCTGAGAGCCTGCCCTGAGCGAAGCGAAGGGGCCGTAGGCCCGAGGCGGCCGGAACTCCGGAATGGATACACCCGCAGAGCGCAGCACACACGATGTTAACCGGCTGCGAACACTCGACACCCCGCTGAAGTCCCATCGTCGTGACAGCATGGTGCTGGCGGCGAGCCAACTGTTTGTACTGCATCCTGCACTTCGGCCCCTTCGCTGCGCTCAGGGTGACAGCCGCCGAGGTGGAAGGGTGCGGCTCCGGCCGGAACGACAGCGAACTAGTCGGGCGCCGTCCCCCTTCCCCAATAGGCGACGAAGTCGCCCCGAGCGAAGCGAGGGGGCCGGGGGACAGGGGGTTAGGTAGGAGACGGGACAGGGGGTGAGGCTACTCCCCCCACACCTCCGCAAAGAAACCAGGAAGCTCTATCTCGAGCGATTGGAGCCCCGGGGCGGGCGTCCACTCGAGCGTCTCGGTGAGAATCTCCGGCCGCGTATCGTCGGGTTTCCAGCGCTCGACCAGCCGGGCGTCGAGATCCACAATCCAGTATTCCGGCACCGGAGCGCGCTGGTAGCGGCGTCGCTTGACCAACCGGTCGTAACGTGCCGTTCCCGGGGAGAGGACTTCGATGACCAGGAGAAGGGCCCGAACCTCTTGCCAGCTCCGCGGGTTGAGGGCGGCCGGGATCACGAAGAGATCGGGTTGCAGAACTTCGTCTTCGCCGAGCGAAATATCGGCCGGCGCGAACCGGACCCAGCCGAGCCCGTTCGACCCAACATATCCGTCGAGCCGGCGAAACAGGGCGGCGACCGCGGTTTGGTGGGCCCAGCCGGGTGACGGAGTCACCAGCAGCTCGCCGTCCACCAACTCGTAGCGCAGCCCGTCGTCGGGCAGTGCTCGCACCCGCTCTCCAGTCCAAGTAGTACTGGCCTGTGCCATACCCATAAGCTGGTCTCCTCGGCGCCGAGTGGGCAAGATCGCATGCCCAAGCATGGCGCCTGGCCGATGGGTGGCTGACATCACGGTGCCGCGTGTCGCAGCAAGGAAACGCGGGGGGAGGGCGGACGGGAAAACGGGCGGACAGGACGGACGAGGCGGACCGGCCGAAGGCCGCACCCCCTCTTTAAGACCGCCGTCATTGCGAGGAGCCCGAAGGGCAGAGCCTGCCCCGAGAGCAGCGAGGGGAAGCAACCTCACCCGCTCTTCATGTCATGAGGGCTTGGGGGAAAGGCTTCTTGGCAGGGAAGTCGGTTGAGATTGCTTCGGTCGCTGCGCTCCCTCGCAATGACAAAACCCGTCCGCCGGTCCGCTCTGTTTGTCCGCCGGTCCGCAGGGGGACAGGGGGTGAGGTCAAACAGAGGGGGACAGGGGGTTAGGTAAAATGGGAGACGGGAGACAGAAGAGAGGAGACGGGTCGGAGCGACCGATGAACGGTTAGATCGGGATTCCTCGCTACGCTCGGAATGACAGCTCTTCGGGTCCCCGTCCGCCGGTCCGCTCTGTTCGTCCGCCGGTCCGCATGCCGAGTTGCATCCCCTCGCCCCGGAGTCCCACATTATGGGCATGCCACAGCCCTCTGCTTCCTGGACCGCCGAACAGGTTCGCTTGCTCCCCGAGGATGGCAAGCGCTACGAGGTTATTGCCGGGGAGCTGCTGGTGACTCCGGCGCCCGCGGCTCGCCACCAGCGAGCACTCCGCGAGCTGTTCATCCCGCTCCACAACTACCTCGTTGGTAACGGTCTGGGGGAGATTCTCTGGTCTCCGGCCGACATCGAGTTCGACGAGAGAACGCTCGTTCAGCCCGATCTCTTCGTCCTCCCGTTCGCTGAAGGCAAGGCGTTGCCCAACTGGCAGGACGTTACCACCCTCCTCCTCGCGATCGAGGTGCTGTCGCCGACCACCGCTCGATATGACCGGCTCACCAAGCGGCGCCTGTACCAGCAACAGGACATCGAGTATTGGATCGTCGATCTCGACGCCCGCGTCGTGGAACGGTGGCTCCCGGGCAGTGAAAGGCCAGACATCATCGCCGACCGCCTCGAATGGCAGCCGGATTCCAGCCGACCCCAGCTGACCATCGATTTGGAGCTGGTGTTTGCGCGGGTCTGGGGGGAGGGTTGAGGGGACAGGCAGACAGGGCGGACAGGGCGGACGGGACGGAAAGGGCGGGTGTCTGCGGTGAAGGCCCCGAAGGGGCCTCGCACCTTAGCTCGGGATAGCAAAGGAGATTGATGCGCCCCGAAGGGGCGCTGGAAGAAATGGACAGGGAAATGGAAGTGTTATCGGCAGTCAACCGATTGCGGCGCCCCTTCGGGGCGCTGGGGTTCCGGTAGCGTCCTCGGGCTACGTTGCGTGGCCCCTTCGGGGCCGTCTGGGCGAACGAGATTTGATGTCTTGGGTATTGGCGCCTGGGTTAGGAGGCTAGGTCCCTCGCTGCCCCTTCGCTTCGCTCAGGGCGGCGGCTCGGGATGAGGTGTTGCTCTCGCTTCCCGTCTCACGTCTCACTTCTCACTTCTCACGTCTCACTTCTCACTGTCTCACGTCTCACTTCTCACGTCTCATGTCTCATGTCTCATGTCTCACCGTCTCACGCAAGATTCATCTTCTTCGAGCAACGCCTTAAACCTCGGCTCCTCCCTCAACGACGCAAACAGAAACGACCCCTTCACCCCAAATATCCCGCCCGACCTCGCCTCGTACGCCTGCTCCAGAAAATCCATCGCCCGATCATACTCGCCGAGCCCGGTGTAGACATACGCCATGTGATAGGGCGAGACGTAACGCTGCTTCGAGAGGTCCTCGAGTTGCCGGAGGATGTCCCGGGCTTCGTCGATCCTTGCCCACTCGTGCCAAGGCCTGACCCAGTTGCGCCAGGTAGAGTGTGCTGTCGGGTGAGATCGACACCGCCACGCGCAACGAGGCGATTCCCTGCTCCGGCTTCCCCGTCAGCAGATGGACCCACCCCTGGGTCGCGTGCGCCAGAGCGAGATGGGGATCCAGCTCGAGGCAGGCCGCGATGGCACGCGTCGCATCATCGTACCGGCCGGCCCTCAGGTACGTGGTCGCGATGTCCATGCGGTGCGTCACGGGGTCCAGCTCGTGCGCCCGCTCCTGCGCCGCGATCGCCTCGTCGTAGCGTTCCAGTGAGGACAGCATGAGGCCGTAGGAGTCGTACGCAACGCCGCTATTGGGGTTGAGCTCGATCGCCCGTTTGTATTCCGCCTCGGCGCCGGCCCAATCGTATTCGCGGGACATCTTGAGATGCGCCAGCACCGCATGCGCGTCGGGAAGCTCGGGGTCGAGCTCCAGTGCCTTGGCCACCGCGGCCTTCGCCTTTCGAAACGCCTCTTCCGGCGGGAGTGACCCGGCCACCCCAATCCCGATCTCGGTGTAGAGGTACCCCAGATCGGCGTATGCCAGGGCGTAGTCCTTGTCTCGCGCGATCGCCTGCTCATAGTGCTTGATGGCCTGAACAAACCCTTCGTTGGTCCAGCGCGCCAGACAATGCCTCGCCATCAAATAGGATTGGTAGGCCTGCACGTCGTCGGTGGGCTGCTTCTTGATCCGGGTCGTCTCTTCGTGGGAAAGCTCCGCCTCCAGTGCTCCCGCGATCTGAAGCGCCACATCACTCTGAATCGCGAAGATGTCGGTCAGATCCCGATCATAGGTCTCGGCCCAGAGGTGACGGTCGGTCTCCGCGTCGATCAACTGGGCGACGATCCGCACTCGATTCCCGGCCCGTCGGATGCTTCCCTCGAGCAGTGTCCCCGCATTCAGCCTCGTCCCGATCTCCTTGAGACTCAGTTCCCGTCTCTTGAACGGCATTACTGAGGTGTGGGAGATGACTTTGAGCGAGCGGATCTTGGCCAGCTGGGCGATCACGTCCTCGGTGATCCCATCGGCGAAGAACTCATTCTCCGGATCGGCGCTGTAGTTGAGGAACGGGAGTACCGCGACAGAGGGAGACTTGGCAATGACCGGCGCGGTGAGTGCCTCGACCATGGCGGCACCGCTCGGGAAGCGGTCGGCGGGGACGTTGGCGAGGGCCTTCTTGATCGTCTCGTCCACCGACGCCGGCACCGCTGGTCTCAAGCGGCGAATCGAGGGGGCGGGATCGGTGAATCGCTTGGCGATCACCGCCTGCGCCGTGGGCCCGGTGAAGGGCGCTTCGCCCGCCAGCATTTCATAGAGCATGACGCCCAGGCCGTAGATGTCGCTGCGACCGTCGAGCGTTCTCTCGCCGGCGGCCTGCTCCGGACTCATGTAGGACGGCGTCCCGACCATGACGCCCGACCTGGTCAGTCGCTTCTCCGGCAGCGCGGCGGCGTCGAGAGCGATGCCGAAGTCGGTGACCATCGCCTGGCCCTCGTTGAGCAGGATGTTCTCCGGCTTGATATCACGGTGGATCAGGCCGCTGGCATGGGCATAGTCCAGCGCCGAGGCGACCTGGCGAATGATCAGCATCGCGTCGTCCACCGTGAGCTGCTTCTCCCGGAGCAGCTTATGCCGCAGCGATTCGCCGCGGACGTAGGGCATGACATAGAAGAGGAGCCTCTGAAACCCCTCGTCATTCTCCAAGGGCACGTCACCCGAATCGTAGAGCGGGAGAATGTGGGGATGGGTCAGTCCCGCCACGACCTCGATCTCGCGGGTGAACCGCTCGGCACCGAGCAGCATGCCCAGCTCCGGCCGGAGCACCTTGATCGCCACCTTGCGGCGGTGCTTCAGGTCATCGGCGAGGTAGACCGTGGCCATCCCGCCCTGGCCGATTTCGCGCTCGATGGCGTAGCGGGCGGAGAGGGCGGCGGTGAGACGGGAGAGTTGGTCGGACAAGGTGTTAGGAGTCAGGGATCAGGTGTCAGGTGTGCGGTGTCGGGGCAGAGCAGGAGAATACAGCGGGAACGGGGAACGGGGAACGGGACCTAACCCCCTGTCCCCTCCGCCGGCGGACCAGCGGACCGGTGGACGGGCCCGGCCGAAGGCCGCTCTCATTTCCTAAAGGCCGCCGTCACGCTGAGGGCCGAAGGCCCGAAGCGGCCGAAGGGACGGATGAGTACGCGAGCACTGCGAAGCGACGGAGAGGTCATCTCGAAGTTCCGGCGCGGCGCGCTTTGAGGCAGCGCGACCTCAGCGACGACGTTCGGGATTCCGATTGCGTCGCCCATTCTGGCCCTAGGCGTTGCGACGGCAGAAGTCGCGCCAATAACTGCCTCACCGGCAGCAAGCCAGCCGCTTGCAATACACTTACCCCTTCGGCCCCTTCGCTGCGCTCAGGGTGACAGCCGCCGGCTTGGCATCGATGCGGCCTTCGGCCGGAAAGACAGCGGATCTGTCGGATGCGGTTCCCCCCCGACCGCCAATCATACGACCACACGGTCCGCCGGTCCGCCGGTCCGCCGGTCCGTCTCCCGTCTCCCGTCTCCCGTCTCCCGTCTCCCGTCTCCCAAAACTTATCCCCCGCTTCCCCCCGCCTTCACGCTTTCCTCATGCCCCGCCCATTGATTAGTAGGAACCCCAATCCTGTGAGACCCGCCATGACATCGACCATCAAGCCAACCCAGGCGGTGCTCCCCACCGCCGCTGCCGGCTTCAAGAGCCAGCTCCCGATCCGGACCCGGTATGACAACTGGATCGCCGGAGAGTACGTCGCCCCGTTCCGGGGCCAGTATTTCGACAACCTGACCCCGGTTACCGGGCAGGTGCTTTGCGAAGTCGCCCGGTCCACCCACGAGGATGTGGACAAGGCCCTCGATGCCGCGCATGCCGCGGCACTCAGCTGGAACACCACCAGTCCCACCTATCGGGCCAACATCCTCAATCGGATCGCCGACCGGCTGGAGCAGAATCTGGAGGCCATCGCGCTGATCGAGACCATCGACAACGGCAAACCGATCCGGGAGACCATCAACGCCGACCTGCCGCTGGCCATAGACCACTTCCGCTACTTCGCGGGTGCGCTCCGGGCCCAGGAGGGAAGCCTCTCGGAGATCGACAGCGACACCGTGGCCTACCACTTCCATGAGCCGCTCGGTGTGGTGGGACAGATCATCCCCTGGAACTTCCCGCTGCTCATGGCGGTCTGGAAGCTGGCACCGGCACTCGCGGCCGGTAACTGTGTGGTCCTCAAGCCGGCGGAGCAGACCCCGGTCTCCATCATGGCATTCATGGAACTGGTGGCGGACATCCTGCCGAGCGGGGTGGTGAACGTGGTGCAGGGCTTCGGCGTCGAAGCCGGCAAGCCGCTGGCGTCGAGCCCGCGGATCGCCAAGATCGCCTTCACCGGCGAGACCACGACCGGCCGTTTGATCATGCAGTACGCTGCCGAGAACCTGATCCCGGTCACCCTGGAGCTGGGGGGCAAGTCGCCCAACATCTTCTTCGCCGACGTCCTGGAGGCAGATGATGACTTCTTCGACAAGGCGCTTGAAGGCTTCGTCATGTTTGCCTTCAATCAGGGAGAAGTCTGCACCTGTCCGTCGCGCGCCCTGGTCCAGGAATCGATCTATGACCGGTTCATGGAACGGGCGGTCGCCCGCACCAAGGCCATCGTGGAAGGCAACCCGCTCGACCTCAAGACCATGGTCGGAGCCCAGGCATCGAATGATCAGCTGGAGAAGATCCTGAGCTACTTCGACATCGGGAAGAAGGAAGGGGCGAAGGTCCTGACCGGGGGCGCCCGTCGGGTGCACGCCGGCGAGCTGAAGGACGGCTTCTACGTCCAGCCCACGATCCTCGAGGGCCACAACCGGATGCGGATCTTCCAGGAAGAGATCTTCGGACCGGTCGTGTCAGTGACCAAGTTCAAGACCCAGGACGACGCCCTGGCCATCGCCAATGACACGCTCTATGGCCTAGGCGCCGGGGTGTGGAGTCGCGACGCCAATACCTGTTACCGGATGGGTCGTGCCATCAAGGCCGGACGGGTGTGGACCAACTGCTACCATGCGTATCCGGCGCATGCGGCTTTCGGCGGGTACAAGCAATCCGGCATCGGGCGGGAAACCCACAAGATGATGCTGGATCACTATCAGCAGACCAAGAACCTGCTGGTCAGCTACAGCCCGAAGAAACTCGGGTACTTCTAACCATGGAAGTAGCTCGGGTGGAGATCACCCCGGAAGCCGTGACCGTGCTGCGCCAGCTGGAGGCGCAGCACGGCCCGCTGCTTTTTCATCAGTCCGGGGGCTGCTGCGACGGCAGCGCCCCAATGTGTTATCCCCGGAACGAGTTTCGGATCGGCTCCCGTGACGTGCGGCTCGGCGATATCGCTGGGACGCCGTTCTACATCGGCGGGGACCAATTCAAGCTTTGGCGCCACACCCAGCTGCTGATCGACGTGGTCCCCGGGCGCGGCGCCGGCTTCTCGCTGGAAGCACCGCTCGGGGTCCGCTTCCTCACTCGTTCCCGGGTCTTCGATCCGGAGGAGAGTGCCTGGCTAGACGGGTGTCCCCCGGTAGTGGGGTCAGGATAAGTACGCGCGACCGGTGCGCCAGGCGAAAAGCCCGACAACGGCGAAGACGTTGTCGGGCTTTTACTCTGAAGCCATGGTGAACAGCGCACCAAAGTATGGGCGACCCTGGCTGGCGTGGCTGAGCGGGATCCTTCTGCTGGTCGCGGTGGCGATCGTCATCTCGCGGCGGGGCGAAGAGCTCCGGTTTGCCGATCTTCTGGAGCAAGCGCGTCCCCGCTGGCTCATTCTAGCGGCTTTCCTCCAGGCCGGCACCTACGCCTGTGCCGCCGGCGCATGGCAGCGGGTCCTGATGCGGCAGCACATCCGCACCTCGCTCTGGCAGCTCATCCCGCTTGGGCTCGCCAAACTGTTCATGGACCAGATGGTACCCTCCGCGGGACTCAGCGGCACCCTCCTCGTGGTGCGCGCCCTCAAGCGGCGCGGCGTGCCTGACGGCGCGAGCGTCTCGGCGGTGGTGGTTGGGTTGCTGGGATTCCATCTGGCCTATGGACTCGCCCTGGCGACCTCGCTGGTGCTGCTCGTGGTGAGCGGCGACCTGACCCGCCGGATGCTGTCGCTCGCCATTCTCGCCACCTTCCTCATCGGCGCAATGATCGTGACGCTGCTCCGGCTTTCCCAAGGGCGGCGGGGCCCGCTCCGGGGTATGCTGATACGCATCCCGGGGTTCAAGGGATTCCTGCAGGACGCTGCACGATGCTCCGAAGGAGGCGCTCCACGACCGGACGCTGCTGCTGCAGACCACGGCACTCCAGTTCGGCATCTTCGTCCTCGATGCTGCGACACTGGGCGTCTGCCTCGTCGCGGTCGGCACGACGGCGGATCCCACCTGGCCGTTCGTCGCGCTGGTGATCGCCTCACTGGTCGCCACGATCACGATCATTCCGAGCGGGCTCGGGACGTTCGACGCGACGATGCTCGGGATGCTGCACCTCGGGGGCGTCCCGGTGACGAACGGCGTCGCCGCGGTGCTGCTGTTCCGCGGCTTCACCCTGATGCTCCCGCTCCTCCCGGGACTGTGGCTGGCGCGCCGGGAACTGAAGGCCGAGCCCTGAGATGACCACCACCACGCCGACTCCCCGCCACCCGGGAAAGCCGCACGAGATTCATGCCGGGAAGCAGGCAGCGATCAACGCCGCGCTGCTGGAGCGGGCGCGGTGCGACGAGGCGAACGGCGCTCGCCCGGCTCGAGTCGCGCGCGGAGGGGCTGAGTGAGGCGGAGGTCGCCGCGCGGGTGATCCAGTACGGGCCGAACCAGATCGCCCGCACCAGGCGGCGGTCGAAGCCGCTGCTCCTCTTCGACAACGTCCGCAATCCCCTCATCATCCTGCTGCTGGTCCTGAGCCTGGTCTCCTACCTCACGGGCGACCTGCGGTCGGCGGTAGTCGATGCTGGTGATGGTGGTGCTGGGAGTGGTGCTGCGCTTCGTGCAGGAGATGCGGGCCGACACACGCCGCGGCGCGGCTGCAGGCGATGGTGAGCAGCACCGCGACGGTGGTCCGCGCTGGCAAGGAGCAGGAGATCCCGCTGGGCGGGCTGGTGCCGGGGGATGTGATCCGACTGGGCGCCGGCGACATGGTCCCGGCGGATGTCCGGCTGCTCACCACCAAGGACCTGTTCCTCAACCAGTCGGCGCTCACCGGCGAGGCGATGCCGGTGGAGAAGCGCGCGGGCACCGCCCCCGCCGCGCATCGACTCACCACTCGAATTGCCGAATGTCTGCTTCCTGGGCTCCAACGTGGAGAGCGGCGCGGGGACGGCGGTGGTGGTGCATACCGGCGAGCGGACCTATTTCGGCGCGCTCGCGGCGAGCATCGGGGCCGACCGGCAGCTCACCAGCTTCGACAAGGGGGTCAACGGATTCACCTGGCTGATGATCCGCTTCATCGGGGTCATGGTGCCGACGGTGTTCCTGATCAACGGACTGAGCCGGGGCAACTGGGTGGAGGCGTTCCTGTTCGCGGTGGCCGTGGCGGTGGGGCTCACGCCGGAGATGCTGCCGATGATCGTGACGGTGAACCTCTCCAAGGGCGCGCTGGCGATGGCGCGGGAGAAGGTGATCGTCAAGCGGCTCAACTCGATCCAGAACCTGGGCGCGATGGACGTGCTGTGCACCGACAAGACGGGGACGCTCACCGAGGGGAGGATCGTGCTGGAGCGGCACGTGGATGTGCGAGGCCACGAGAGCGAGCGGGTGCTGCACTACGGCTACCTCAACAGCTACCACCACACCGGCCTCAAGAACCTGATGGACGAGGCGATCCTCGACCACGAGGAGCTGGAGGAGCGGCTCGAGGCGAAGGAGAAGTACCGGAAGATCGACGAGATTCCCTTCGACTTCGTGCGCCGGCGGATGTCGGTGATCGTGGAGGATGCGAGCGGGACGAACACGCTGATCTGCAAGGGCGCGGTGGAGGAGGTCCTGGGACTCTGCCACGACGGCGGATATCGAGGGAACGATCACGGCCACTGACGGCGGAGGACATCGCGGCGGGCCAGACGATCGTGCATGGGCTCAACGCCGAGGGGTTCCGGGTGATCGCGCTGGCCTACAAGGAGATGCCAGGAGCGCCGGACGAGCCGGTGTACGCGGTGAAGGATGAGTCGGAGCTGACGCTGCTCGGGCTTCCTGGCGTTCCTCGACCCGCCGAAGGCGACGGCGGAAGAGGCGCTGACGCTGCTCGACGGCCGGCAGGTGGCGGTGAAGGTGCTCACCGGGGACAACGAGATCATCACCCAGTACATCTGCCAGCGGGTGGGGATGCCGGGCGAACGGGTGCTGCTCGGCGCGGCGATCGAGGGGATGAGCGAGGCGGCGCTGGCGGAGGCGGCGGAGACGACGAGCATCTTCGCGAAGCTGGCGCCGGCGCACAAGGAGCGGATCATTCGCGCGCTGCAGGGCAAGGGGCACGTCGTGGGGTTCCTGGGGGACGGGATCAACGACGCGCCGGCGCTCAAGGCGCGCGGACGTGGGCATCTCGGTCAATTCCGCGGTGGACATCGCGAAGGAGTCGAGCGACATCATCCTGCTGGAGACGCAGCCTGCTGGTGCTGGAGAAGGGGGTGGTGGAGGGCCGCCGGGTGTTCGGGAACGTCATCAAGTACATCAAGATGGCGGCGAGCTCGAGCTTCGGGAACATGTTCAGCGTGGTGGGGGCGAGCGCCTTCCTGCCGTTCGTGCCGATGCTGCCGATCCAGGTGCTGATCAACAACCTGCTGTACGACTTCTCCCAGACGGCGATCCCGAGCGACCGGGTGGACCCGGAGTGGCTGAGCCGGCCGAGGAAGTGGACGATCGGCGACATCAGGCGGTTCATCCTGTTCATCGGGCCGATCAGCTCGATCTTCGACTACCTGACGTTCTGGATCATGCTGTCGGTGTTTCATGCCCGGGAGAACCCGGCGCTGTTCCACACCGGGTGGTTCGTGGAGTCGCTGTTCACGCAGACGCTCATCATCCACGTCATCCGGACCAACAAGATTCCGTTCCTGCAGAGCCGGGCGAGCTGGCCGCTGATCGTGGCGTCGGTGGTGATCCCGGCGATCGGGACCTGGCTGACGGTGTCACCGCTGGCGCCGGTGCTGGGGTTCGTGGCGCTGCCGGCGCTGTACTGGCCGCTGCTCGCGGGGATGCTGCTGACGCTACATGCTGCTCACCCAGGTGGTGAAGAGCTGGTTCCATCGGCGCTATGGCGACTGAGGCGGACGGGACAGGGCGGACAAGGCGGAAGGGACCCGGCCGAAGGCCGCTCTCATTTCCAAAGGCCGCCGTCACGCTGAGGGCCGAAGGCCCGAGGCGGCCGAAGGGATGGATGAGTACGCGAGGGCGGCGAAGCGACGGAGAGTGATCTCGAAGAACGTTTCGGGATTCCGATTACGACGCTCATCTAGGGCTGGAGGCATCGACCATCGCGAATAGCTGCCTCACCGGAGCAAGCCAGCCGCTTGTACTGCACCCACCTCTTCGGCCCCTTCGCTGCGCTCAGGGTGACAGCCGCCGGGGTGGAATTGGTGCGGCCTTCGGCCGGAATGACAGCGTCTCTGTCGGACCCGGTTCCCCCTTCCCAATTGGGAAGGGGGACAGGGGGTGAGGTCTACGCCCCCGCCATCACCTTCCCGCCTTCGCCGCACTCGCAATCAACCCCGCCACCGCAGCAGGCTGGGAGACGTAGATCGAGTGGCTGCCAACGGCCTCGACGACGGACGCTCCGGCGCGCTTGGACATGAAGCGCTGAGCGGGCGGCGGGATCATCCGATCTTCGGTGGACGACCAGGTACCAGCTCGGCTTCGACTTCCAGGCCGGCTCGCTGATGGTCCCCGCAAGAGCCTCGACACCCCACGGAACCTGGGCGTCCGCCATGAACGCGGCCTGCTCCGGATCGAGATCGCCGGCGAACGACGCGGCAAACTTGGTCCGGTCCAGGAGGAGGAAGCCGTCCTGGGGCGGCAGGATCGGGGGAACCGGCGCGCCCGGCACCGGGTCCTTGATCAGGTGTTGACCGACTCGCCCGCGTCCGGCGCAAAGGCGGCGATGTAGACCAGCGCTTCGACCTTGGGATCATTGCCGGCTTCGGTGATCACGGCACCGCCGTAGGAGTGGCCGACCAGGACCACCGGGCCGTCCTGCGCCGCGATGACCCGCCTGGTGACCTCGACGTCGCCGGCCAGCGAGAGCGTGGGGTTCTGCACGATGCTGACCTTGAACCCGTCCTTCTTGAGGGCCCGGTAAACACCTTCCCAACCAGAGCCGTCCACGAAGCCGCCATGGACCAGCACGATGTTGCGGATGTCGGAGTGTGAGGTGGAAGACATTGGAAGTTTCCTTTCTACCGTACTGCTGAGTGACTCGTTTGACTAAGGCGACCTGCTTGGTGTGGATTTACTTTAGTTTCTGCCGCCCAATATCGCGAGATAGGCGGGACGGGCGGGTGGGCGTGTTGTAGCTGACCTAACCCCCTGTCCCCCTTCCCTATTGGGAAGGGGGGACGGCGACCTTGAACGTCTGCGGTGAAGGCCCCGAAGGGGCCTCGCACTGTAGCCTCGGACCGCAGCGGAATGTTCAAGCGCCCCGAAGGGGCGCCGCAATCGGCTGATCGCCGAGCACTCCGTGGCATTTCCGTTTTCTTCCAGCGCCCCTTCGGGGCGCATCAATCTCCTTTGCATCCCTGAGCTAAGGTGCGAGGCCCCTTCGGGGCCTTAACTCCTGCGTTCGCGACTCAAGACAATCGTGGAACCCATCGGACACGGTTCCCCCTTCCCAATAGGCGACGAAGTCGCCCCGAGCAAAGCGAGGGGGCCGGGGACAGGGGGTTAGGTAGGAATGGGAACAGGGGGTGAGGTCAGGGCTGGACTAACCCCAGCCAAGCCATAAAGATCAGAGAGGGCGCTCGGAAAGGAATCCGCGGGCTCATTCGCAGCGTTATTAGGTGCTACCACACAGGAGAACCGACAGTGAACGAGCAGACGTAAAACGACCCCTTCCGCCGTAGCCACACAGACCGAGGTCGCCGTGTTAGCAGGGGGGTGTTTCTGGGGCGTCGAGGACATCCTGCGAGACGTCCCCGGCGTGATCGACACCGACGTCGGCTATACCGGCGGCCATCTCGAGAATCCGACCTACGACGACACTCACGACAGCAAATCGGGGCACGCCGAGTCGATTCGGGTGACCTTCGACCCTGCCGTGCTGAGCTACGAGGAGCTGCTGGAGAAGTGGTTCTTCAAGCTGCACGACCCGACCACGCTCAATCGCCAGGGCAACGACGTGGGAACTCAATATCGCTCAGCGATCTTTCCGCAGAATGCCGAGCAGAGAGAAGTTGCGGAGCGAGTGAAGGCGCGGGTCGCGGCGTCGGGCAAGTGGAAGCGACCGGTCACGACGAGTATCGAGGCAGCCTCCACCTGGTACAGCGCGGAACAGTACCATCAGGACTACCTGCGGAAGCATCCGGGTGGGTACAGCTGCCATTTCATGCGGGAGTGAAAAGCAGGAGACGGGAGACGGGCCCGGCCGAAGGCCGCACTCAATTACTAAGGCGGCCGTCACCCTGAGCGAGCGCAGCGAGCGAAGGGACCGTATCCATCCAGGCATACGCGAGAGTGACGTTAGCGACCGCGGATGGGCCTCGGTCGAATCAGGTTCGTTGGGGCGAGAGAGCGTGCCCGCTGCGCCGAGCGGGTGTCTTTTCCTACCGCTTAGTTGGCAAGCACCTGCCCCGCTGCGCCGAGCGGGTGTCTTTTCCTACCGCTTAGTTGGCAAGCACCTGCCCCGCTGCGCCGAGCGGGTGTCTTTTCCTACCGCTTAGTTGGCAAGCACCTGCCCCGCTTCGCCGAGCGGGTGTCTCATCCTATCACTTCGGCCGCCTCGGGCCTGCGGCCCTCAGCGTGACGGCGGCCTTAGTAATTGGATGCGGCCTTCGGCCGGGTGAGCGTGACCCCCAAGGCGCGGAAGGCCTAGAACGCGTTCCCCCTTTCCAGTAGGCGACGAAGTCGCCCCGAGCGAGCGAGGAATCCAGATGCCAGCCCGTCATGGCGTTCCAGGCATCTGGATTCCTCGCTTCGCTCGGAATGACAACCCTTCCTCCCTTCTCCCTTCTCCCGTCTTCCGTCTCCCGTCTCCCGTCTCCCCCTACAGCCCCGCAAACCAGGGATACCCCTGATCCTCCCAGTAACCCCCCGGCCGATCCCGGGTGAACGTCATCGCGGTGAGATACTTGGTCATCTTGTACCCCAGCTTGATCGGCGAGTAAAGCCGGAGCGGCGCGCCGTGGTTCATCATGAGAGGCTGGTCGTTCCAGGCGTAGGCCAGGATCGTCTGCGGGTGCATCGCGCTCGCCAGGTCCCACCCGTTGTAGTAACCGCTGTCGTAGGTGTCAAAGCGGATGTACCGGGCCTCCGGAGTGGGTTCCACCATCGCGGCGATTGACGAGAGCGGCACACCGGTCCAGGTGCCGATCGCCGTCCAGCCCTCGACGCAATGGTGTTTGACTGTGTATGTCAGGCGCGGCAGCATCTGGATCATTGGAAGCGTCAGCCGAGTTGGCTTCCGGACCAGGCCTTTTACTTCAAGCGCCCAGGCGTCCGGCCGCTCGAGGCCCGGATACCTGCCAGTCTTGTTGAAGGTGATCGAGTACGCCGGGAAGCGTTCCATGGCTGTGCGAGCACTGACGGGGTATTCGCGCGCCAGTCGGTCTCCTGAGAGCCAGATCTTCTCCCCTACCCAGTCGTTCACTCGGCTGAACGACCGCAGCTTGGACGAGAGCACCGGTCCCCCGTCCCAACCGCACGCAGCAACGAGCCCTGCAGGACCAGCCACCACTCCCAATCGGAGGAAGTCGCGCCGGTTGAGCCGCCGAGCCCTAAAGGACTCGCTCGCGCCGAGTCGCGCTGCGCGCTCCTGAGGGCGCTCGGTCGCCGCCGAGCCGCCGAGTGCCCCTTCTAGGTCAGTCATGGCTCGGAAACCTTCCCCGGTACCAGCCCGTGATCATCGCCCGGAGCGACGGCGGATCGACTGCGAATACTAGGATCACATGGATCAGGGTGAATCCGACGAACACCCAGACCGTCACGAAATGCCAATAGCGGGCAAGCTCATAGCCACCGAAAAGCGTGGTGAGCCAGGCGAGCTGCACCGGCTTGTAGATGGCGAATCCGCTCAACGTGGCGACGACCCCGAGGAGCACGATGCTCGTGTAGGCCAGCTTCTGGAGTGCGTTGTGTTTCCCCTGCGGAGGGTGCTCCCTTCGTAGGTGCAGGTAGTAGAGCTGCATCTGCCACGCGGGACGCAGGTCCCGGGGCCGGAACAGGAGAGACCGCCACTCGCCGGAAAGCGCGAGAAAGATCAGATAGACAAGGCCCGTGACGACGAATGGCCAAGCCAGGGCGAAGTGCCAATTGAGCCCGCCGGCAAGCCAACCACCGAGCCGGGCCCAGTGGGGAAGGCCGCGCCCGTCCCACGGATTGGGGAGCGGATAGGGATCTCCGCGGGGCCCGAAGTGGCTGTACGCCCCGTAAATCTGGAGTCCGCTCCCGATCATGCCGAGAAGGAGCGCGGCATTCAGCCAGTGCGTCAGCCGGACCAGGCCATGGTGCCGCTTGGTTCCAGAGCTGGAAGAGGATGCGTCCGCCATGGCTAAGAATATTGATCGGCGAGGCAACGCTGAACATGGGGTGCCTTCCCCCTGACCCCTGACCCCTGTTCCCTGTTCCCCGTTCCCCGTTCCCGCTTTTCCCGTCTCCCGTCTTCCGTCTCCCTTCTCCCCTCTCCCGTCTCCCGTCTCCCGTCTCCCGTCTCCTAAAGAAACTCTAACGCCCATTTCACATCGCCTTCGCCCCCTGATCCGCATTCTGAGAGGCCAGCTTCGTACCGGACGTGCTCAGCCGGAGGCTACTACAAATGCTCGCCCCTTCCCTTCCCACTCAGGCCCCCGCGCCGACCTTTCAGCCCTCACCCGAGCTCCAGAGCAAGGGCTTCTCCCTCGCCCGGCTCGCGCGAATGCACGCCACACTCGCCCGTCACGTGGAAAGCGGTCACACGCCCGGTCTGGTCGCGCTGGTACACCAGCGCGGGCGGGAGCACCTGGAGACGATCGGCATCATGGCCTTCGACAGCAAAGTGCCGATGCGCCGAGACACGATCTTCCGGCTTGCCTCGACGACCAAGCCGATCACGGCAGTTGGCGCCATGATCCTCGTCGAGGAATGCAGGCTCAGGCTCGACGATCCGGTTGACGAATGGCTGCCGGAGCTGAAGGATCGCCGGGTCCTGCGGACGATCGAGAGTCCGCTCGACGACACGGTGCCCGCGAAGCGCGCCGATCACACTGCGCGACCTGCTCACGTTCCGGTCGGGCTACGGCGAGGTGGCCTTCATCTCGCCCGGTTCTCCGCTTCAGCAGGCGCTGGTTGAGGCACGTCTTCCCCTGAGCGAATGGCCGTTCCGGGCACATCCGATGAGTTCATGAGACGCCTGGGTAGTCTTCCGCTGGCGCACCAACCGGGCGAGCGGTGGCTGTACCACATGAGCGCCGAGATCCTGGGCGTGCTCATTGCCCGGGTGTCGGGGAAGTCGCTGGGGACTTTTCTGCAGGAGCGCATCTTCGCTCCACTGGGGATGACCGACACCGGGTTTCAGGTCCCGGAATCGAAACTCGATCGGCTCCCTACCTGCTATGGCAGGGACATGGTCACCGGCGAGCTCGTCGTCCTGGACGAACCCCGTGCCGGCTACGCCGCGCGGCCGCCGGTCTTCGAATCCGGGGCCGGAGGGCTCGTTTCGACGGTGGACGATCTGCTCGCCTTCGGCCGGATGATGCTGCTGCACGGCGGCGGTGAGCGCATTCTTTCCCGGCCGTCGATCCAGTTGATGACCATGGATCACCTCACACCGGAACAGAAGGCGATCTCTCCCTTCTTCGAACACTTCTGGGACACTCGCGGCTGGGGACTCGGCATGGGAGTGACCACCGCTCGCAACGACATTGGCGACGCGCCGGGACGCTTCGGCTGGGATGGCGCCTTCGGTACCTCCTGGCATGTGGATCCGAGGGAGGGACTGGTCGGTGTCCTCATGACCCAGCGCCGTCCAGACCGAGCTGGCGATTTCTCCGGTCGCTCTCGACTTCTGGACCTCAGCGTACCAGTTGATCGAGTCCTGGTGAAGGAGGCTACCGTAAACCTACGTATCACAACGCGGTACTTCTCCCAATAGCGGCTCAGGCGGTGTGAACCCTACGTTCGGTCCAAGGAGGAGTGGACCGAATGCCGCTTGCCTGCGTCGGCCTCAGTCATCATACCGCACCGCTTGCCGTGCGCGAGCGACTCGCTTTTGGGAGGGAAGAAGTTCTTTCCGCCCTGGAGAAGGCGCGGGATAGGGAACTGCGGTCGGCCGGGATCGCGGAGTTGACTCTGGTCTCGACCTGTAACCGAACCGAGTTGTATGCAGCGGCGCACAATCCCGCCGTTCGATTCTCTGATGTTCCGGCCCTGCTCACCGATGTGCTGATCCGATTTGGACAACTCCCGCCCGAAGACATCCGTCCTTCCTTATATACCCACGCGAGCACCCAGGCGCTGCGGCATCTCTGCGCCGTCGCCACGGGACTCGATTCGATGATCATCGGCGAGTCTGAAGTACTGGGCCAGGTGGCGACCGCCCATGAGTGGGCGACGCAGGCCAATGCCTCGGGGCCGATTCTGGAGGCGGCCTTCCGGACCGCGGTACGCGCAGGCCGCCGAGCCAGAGTCGAGACGGGGATCTGCCGCAATCCGATGAGCATCGCTTCGGAGGCGGTGCGGCTGGTGCGCGAGATGGCGATCGCGGAGCTCCGCGGTCTTGATCGTGGGAACCGGAGAGCAGGCCCGGTTGCTGGGAACGCTTCTGCGAAGCAATGGGTTTAACAACCTCAGCGTCATCGGACGTAACCCCGATCGCGCAAAGAGTCTCGTCCCGGCGATTGGGGCGCGAGCCCTGCCCTGGCAGGATCTGGGTGATGCGCTTCGCGCGACTGACATCGTTCTGACTTCGACCGCAGCACCGCATGCAGTGATCGGTCGAGAGATGGTCGAGTCGGCGCTCGAAGGCCGGCGGCAGAGTGGTCTGACTTTTGTGGATCTGGCCTTGCCGCGCGATGTGGATCCCAAGGTTGGCGAACTCTCCGGAGTACGGTTGTACGACCTCGACACCCTGCAGCAGCGACTGAACGGGAATCTCGCCGATCGGCGTCGGGAGGTTCCGCTGGTCGAAGCCATCATCGAGGAAGAGGTGACGCTGTTTGAAGCTTGGCGGCACGGGGCGCAACTCAGGCCTGTCCTGAGCGCCATGCACGCCCGGGGCGAGGAGATTCGCCTTCAGGAAACTGAACGGGTTCTTCGCCGGCTGGATGCGACAGACCCTCTGGTGCGCGAAGAGATCGAAGCGCTCTCCAAGGCGCTCGTCACCAAGCTGCTCCATGCTCCATCAACTCGGCTCCGCAACGAGATCGACCCGGTCCGTTCCCACCTCTACGTCGAAACAATCCGAGAACTCTTCGATCTCCGCCTCTCCTCGCCATCGTCAGCCGACGCGGAGCCTGACCCGGCATGACTTCAGTTGTCGGCGCCATCCGCTTGGGAACTCGTGCCTCGCGCCTGGCGCGCATCCAGACCCACATGGTCCGGGAGGCGCTGGCTCGGCTCGATCCGACCATCGAGTTCCGGAGCGTCGAGATCACCACCGAAGGCGATCGCGATCTCCGCACCCCCCTGCCGGAAATTGGCGGCAAGGGCGTGTTCACCCAGGAGCTCGAGCAGGCGCTCCAGGACGGCACGATCGACCTCGCGGTCCATTCGCTCAAGGACGTTCCGGTTGAGCCGGCTCCCGGATTGACCCTCGCCGCGATCGGCATGCGGGAAGATCCCCGCGAGGTGTTGATCGCAGCGCACGGCTGGACCCTCGCGACGCTTCCGGCCGGTGCCAAGGTCGGTACCTGCAGCACTCGACGAGCCGCTCAACTCCTGGTACACCGCCCGGATTTTCAGCTCGCTCCGCTGCGTGGCAACGTGGACACTCGGGTCGCCAAGGCACAAGCAGGAGAGTTCGACGCGATCGTGATCGCCGCGGCCGGAGTCCATCGGTTGGGCCTCACCTCCGCGGTCACCGAATACCTGCCACTCGAGATCATGCTCCCCGCCCCCGGGCAGGGTGCCTTGGCAGTTCAGTGCCGCGGCGATGATTCCGCAATGCTTGAGTTGCTGCGCGGGTTGGAGGACACCGCAGCGCGCGTGGCCACCGACGCCGAACGGGCATTCCTCGAGGGACTCGGCGGAGGGTGTGCCGCACCGATCGCGGCCTTCGGGGAGGTAGTTGGGGGTCGGTTACACCTGCGGGGCCTGGTCCTCTCGCTGGATGGCAGACGGCAAATCCGGATCGCGGGCGAGTCACGCTTAGCGGACGGACGCCTGCTCGGATTGACCCTCGCAGCCGAAGCGCTCGCCAAGGGTGCCGAGGAACTCCTCGCATGAGTGGTCTGGAAGGACGATCGGTCGTGATCACTCGATCCCGCGCGCAGGCGGAGCCATTCGCCCAGGCGCTGTCGGCTCGAGGAGCGATTCCGATCCTCTTCCCGACGATCGAGATCCGGCCGTTGGACGATTGCGCGGCGCTCGACGACGCGCTGACCCACCTCGACCAGTACGACTGGATCGTCTTCACCAGCGCCAACACGGTGAACGCAGTCTGGGATCGCCTCAGAGCTGTCGGCCGAACGAATCTCGCCGGTGCCAGGCGGATTGCCGCCGTCGGGCCTGCCACTGGAGCGGAGCTGGTCGAGCGCGGTGCAGCGATCGACGCAGTGCCGACGACTTTCCGTGGTACGGCGATCGCGGACGCCCTGGGCCGCTTGGACGACCAGCGGGTTTTGGTGCCGCGCGCCGACATCGGTCGCGAAGAAACCGCCGATTCGCTCCGTGAAGCGGGAGCCGTGGTCGACGAAGTCGTCGCCTACCAAACCGTGATGCCCGTGTCTGATCGCTTCGGCTTGACCGCGCTGCGCGCCGGGGTAGACGCCGTCACGTTCACCTCTCCATCCACCGTGCACAACTTCGTTTCTCTCGTCGGACCCGATTCGCCCAAACTCCTGGCTCGGAGCGTCGTGGCCTGCATCGGACCCGTCACTGCGGCGGCCGTGACCGATCTCGGCCTCGCTCATCCGCTCCAGGCCCACCATTCCACATCCGAAGGGCTGATCGAGATTCTCGAGGCTCACTTCGCCCGACGCGCGGGGCGGTCATGATCACTCGGCCCCGCCGCTGGCGACTGACCCCGGCTCTTCGATCGCTGGTCCGGGAAACGACGCTCCGCGCCGACGATCTCGTGGCTCCGCTCTTCGTGAGCGAGCGGATTGCCGCGCCTCAGCCGATCGCCTCCATGCCCGGCGTCCACCAGTGGCCAATCAACCGCATCGCCGAAGAGGCCCGTTCGCTTGCGGCACTCGGCATCCGCTCAGTGCTGCTCTTCGGAATCCCGGCACACAAGGACGCGGAAGGGAGCGGAGCCTGGCCACCCGACGGCGTCGTCCAGAAAGCAGTGCGAGAAATCAAGAACGCGCTGCCTGAACTCGTCGTGATGACCGATGTGTGTCTCTGCGAGTACACCGATCATGGGCACTGCGGTCTGATCAACGGCCTGGCCGGACCAAAGGACCCGCGACTTCCCGAAGGGTACGTGCTCAACGACAGGACGCTCGAGATTCTCGGTCGCACCGCGGTGTCCCAGGCGGAAGCGGGAGCCGATGTGGTCGCACCCTCAGGGATGCTGGATGGAATGGTGGCCGCGATCCGGCGCGATCTCGACGCCGGCGGCTTCCACTCCCTCCCCATTCTTTCCTATTCGGTGAAATACGCCTCGGGTTTTTACGGCCCTTTTCGCGACGCCGCGGAAGGTGCACCCCGCTTCGGAGACCGCAGCACCCACCAGATGGATCCTTCCAACGTGCGGGAGGCGATGCGGGAGCACGCGCTGGATGTCGAGGAGGGAGCTGACGGGCTGATGGTGAAGCCGGCGCTCGCCTACCTCGACGTGATCCGGGCGACCCGCGATCGCTTTCCCGACTTACCGCTCGCGGCCTACAACGTCAGCGGCGAGTACTCCATGGTGAAGGCGGCCGCGGCAAACGGCTGGGTAGACGAGCGGCGGGTAGCGCTCGAAATCCTCACCGGCATCCGGCGCGCCGGGGCCGACCTCATCATCACCTACCACGCCCGCGACGCCGCCACCTGGCTCGCTGAGTAACCCATCGGAGCACTTGAATGGCCGAGCAGACCCCAGAGACCCTGAATCACTTCGCCACGCTGTCGTTCACCGAGGACTACTGGAAGCTCCCCCAGGAGTCGCGTTGTGAGGTCCGCGAGGGTTTCCTGTCGCGTCTCAGAAAATCGGTGGACGCGGTGCATCTCTACCAGTTGACCGCGCTGGAGAGTCGTGGAGATCTGCTCACCTGGACTGCCTCCGCCTCGGCGTCACCCGAGGCGAGTCGTGGTTTCTTCGCCGGATGGGCCTCCGCGCTGGCACCGGCCCGCCAGTTCCTCAAGAGCAGTGACGTGCTGTGGGGTTACACCCGGCCCTCACAGTACACCAAGAGCCGTTCGACGCAGGAGCTCGACCCGTTCGCAACGACTAGGGAGCCGTACTTGATCGTCTACCCCTTCGTGAAGACCCCGGAGTGGTACCTGCTCGATCGGGAGAAGCGCGGAGAGCTGATGGCGGGTCACATCAAAATCGGAACTCAGTACAAGGACATCACCCAGTTGCTGGTCTACTGCTTCGGGCTGCAGGACCAGGAGTTCATCGTCGCCTACGAGACGGAAGACATGCGTCGCTTCCTGGCGTTGGTCCAGGAGCTGAGGTCCACCGAAGTGCGGGTCTACACGGCGCGCGACTGGCCGCTGCACGCAGGAGTCTACCAGCCAGACGCGGAGGCTCTCGCCGCATGGCTGTGACCCCGATCGACACCGAGGCGCCATTGCTGGCCGCGGCTGCGTGTCGCCCGACCGCGGTGACTCCAGTCTGGTTCATGCGCCAGGCGGGCCGGTACATGGCGGAGTATCGCGCGATCCGGGCTCACCATTCGGTGCTGGAGATCTGTGCCCGGCCGGAGTTGGCGGCGGAGATCACCCTGCAACCGGTGCGAAAGCTGGGCGTGGATGCCGCGATCCTGTTCGCTGACATCCTGCTGCCGCTGGTGCCGATGGGCCTAGTGCTGGAGTTTGTGAGCGGAGAAGGCCCGCTGATTCGGAATCCCGTGCGCCGTGCCGAGCAGGTGGACGCACTGCGTGAGGTCGACGCGGAAACCGACCTGGCCGCTACGCTCGAGACCATCAGACTCGTGCGCCGGCAGCTCGCCCCTGAAACCCCGCTGCTGGGATTCGCCGGTGCTCCTTTCACCGTCGCCACTTATGCGATCGAGGGCGGCCCGTCTCGCCATCTCCTGGAAAGCAAGCGGATGATGTACGAGGCACCCGCGCTGTGGCACCGCCTGCTCTCGAAGTTGACCGATGTGCTGGCCGATTTTCTCGTGGCTCAGGTGGCGGCCGGCGCCCAGGCGGTTCAGGTCTTCGACAGCTGGGCCGGCCAATTGAACGAGGCGGACTACCGGGACTACGTCCTGCCCCACAGCCGCGCGCTCTTCGACCGTCTCGCGGGTCTCAGTGTGCCCCGCATTCACTTCGGCGTTGGCACCGAGCATCTCCTCGAGACGATGACCGAGGCAGGCGGCGAGGTGTTTGGTCTCGACTGGCGCACTCCGCTCGATCGCGGCTGGCAACGGATCGGCCACGAGCGCGCCGTTCAGGGAAACCTCGATCCGGTCGCTCTCTTCGCACCGCTCTCCTGAACTGCGCACTCGAGTGAACGACATCCTCCGGCGGGCAGATGGCCGGCCGGGACACATCTTCAACCTGGGCCACGGCATCCTGCCCGGAACGCCGGTTGAGCGGGTCCGCGCCGTGGTGGACATGGTCCACGAAGCGACCACGCGGGCCCGGTGAGCGATGCGTGCCTCGGTGGTGGTCGTCGGCGGTGGAATCAGCGGGCTCGCGGCCGCGACCCGATTGGCGGAACGGCTCGATCCGGCCAGCATCACCCTGATCGAAGCAGAATCCGAGCTGGGCGGAAAGATCCGAACCGAGCGGACCGGCGAGTTCGTCCTGGAGAGTGGTCCTGACTGTTTCCTCGCGACAAAGCCCGCCGGCATCGAACTGTGCCGGCGATTGGGACTCTCCGATCGCCTGACCGGCACCAATCCCTCCACGCGCAAGAGCTTTGTGAAGCGCGACGGCCGCCTCCACCCGCTGCCCGACGGAATCACCGGATTGGTCCCCTCCCGGCTCATGCCGCTTCTCACCACCGGAATTCTCTCGCTGCCGGGTCGAGTCCGTGCCGGGCTCGAGCTGTTCGTACCGCGCCGTGGTACCGCGCCGGAAGAGTCGGTGGCCGAATTCTCCCGCCGTCGTTTCGGTAGCGAGGCGTATGACTGGTTGATCGAGCCGCTGTTGAGTGGGATCTACGCCGGCGATGGAGAAACGCTGAGCCTGGAGTCCACCTTCCCGCAAATGCGGGAGACGGAATTGCGTGACGGCAGCCTGCTCAAACCCTTACTCTTGGGGCGGAACGGCGAGCCTGCTTCCTCGTCGCCAACTCGTACCGGATTCGTCACGCTCAAGGGAGGGCTGGGAGAGCTGGTAGAGGCGCTCACCACGCGGATGGCCGGCGCCTCGATCCTCCTCGGCACCAGGGTGAAGCGGGTGCGCGAAGCCGTAGTCGGGCGGGGCTACCGCGTGGAGCTGGCGGACGGGCGCACGATCGAGTCTGACACAGTCGTGCTGGCGACGCCGGCGCACGCCAGTGGCCCCATCCTTGAAGCGTTCAGCCCCGATCTGAGTGCGGCGCTTCGCACCATTCCATTCGTCTCCACGGCCACCGTATCTCTCGCCTTTCCGTGGATGGCCTTTCCCAGCTTACCGCAAGGCTATGGCTACCTGAGCCCAAGGGCCGAGGGTGGACCGCTGGTCGCCTGCACCTGGACGTCGAACAAGTTCCCGGAGCGCGCACCGCGAGACGCGGTGCTGGCGCGGTGCTTCATCGGCCGGGCCGGCGCGGATGAAGTCGTTCAAGCGGGAGACAGTGTGCTGCTGGATCTCGCGATGGAGGAATTGCGCCGAGTCGCGGGAGTGACCGGATCGCCCCTGCTATATCGAATAGCCCGCTGGCCCGCGGGCATGCCGCAGTACACCCTGGGCCACCGGCAACGGATCGAACGCATTGCTCTCATGCTCGCCGAGCATCCGGGTCTGCATCTGGCCGGCGCTTCGTTCCACGGCGTTGGAATTCCGGACTGCATCGCCTCCGGCTGGGCCGTGGCCGATGGCATCGCCACACCGGTGGGTGCCGCATGAGGAGTTCGGCGAGATCCGCTGCACTCTTTGCCGAAGCGAAGACCCTGCTTCCGGGCGGCGTGGATTCGCCGGTACGGGCCTTCCGTGCCGTTGGCGGCGACCCGCTGTTCATCGCGCGGGGCGAAGGCGCCTGGCTGGAAGACGTGGACGGCTCCCTTTATGTGGACTACATGCTCTCGTGGGGTCCGCTGATCCTGGGGCATGCTCATCCCGCCATCACCGCGGCTCTGACGGCGGCCGCGTCGCGGGGAACCAGCTATGGCGCTCCCACTCCCCTCGAAGTCGAGCTGGCGAAGAAGGTCCAGCGCTTCTACCCCTCGATCGAGATGCTCCGCTTCGTCAACTCCGGCACCGAAGCGACGATGAGCGCGCTCCGGGTGGCGCGGGCCTTCACCCGGCGTGCGAAGATCTTGAAGTTCGCCGGCTGCTACCACGGCCACGCCGACCTGCTGCTGGTCCAGGCCGGCTCCGGCGTCGCCACACTCGGCCTGCCCGATTCGCCGGGAGTCCCACCCGGGGCGGTGAGTGACACGCTGGTGGCGCCCTTCAACGACCTGGCCGCAGTAACCGAGATCTTCCGCCAGCTCCCCGACCAGATCGCCGCCGTCATCGTGGAGCCTGTGGCCGGCAACATGGGTGTCGTGCCACCGGCCAGCGGGTTTCTCGCTGGATTGCGAGACATCACCCGCGCCCATGGCGCGCTCCTGGTATTCGATGAAGTGATGTGCGGGTTCCGCGTGCACCCGGGAGGAGCGCAGGGGCTGTACGGCGTGGTCCCCGACCTGACGACGCTGGGAAAAGTCATCGGCGGGGGATTGCCCGTCGGGGCCTATGGCGGCCGCCGTGAAATCATGGAACTCGTGGCACCCGCGGGACCAGTGTACCAGGCGGGCACTCTGTCGGGAAATCCGCTCGCGATGACCGCCGGGGTTACCACTCTTACCGAACTGGAACGCCCGGGCATCTGGGATGGAGTCGCCACGGCGACCGAAGCTCTGGCTCATCGGATCGAATGTCTGGCAACGAAGCGAGGAATTCCGGCACGGGTGCAGCGAGTCGGGACCATGCTCACGCTCTTCTTCACCGATCAGCCGGTCCACGATTGGGAGTCCGCCCGCCGGTGCGACACTGCTCGCTTCGGCCGAGTGTTCCGCCGTCTGCTCGAACGGGGCGTGTACTGGGTGCCGTCACAGTTCGAATCCGCCTTCCTGTCTACCGCACATGGCCAGATGGAACTCGGCCACACCGGCGAAGCCTTCGAAGCGGCTCTGGACGAAGAGTCTCGGGAAGCCAGATGACCATTCACGGCGCGGCCTCGGCCGAAGCATCTCTCTACGATGACGTGGCTCGATCATACGAAGCGGTGCTGGTCGTCTCATTCGGAGGACCGGAAGGCCCCGACGATGTACTGCCCTTTCTCGAGAATGTGACGCGAGGCAGACCGGTGCCGAGGGAGCGCCTGCTGGCAGTGGCGGAGCACTATCAGCACTTCGGCGGCGTGAGTCCGATCAACGAGCAGAATCGCGCCCTGGTGGCCGCTCTCCAGAGCGAGCTGGCAACTCATCCTCCCGCACTTCCGGTCTATTTGGGAAATCGCAACTGGCATCCCTACCTGACGGACACGATACGGCAGATGCGAGACGACGGAGTGCGCCGGGCCCTGGCACTCGTCACCTCGGCCTTCGGTTGCTACTCCGGGTGCCGGCAGTATCGCGAAGACGTCATCAGGGCACTCGAGGCAGTCGGCCCCGGAGCACCCGAGGTAGACAAGCTGAGGCTCTTCTTCAATCATCCGGGATTCATCGAAGCGAACGCAGACAATCTCAAGGATGCGCTGGATCACTTTCCGGCCGGCCGCCGCTCGAGCGTGCGGGTCATCTTTACCGCGCACAGCATCCCGATCGCCATGGCGCACGCCAGCGCTTACGAGCGCCAGTTGCTGGAGGCCAGCAGACTCGTTGCCGAGTCCGCCGGGGACTCGCTTCCTGGGATCTGGTCTATCAAAGCCGCAGTGGACCACCTCACGTTCCGTGGCTCGAGCCGGACATTTGCGCGCACTTGGAGTCGCTCGCCGGCCAGGGCGTACGGGATGTGGTGATCCATCCGATCGGATTCCTGTCGGACCACATGGAAGTCCGCTACGACCTGGACACCGAGGGCCGGGAGAAGGCCGAGGAGCTGGGGCTTACCATGGTCCGGGCGAGGACGGTGGGAACAGCGCCGAAATTCGTCGCGATGCTCCGCGAGCTGATCCAGGAACGAATGGTGGAGCGACCCGAACGTCGTGCGCTGGGCACCCTCGGCCCGAGCCACGACATCTGTCCCCTCGATTGTTGCCTGGCCGGACGCCCGTCGCCGGTGAGCGAAAGAATCGTGAGCGGTAAGCGGTGAGCGGTGAGCGGGAGCACGTTCCCTACTCCCTACTCCCTACTCCCTACTCCCTGTTCCCGCTTTCCCGTCTCCCGTCTCCCGCTCTCTTGCGGTCTCCCCCCCACGCCCGTAACCTCGAACAGTCTCACAACCGGACAAGGCTCCGTGCCCATTTCTGCCAAGCGTCCCATCAAGGTGATCTTCCACCCCTCGGATTTCACCGAAGGCAGCGAAGTCGCCTTTGCTCACGCGCTCAAGATCGCGCTCATCGCGCGGGCTGAGCTCGACATTCTCCACGTTTCGGAGAAGGAGCAGGAAGGGTGGAGCGAGTTCCCCGGAGTGCGTCAGATGCTGGAGCGATGGCGGGTGCTCCCACCCAACAGTCCCAAGAACGCCGTCGCCGCGGTCGGACTCGGGGTGCGGAAGGTCGTGATGAAGGGGAAGGATCCGATTCACGCCGCCCAGCACTTTCTCGAGGAGAATCCGACGGATTTCGTGGTGCTCGCCGCGCATACCCATAATGGGCGTATGCGCTGGGGCCGGGGGAAAGTGCTGTCGCAACCGATCGCCAGCGCCTCGGAAGCCGCGGCACTGTTCATTCCTTATGGATCCGAAGGATTCGTCTCCCGCGCCGACGGCAACCCTTCGCTGAGGAGCGTATTGATTCCGGTCGACACGTCGCCGAGCCCGGGGTCGGCGATCGAGGCGGCGCAGCGACTCACCTGGGCCCTCCAGTGTCCGGAGGTCACATTCACGCTGCTTCACGTCGGCAAGACCGGAGAAATGCCCTCCGTCAAAACCGAGGACCAGGAGGGCTGGACCTGGCGGAAGCTGACCAAGGACGGCGAGGTCGTGGAGACGATCCTCTCCACGGCTAAAGAGGTCAGTGCCGACCTCATCGTCATGACGACGGGCGGGCGCGACGGGTTCCTCGACGGTCTACGCGGTTCGACTACGGAGCGGGTGCTGCGTGGGGGGATGGTGCCAGTGCTCGCAATCCCGGCGGGGATGACGACCCGGGGAGGATCGGTGGTGATTTAGGTGTCAGGGACAAGGTGTCAGGTGTCAGGGCGTTCTGTCATTGCGAGGGCGCGGGCACGCGCCCGAAGCAATCTCAACCGCTTCACTCTGCCACGACGCCCAGGTGTGGGGCATCTCAACCGGAACGCTGGGAGAGATCGCTTCGGCCCTCACCGGGCCTCGCGATGACACAATTGCGGCTTCTCCCTGTTCCCCGTTCCTTGTTCCCGCTTTTCTCCCAGCACACAAAGTTGTACCTTGCATCTACCGATGGCCGTGTCAACCGAGGTTGAACCGATTCCTCTGACCGAGAGAATCTATGGCTACGACCAAAAAGAAGAAGAAAAAGAAAAAGAAGTAAGCTGTCCCAGCAGAAAGCGCCCGGTCCGATTCACGCCGGGCGCTTCTTCTTCCGCCCTCTCCTCGCCAGCGCCCGCAGGCAGAGCGCGAGCAGCCCCGCACTCACCTCTTTCATGACTTTCCGCATCTCGGGGTAGGGAGGATGGAACGGAGTCGAGGCGTGGCTCCGGCCCCACTCGATCGTGTAGGCGATGAGCTTCCCCTTCCTGGAATCCACGAAGTGGCGACTGTAGGCGTAGTCGTCTGAGGCTCCGGCCGTCGGGTAGAGGCCCACCGACTGTTTCACCTGGTACTTCCTCCCCCGGAACAGTTTGATGGCCGCCGCCATGTGTTGGCCCATGCGGATGGCTTCTTCCTCGTCTCTGGCCGGGATGTATTCACGGTACCCCTGATCGTTGATCCTGCCCCGCTTCCCGTCGTAGGCGCTCGTTCCGGAAACACATATCCGAATCCCGGCACTGGTTATCGTCGCTTCCCCAACTGTGCAGGATCGTCTCGCCGTAGCTGTGCAGGTCCACGTAGTAGCGAATGTTGGGGAAGCGATCCAGCAGCCACATCACGTTGCGGGTCTCGGGCTCCGAGGCGGCGCGGGGACCGACGTAGGTCTCGTAATCACCCGGTTTGTGGGAGCTCTCGACCGTGCCCGGGGCGAAGTGCTTATCGAAGCGCCAGAGGATCGGAAAATTCCGGTTGAGATCGACCCCGATGGACCGGTGGTCCTTTCCCCTGGGCGCCGGCCGCCGGTTCTTTCGCCAGAATGGGTGCCCGTCCATGCTGAATCCCCGGCCATCGGGATTCACCTGGGGGAGGAGCACGATGTCCATCGTCTCCACCAGGCGCCGGACCCGCGCGGCAGAGACGACGTGCTTGCCCAGGCGAAAGCCCTTCTTGTCCCGGTAAGCCCGAAGGAGCCGCACCGCGAAATAGATCAGGATATCGGGCCCGCCCCACTCCCGTCCGTGCACCGCGCCGAGGAAACAGACCGCCGGCCGTTTCTTGCCATCGCCCTTCCCGATCCGGATCGCATGAACCTGGCGTTTTTCCCAGGTCTGGTTGGGTAACGGGATCCGCTCGCAGTACCCGGTGTGATTCTGCTCCCCGATCTCGAGTGCCCGCTCGACTTCATCCGCCGTGAGATAGCCGCCGCTCCAGATGACGTCCCCGTAGCGCCCCTTCTTGAGTCGCCGCTTGACCGCGGCCTGCTCCTCTTCCACTCGCTCTCGGTCGTGCGGCTCGACGTTCTCCAGTGGAACAACGCCGTAGCCCTGCTTCTTCAGCCACTCCACCTTCTCGGAGCGGACGTAGGCATCAACTGTAATGCCGCTCTTGGTCTCCTTGTAACCGGTGACGACGATTCGAAGCTTGGGGCCGAGGTCAGTCAGGTGACGGCGGTTGCGTCCGGTGATGGCGACATGGAGGATGGGCATGCTGGGAAGGGCGGTGAGTGGTGAACGGGGGAACGGGGGAACGGGGGAACGGGGAACAAAGACTAGATTACAGGCAACGGCTAACAGGGAACAGTTGTCCTTGCGGGAGCCCGTGGCCACGCCACTTTTCTCCAGTTCGCGTTCCCCCATTCCCCCATTCCCCCATTCCCCCATTCCCCCGTTCCCCCGTTCTCCCTTTCTCCCTTTCCCCCTTTTCCCCGTCCCGACCTACATGCTGACCACCCACAAACTCGGCACCCAAGGCCTCACCGTCTCCGCCATCGGCCTGGGCTGCATGGGAATGAGCTACGCATACGGCACTCCCGAAGAGCGCGACGAACAAGAGTCCATCGCCACACTCCACCGGTCTCTCGAACTCGGCTGCACCTTCCTCGACACGGCGGAGGCCTACGGGCCCTACGCCAACGAGGAGTTGATCGCTCGCGCGCTCAAGAGCGTCAAAGGCGGGCGTGATCGTTGCGTCATCGCCACCAAGTTCGGTTTCAAGTTCGACGAGAACGGCGGCATTACCGGTACGGACAGCCGACCTCAGCACATTCGCGAGGTGGTCGAGGCCTCGCTACGGCGATTGCAGACCGATCGGATAGATCTCCTCTACCAGCACCGGGTAGACCCTGGAGTCCCAATCGAGGACGTCGTAGGCGCGATGGCCGACCTCGTTCGCCAGGGAAAGGTCCGTTTCCTGGGGCTCTCGGAAGCCGGCGAGAAGACGATTCGCCGCGCTCACGCCGTGCACCCGATCTCCGCATTGCAAAGCGAGTATTCGCTCTGGGAGCGCAATCTCGAGGCTGGTCTCATCCCGCTCTTGCGCGAGCTGGGCATCGGGCTCGTGGCATTCGCGCCGCTCGGACGCGGCTTTCTCACCGGTACCGTGAAGCGCGCCGAGGAATATTCGGAAGGTGATTATCGCCGTGGGGACCCGCGCTACCAGGGAGAGAACTTCGACGCCAACGTGCGGGCCGCGGGATCCGTGCGGGATCTGGCTGCGCGAAAGGGGGCGACAGCCAGCCCAGATCGCGCTCGCCTGGCTGCTGCAGAAGGGGCCTGACATCGTGCCGATCCCCGGCACCAAGCGGCGGAAATACCTGGAGGAGAACATTGGTGCGGCAGACGTGTCGCTCAGCGCGGGGGAGATGGCTGAGCTGGATGCAGCACTCCGGCCGGAGAAGGTCTCAGGCCCGCGCTACGCCGCCGAGCGGATGAGGCAGGTGGACAGGTGAAGATGTTTGGATGTTTGGATGTTTGGATGTTGGGATGTTGGGATGTTGGGATGTGAGATCAAAGGATATCCGGTCCACCGCTATCTCCCTGACCCCTGACACCCCACACATCCTCACATCCTCACATCCTCACATCCGCACATCCGCACATCCACACATCCACACATCCTCACATCCCAACATCCAAACATCCAAACATCCTCACATCCTCACATCCTCCCCCTACTTCCTCATCCTCCCCCGCAATTCCTCAAACCAGTTCTGGCTCACCACCAAAAGTCCCGACTCGCCCGCCGCCGTCTCGCGCAGCATCAGGAAGCGTTTGTCGTCCGGTGCGATGGAGTAAAGAGGGACCGGACCCGCCGGTGTGAAGGGACTCAGCGAGAAGAGCGACTTCTGGGCTCCCACCGAGAAGGTTGGTGATGTGCTCACTGTCGCCGACACCAACTCGTTCTTGTTGTTGCGATAGAACAGCTCCCTCCCGCTGCGAGACCAGAGGGGATAAGAGCCGCCCGCGGTCGATACCTGCCAGCGTGCCGTCGAGGCCTCGGGGAATGGGCGAACATAGATCTCAAACGCCCCCGACTCGTCCGACATGTATGCCAGCCACCTGCCGTCGGGTGAGAGCGCGGGCGCGGTTTCCCGCGCGGGAGTACCAACCAGAGTCGCGACCGACGTATCGCCGACCTTCGTGGCCATGATGTCGCCATTGCCCAGGTCGGTGACGACTCGGCGCAGGATGAGCCACCGCCCATCGTTCGATTCGAAGAAATGTCCGAAACCGATCGTCTTGGGAAGCAGATGGGTGGCCGGACCGACACCGTCCGCCCTTCTCGCCGTGGGGATGCCGGCGCCGTCGCCCCGATCGCCGAGGAAGAGCACCTGGGATCCGTCCGGAGTCCAGGAGGGACGGAAGTAGTTGGTGTCCCCGAAGGTGATCCTGGAAAATGGACCCGCGGGCACTTGCTTGACCCAGATGTCCGCCTTCGCGTTTCGTTGCAGCTCCACCGCGATCGCCTTGCCATTCGGGCGAGAGCGCGATCGAACCGACGGTGCCATCGAGTTTCCACGCCGGGTCCACCGGACTGACGACTCCATCTCGGGTGACCCAGACCACCTCTCGGCTCGAGGACTGCGACGCGGTCTCGTAGATCAGGGTGCCGGTAGGCGAGAGGGCGAACCCCGCGGCAAACGGATTGGACTGGAGTCCTTCGTAGAGCGACACCGGAGGACCGGTGAGCGCCAGCTTCCCCGGATCGAACGGCACTGCGAGCAGCTTGCCATCGGAGGTAACAACGATCAGGTGACCGGTGGGCGAATAGCGGGCATACACGCCGCGTAGCAGTACTCGAGGCTCGCCCTTGGGAATCGGTTGCGCCATGATCTCGAAGTCCGCCGGTGTTTGACCGTCGTGGCGGACCCGAAACACGACTCCCTTGCCGCCCGGAAGCGCCACCGGCCATTCCGTGCCGATCACCCGCTCGCCGAACTTGTAGACTCGCTCAACATGTCCTCCCGTCGCGCGAATCCGGCTGATCCCCGAATCCACCTCGAAGTAGATGTAGCCGTCGTCGCCCCAGTCCACTGCGGTCGTGTTGGCGCTGTCGGTGAGCGTGAGCGGCGACCCGCCCTCCAGTGAAAGAACGCGCACCGTCCGTCCCCCGATCGGGAAGGCCAGCTGGCGGCCGTCGGGAGAGAAGGCGGGGCTCACGGCTCCGTCGGTACCGGGGATCGGTGTCGGAGCGACCTGGTCAGGTTCCTTTATCCAGAGTCGCGTGTTGCCTTCGCCGCGTCCCACATACACCATCCGGCGCCCGTCCGGAGAGACGGCGATGTGACCTCCCAGCGCCGCGACGGCTAGAGCTTCGTTGTCCCGCAGGAAGATCGGATAACGGTTCATGAACGGATGGGACGACTGAGGCCGCATCCATCCCAGGATCGCTACCGCGGCAAGCCCGAGAAGTGTTCCGCCGACGAGAAGCGCGCGCCGCTTATCCGGCGCCTTGGCCGGAGTGGCCGACCGCCTGGCGGCCGTCATCACCTGACTCACGCCCGGCTCGCTCAGCGCCCGCACAAACGCCTCGGCTGTAGCGAAGCGGTCGGCCGGCAGCTTGGCGAGCGCCTTGTGCACCGCAGCTTCGACGTTGGGAGGCACCGTTGGCCGGCGGTCACTCACCGGCTCCGCCTCCTTGGTGACCACCGCCGCGATCACCGCCTGAATCGTGGGCCCGGTGTGAGGCGGCTCGCCAACGAGCATCTCGTAGAGCAGGCAGCCCAGACTGTAAACGTCGGCTCGGGCGTCGAGCACGCGCTCGCCCGTCGCCTGCTCTGGACTCATGTAGCCCGGCGTACCGAGCGAGAGCCCGGTCTCGGTCATCCGGTTGCCGCCCGCGGTGCTCACGGCGAGCGCGATGCCGAAATCGGCGACCAGCGCGGCCCCATCGTGCAGCATGATGTTTTCGGGCTTGATGTCGCGATGGATCACACCATGGCGGTGCGCGTAGTCCAGCGCCGACCCGATCTCCTTGCCCAGCCTGACGACGTCTTCTATCGGAAGCTGTCGCTCCCGGTTCAGCCGGTCGCGAAGGCTCTCACCCTCGCTCAGCGGCATCACGTAATAGAGGAAACCGCCGGCCTGGCCCGAGTCGAACAGCGGCAGGATGTGCGGATGCTGCAGCGCCGCCGTGGTCTTGATCTCGGCGAGGAATCGCTCGCCGCCGATGACCGCGGCGAGCTCGGGTCGCAAGACCTTGAGCGCGACGTTGCGGTCGTGGCGGAGATCCCGCGCGAGGTAGACCGTGGCCATGCCACCGGCGCCGAGCTTGCGTTCGATGCGATAGTGATCGGCGAGGGCGGCAACGAGACGAGGATCGGCGTCGAGCATTCGGCTCCGAGGCTGGCTAGGTGATATCTCAGGGCTGATCGGGAGGCACCGGAAGCTAAGGCAGGGGCCGGGAACAGGGAACGGGGTGAACCGCAGAAAGCCGAAGCCCGGCACGACCTAAGTCGTTGCCGGGCTTTGGGCAAGAGCCGCGTCTCCCCCTCTAGGACCCCTGCCGCGCCTGCGCGGTCGTTGAGGTGACCTCCACGCCGACTGAGCCGGCTGTCTCCGTGGCCAGGTCCGCATGCTGTTGCACCGTAGGCAGCAGCTTCGTGGCTAGTTCCTTCAGCGACGTCACCCGTCCACCCTCGGATTCCTGCTGGAAGAGCCGCGCCGCTTCTTGATGCTCACTCACCATCTCCGCCATGTACTTCTTGTCGAAGGAGGAGCGACCCGTGCTCAGAAACCAGTCGAGTGTCTTCTGGTGCTGTCGCAGCAGGACAGGCGAAGGGTAGGCCGCCTGTTTCGCTCCTGTCGCGAGTTCCTCGTTCAGCTTGGAATACTCGTCCACCATCCGTTTGCCGAAGTCCTTCACTGAGGAGCTTGACCCCTTCTCCTGCGCCAGCTTCCCGAGCTGCACCTGCAAGAGACCGAGGCTGCCTGGTCGTCGCGATGAAACTGCTGTCCGCGCTCAGCGTCGTCTCTTTCGCGGCCGTCTGGGCGGGACTAACCGTCGCGTTCAGTAACAGAGCGGTAAAGACCGCCGGAGCCAGAAATTTGACCACCATACTCTGATCCTTTCACGTTGTGACGCTATCGAGTTTTGAAACCGTCGTGCAACATTAGACGGGGGGTTGCCGCAGAGGGTTTCGTCCGGCGGCGCATCGTGATGTCAGAAATTCCCTGACATGGATCGCCGCTGTTCCGGCCGCGTAGGTGCGCGGCTGACAGACAAGGGAGACGGACCCAAAGCTTCGGCGCCTGCCGAAGTGTGGCGGTGCTAGCTTAGGGTATGACAGCAGTCCGCGGTCTTTCGTTGGATCCACTGGCGTGGCGAGGCAGACCTCGATGGCGATATTGCCACGGTCGCCTCGCTGATGGCGGATGCCACGCGCGCTACCATACTCCTCTCGCTTCTCGACGGCCGCATCCGCCCCGCCGGTGAGCTCGCCCATCTTGCCCGCGTGACCGCAGCCACGACCAGCGAACACCTGGCGAAGCTGGTCGCGGGCGGGCTCCTGGCCGTGGAGCGGCGTGGGAGGTTTCGCTATTACCGGCTGGCAAACTCCAGGCTGGCGGAGGCGTTGGAGACCCTCGCGGCACTCGCGCTGCCCCGGCCGGCGGATAGCGTCGGGCACCGACAGCACACGGTTCCGATTCAGAGAGCCCGACTCTGTTACGACCATCTGGCAGGAACACTGGGAGTGCAGATCACCGATGCGCTGATCGCCGAGGGGACGCTCGTGCAGGAAGATCGGGCCTTCGTTCTCTCCGACAGTGGCCGGGCGGCCTTCGCCGACCTGGGAATCGACGTCGAGGCCTTAGGTCGGCGGGGGCGCCGACACGGCCGCGCCTGCCTCGACTGGAGTGAGCGGCGCTACCATCTCGCGGGACCACTCGGCGTCGCCCTCGCATCACGGTTGTTCGAGCTGAACTGGATCGAACGGACGCCCACACCTCGAGTCCTCCATCTCACCAACGCCGGTCGTCGCGCGATCAAAGCCCGATTCGGCGTGACGTTGTTCTAGCCCATCACCACTCCGCAATGAACTCTCTTGGCCTCTACCTGACCTCAGTCCTTATCTGGGGGTCAACCTGGTGGGTCATCACCTTCCAGTTCGGCCCGGTGCCGCCGGCGATCTCGGTGGTGTTACCGGTTCGCCCTGGCGAGCCTCGTGCTGTTCGTCTGGTGCCGGGCTCGAGGGCTGAAGCTGGTCTTCTCGAGGAACGAGCATCTCTGGATGGCGCTCCAGGGCGTACTGCTCTTCGGAGTGAATTACGTCTGCGTGTACCTGGCCGAAGTGCAGATCACCTCGGCCCTCGTGGCGGTGGTGTTCTCGCTGGTGGTGTTCCTCAACATCGCCGGGACCCGGGTCTTCTTCGGCACACCGTTCAGGTCGTCCACCGTCGTGGGAGCGGTGCTCGGGGTGAGCGGAGTGGTGCTGGTGTTTCTTCCCGAGCTGCGGGAAGGCACCGCGAAGGGCGACGCGACGCTCGGCCTCATGTACGGCGTCGTCGGCGCAGTGACCGCCTCGATGGGAAACCTCGTCGCATCGCGGAATCACCGCCGAGGTCTTCCGGTTATACAGATGAACACCTTCGGCATGTTGTATGGTGCTTTGTTCGTGGCTCTCTACGCCGTGCTCGGCCGGCAGCACTTCCAGATCGACTGGTCCCAGCGCTACCTGCTGTCCCTGGCCTATCTCACGCTGCTCGGCTCTGTCGTGGCGTTCAGCGCTTTTCTCACCCTGCTGGGCCGGATTGGGGCGGATCGCGCGGGATATGTGACCGTGGCCGTACCGGTGGTTGCACTCCTCATCTCGGGGTTATTCGAGGGGCTGCACTGGAGCCCTCTCCTGGTGCTGGGTGTGTTGCTCTGTTTGGCGGGGAATGTCTCAGTGCTGGGTTTGAAGCGGGGTTCTCGTTCACGGTCTGAAATTGCTGCTGTGAGGATGGGCGAGGATCGCGAGGGATAGCAAAAGGCCCCTGCGCTAGCTAGCGATGCCTCAGCGGCCCAGATTCAAGGAGTCCCTCCAACCGCGCAGGTCTCGCCGTGATCGACGGGACAGCTTCCAGACTGTCTGACGCGCTTCGCGACCGCTACGTGCTCCAGCGTGAGCTCGGGCGCGGGGGCATGGCCACGGTCTACCTCGCCCAGGATCTCAGGCACGATCGCCCCGTCGCGCTCAAGGTCCTGTTGCCCGAGCTCGCGGCCGGCCTCGGCCCCGAGCGCTTCCAACGAGAGATCAAGCTCGCCGCCCGGCTCCAGCATCCCCACATCCTGACCGTGCACGACTCGGGCGAGGCTGCCGCTCAGCTCTGGTTCACCATGCCGTACGTCGAGGGTGAGTCGCTCCGGGACCGGCTGCGCCGGGAGCGCCAGCTCGGGGTGGAAGACGCGCTGCGGATCACGCGGGAAGCAGCCCAGGCTCTCCAGTACGCGCACGAGCACGGAGTGGTGCACCGGGACATCAAGCCTGAGAACCTGCTGTTGACCAGGGACGGCAACACCCTGGTCGCCGACTTCGGGATCGCGCGGGCCCTGGGAGCCGACGAGCACCTGACCCAGGCGGGAACAAGTCTGGGCACCCCGGCCTACATGAGTCCGGAGCAGGCGAGCGACGACAAGCCGGTCGACGCCCGCACCGACGTCTACTCGCTCGGTTGCGTCCTGTACGAGATGCTGGCTGGCCAGCCGCCGTTCACGGGCTCGTCGGCGTGGACGATCATCGCGAAGTGGCTCACGGAGCCGGTGCCGAGTGTGCGGGCAACGCGGCCCGATGTGCCGGAGAACGTCGACCTGGCGATCCAGCGGGCCCTCGCGCAGTCCGCCGCAGACCGATTCGCCACGGTGGCCGATTTCGCCCGGGCGCTTCAAGGAGCGCCAACCGGTTTCACGCCCGTTCCGACTCCCGTCGCCTTGCCTGCGCCCGGCGCGGTCAGCCGGCGGCGCCTGCGGGTCGCGGCGGTCGTGCTGGGGCTCGGCCTCCTCGTCGCAGGCGCGCTCTTCGTCTGGCCCCGCAGCCACGCGAAACGCGAAGCGCCGGACCCAAGGTGCTGGCGGTCCTTCCGTTCGAAAACATGGGCGATTCGGCCGACGACTACTTCGCCGACGGAGTCGCGGAGGCGGTGCGGGGCAAGCTCGCGCGTGTCGCGGGTCTGGAGGTCATCGCCCGCGGCAGCTCCAACCAGTACCGGCACACCACGAAGCCGCCGCAGGAGATCGCGCGCGAGCTGGGCGCCGACTACCTGCTCACGGCCACGGTGCGATGGGAGAAGGCACCAGGCGGCGGGAGCCGGGTGCGGGTCACGCCCGAGCTGGTGGACGTGGAGCCCGGGCCGCGCCCCGCGCGCGCGGTGGCAGGATTCGTTCGATGCTTCGCTGACCGACGTGTTCCAGGTCCAGGCCGACATCGCGACGACGGTGGCGGGTGCGCTCGACGTGGCCCTGGGTGACAGCGCGCGCCGCGACCTCGCAACCCAGCCAACTCAGAGCCTGGCGGCGTACGACGCCTTCCTGAAAGGCGAGGCGGCGTCGCAGGCGATGAGTGTGAGCGATCCCATGAGTCTGCGGCGGGCGATCGGTTTCTACGAGCGCGCGGTGGCGCTCGATTCACTGTTCGCGATGGCTTGGGCACGGCTTTCCCACGCCCAAACGCGTCTCTACGCGAACGGCGTTCCCGACCCTGCGTTGGGCGAGCAGGCGCGGCTGGCGGCGGAGCGCGCCCGCCGGCTTAAGCCGAACGATCCCTTGGTCTACCGGGCCTTCGGCACGTACTACTCGACCGTCAATCCGGTCGACCTCGATCGCGCGCTCGCGGAGTACGAGCAGGGAATCCGGTTCGCTCCCGATAACGTCGTACTGCTCGGGGCACTCGGGGTGGCCGAGTCGAATCTCGGCCGCTGGGACAGCGCGGCCACGCTCGTCGCGCGCGCGGCGCTGCTGGACCCGCGCTCGGCCGACATTGCCATTCAACTGGCCGACATACTGACGATGCTTCGGCAGTACGCCCGGGCCGACTCTGCCGCCGACCGGGCGCTCGCGCTCGCCCCGACCAATCCGCGGGTGGCGTGGCAGAAGGTGGTGGTGGCTCTGGGACAGGGCCACCTCGACAGCGCCCGGGCAGTGATTCGCGCGTCCGCGCGACAGATCGATCCCGCGACGCTCTTCAGCTACATGGTGGTCTATCAGGATCTCTATTGGGTGCTGGACGACGAGGCGCAACGGCAGGTGCTCGCCTTGCCGCCGAGCGCGTTCGACGACGACCGGGGGACCTGGGGGCTCGTTCGGACGCAGCTCTATCACCTCCGGGGTGACCGCGGCCGGACGGCCATCTATGCCGACTCGGCGCGGATCGCGTTTGCGGAGCAGGGCCGGGCAGCGCCCGAGGACGCGCAGCGCCACGCGTTGCTCGGGGTGGCCCTGGCCTATCTGGGACGAAAGGCGGACGCGGTGCGGGAAGGCCAGCGAGCGGTGGAGTTGCAGCCGATCAGCCAGGACGCCTATTCCGGCCCCTACTACCCGCTGCAGCTCGCGCGGATCTACCTGCTGGTCGGCGAGCCAGAGAAGGCGCTCGACCAGCTCGAGCCGCTGCTCAGGATACCGTACTACCTCTCGCCCGGCTGGCTCCGGATCGATCCCACTTTCGCGCCACTCAAGGGCAACCCGCGCTTCGAGCGGCTGGTGGCGGGGAAATAGACTGGGCGTGCTGAGCAGCAGCAACAACGTTGTCGGCAAGGTCGTTCATCACCGCCTCAAAACAGGGAAAGCCTCCCGCTCCCCCCGACGCTGCATCTTACCCACCATGACTGCACCCCACGCTCCAGCACCGCCTCGACTCCGGCCTCACCGGTCGCTACACCATCGCGCGCGAGTTGGGCCGCGGAGGCATGGCGACCGTGTTCCTCGCCCAGGACCTCCGCCACGGCCGGGAGGTCGCGCTCAAGGTGTTGCGGCCCGAGGTCTCGGCCTCGATCGGGGCCGAGCGGTTCCTGCGTGAGATCAAGATGGCGGCGCGGCTCAATCACCCCCACATCCTTCCGGTGTACGACTCGGGCGAGGCCGAGGGGTTGCTGTTCTATGTGATGCCGAACATGGAGGGGCGTTCGCTCCGGGAGCACCTCGACCAGGAGCGGCAACTCCCGCTGGAGGAAGCGCTGCGGATCACCCGGGAAGTGGCGGCCGCGCTGGACTACGCCCATCGCCAGCAGGTGGTGCATCGCGATATCAAGCCGGAGAACATCCTGCTGCATGAGGGTGCCGCGCTGGTGGCCGACTTCGGCATCGGCAAGGCGATGAGCGAGGGGGGATCCACCACTCAGACCGGCATGGCGATCGGCACCCCCGCGTACATGAGTCCCGAACAGGCCTCCGGGCGAGAGCGGCATCGACGGCCGGAGCGATCTCTACAGCCTGGGGTGCGTGCTGTACGAGATGCTGACCGGTGAGCCTCCCTTCACCGGCCCCACCCCCCAGGCGATCATCGCCAAGCGATTCGTCTCACCGATTCCCCGAGTGCGAATCACCCGCGATGTACCTCAGGAAGTGGACGAAGCGGTGAACCGGGCGCTGTCCCGGACCCCGGTGGACCGCTTCCCCACGGCGGCCGAGTTCGCCGAGGCACTGAGAGGGTTGGTGCGGGACGGCCGGCGCAGCACGCCGGAATCGGTGAAGAGCGCGACGCCCGTCAAGGCGATCGCCGTCCTCCCGCTCACCAACATGAGCGCCGACCCCGAGAACGAGTATTTCAGCGACGGGATGACGGAGGAGATCATCAACGCGATGGCCAAGGTGCCGGGCGTGCAGGTCGCTTCCCGGACCTCCTCCTTCGCCTTCAAGGGCAAGCAGACGGACGTACGCGAGATCGGGGAGAAGCTCGGCGTGACTTCGGTGCTCGAAGGAAGCGTACGTAAGGTGGGGAACCGGATTCGCATCACGGCCCAGCTGGTCAACGTGGAGAACGGCTACCACCTCTGGTCGGAGACCTACGACCGGCAACTCGAGGACGTGTTCGCGATCCAGGACGAGATCTCGCGGGCCATCTCCGAGGCGTTGAAGCTCCGGCTGGGCAGCGACGCCGGGCAGCTCGTGGTGCCTTCCAAGAACATCGAAGCGTACAACCTCTACCTGAAGGGGCGTTTCTTCTTCAATAAGTTCACCGAGCCGGGACTGCGGAAAGCGCTGGACTTGTTCCAACACGCCTTGCTGCAGGATCCCGGATACGCCCGGGCCTACGCGGGCATCGCGGACGTCTGGTGTAACCTGGCCGATGACTGGGTAGCGCCCGATGAGGCTTACCCGATGGCGAAGGCGGCGGCACAGAAAGCCCTCCAGCGCGATCCCGAACTGGCCGAGGCAATTACCTCTCTAGGCAAGGTGCTCTGCTGGCATGAGTGGGACTTCTCGGGCGCTGAACGGCAGCTCGAGCACGCCGTGGCACTCAGTCCTAATTACGCCGAGGCACACTATGTCCTGGGGACCGCCCTGCCACTGGTCGGACGATTGCCAGACGCGATTGATGAGCTGCGAAAGGCGATTGTTCTGGACCCGCTATCGGCCGAGATGAGCAGCTGGGTCGCTCGCTTCCTGCTCTATTCCAAGGACTATCAGGGAGCCATCACGCAGGGGCACAAGACCCTCGAACTCGATGAGCAGTCGATCCGGTCCACACTCTACATCGGTTCGGCCTTTCTCGCCTTGGGTGAGGCCAAGACCGCATTGGAGTGGTACCGGCGGGGCCAGGGCATGGAGCGAGCCGTACGCTCATACGACGCGCATATCGCTCGGGCCCTGGCGGCCCTGGGCGAGCGTGACGAGGCGGAGGCGATTCTGGGACGGCTGGATGAAGAGTCGCGGCAGCATTATGTCAGAAGCGAGGTCCTGGCCATGGGCTATGCCGCCGTGGGCGACCTGGACACGGCGTTTGCTGCGCTCGAGCGTGCATACCAGGCCCGGTCGGCGGGGTTGATCTACCTCCATCTGGATCCGGGATACGAGCCGCTGCGGGCGGATCCACGGTACGCCGAGTTGGTGCGGAGGATTGGGTTGCGGTAGGGTCGAAGACGGAAGACCCGATGCTGGAGTTTGCCCTTTGCGCGGAGGAAGTGTCATGAGCCAGGAAACGGACGCCGATGGGCGTCGTCAGAGCCGGCGCCAACTGGTCCCGTTTTGGGTTCCGTTGTTGTTCGGACTCTTGAGCCTCTTCAGGATGGTCGGCAAGCCCAGCTTCGCGGCGATTCGCGGAGTCGACGTCGTGCAGCTGATAGGCACGGGCATGTGCTTCGGCGTCGCTCTGGCCACGTTGGTCGTTTTCGTTCGTCGCCCAAGGGCACGCTGACCCGAGCGCGCGCGCTACCAGCACCACGCGGTGCTCAGCCCTAGAGCGATCTCGGGAAAGCCACCAGATCGTCCTTCTCCTGGTTCGTCAGCCCCATCAGCAAACGCTGGTTGTAGAACTCCACCACCTCAGCGAGGGTCGCCGGAGCGCCGTTGTGGAAGTACGACGCCCGGGCCGCGAGCGGCAGGGCTTTCGAAACGAGGCTGAGATCACTCGCGCTCGCCGAGTATAGACCTTCGGTCGCTCGGTTTCGTCACACCGCCGGACGTCAAGCGGCGAAGCGTGACGCGGGGGTCCCGGCGCTGGTCTATCTCAGCATGTCCTCCCCACACCTGAACCGCCCCTGGCCTCCACAGCAGCGCGGTCCTGTAGTCCCTGATCCTTCATGCCCTCCCGTCAAGATCCCACTCGCCTCTCGGCGCCGTTCCGATCCAGCCGATGCGTCGCGCCGCATAGCTTGCCCCCGCATCATCATGGCAGTCAAATCCATAGTGGCGCGAGAGGTCCGGCTCGCCTTGGCCTGCCTGATCGGTGTGATCGCCTGTCAGGACACCGCTGGCCTCAAGTCCGATCCGAGCGACGTCGCCATCGTCGCTGGCGACGCACAAACCGGGATACCCGGTGCGCCGTTGCCAATCCCGATCACTTTCGCCGTGTTGGGCCAGGACCAACGGCCGTCGCCAGGCATTGCCGTACACTTCGTCGTTACAGCCGGAGCGGGGACCGTGCCCAGCCCGAGCGCGGTCACGGACGCTCATGGCCAGGTGAGTACGACATGGACACTCGGCGCGGGTGCCGGGGCCCAGATTCTCGAGGCTCGGGTGACTGGGCTCAAGCCGGCCCGCGCCTCGGCAGGCACATCTGGATGTGCCCTGGCCGAGTGTCCGTTTCCGTCCCCGCCGACTCTCGATGTGATTACCCCACTGACGCTGAGTACCTACGACCACTCGGGTCAGGTGGTCCATCCCGACGTCGCCCTGGCGGGGGCGTTTGCTGACTATTCCTTCTGGCTCGGCATCACGCCCTATCCCAATGGCAACCCCGGCTTCGAGAATCCTTCGATTTTCCAGAGCGCGAACGGGCTCTTCTGGAGGGTTCCGGACGGCGCCACGAATCCGATCGAGCTTCCGACCTCCGGCTACCTCTCGGACCCCGACATCGTCATCGATTCGGACCCACTTCGGCTGTGGATGTACTATCGCCAGGTGATCGGGGGCCGGAACCTCGTCCACCTTCGCCGAAGCGACGACGGCATTCACTGGAGCTCGGCGTTACAGGTTGTATCCACCCCAAGCCACGAGATCGTTTCACCGACGGTGGTGCGCGGAGCACCGCACGCCGCCTGGGCCATGTGGTCGATCAACAGCGGGCCGGCGGGCTGTACCGCCTCGCGGACCGTGGTGGAACGGCGCACATCGGTGGATGGCGAGCAGTGGAGCACGCCTCTCGTCACCGACCTCGCTCAGCCGGGCCAGCTCGTCTGGCACATCGACGTGCAGTGGATCCCGGCTCGGCACGAGTACTGGGCGATCTACAACACCTACCCCGCAGGCGGCACCTGCGCCACGGATGCCCTTTATCTGGCGCGTAGTCCCGATGGGATGCGATGGACCACGTACCCCTCGCCGCTCCTGAGCCGAGGCGCGACAGGCGACTTTCAGGATATCGTCTATCGGTCGACCTTCGCGGTCGATCCCACGGCCGCGGTCGTCCAGTTCTGGTTCTCGGGCGCCAACTACGGCGGGGGCGGATACACCTGGCGCGCAGCCACGCAGTTCCGCCGGGTGAGCGATGTCTTGGCGCAGGTGGAGCAACTGCGGAGTCCGGAAGAGATCGTTCCCAGAGGCATCGACTTACCGCCACCGGAGCCGGCGGACATGCCTATGGAGCCTTGAGCGGAAACTGCGGCGATGGGACGTGTTCGAGCGCGCGGTAAACGAGCGCGCGGTGTACACGATCTTGGCTTTCAAGAGCCAGCCGGAACTGGCAGGTGTGCGCGCAACCCCGCGGGCGCCGCGCCACGGCTCCACCGGGCGCCGACCCGCCAACTGGCTGAGCCGCGCCCGACCCGTATGTTTGGGGGACTCTCGGACATCCCTGTCTCCGGCCATGGAGGCCGACTTGACGGAAGCCGCCCGCAAGATCCTCCGCCCCGAGCCCGCGCGACCGTCTCACGCACCAGCGTCAGGATGAAGATCGGTCTTGTCGGCTTCGCCGGTTCAGGAAAGACCACAGTGTTCAATACCCTGACCGGCCTGAACATCCCCACCGGCTTCGGCGGGTCGGTCCATCTCGGCACCGCAAAAGTGCCCGACGAACGCATCGACCGGCTCAGCGCGATCTTCAAGCCGAAGAAGACGACCTACGCCGAAATCGTCTTCAGCGACATCCCCGGCGAGCACGGCGGCGAACACAAGAGTCTTTCGCGGAAAGCGCTCGAGCCCATCCGCTCGCAGGACGTGTTGTGCCTGGTGCTGCGGGCGTTCCCCAATCCCGCGGTGGAGGCAAAGGCCGATCCCGCCGCCGAGTTGGAGGCGTTCTACACCGAGTGCGTTCTGGCCGACCTCGAAATGGTGGAGCGGAAGCTGGACCGCGCGAAGAAGGACAAGACCGACCCCCTTCAAATTGCGGCCTTCGAGCTGATGAAGCAGACGCTGGACGCTGAGCGACCGATCCGGTCGTTGCCCGAGGCCGCCCTGCACCGCGACATGCTCACGGGGTTCGCCTTCCTCACCGACAAGCCCCTGCTCGCGGTGCTGAACCGGAGCGAGGACGAGGTGGTGCAGCCGATGCCGGAGCCGCTGGCCAAGCGGCTGACTGCGCTGAGTGCGGCCGGGCTGGTACTCTCGGCCAGCGTCGAGGCCGAGATCGCGCTGCTGGATCCCGCCGACCAGGCCGCCTTTCTCGCCGACCTCGGCCTGACGGAGCCGGCGCGGGCGCGGTTCGTCCGCACCGCCTACGAGCTGCTGGACCTCATCTCCTTCTTCACCGTGGGGGAGGACGAAGTGCGCGCCTGGCCGATCCCGCGCGGCACCCACGCCCGGGCGGCGGCGGGGAAGATCCACACTGACCTGGAGCGCGGCTTCATCCGGGCGGAGGTGATGGCGTACCCGGACTTCATCGCGCACGGTTCGGAGCACGCGGTGAAGGAGGCGGGGAAGTTCAAGCTCGAGGGGAAGGACTACGTCGTCGCCGACGGCGATATCATGAGTATCCGGTTCAACGTATGAAGGCTGCCGCGCGCGGACACCGACGATGCTTCCCGGTGCCACGCACTTCGAGGGATTCGGCGAGGGCCCCGCTTCCGCGGAATGATGCTACCCACAACGGAGCACTCACCCCCTGAGCTCGAACCAGGACTCTCCTGATCCAGAGGGGCGGCTGTAATCACAGGCATTCCAGCAACCTGCTAGCAGCCACGCGAGTTCGTGTCACCCGATGCTGGAGTCTGCAGCGTTTCATCCCGGGCTCGATTAGCGCCTTCCGTTCGCAGTAGCCATGCCGATCTCGCCGCCCTCTCTGGACCCTGAACGCTTCACGTCGGCCCCCCGCCCAGGTCGTGAAGGAGATCTCATCAAGACTTTGACGATTCTTGCGGACCCGCCGCTAGACTGCACGTACCCCTCTGGTGAACTCCCCTTTGTTTGCCGCCCCGGCGGAGGCGTAGGTGTTGGTATCGTCCACTGGCTCCCCGCTCCCAATGATCATTCAGGGCGGCATGGGTATCGGCGTTTCGGGCTGGCGACTCGCCCGTGCCGTCTCCCTTCGCGGACAGCTCGGCGTCGTCTCGGCAACGGCGATCGACTCCGTGTTCGTCCGACGCCTGCAGGACGGCGATCCGGAGGGTGACCTCCGGCGGGCGATGGCCCACTTTCCCCTGCCTGAGATCGCGGCCGCTGCTCTCCGGCGCTACTTCCGTGAGGGCGGGCGCCCCGCTGGCGTGCCCTATCGCATGCTCGGCATGTATCACAAGGGCGTCGGCCGGGCTCGCGAGCAGCTGACCATGCTGGCCAGCTTCGTGGAGGTCTGGCTGGCAAAGGAGGGCCACGACGGGCCGGTCGGCGTGAACCTCCTCACCAAGATACAGCTTCCCAATCTCGCCATCCTGTACGGCGCGATGCTCGCCGGAGTGGATTACGTGCTCATGGGCGCCGGGATACCGCGCGAGATCCCAGGCGTGCTCGATGCGCTCGCTACCCACCAACCGGCGAGCATACGGCTCGAGATCGACGGCGCGTCGCCTGAGCTCGACGCGACCGTCCGGCTCGACCCGCGCGATCACTGGGGGGACTCCCCGCCGGCGCTCCTGACCCGCCCGCGCTTCCTTGCGATCATCGCGAGCAACTCGCTCGCCACCATGCTCGTGCGCAAGGCAAGCGGACGCGTCGACGGCTTCGTGATCGAGGGACCTACAGCGGGCGGCCACAACGCGCCGCCGCGGGGGGCGTTGCGGCTCAATGGACACGGTGAGCCGATCTACGGCGAACGAGACGTGGTGGACCTCGCGGCGGTCCGCGAGCTCGGGTTGCCGTTCTGGTTGGCCGGCGGCACCGGCTCCCCGGCGGCCCTTCGTGGGGCGCTCGATGCGGGGGCCACGGGCATCCAGGTGGGTACTCTCTTCGCCTTCGCCGAGGAGTCAGGCCTCGCGGCTGAGTACAAGCGGTCCGTGCTGCTGCATGCTGCGCAAGGTACGGTAGAGGTGTTTACCGATCCCGCGGCATCACCCACGGGCTATCCCTTCAAGGTGGTGCAATGGCCGGGAGACCCGCTACACGCGTCCCCGCCGCGCGAGCGGGTCTGTGACCTCGGGTACCTCCGCACTCCGTATCAGCGGCCGGACGGGCGGTTGGGTTATCGCTGCCCGGCGGAGCCGGTGCAAGCGTATGTCGAGAAGGGCGGTCGGCTGGAGGAGACTGTGGGTCGCCACTGTCTGTGCAACGCGCTCATGGCAAACATCGACCACGCGCAGGTGCGAGCGGAAGGACGGGTGGAACCACCCCTGCTGACGAGCGGCGACGATCTGGCGTCGATCGACGGGTTCCTCCGCGGGAGGACGTCGTACACGGCGGCCCAGGTGCTCGACTATCTCCTGAACGGCGAGACCCAACAGGTCGGGACGATCGCTGGAGCCGAAGCGCAGCAGCCGGGGCCCTGAGGTCCGCGGCACCCCTCAGCTGTCATATTCGCACTGAAGCCCGGCACGACCGAAGTCGTTGCCGGGCTTCATTGCCCTCCTGCTGTGCGACGGTCTCACGGCCGCCGCCTCGCACGCCATACCGTGCCTATGGCTGGAGGTCAACTACAAGTTTCTCGGGGGTACCATGCCCCCCATCCCCATGAACTTCTCGACATCCGCGACGTCCGGCTTCGGCGAGATCGCGAGGAGCGCGGATTCGTTGGGGTGGAGCATGCTGACGACTTTCTTCAGATCCCCCTCCGACAAGCGGCTGGCGGGCCCACTCGCCGGCCTGTACTGGCTGGCGTTTTCGCCAGCATTCGCCGGCAGCGCGCCCAGCCTCGCGACCGCGGTGTCGATGATCACGCTGGCCTGCATTGCCCTGGCGGAGCCGCCGGCCTTATTGCCCCTCTGCGTGACCTCCACCTTGCCAGTCGAGTCTTTGACGATGACCGCCCAGGCTTCGACCTTGTCGTAGTTCTTCTTGTTCATCATGTCTACGCTGTAAGCGGCTCCGCCTATGTCTTTCCAGACGGCGTAGACCATCTTGAGCGGAGGGTCTTTGTCCTGTGCCAGCAACGGGTTGGCGAATAGAACAAACAGGGCAAGTGGCCAAGTGCCACGCATGTAAGTACCCATAGGGTTCTCCAGTGAATGGGTAGGCATGAAACCAGACTAGGTAGGAATGCAATCCGGCTCCAAGGCCGAAGGTAGGGAGCCGGAATTGGGCCGACCATTGGATCTTGGTGCAGGTGCCTGCCCGCCACTGGAGAAATGGTCGCAGAAACGGCTGGAGCGGGCGCATAAGCGAAAAGGCCCGATCCACCGAAATGGTATCGGACCTTCAAGTTGCCCCTCCTGGGCTCGAACCAGGACTCTCCTGATCCAGAGGGGCCGCCGTAACCGCTCGAATTCCGGCAACTTGCCACCATTTACGCGAGTTCGTGCATCCGCTGCCGGAGTTTGAAGATCTTCATGCCGGACTTTGTCGTCCTTTACTCGCTCAAATGTGGGAGTTTGCCGGCAGCGTGAGATGCTGGTTGGCAGGCTCGTCAACTCTTTGTGGCCAACGCGAAGGGGTGACAGCCCCCGGCGTGGTCAGCGGTCGATGACGGCCATATTCCCTTCGTTGTGGCGCTCGCCGGCAGCCGGCGTGAGGTTGTTCAGCCGCTCGATCTGCTCGGCGCTCAGCTCGATGCGGTCCGCGGCGGTGTTCTCCTCGACGCGGGCGACCCGCTTGGTGCCGGGAATAGGGGCGATGTCGTCGCCCTGCGCGAGCAGCCAAGCCAGAGCGATCTGTGCCGGTGTTGCACCCGCCTCGGCGGCAACGGCCTGGACCTCGTCGACGATGTGCAGGTTGCGCTGGAAGTTCTCGCCGATGAAGCGCGGGTTGGTCTTGCGCCAATCTTCGTCGGAGAGCTGCTCGGGCGAGCGGATCTCGCCAGTGAGGAAGCCGTGGCCGAGCGGCGAGTAGGGAACGAAGCCGATGCCCAGCTCCCGCAGCAGCGGCAGCAGTTCGGCCTCGGGGTCACGGGTCCACAAGGAATACTCGGTCTGCAGCGCGGCGATCGGGTGCACGGCGTGGGCGCGGCTGATCGTGGCGGGGCCGGCCTCGGACAGGCCGATGTGGCGGACCTTGCCCTCGGCGACCAGGTCGGCCAGGGCGCCAACGGTGTCCTCGATGGGCGTTTTCGGGTCGACCCGGTGCTGGTAGTACAGGTCGATGTGGTCGGTGCCGAGCCGCTTCAGGGAGCCCTCGACTGCGGCGCGGACGTTCGCCGGGCTGCTGTCGAGGACGCCCGGCCCGCCGCCGGAGTGCGAGACGATGCCGAACTTCGTCGCCAGCACCACCTGGTCGCGGCGATCCTTGATGGCCCGGCCAACCAGTTCCTCGTTGGTGTAGGGACCGTAGATCTCCGCAGTGTCAATGTGGGTGACGCCCAGCTCCAGCGCCCGATGGATGGTCCGGATGGACTCGGCGTCGCTGCCCGTACCGATGTTGTAGTAGCCGGCCATCGACATGGCGCCGAGCCCTATGCGCGAGACGTCGAGTCCGCCGATCGAGATGTGCTTCATCACAATGTGCTCCCCGTCTTCAATGATTTTCGGCCGCGCCTTTATCGGCCTTGACCTTGCTCATTCCTGTTCCCTTACTTCACCTGCTGGGGAAGCAAGGTAAGCATCTCCGCCTAGCTGGGTTCAGCCTAATCGTGGACAAGGCTTGCCTATTCCTCCTGACATCTGGAGCATCACTCCGAGAGGATGTATCGTCTCAGTGTATTGAGCAGATCGTCTCATTCAGGAAGTGCAGCGATGGCGTTCAACTACGGTGGATCCGACTCGGCGGGAGGACGCGATCCGGAGGCTCTCCGCCTCGAAGCGCTACGGGCTGAGCTCGTGGCGCTTCTCGAGCGCCGGACTGGCTCGGACGGGCGACATGAAACGGCGATTCCGCAGTTAAAGCTCTATCGGTATTCGCACCCCACGGAGCCGACATACGTCCTCCAGGAGCCGGCGGTGTACGTAGTGGTCCAGGGCCGGAAGCGGGTGATGCTCGGCGACGAGACGTACGTCTACGACCGCTCGCAGTACCTGGCAGTCTCGGTGGAACTACCTGTCGTGGGGAACGTCTTTGAGGCGAGCCCGGAAGAGCCGTACCTCTGCCTGACACTCACGGTGGACCCGCGCGAGCTCGCTTCGCTGATCGTGGAGACGGGCCGGCAAGTACCCCCCGACGATCACGACGGGCGGGCGCTCTACCTCAGCCCCCTTCGCGCGCCACTCCTCGACGGGTTCCTCCGACTGGTGCGGCTCCTCGATACGCCGGAAGACGTCACGGTGCTGGCGCCTCTGGTCCTGCGGGAGATCGATTACCGGCTGCTGCAGAGCGAGCAGTTCGGGCGCTTGGCGCAGATGGCAATCGGAGACGGCCGCCTGCGCCGAGTCTCGGGGGCGATCACCTGGATCAAGGACCACTTCGCGGAACCGCTGCAGATCGAGGCGCTCGCAAAACGGGTGCACATGAGCCCTTCGGCGCTGCACCACCACTTCAAGGCGGCCACGGCGATGAGCCCGATCCAGTACCAGAAGCGGCTGCGGCTGCAGAAAGCTCGTAGCCTTCTGCTGTCGGGAGCATCGAGCGCGGAGGCGATCGCATACGAGGTGGGGTACGCGAGCGCATCGCAGTTCAGCCGTGAATACGCTCGAGTCTTCGGTCAGCCACCACGTCGAGACGCGGAACGCGTGCGTGATGCTGTGGCTGGTGGAGTTCCGGTCACTTGATGAGGTGGTGCAAAAGCGGGAGCATTGCCCACCTGGCTCGGAAGCGAAGCGCGAGCCCAAAAAAAGGGCCGGCGCTGTTGCGCCGGCCATTGCCCCTCCTGGGCTCGAACCAGGACTCTCCTGATCCAGAGTCAGGCGTGTTGCCAGTTACACCAAGGGGCAGGGGCGGTAAAAGTAAAACCGGGATTGGGGGGTGGGAAGTGGGAGACGGGAGACGGGAGACGGGAGACGGGGAGAGGGGGAGAGGGGTGAGGTGAGAATAACCCACCCCTCCAATCGTATCCCTTTTGCACGTCACCGCTGGCCCGCATCAGGGAGGAGGACCCATGTCGCTACGCATCAATGACGAAGCTCCGAATTTCACCGCCGACACCACCCAGGGGACGATCAACTTCCACGAATGGATCGGGAACGGCTGGGCAATCCTGTTTTCCCATCCCAAGGATTTCACCCCGGTGTGCACCACCGAGCTGGGATACATGGCGAGCCTCAAGCCTGAATTCGACAAGCGCAATTGCAAGGTGATCGGGATCAGTGTGGACCCGGTCGGCAGCCACCAGAAATGGCTCGCCGATATCGAAGAGACCCAGGGTCACACCGTGAATTACCCGTTGATCGGCGACCCGGAGCTCAAGACAGCCAAACTCTACGACATGCTCCCGGCCGATGCCGGAGACACCTCGGAAGGGCGTACCGCGGCGACCAACGCCACGGTGCGGACCGTCTTCGTGATCGGCCCCGACAAGAAGATCAAGCTGATGTTGAGTTACCCGATGTCCACCGGCCGCAATTTCGACGAGGTCTTGCGGGTGCTTGACTCGATGCAGTTAACCGCCCAGCACAAGGTCGCGACGCCGGTCAACTGGAGACGGGGAGACGACGTGATCATCCTGCCCGCGGTGTCGGATGACGAGGCCAGGCAGAAGTATCCCGCTGGCTGGAAGGCGCCTAGACCTTATATGCGGATCGTGCCTCAGCCCCAATAGACGCCTTACGCGCTTGGGACATCGGGACGCGAATGGGGGACTCGATCACCTTGAATAAGCCGGGTGATCTGGTCCCCCTCGCTACGCTCGCGAAACCCTCTCGCTGCGCTTCGCTCACATGAGTACTTCCACTCCTATCACTTCATCCGTCTCACCTCTCACATCTCACGTCTCACGTTTTTTGCATGGCCTCAGCGGGGGCTGCGGTCGAGAAATTCCAGTCGAACCGCAGCCGGCGCCGAAAGCCGGTACTGCTATGAGAGTGCATCCCGCCGACGGCCTTTACTCACCGCGCGGAGTACACTCCGGATACGAGGTTCCCTTGATTACCAGGGTCCCTCGGCCGCCCTGACGGATACAGGACTCACTTCTCACGCTTTCCCTGTTCCCGCCTTTCTTACTTCGCCACCTTGCACTCCGGATACTTCTTCCCCTTGAGCTTTAGGGTCCCCTTATCACCTTTGTTCCAGAAGCTCGTGGTCGAATCCGTCACTGCTACGTACTTGGCACCCGAAGCCGTCGTCACGGGGCGTAGATCGAGACTGCCCAGGCTGGTGGTCAGGACCGCACGGTCTCCGATGTGGCCGAAAGAGATGTTCTCCGTGCCGCAGACGAACTTCACGTCGGCGGCGGCGGGTGCCGCGGCCGGTGCTGCGGCTGTATCCGGCGGAGGAGACATGCCCGCACTCATCGCACCTTTGGCTTCATCGGCCGGATGCCGATTGCGGCCCAGCGCCCAGACAACAAATACGACCGCCAGGGCGGCCAGCGCGGGCACCAGCCAACGCTTGCTACTGGGCTCGGCGATTCGCGGGGCCGATATGCCGGTATCCTTGATTCCGAGTATCGAGCCCAAGCCCGCCGGAAGCGCTCGCATGATCGAGTCCTTCTCTGCGAGCAACAGGTTGCCGAGGCCTGCCGGGTTGAGTCCGCCGGTTCGCACGCGGTTTCCCAGGAGGCCAAGCACCAGCGGTGCCGCCATGCTCAGGAGCGTAGAGCCCGAGCCGGAACGGAACCCGGCGAAGCGAGAGATCCAATCGCCAATCGAGGACATCTGACCGCCGAACACACCGGAGAGCAGCTTGTTGGATGCCGCGCCGAGCGGGGATTGTGGTGTTGCGGTAACGGCAAGCCGCGGGTCTCGAATCACGCTGCCGTCATTGGCGGGGCTCGAAATCAGGTCAAAGAGGGGACGCATCGTCTGGGAATCCCCCGCCTTGGCAACGAGACCGGCGAGGATGGCCGGGAAGGCTGCACCGAGGCCCGTAGCGACTGCCCCTTCACTTTCGCCGAGATTGCGGGCCGCGCCGGAGAGGTACTCCGGCGTCACCATGCTCTTCAGGCCATCGAGTAAACTCGTAGCCATGATTCACCTCCGAAAAACAAAAGTCTCACCTCGCGTATGCGGTCCCTCGCGGGGAGTGCGGCACCAAGTTGGCGAGTAGTCGGGAATTGCAGCGCCGGATCGGCGGCAGTGCAGACTGAGGGAGGGCTGAAGCGGTCTACCCGCGCGCCGAACGACCGGCGAGGGATCAACCACAGTGCTCCGGCGGAACTGTTTCACCAACATGGTGGATCGACCCGCGGCCTACCTGGCTCACCGACGCGGCAATGGCCTAGCAAATGGCCTGAAAGGGTTTACGCCGCCCCGGCACACAACCCCACCTTCTCTACCCTATTGATTGGTTTAAGGGCTGTCTATCAGACCTTGGGGCAGGAGTGCGGGAGAAGGGAGACGGGAGACGGGAGATGGGAGATGGGAGACGGGAACAGCGGGAAAAGGGAACAGGGAACGGGAACTGCGGCTGTCATTCCGAGGGCGCGAACTGACCGAGGAATCCCAATGCAGATCCTGGCATCGGGATTCCTCGCTTCGCTCGGAATGACAGCCTCTCCTGTTCCCTGTTCCCTGTTCCCGCTCTTGTCTTTACAGCTTCCCCGCCGCCACCGCCCCCGCGATATCGCTCGCGGAAATGACCCCCACCGGACGATCACCTTCCGTCACGAAGAGCCGGTGCACATCGGCATAGAGCATGTGCTCCGCCGCCTCTCTCACATCGGCTTCCGGTCCAATCGTGAGCACCCGCGGCGTCATGATCTCCCGCACCTCAGTGTCTTCCGCCAGCTGCCGGAGCGCGTCCTTGTGAACCGCCTCCGCCTCGGCGACGAGGAGATCGGTGCTTGAAATCACCCCGACCATCCGTCCCTTTGCGTTGACAACAGGAAGAGCTGAGATGTGATAGTCCGCCAGGGTGACCAGCGCTTCTTCAACGGTCGCATCAGGAAGGATACTGTGCACCGGTTTCCGCATCAGATCGACGACTCTCATAGGGTCCTTGCACTGTGGAGTGACAAGGTCCAAAGTCGGCCCACGTGGTACAGACTATGGTGAATCGGGAGTGAAGAACTTCTTAGAAGTGTGGAGACAGAGGACCCACGACCCAAGACTCAAGACAATTACGCCGCCGTCCCTTCCCTCGCCCGGTCGCTCTTCCCGTCTCCCGTCTCCCGTCTGCCGTCTTCCATCTCCCGTCTCCCCACCACCCCCCCATGCATGCTCGCCAACAGCCCCTCGTACGCCACCTGGCAGATTCCCGACCCCACCAACTCACCCATGATGTCCAGCACCTCTTCCTCCGGCATCGCGGGGCGATAGGGACGCTCCGCTGACAGCGCCTCGCAGATATCGGCCACGGCGAGAATACGGCTGAGCTGGCAGAGGTCGCCGGCCTCGAGTCCGACGTGATATCCTCTGCCATCCAGCCGCTCATGGTGCGCCGCGGCGATCCCGGCGAAGGCACGGAAGCGTGTCACCCGCTGCAGGATCTCCGCGGTGTAGCGGGGGTGTTTCCGCATCTCATCCATCTCCATCGGGCTCAGCTTGCCGGGCTTGTCCAGGATCAGGTTCGAGACGCCGAGTTTGCCGATGTCGTGCAACAGACCGGCGCGACGCAGCGTGGTCTGATCGTCCCTGCTCAGTCCCATCGCTCGCCCGATGCCGACCGCGATGTTCGCAACGCCTTCGGAATGCCGGGCGGTATACGGCGACTTCGCGTCCACCACTCGCGCGAACGCCTCGGCGACACCGTCGAGCCGCTCCTCATCCGCGAGAATCACCCGGTCGGCGGGTTCGAGATCTCCCACTTGATCGATCGCATCCACCGAACCGAGAGTAGACCAGAATCGGCTGTCGTCCCGGAACGACTGCAGCGCCATGACCAGCTCGGGATCGAACCAACGCGCCCGACGGCGACGAGCGACCTCGTAGGCTTCTTCCGGACCGAACGCGTGCGCGAATACCTCAACCGTCTGCGCCAAGCCGGCGATTCGACCGAGGAGCGGGACATCGTTGCCCTTCAAACCGAGCGGCATGCCGCTTCCGTCCCAGTGCTCGTCGAGAGCCCGAATCGCGTGCTGCGTCGCAGGCTCGAGTCCCAGCATCCGCGCGATGTCGGCGCCGCGTTCGCAACGGGTCGCGGTCATCTCGCGCCCGGAGCCCTTCTCCCGAGTGCCGAGTTGCAGGACCTGCCACGCGCGCGCGAGCGGATTGCGGTGCGGTGCCACGTGGCTCAGCGCGTAGCCGGTCGATGCCAGGCCACTGGTCCAGTCGGTGAGTTTGTGGGCGCGCTTGAGCGTGAGATCATCGGCGCCGAACAGACTGCAGAGACGAGCGGCGTTAGAGGAGCAGCCCAGATCCTTGAGCAAGAGCGCATAGAACAAGGCCGAGCGTTCCTGATCGGTCAGTCGGACCACATCGGCCAGACGCATCCCGATGAGGCAGGTCCGGACCGCGTGGCCCTGAGGCTGTCCTTCGGTGATGTCGAGGGCGAAGCTCAGGGCGGAAACGACTTCCGACATCCGGACCGCCGTGTCTGGAAACTGGGCCGACTGGGCGGTCGGGACGGTCGCGGCGGGCGGGTTGGGATGGACTGGAGGAGCCGGATAGGTCGAAAGCGAGACTCCGCCGACCCTCCGCTCCGGCAAAACGCGGCGGCTGGCCCCCGGTACGTTCGGTAAGTCGTTGATATTCAACGCCATGCCCTAGTGAGGGGCAAGCGGTGTGCCTATCGGCCACTCTAGCGAGGCTCCGAGCCGACCCGTACAATGGAAAAAGGGACTCTGAATGCCGCAATTTTGACGACCCGAGGGTGCTCCACCGTGTCTCGCCCGCGCTCTTTCCGGCTACTCCTCCTCCTTCTTGTGCTCGCCGCGGCGCTGCGCTGCGGGGGTGATATCACGGTCCCTGCCGAAGGCCTGCCGAGTCACATCGAAATCATCAGCGGCGACGGCCAGACCGGCGTGGCGGGCGCCCTGCTGTCCGACTCGCTCGTCGTTCGGATAACCGATTCGAAGGATCGTCCGGTTGCGGATCAGCCGGTCGAATTCGCTCCCGTCGGCACGAGTGCCGCCCAAGACCTCATTCCGGACACAGCCATGACCGGCTCGGATGGTCGAGCCTGGAGTCGCTGGGTGTTGGGCACTCGGGTCGGGGTGGTACAGGTCAAGGCACGCGCGCTGGGGCGGGCACCAGTTGCCATCACATTCAGCGCCACGGTCCAACCAGGTCCGCCACACGCCCTCTCCCTGATAAGCGGCGCTGGACAAACCGGTGTGGTCGGCGCCACGCTGGACGATTCACTTCTGGTTCAAGTGGTCGATCAGTACAACAACCCAGTCGAGAGTCAGGCCGTTTCGTGGACCGCGGAAGACGGCGGCACCGTGAGTGACGCCACGACGTCGACTGACGCAGCCGGCCGAGCCGGGATTCGCTGGCAGTTGGGTGATCAGGCGGGGATGCAGACCAGCCACGCAATGATCGCAACACTTCCCAGCTCAGCGCTCGACTTCACCGCGACCGCACTTGCCGGTAATGCGGCCGCCGTCGAGAAGGTTTTTGGTGACAACCAGAGCGCACCGGTCGGCGGTGATCTTACCGACTCCCTGGTGATCCGAGTGGTGGATGCCTTCGGAAACGGAGTGCCGGGGCGGAGCCTGAGCTGGGTACTGGTCGGGAGTGGCAGTGTGAACCCCGGCTCCAGCACCACCGATGGTAACGGCGAAGCGTTTACCCGCTGGAGTCTGGGCAATAGCGCCGGACAGCAGACGCTTCGCGCGGCGGTCCCCGGCTTCCCGCCGGTTTCGTTTGTTGCGCATGCCCAGTCTCTTCAGCCCGCGACGATCGCGGCTGTGACCGCTACTCAACTCAATGGGATTGCCGGCCAGCCGGTGACCCCCGTTCCCTCGGTCGAGGTGCAAGACGCGAAGGGGAACCCGGTAAGCGGCGTCACCGTCACCTTCACGGTAGTCTCCGGCGGTGGTGAGGTCGCGATCGGTGGCAACCGTGGTAAGAGTGTCAACACCAGCACCGACCCCGCTGGGCTCGCCCAGATTGCCTCGTGGACACTCGGTCCGGTTGCGGGATCCGGTACGGTCGAGGCGCGGGCGTCCGGGCCCTCGGGGCCGCTCGCCGGGAGCCCCGTCAGCTTCACGTCCATCGGCTCGCCCGGTAACCCGAACCAGCTGGCGTTCCTCCAGCAACCCGGGACGACAGTGGCAGGTCAAGCGATCACCCCCGCGATCACGGTCGCGGTCCAGGATGCCCTTGGCAACACCGTACTGACTTCGTCAACCAACGTCCGACTCGCCTTGGGCAACAATCCGGCGGGTGGCACTCTGAGTGGGCCCACTGCAGTAGACGCGATTAACGGTGTCGCCACCTTCAGTGGCTTGAGCGTTGATCGCGCGGGAACCGCATACACGCTGGTGGCCACGGCCTCGGGCGGACTCCGCCCGGCCACCAGCACCGGATTTGGCATTGCACCGGCTGCCCCTGCCGCACTGGCCATCGTCACCCAACCACAGGCCGGAGCCGCGAGCGGAGTTCCCCTGAACCCGCAACCAGTGGTCCGATTGGAGGACGGGCTCGGCAATCCAGTCAGTCGGTCGAACGTGGGCATAACCGTCTCGATCACTTCGGGCGGGGGCAGTCTGAGCGGCAACACGACGGCCACCACCAACGCCAGCGGCGTCGCAGCGTTCACGAACCTGGCGATTTCTGGATTGGTCGGCCAACGAATTCTGCTCTTCAGCGCTACCGGTCTGCAGGATGTCGCGTCCGCGCCGGTCGACCTGAAATCGGGGCCAGCCGCCGTCATGGCACTCCACGACGGGAACGGGCAGTCTGCTCCGATTGGTACCACAGTCGCGGTCTCGCCTTCGGTAGCGGTCACCGATGCGAGCGGCAATCCGGTGGCCGGATTCACGGTGGTGTACGCCGTCGCGACGGGGGGAGGCAGCGTAACCGGTGCCAACGCTGTCACTGACCCGAGCGGCTTCGCGACTGTCGGCAGCTGGAGGCTGGGCCCCGCCAAGGGGAGCAATACCCTTACCGCAACGGCGACGGCCTTGTCAGGCTCGCCGGTGATCTTTTCTGCAACCGGCCGCTTCGCTTACCAGACGATTGCGTCAGGGTCGGAATTCAGCTGCGGCCTGAGCATCGCCGGGATAGCGTATTGCTGGGGCCGCAACGACCGGGGTCAGATCGGGAATGGCAACGTTTCGGACCAGTTTTCGCCGGTGTCCGTGTCGGGAGCATTCCAGTTTGTGACCCTCGGTCTGGGCGACAGCCACGCCTGCGGAATCGTCGCGAGTGGTGACGCGTTCTGTTGGGGCGACAACTCCGATGGCCAACTGGGAGATGGGACCAGGTCGGATCGACACACTCCCAACCCGGTGGATGGCAATCTCAAGTTCAGCAGCATTGATGGCGGTGAGTCACACAGTTGCGGAGTGACAACCAACGGTACCGCCTACTGCTGGGGCCGCAACGACCGGGGCCAGTTGGGTGATGGAACGAGATTCGACCGGTTTGCCCCGGTACCGGTGGCGGGCGGGATTCAATTCGCGAGCCTGGCACTGGGTTCCCGGCACACTTGTGGCCTCTCCACCGGCGGCACGCTCTACTGCTGGGGGGATAACGGAGACGGGCAACTGGGAGACGGAACGACGACGGATCACCCACTCCCGACTCCCGTGGCCGGAGGAGGAACCTGGAGCGCCTTCACCGTAGGCGAGGACTTCAGCTGCGCCATCCGCACTGGTGGCAGCGCCTTTTGCTGGGGCCGGAACGACCAGGGACAGTTGGGAGACGGCAGCGGCAGGGACCAATCGTCCCCGACTCCCGTCGATGGTGGCCTCAGCTTCATTCAGATCGAGGCGGGGGACCGGCATGCCTGCGGAATTGCGACAGCAGGAACGGCGTATTGCTGGGGACAGAATACCGACGGCGAGCTGGGCGACGGTTCGAACAGGGACCAAGAGTCCCCCGTCTCAGTGCAGGGGAGCCGGATCTTCGCGGCCGTGAACGGCGGAGGACGACACACCCTCGCCCTCGATCCCACCGGTGTGGCCTATGGCTGGGGCCGGGACGCGAACGGACAACTGGGCACCGGAACCGGCGGAAACAAACTTAGCCCGGTGCTGGTGATTGAGCCGTAGAATTTGGGAAAGCGTGAGAAGTAAGAAGTGAGAAGTGAGAAGGAATTGCGGCACGAACCCGCCCTCTCACCTCTCACTTCTCACGTTTTTCTGCAGGCCCGTCTCCGTCTCCTGTCTCCCGTCTCCCGCTTTTCAGTGGAGCTGAGGGGGATCGAACCCCTGACCTCTGCATTGCGAACGCAGCGCTCTCCCAGCTGAGCTACAGCCCCTTGGCCGGGAGAACCTAGTGAGGGCGACCCGAAGGGTCAACGGAAACGGCGAGAAGGAGTCAGGGGTCAGGTGTCAGGGGCGAACGGTCGATTCGATGGCAGGGTGCGCAGGAGCGAAAGCCCCAGCTCATCCCGAGCGCAGCGTTGGATCTACCGTCCTGTCCTAAGATTCAAGGCAAGGAGAGTAGATCCCTCGTCGCTTCGCTCCTCGGGATGAGGTGTCGCCCTAACCCCTCACACCGAATCCCTGACGCCTAACACCTGACACCTTCTTCCTTCGCCTACCGAATCGTGCAGTTCGCCCCCTGCGTCGCCACCACCTGACCGCTCGCGTTCAGAATCCTGGCCACCACGTCGGGGCCCGTGCGCGCCGTGATGAAGTGGGGCGCGATCGGCGTGGCGCCGGCCGCGATGTCATTCGGGTTGCTGTCGAAGTCGAACTGATCCTGACCGGCTACTGCCCTCTTCAGTTTGGAGGTCACGGTTCCACCCGAGGCGGTGACTCGAGCCCGGAAGTTCCCTGCGGCGGGGACCAAGCCAAAACCGTCCACCGAAATCCGCGACCGGTTGGGACGCCGCTCGCAGCGGAGGCGAATTGACGCGACCGCTACCGAAATGTCTGCCGGCGGCGGGGACTTGAGGGTGGGATTACTGGGCCCCGAGGGATTCGAGGAGTTGTCGGCGCAGGCACCGAGCCCGGCCAGGATCGCGGCGAGCGCCACTCGGGTGAGCGCAATAGAGATCTTTCCCATGGTGCACCTTCGAATTGGAGGGTGTGAACTGATTTCAGGAATTGACTCGACGCGTGCCACCGAGTCAGCACGGCGGGGGGGCAATCGACAAGCCAAGTTGTCAAATGCCATTTAAGACATTCGGACGACGCGGATTAGCTCGATGGCGTGCCCGAGCGCGACGTGCATCGCCATAGGTCAGCCAGTTCCGTTTCGATGCAATCGCTACGCGTCGGACAGGACGAACAGGACGAAACAAGACGGACTGGGTTGCGTTCCTCCGCAATTAGGTGTATATACACGCTATGTTAGTCTCGTGCCTGTTGTCCGCCCTGTCCGTCCCGACCGCCCTGCCGGTCTGACTGTCGTGTCCACCCAATTCGCCCCCTCCACCACCTGCGTCTGCTTCCACCTGCGCCGAGCCGCCCGGGCGGTGACCCAGACCTATGAGCGAGCGCTCGCTCCTTCCGGGCTGGTGCCAGGACAGTTCTCTGTGCTGACCGTGCTCCACCGCTTCGGCCCTCAACCGCTCTCGGTGCTGGCGGACCTCATGGGAATGGATCGAACGACGCTCACCCGGAATCTCCGGCCTATGGAGCGCGATGGTCTGGTGCGGGTCAAGGCAGGAGACAAGCAGGACCAGCGAATCCGCCGAGTCGGGCTCACAACCTCGGGAGAGCGGAAGTGGCAGGAGGCGGAACCGCTGTGGGCCCAGGTACACCGCCACATGGTGCAAGGGCTGGGAACCGACGGTTGGCCTGCGCTGAGGGATCAGCTCAACAGTGCCATTGCCGCGGCGGGGCAATCCGCCGGAACACTCCTGATCCTAACGTGCAGTTCCAGGAGGCTGTTATGTCACCCGCAACACCGTGGTATACGGCGCCGATCGTCCTCGGCGGTGGTCTATTGCTCCTCTACATGTTGAGCCGGATTGTCGCCAAGGCGGCTGGCGTCGCCGGACTCGACGCACCAACCCGACTAGCGGGTGACTCGCTTCACGACGATCGTCCTCGCCGCCTGGCTCGTCCTGTCACTCGCCCTTTCGTTGAAGCCGGTGTCGCCTGAGGCAGCGAGTCGTCCCATTCCGCTTTCCTTTCCGCTGTTCATCGGTGGCAGCCTTCTGCTGGGTCTCGGTGCTCTCTCGATCCCGGCCTGGCGCCGCACCGTAGACGCGATTCCGCTCTCGACACTGGTTGGCGTCCAGTTCTTCCGGCTGATCGGCCTTCTGTTCGTCATTCTCTATTCGGTGGGGACGTTGCCTGGATACTTCGCTCTCCCGGCCGGTTGGGGTGACGTCGCCGTCGGGATTGCAGCACTGTCTGGTGGGCTACGCGCTGTTGCGTGATGCGCCCGGTGCCCGTGGACTCTCCATAGGATTCAATGTCGTTGGCCTGTCGGATCTCGTCGTGGCCGTTGGTACGGGAACCGGCTTTCTGGTGCCCCTCCTCTTCGGTGGTCTACGGCCCGGTCCCACAACACCGATGACCGTCTTCCCGCTGTACATCATCCCGACCTTCGCAGTGCCGATCGCGGTCGTTCTCCACGTCTATTCGCTGCGTGCAGCGTTGAGCAAGAGCGGGAGGAAGGAGATGGAAGGAAGCAGATTGCAGAGGGTGGCAGCCTAGACGGAACAGCAGGCATCAGGAAACGGGGCCGCTGAGGAAGTCACCTCGGCGGCCCTTTCGCCTTTCTGACCCCGGCCACACTATTCCTTGCCCGTTCGCAGTTCACTGTTCACCGTTCACGGGTAGGATGGTCCCATGCGTTTCGGCGGCCCTGATCAACGTAGCGCCAACATCGAGGATCGACGCGGGTTCCGCGGCGGTGGTCCAGGCATGCGCCTCGGACTCGGCGGAGTCGTGATCCTCGTGATCCTTAGCCTCGTCTTCAAGCGTGACTTCCTCAGCCTGGCGGCCGGCGGTGGAGGCGCCGCACCAGGTGCCGACCAGGCAGCTCCAGTCAACGACCCCGAGGAAGAACCGATGGTGGTCTTCGTGGGGAAAGTGCTGGATGATGCACAGGCCCAGTGGGCGAAGATCCTTCCCCAACTGGGCACCGACTACCATGACGCCAAGCTGGTGCTGTTCCGCGATGCGGTGCAGTCGGCCTGCGGCTACGCGGAAACGGCCTCCGGTCCCTTCTACTGTCCGGGAGACGAGAAGGTGTTCATCGACCTGGGCTTCTACCAGGAGCTCAAGGATCGCTTCGGCGCCCCGGGCGACGCAGCACAGGCCTACGTGCTGGCCCATGAGGTCGGCCATCACGTTCAGAAGCTGCTCGGCACGGAAGCGAAGGTCCGCCAGATGCAGCAGCAGCGTCCCGACCTGCAGAACGACCTGTCGGTTCGCATGGAGCTGCAGGCCGACTGCTATGCCGGCGTCTGGGCCGGCACCGCGCAGCAACGCGGCATCATGGAGGCGGGAGACTTCGAGGAAGCCCTGGGCGCCGCGGCCAGTGTCGGCGACGACCGGCTACAGCGGATGTCGACCGGCCATGTGAACCCGGAATCCTTCACCCACGGTTCCTCGGCCCAGCGACAGCAGTGGTTCGAACGGGGATTCAAGAACAGCGATCCGCGCGCGTGCGATACCTTCGGGAAGCAGTAGACGAAGGAGACGAACGGGAACAGAAAACCAGCGGAGTAGAAGGAACCTCATCCCGAGCGCAGCGAGGGACCTAGCATCCAACCCTGACGCCAAGGAAAGGACACTAGATCCCGTCGCTTCGCTTCTCGGGATGAGGTACTCTTAGAATTCCAACCGCTTCCCCCTTCCCTTTCCGTCCCCCGGCGCTGTTCCTTCTCACTTCTCACTTCTCACTTCTTACTTCTTACTTCTCACTTCTTACTTCTCACGCTTTTCCCGTCTCCTGTCTCCCGTCTCCCGTCTACCTCCCAAGGAATTCGCCGACTGGCCGTAGTCGCTCAATGTGATCACAGAAACTCTTGAGCGTCGCGAGCAGAGGCACGGCCAGGAATGCCCCGGCAACGCCCCACACCATCGTCCAGAACAACAGTCCAACGAAGATCGCGACGGGGTTCAGGGTGAGGCGGCGGCCCAGGATGATGGGTGAGAGGACATTGGCCTGGAAGAGGTCAATCGCGATGTAGACTGCCGGTACCAGCAGGGCTCGACCAACATCATCGAAGGTGACGAGTCCGGCAATGGTTAGCATGGCAGTCATCGTGGCAGCGCCCAGATACGGAACGAATTCGAGCAGGCAGGCACCGACTCCCCAGAGGAGTGGATTCGGCATTCCCACCAGGGCCATCGCCACGGCGATAGCGGCGCCGAGGCAGACGTTCACCAGGGTCACGGTGCCGAGGTAGACCGACACCGACGATTCGGCCTCGCGCACGATGCGGACGGCCTTCTTCTTGTCGGTGAATTCGGGGACCACGTGCACCAGTTTCTGCAGGAACAGATCGCCCGCCGCCAGCAGGAAGTAGAGCAGCACCATCACCTCGAAGAATCCGATGGCGAATTCCTGCGTGGTGCCGAAGACTCGCTGTGACAGGCTGGGACCGCGAACGATGACCTGCTGCGGCTGAGCTGTTCCCGAAGCGGCCTGGGTCGCATTCTCCACCTGCTCCGCCGCCTTACCGACGTCCTGCACCGGCTTGGTGACTTTGCGGAGTTTGGTGCGGACGTCGGTCAGGCTCTGAGGCGCTTTGGTGAGCCACTGCTGCACCGGGTCGGAGAGGTGCCATATCGCGAGCGAAATCCCCCCGAAGAGGATGACCATCACGATCAGGGCACCGATGGACTCGGGAATGTGCAGCTTTGCGAGGAAGCGAATGACCGGGCTCAACAGGAAGTCGAGCATCACCGCCAGCACGACCGGCAGGAAGAACGCCTTGGCGACGTGGAGGGTGTACACCAGCGCCAGTCCCGCCAGCACCACCAGCGCCAGGGTGCGGATATCCGGCAGCGGGACGATGGGCGGTTCGGCTTCGGTGGATTCGGGTTCCGCAGGTGGGGTCGACATGGCAGGTAAGGTACTCGCAGAAGCGCGAACGGCGAGGTTTGTTGCTTCGAAGCGAACTGGCCTGCTTGTCAGTTGATCCATTGTTGACATACGCAATCCATCTTGTCGCATGGCCAGACGCATTCTTTACGTGTACATACTTGCCAGCCGCTCCCGCGTTCTGTACGTAGGAGTTACGAACAAGTTGGCCCGACGACTAGGAGAACACCGCAATCCGGCATCAGTGAGCCGATGCTTCAGCGCCGAGCATGAGACATACTCTCTGGTGTACTACGAACGGTTTGACGGGCCCCTCGCCGCGATTCGCCGTGAAAAACAACTCAAGGGTTGGAAGCGCCAACGCAAGATTGCGCTAATCGAATCAGTCAATCCGACTTGGAACGACCTCGGTGTGGAATTCGGGGTTGGACCGGCCGAAGGCCGCACCCCATTCTAAAGGCCGCCGTCACGCTGAGGGCCAATAGGCCCGAAGCGGCCGTCCGGATAGGATGAGATACGAGCGCGTGGCCTAGCGGAGGAAGGCCGGTTCACCAGCGCGTGGCGTAGCCGAGGAAGGCCGGTTCACCAGCGCCTGACCTAGCCAGGCAGGCCAGCTCAGGCCCGAGAGCTCGAGGAGCATAGTTCGGCCCGAGTCGAGGGACCAATAGTTCGCACTTCCAAAAGCTCGAGGAGCGATAGCTCGCACTTGCAGTAACCCACCGTTTGTACAGGTCCCACCGTTCCGGCCCCTTCGCTTCGCTCAGGGTGACAGCCGTCTCGGAAATTGAAAGCGGCTGACGCCGGTGCCCGGTTAACGACTCGCCGTCTCCCTTCTCCTTTCTCCCGTCTCCCGTATCTTCCCGCCCATGCTTTCCCTGACCTTCCTGGGCACCGGCGCCGCCTGCCCCACCATCGAGCGCAACGTCGCCTCCGTCGCGGTTCAACGCGAGGGCGAGACGATGCTGTTCGACTGCGGCGAAGGGACCCAGCGCCAGATGATGCGCTACGGAGTGAGCTTTGCCTTCCGGGACATCTTCTTCACCCACTGGCACTCCGATCATCTCCTGGGAGTGATCGGGCTGCTTCGCACCATGGGCCTGCTCAACATCTTCGGCGGCCAGGAGCGGCGTGATCCGCTCGTGTTATACGGACCAAAGGGGGCGGAGCGGATCTTACGTCACGCGCTCGAGGTGGGCATCGAACGGGTCAAGTTTCCCATCGAAATCAGGGAGCTGAAGGTCGGCGACGTGATCAAGCGGGACCAGTACGACATCACGACCTTCGCGACCGATCATCGGGCCGACACCGTGGGCTACGCGCTGGTCGAGCATCAGCGGCTGGGACGCTTCCATCCTGAGCGCGCTCGGGAGCTCGGCGTGCCCGAGGGTCCTCTGTGGGGACGGCTGCACAAGGGAGAGACCGTCACCACCCCCGAGGGAAAGACCGTCAGTCCGAGCGACCTTGTGGGCCCGCCGCGTCCGGGACGCACCGTTGTGATTTCGGGTGACACCCGACCAACCGACGGGTTGCGTCGTGCTGCGAAGGGCGCCGATCTCCTGGTGCACGAGGCCACTTTCAGCCAGGAGGATCTGGAGCGCGCCAAGGAAACCGGCCACTCCACGGCGGAAGAGGCGGCCGCCATTGCGCGAGACGCCGGTGTCCGGCGCCTGGTCCTGACCCACATCAGTCCCCGTTACTCGCGTGAAGCTCCCGAGTTGCTGGCCGAGGCGCGGATGATCTTTGAGGAAACAGTCGTGGCGCGGGATGGAATGGTGGTGGAGGTGCCTTTCGCCGACGGACCTGAATAAACAGCGTAAGAAGTAAGAAGTGAGAAGTAAGAAGGAAATGCACGGACTGTGATGAGTTGGCGACAACCCTCTACCACTTCTCACTTCTCACTTCTCACGCCTCTCCCATGCCCCTTCTCGTCTTCGTCCTAGCCGTCCTCGTCTGGTCGGGCATTCACCCCCACGATCAGTTCACCTGGTTTCTCGAAGTCGCACCGATCCTGATCGGGTTGCCTATCGTCTTGCTCACCAGGAAGCGCTTCCCGCTCACTCCTCTGGCCTATACGCTGCTCGCGATTCACGCCTGCATTCTGGCGGTCGGTGGGCACTACACCTACGCCGAGGTACCAGCGGGTTACTGGATGCGGGATCTGATGGGCTGGGACGCGGAACAATTACGATCGGCTGGGACATCTGGCGCAGGGCTTCATTCCGGCGATCGTCACCCGGGAGGTCCTGCTACGCACTTCGCCACTGCGGCGGGGCAAATGGCTCACCTTCCTGGTGATCTGCTTCTGCATGGCGCTGTCGAGCTTTTACGAGCTGGTCGAGTGGTGGACCGCCGCCGCCACCGGCACCGCTGCCGACGCCTTCCTCGGCACTCAGGGCGATCCCTGGGATACCCAGTGGGACATGATGCTGGCGATGATCGGGGCGTGTTTGTCGCTGGTGTTACTGTCGAGGATTCACGACCGGCAGGTGAAGGGGGTAGAACACTAAAAAGCGGGAACAGGGAACGGGGAAACAGGGAAAAGAATTGTGGCTGTCATTCCGAGGGCGCAAAGCGACCGAGGAATCCCAATGCAGATGCTGGCATCGGGATTCCTCGCTTCGCTCGGAATGACAGACCTCTTTTCAGCCCCGTTCCCTGTTCCCGCTGTTCCCGTCTCCCGTCTCCCGTTCGTCTCCCGTCTCCCGCTGTTAAAACATCTTCACCTGCACCGTCACCTTCCCCGGATGCTTGTTCAGCTCGTCAATCAGGTTCTTGAGACTCTGACTCACCGCGCGCATGTCGTAATAGAGCCCTGAATCGGTGGCGAACTTGCCCAGGGTTCCCTGTCCGGCGTTGATGCCTGCGAGCAGCGTGTCGAGCCGACTACCGGCGTTCTTGAGTTGAATCGACATCGCCGAGAGGTTGCGGGTCAGGGTGTCCGCGTTGCTGATGGCGGACTGGAGCGGCAATGTCTGAACGGTGGTGTCGAGGCGGGCCGAGAGCGCCTGCAACGAGCGCATGGTCTTTTCCGCCTCGTCTCCACTCGTCTTGAGCCGGCTCTCCATCGCGTTGAGCGCCCGTTGCATGGCGACGAGCGTCGTGTGCAGGTCGTCTGCCGTGCGCTGGTTGGCAATGGCCTGCAGGCCGATCATCACCGAATCGGCCCGGTCTCCCAGGCCCGCAAATTTGCCGGTGATCCCCTCGTCCATCGCTCCCTGAAGCACCTGATCCTCCGCAAGGGCGGGAGCTCCATCGCTGCCCGGATTGAACAGCACCCGGGAATCGGCGCTGAAGAATCCCGCCGAGATCTTGGCCGTGGCATCCACCTTGGGCACCACCGTGGGCGGCACGCTGAAGGAGACCAGGACCCGGCTGTTGGGCTCCAGCTCGATCTTTTTCACCCTGCCTTGGGACACTCCTGAGACCGTCACGTCGCCACCGACCTTGAGCGACCCGACGTCGGCGAACTCGACCCGGACCAGGCGTTCCCGGCCGATCTTGGTCCCCTTGAGCCACATGGTTCCGGCGATGAAGAGCGCGATGCCGACCAGAACCAGGGTGCCGACGGCAATTTCCTGCTTGTAGTTCAGATCCATTGGCGACTCAGGCGGCGAAGGTGACGTTGCCGAAGTCCCGCTCCAGGAACTCGCGGACTTCGGGCACGGTCGAGGCCATGAATTCCTTGGGGGTGCCGATCTGCACGATCTTCCCGTGGGTGAGGAGGGCTATCCGGTCCGCGGTCCGGAAAGATCCCTTCACGTCGTGGGTGACCATGATGCTGGTGACACCGAGTTCGTCGGCGAGGCTTTTCACCAGGTCGTCGATGATGTCGGAATTGACCGGGTCGAGGCCCGAAGTCGGTTCGTCATAGAGCAGGTATTTCGGAGTGCCCGCAATCGCGCGAGAGATCCCCACTCGCTTCCGCATTCCTCCGGATAGCTGCGCAGGATACTTGTCGGCGGTGTCGGGCGAGAGGTTGACCATCTTCAGGCAACGCTCGACCCGCTCGCGGCAATAGTCCTCATCCAGGTACTTCGCCTGATCGGTGATTCCCAGCCGGATGTTCTCGTAGACCGACTGCGAATCAAACAGAGCGCCGTTCTGGAAGACGTAGCCGATGGTCTCCCGCAAATCCCGGAGGTCATGCCGGTTGAGCTTCCGGACCTCCTTCCCGTCCACGATGACCTGTCCCCTGTCGGGCCGGATCAGTCCCACGATGTGTTTGAGGAGGACGCTCTTACCCGTCCCCGAAGGTCCCAGCAGGGCGAGGGTCTCCCCATCCTTCACCGTCAGGTTCACCCCGTCCAGGATCACCTGCGTCCCGAACCGCTTGTATACGTCGCGAAGTTCGATCATTGGTTGAGCAGCAGCTTGGCCAGCAGGGTGTCGAGCAGCAGAATCATGACGCAGCTCGAGACCACGGCCCCGGTGGTGGATTTCCCCACGCCCTCCGCACCCTGCTGGGTGTTGAATCCCATGTAGCAGGAGATGATGGTGATACAGTTGGCGAAGGCGAACGCCTTGATGATCGAGTAGTACGCGTCGAACGGACGCCAGAAGACCCGGGCACCATAGGTGAAGTCGGCATCGGTCACCGGCAGGACGGCCTGCACCGAAACCCAGCCCGCGTAGACACCGACCACGTTGGCGAACACCACGAGCACCGGGATCATGATCGCCCCGGCCAGCACACGGGGGATGACCAGATGAGAGGCGGGTGAGCGCCCCAGCGTCTCCAGCGCGTCGATCTGCTCGGTCACCCGCATGGTGCCAAGCTCGGCCGCGTAGCGGGCCCCGATCCGGCCCGCCAGCACCAGCGCCGTGAGCACGGGGCCCAACTCGAGCACGATGGACTCGACGATGAGCGTGCCGACGACGTAGTAGGGGATGTTGCCGCTGAACTGGTAGCCGGTCTGCAGGGCGGTCACGGCGCCAGCGAAGCCGGAGACCAGCACCACGATCGGGAAGCTCCCCACACCGATGTTCCACATCTCGGTGATGGTGCGGGGAAGCCAGATCCGCCACTCACCGATGGTCCGGGCCATCTCCCCGACCATCAGGCTCAGCCGGCCGATGTGAGCCAGGGCGCTCAGGATATATTTGCCGACGGGGCGCCGTAGATCCAGCGTGGTAGACGGTGCGGTCATGGGCTATAAGCTACAGCGTACCGGCGGATAGCACACCGTACCCTCCTGCCTTATGGTTTTGGCTGCGACCATGCCCACACCCGAATACCAGACCTTCCGCAACCGCCTCACCCGCTGGTACCGGCGTACCGGTCGCGACCTCCCCTGGCGCAACACGCGCGATCCGTATGAGGTGCTGGTCTCCGAGTTCATGCTCCAGCAGACGCAGGTGTCGCGGGTCGAGCTCTACTACGGAAAGTTTCTCCGGCGTTATCCCACGATTCAGGCCCTCGCACGCGCTCATCCGGCCAAGGTGCGAGAGAGCTGGGAAGGACTGGGTTACTACCGGCGTGCCGTGAACCTGCACCGGCTGGCTCAGGTCGTCGTGGCGGATCACGGCGGAATGGTCCCGGACGATCTGGAATCGCTCAAGCGACTGCCCGGCGTCGGGCAATACACCGCCGGTGCGGTCGCCTGTTTCGCCTTCGAGCATGCAACGCCCACCGTGGATACCAACGTGGCGCGGGTGATTCGCCGAGCCTTCCATCCGCGGGCTTCCGGTTCCAGGGGCTTTCGGAAGATTTGGAACACGGCCCAGGCTCTGGTGCCCAAACGAGGCAACCCAGCCTGGAGCTTCAACCAGGCGATCATGGAGTTGGGAGCGCGGGTCTGTACCGCCCGCGTCGCGCGCTGCGGGATGTGTCCGGTCAGGGCGGTCTGTGCGTCAGGAAGGAGGTGGCAGCCGGCCACATCATCCCTGGATTAGCCCATGATTCCCTGTCGTAGCCAACTTGCCCTGGCCCTCATGGCCCTCCTCGCCTGCGAGGGGACCAGCAATTCCGACGATGCATTCACTGGTCTCGACCCGATCAATACCACGGTCGCCGCAGGAGACGCCCACAACTGCGTGATCGATGGATCCGGCCTCGCCGTCTGCTGGGGCCGAGGATCCGAAGGCCAGCTGGGCGGAGATTCGACGCCAGCCAAGGCCGCTCCGGCACTCGTCAGTGGACAAAACATCTTTACCGCACTCGTCGCCGGGAAGTACCACACCTGCGGCCTCACCATTCAGGGCGCCGCCCTCTGCTGGGGACTGGACCAGAACGGTCAACTTGGCGGGGGGAGCGCGGCAACGGGGGACTGCGGAGGCTCTCCCTGCGCAATCACACCGACGCCCGTAGCCGGCAACATCGTCTTCACCACCCTCGCAGCGAGCGGTCAGGAAACTTGCGGCCTCACCACCGACGGATCGGCATGGTGCTGGGGACTGAGCGACTTCGGCCAGTTGGGAACTCCGGCGCCGGAGAATTGTCCCGATGGTCCCTGCAGTCGAGCGCCGGTGGCCGTCTCCGGGAGCCATCATTTCGCGCGAATCAGCGTCAGCGGCAGCGGCCATGCCTGCGGCCTCACCGATGATGGTCAGGCCTGGTGCTGGGGCATCAACCATCAGGGCCAGCTCGGCGCCGACAGTGTGATCGAGTATGTCGAGGAGCCGCTTCCGGTCGCAGGGGGGCTTCGCTTTCGTCAGGTGAGTGCCGGCGGACTTCACACCTGCGGGCTCACCGGAGACGGGACCGCGTGGTGCTGGGGGATCGACGTGCTGCCACTGCTCAACTCCGGCGACCTCAAGTATTACGTCCCCAACCGGGTGAACACCTCGCTCAAGTTCGAGACGATCGAATCAGCCCGGGTCACCGAGTGCGCTCTCACCGCGGCTGGGGACCCCTACTGCTGGGGCGTCAACGGAGCTGGGGAGGTTGGAACCACGCCGATCGGGAGCACCTTCCGCTTCGACACGCCGATCGCCGTAGGCGGCGGAGTCGAGTTCTCCCGGATCTGGGGGGAAACCGCGACCTACTGCGGCAATTCGACGAGCGGCGGAGTCTACTGCTGGGGACAGGGCACGCGCGGTGAGCTGGGAGCGGGGGCGACGAACAGTATTGTGCCTGTCAGAGTACCGGGTACCTAATACTCAGTACCGAGTACCGAGTACCGAGTAGCGAGGACTTCCGGGCCCTATCGTCGGAGTTCCCCACGAGATCGAGTTACAGCCTGGCATCCTAGGTACTCGGTACTAGGTACTTGGTACTTAGTATTTTGAAAACACTCCCCCCAACAACGCCAGCAAACCCAGCGTTCCCGCAATACTCCCCGCGATCGCCTGCCGTTTCTTCAGTGCGTCGAACAGCGCTGCGGTCTGGCCGGTCGGGTTGGTTCTGCCCAGTCGGGCGCCGTTGGGAAGCAGGACGAAGAGCACGATGAGTCCCGCTAGGAGGCCGGCACCCTGCATTACCATGAGCCAGGCGGATGGCGTGGTGCCAGAGCGCATGACGACGATGCTGAGGTACACGCCGGAGATCACGGCGACCAGCGCCCCCGGTCCCATCAACCGGCGACCTACCTGTGCCTGCAGGCGGGCAATCGCACCCTGGGTCGCGCGATCCTCCTGCCGTGCCATGATGCCCATCAGCATGTTCGAAAAGCCCCCACCCATCCAGGCCACAAAGCCCGCGATATGGAGCAGAATCCAGATTCGCATCAGGCAATCGTCTCGCTTAGCATGGTGTTGTCAATGGGATGACGTCCAGCGAAGCCGGCGTCGATATCGTGCCAGTGGGTAATCCGCTCCTCGCCCAGCTTCCAGCAGAGAAAGACCAGACGATCCTCGCGCAGGGCGTAGAAATCCACCAGCCCCGCCTCGAATCCCTTGAACACGCACCCGATCTGATCGAGCTCCTCCAGAAACTTGTGGATTCGCTCGGCTTGACTGGTCACCGCCTCGCGCGCGGCCAGCAGTTCCTGGGTCTCACCCCACTCGGCGCGGGCCGGCCCGGTGAGCAGCTCGTAGCGCGCCAGCGCCTCGCGCCACTGCGGATATGTCAGCAGCAGGTCTCCCACGATGTGGCGCACCAACGGCAAGGTCCTCTCTGCCTCGGCCACGGTGAAGATCCTGGGGGTTCCCACGATCAGGACCAGACAATCGTGATCCCCGCGACATCTTCGGGGTGGCTGATGAAGCCCACAACCCGGTGGTCGCCGTCGATCACGGTGATGGTCGCCCGCAGGTGAGACTCGCTGGCGTCCTGGTTCATTTTCAAGACGAATCCCTCGAGATCCTGATCCGGATTCACGACGGAACTGTCGGTACGCATCAGCGCATCGGCCCTGGTATAAAGGGGGTCGTTCCCCGCCGCGAGACAGCGGGTCACCAGATCGCGATCGCTCAGGACGCCGAGGAAACGCCGGGTACGATGGTCGTCCACCACCGGCACCACGGAGATATTGCGGCTGCGGAACATGATCGCCACTTCGCTCGCTGATGCATTGGCGACAGCGACGAAGGGATTTGGAACCATCACTTCAGAAGCGCGCATTGCCCGGATCAGGTTAATAGGTAATTCCGAATCTGCTCACCCTCACGACGGAATCAAGCCCGACAACGCCTTCAGGGCCGCCTCACGACCCTCCTCCACGTAGCGCCGGATCAGGTCGAGACGGAAAGTAGCACCACGCTCGGCGGGAGGACGGATGTAGACCAGGGGCGGACGATCGGGCGTGAGCTTCCAGAGCGAGATCGCCTGGGCGGTCTGGTTCGCCATCAGGATCCGGGTGCTGTTGTTGTGGGTTTCGACCACCGGTGGAAAACTCGGTCCGTCGAGCGGAGGAGTCTCGTCGAACCCGGGGCCAACGTCCACCGCCACTACCAGGCCCGGTTCGAACCAGGCCGCCACCTGAAGCGGCAGTACCGCACGAAGGCCGCCATCAGCGAAGCGGCGAACCCCGATATTTGCCGGAGGATAGAATAGTGGCAATGCGCAGCTCGCGTACAACGCGTCCTGCAGCGGCGCCTCGGCTCCGCCTTCGCCGAAGCACATGAGACCCCCGGAATCGATGTCGGTGGCAGTCACCGTGAGCCGGTACCTCGAGGTCGGAGAACTGTTCCGCGGGAACCAGACGCTTGATCGCGGCGCGGAGCGGAGCTTCCTCGAGGATCTTTCGAGACCAGAGACCTCGGAGCATGGACAACCGGCTGGCGTGCACCACATCCCGGTTTTCCAGTCCGCCCACGCGAAGGATCGCCTCATCGGGAGACATGCCCGAGGCGAACATCGCCGCGATCACCGCACCCATCGAGGTGCCGACGAAGTTGGTGGGCGCGATGCCACCCGCCAGCAGCGCCTGCATGACGCCGATATGCGCCGCTGCCCTGGCACCTCCACCGCTCAGAACCAGCACCACCTTGCCGGTACTCACGCCTGCCTCTTCTCGGCCAGGAGCCGGGCTCGGTCGTAGCGTTCCTGTTCTTCCGGAGTCTCGGGAATGAGCCGCGGGACCCGCTTCGGTTTCCCATGCTCATCGATCGCGACGAAGATGACCGAGGCGGTATGGGTGTGGCGACGATGACCCGTCGCGACGTTCTCGGCGAAGACGTCCACCGAGACGTGCATCGAGGAGTTGCCGACATAGTCCACGGCGGCGGCACAGGTGACCAGAGCACCGACAGGAATCCGCTCCCGGAAGTCCACCCGATCCATCCTCGCCGTGACCGCTGGCCCCCCCGCATGCCGTATCGCCGCCACCGCGGCGGCCTGATCCACCATCGCCAGCAGATGCCCGCCGAACAGATCGCCCAGGACATTCTGCATGTGAGGCATCACGAGCGAGGTTAGCTCGGATCGGCTGAAGGACATGGGGTGAGAGTCGGCGGTCATGGGATGGGATAGGAGATTGAAGATTGAAGATTTCAGATTGAAGATTGGTGAACCATGGGGAATGGAGGCGAATGAACCATTGTGCTCTCCTTGGAGATCTTTCAGCTATGCTTTTCAATCTTCAATCTGAAATCTTCAATCTTCAATCCCCTAAAAGTCCACCGGCCTCAGGTAATACTCCCCAATCGCCGTCTGCGACAGCATGGCCACGGTCGGCAGGCGGCGCTTCCAGTGAGTGGACTCCAGGCGTTTGCGAACCAGCTCCACCTCATCCCGGGTCATCCCCTGCGCGACGATCTCTTCCGGACGGAGCCCGGTCAAGAGGCCGTGGAGGATCTGGTCCGCCTTGGAATAGGAGATTCCGAAATCGCCTTCGTCGGTCTGCCCCTTGATCAGATCGGCGCTCGCGGGCTTGGTGACGATCACTTCCGGCACCTTGACGAAGCGGGCCAACGCCCAGACTTGCGTCTTGAACAGATCGCCGATCGGATTGACCGGCGGTGAATCGTCGGCGTGCCAGGTAAAGTAGCCCAGTAACCGCTCGGTCTTGTTTCCGGTTCCCAGCGGCAACGCGTCGAGCTCGGCGGAGAGATCGAAGAGCGTGATCATTCGCATCCGGGCCATGATGTTTCCCTTGCGGGAAGGCGACGAGTCGCCTCCTATCGCGGCGACGAGTCCATCCACCGCGGTGCTGATATCCACCGTCCGGCTCCGAATTCCCAGTTGGTCTATGACCAGCTGAGCGTGCTCCAGGCTGTCGGGGCTCGAGGTTCGATAGGGCATTCGCACCGCGGTGACGTTCTCTTTTCCCAGCGCCTCCGCAGCCAGGACCGCGACCAGCGCGCTGTCCACGCCGCCCGAAAGCCCGATGACCACCTTGGAGAACCGTCGCCGCCGCTGAACTTCATCCCTGATGAACTCCACGAGCCAGCGGCGGGTGAGGCCGGGATCGATCGCCAGAGAATCCGCCGGTCGCGGCGGAGGCGAGACCTTCCGTGAAGGCGGTGCGATCGGGCTCTTGACGGACGGCGTCTCTGATTCATCCCCATCGGCCTTCCCGCCTTCCCGCCCTTCCGCCAAGGAAGCAAGCAGGTGCGGCAGCCGGAGCCTGAGGTCGGATAGCAACGGCGTCTCGGCTCGTGCTCGAGTGATCTCCTCGAAGTCGATAACAGCCGGGACGGTAGCGGGCTCAAACAACGGAGCGTGAACTATCGCCTGGCCTCGGGGATTGACCAGGACGGAGCCTCCAACAAATCCCTTGCCCCCCTCGAAACCGACCAGGTGAGTTACCACGACGAATACGCCATGCTCTTCGGCAATCCCCTGTGCCAACCGATCCCACCGATCGAGGTTGGCGGGCCTGCCTCCATTGCCGGGCGCGGTGATGCCACGAGCCGGAGTAGCACTGGGAACGATGATAAGTTGCGCCCCATCCAGAGCCGCGAGAGTCGGAGTCAGCGAATGCCATGCGTCTTCGCAAACCAACATGGCCGCCCTGCCCCAGCGCGTATCAAATGCGGCGACTTCCTGCCCCGGCTCGACGAACCGCTCCTCGTCGAACACCCCGTAGGTCGGGAGAAACACCTTGCGATGCACGTGACGAATTCCCGCGTCGCCACCGCCAAGGCTTGCATACAACGCCGAATTGTGCAGGTGATTGCGATAGACTTCGTAGAAGCCGAGCGAAATGTCGAGTGGGGGAGCACCGGACTCGGCGTGAACTCGGGCGAGGTCCTGAAAGAGCTGCTCGGCGGGCAGGGCGAGGTCTCGCACTCCGCCTTCGAGGAAATAGCCGGTCAACGCCGACTCCGGAGCGACAACCAGCCCCGGTGGATCAGGCCATTTTCCGACCTCTTTGAACACCTCTCCCAGGCGTGCCAGGTTCCTGGCGTACGCCCCTTTATCGGGCCGGAACTGCGCGATGGCGAGGGTGAGCATAATGGGAATCTAAGGGGTCACTCTGCCCGATAAACAATCACCTTCACCTTCTCGAGAGTGATCAGTCCCCCGCCAATCATCTGGTCCAGCTCAGGAAGAATGGCCTGGATCTTCTCCTCGGTATCCACGCACTCCACCACGATAGGCAGGTCTACGGAGAGACGCAGCACCTTGTCGGTGTGGAGCCGCGCTGTCGCGCCGAAGCCCATGACCGCACGAGTCACGGTGGCGCCCGCGTAATGCCTCTCACGAAGCAGGTTCACGATCGCTTCGTAGAGCGGTTTCCCGTCGTGACGGTCGCGCTCACCGATGTGGATTCGCATGAGAACCCGCTCACCCGTCAGCCCGTGCATATCTCATCCGCCTCGCCGGAGCAGGACGATGTGATGCCCGGCAGCGAGCCCCGCGAACACCGCCGCCAGAGAAATCAGGACACTCAGGAGCAGGTAGGATGCAGCTCTCGAATAATCGCCGTCGCGAAGCAGGTTGACTGTTTCGAGAGAGAAGGTGGAGAAGGTGGTGTATCCGCCACAGATGCCGATGGTCAGCAATGCCCTGACTTCGGCGCTGATTGCCGCGGATTCCAGGGCGTAGCCGCTGATAAGCCCCAGGAGGAACGACCCGCTGATGTTGACCATTAGCGTGCCGACGGGAAAGGAGCTTCCACTCCAGTCTTGGATCAGGCCGCCGAGCAAGTATCGGCCGACTCCTCCGAGCGCACTACCCAGCGCGATGTACCAGATCACCCCTTCCCCTTTCGTGATCGATAGTACTAAGTACCGAGTACTAAGTTAGGCCTAAAGGACCTGCTCCTCACGTCCTCCCCTCACGGAAGATAGTTCTTCCGCTTCCAATGAACCTGCTATGCCAACCCTACTCGAAGCCATCAGCGGAGTCGCCAATGCCTGCCAGCCGATCACCGGACTGGTGACCGGCGGCCAACCCGGAACATCGCAACTGGAGGCCCTGAAAGCCGCCGGTGTCTCGGTAATTCTCGATTTGCGGGAGCCAATGGAGCCGCGTCCCATCGACGAACCAGCGAAGGTGGCGCAGCTCGGGATGGAGTACGTGAATGTGCCGATCAGCGCGGGGCGACTGAACGACGCGACGCTCGAGCGCGTTCTCAAGGTCCTGCGAGACAGTGGGGAGAAACAAATCTTCATGCACTGCGGGAGTGGTAACCGGGTGGGTGGGGCGTTGATCGCGCATCTCATGCTCGACCAGGGAATGGCAGAGGAGGACGCGGTGGCGACGGCGATGAAGGTCGGATTGCGATCGGCCGAATATCTCGAGTGGGGCCTCGACTACGTGCGGAGACACAGCTAGGAACGCAAACGGGGCGGCCTGAGGCCGCCCCGAGAGGTAGTTCTACCTGCTGGACGTTCAGCGCGGTCTCCCACCACCGCCGCTCGACACCCGCCCGCCACCATAGCTTCCACCGCTGTAACCTCCGCCGCCGTAGCTTGGCCGACTGCCGCCACCACCACCGCTATAGCTGGGGCGACCACCGCCATAGCTGGGCTGACCGCTGGGCCGCCCGCCATAGCTCGGCCGGCCGCTGGAACTGGGCTGAGCACTCGAACGCGCCGGCGGCTGGTAGGACGGCGAGCCGTCTCGCGAAGGAGCAGCCCGGCGAGGATCGCGACCTTGAGAAGGATAGGGCCTCACCGGATCAGCCGGACGAGGTGAGGAGTAGCGCGGCGATCCGTCGGTCTGCGGCGACGGTGCGCTACGAGTCGAAGACCTGGTCACCGGCGAGAGATCTTCCACCCGAGTCCGGGGCCGATAGGTCCCCGTGCTGGGCGCCGATCCGCCAGAGCGGTTCGAACCGTCACTCGGCCTCGCGGTGCTGGGAGACGTGCTCGGGGTGGGACCGCCCGGACGGGTAGTAGTCGTAGTCCGCGGCGCAGGACGCGGTGAGCGGTCATCCACGCCGACCCGGCGTCTCGGGCTGTCTCCGGACCCCATGCCGCCGTCCGACACCGGACGGATCACTGTCCCGCCGTCGCCGCGACCACCGATAGCAGGATTGCGACGGTCCCGCGGAGCTATGCCGACGGTCGGAACACCACCACGCGGGTCTCTTCCAGTTGCAGTGAACCGCGGCCGGTAGCCGACCGGAGTTCCCGAGCCTGGATTCCCCGGAAGTCCTGGCTTGAACCCGTAGGGTGGACGACCGCCGTAATTCGGGCCGCCGGGCATGTAACCGTAAGTACCCCGGTAGTAATACGGGCTGTAACCGTAGTACGGGTGGGAGTAATAGGGGTGGTAGTAGCCGTAATAGTATGGGTAATACCCGTAGTAAGCGGGGTAGACCGGAGCATAGTAGTACGGATAGAACGGATAGAACGGCGCTCCGAATCCGAAGCCGATACTGAAGCTGAAGCCGCTGCCGTAATACGGGCTGCAACCAAAGCACGGGGCATAGAATCCGGCAGAGCCATCGTAGTGGTAGTGCCCGTCGTGGTCGTAGTCGTTGGAGTTGTAATTGTTGTCTGAGGAGTAGTCGTTCCCCGCCACATGGTAGCTCACCAGGTCATACTGGTACCGCCCACCGAGGCCATCTTTTCCATCAGGTCTCCGAACGTGGTTTCCGCATCGTCGGATACCTGATAATCCTCGAAGGCCCGGTAGTCCCAGTGGTCGCCGCGCATGAACTGATCGAACTGCAGCGGATAATCGGACACGGCCGCGTAGACGACTCCCGAGCCTTGTTCGTCATCGACCCGGAATGACTCTTTCCCTCCCCGACCGAGCACATCGTAGGTCTTGCCGCCGCGCACGAAGTTGTCGAGCCCAGGGTCGAGCGGGAACAGCACTCGGACCCGACCCTTGGTGGTCGCGCGGAAAACGATCAGATACCCGTCTTCCGACGAGCTGACTCTGACCGTGACCTGGTCTCCCAGGGCGTAATAACCATCGTTGTTGAGGGAAACGTGTACAGTCGCGACGGCCCGCGAAGGCGGGACCGTTGCGGAACGGGGGCCGGCAATCAGCGCCGACAGCATCAGTGCGAGGAGCATGGCGTCCTCGGTGCCAAAGTGAGACGGGGCGAAAGGGAGACAGCCATCTGTCGGAATGCGATCCCTATGCCACCATTCAAACTACAGTCCTAATTGAATTTACGAATCAGCTGCCGGCAACGTTGGATTCGGTTCAGGACAGTCGGCGCAGGCAAGTGTCCTCTGTGGCGGCACTTACGGACCCTGCTGGCGGGGCTCTACTGGACGCGCTCCTGTACGGTTTTACCCCTTACTGACGGTGCCAGTACATCCGCATCTCGGTGATCCTCTCGCCGTCGGTCTCGCAGAAGATCGCCCCCCGGGCATCGACCCACTCCCCGGTCCGGCGGCGGCGGAAAACGCACTTGAACTCAGTCGAAAACCAGGGCCCGGCAGCGAAAATCTCGCCCGAGGTGAAGGTGATTTCCGACTGGTGCGCCGGGACGTCGGCCCAGTAGGCTCTCACCGCGTCACCGCGAATCGGCTCAGCGAACGGGGTTTCGACGAAAACCGCGTCGGGTGCGAAGACGGCCATCATCTGGTCGACCTTGCCTCGACTCCAGCCCTTGCCAAACTCGTCAATCAGTTGGCGCCCCAAGGCTCGAGTAGTCTCGAGTGCGGTATCGGTCATGGACTGGCCGGCTCCGATAGCTTGCTCAGCGAATCGCGGCGGTTGATGATTCACCCAACGGCATGGCCTCGAATCTACACCGGATACCGCTCGCGTGGGTCGTCACGCTCGCCCTTGCGGGCCGTCCTGGGAAACCGGCGATGGCCCAGACCCCTTGCCCGCCCCGAGCCGGCACTCTCGTGGCCCAGGGCTATACGCTTTTTCGTTCCGATTCGATCAAACAGGCGGGCGAGCGCTTCGGTCAGGCCGATCGCCTGTGCGCCCGGAATCTCGATGCAAAAGTCGGCCTCGGCTACGTCGCGCTGCGCCAGGGACGGCTTGGTACGCTCGATTCCCTGTTCCAGCTCGTCATCAGGCCGATTCCACCAACGCCGATGCGTGGGAGGGCCTCACCCTGGCCGCCTGGCAGTCAGGGGATCGCGCCGAGGCAATGGCCTACGGCCGGCGAGCCATCGGGCTGCACCCAAAGCAATCCGACCGTCCGACATATTCTCGATACCATCGATCCGGACTGGGATCGGCCACCGCTGCGACAACCAGTGCGGCCTTCCCGGCTTCAGCTGGTCGCTCGCGGCCAAGGGTGATCGGTTCGAGGTTCCCAGTCAGGGGAGCCTGGCGCCCGTTCTACATCAAGGGCGTCAACATGGGCGTGGCGCTTCCCGGGAAATTCCCCTCCGAGTTTCCCCCGGATTCTGCGACCTATGCCGGCTGGCTCGACACGATCGCCGCGCTGCACGCGAACACCCTCCGCGTCTACACCATCCTGCCGCCGTGCGTTCTACCGCGCGCTCCGAGGCTGGAACCTGGCGCATCCGCAGCACGCCGCTCTGGCTGGTGCACGGGGTCTGGACCGAGCTGCCGCCGGACGATGACTTCGACGATTCGACATGGAAGGCCGAGCTTCAGACAGGAGATGCGCGAGGGTGGTCGACCTGCTGCACGGTGCGGCCCAGATCCCGTGAGGCCCGGCCATGCAGGCGGGCGCTACGACGCCGACGTATCGCGCTGGACTCTGGCGTACATCCTGGGCCGGGAGTGGGAGCCCTTCGCGGTCAAGGAGTTCGACGCCAAGCACCCGGGCACTCGACATATCGCGGCCGGTTCCTGACGACCGGTCGGCGCCGGCGATGGACGTCTGGATGGCCGACCAGTGCGACTACCTGCTGGGCTACGAGGTGGACCGTTACAACGCGATCCGGCCCATCGCCTACACCAACTGGCCCACCCTCGACCCGCTGACCACCCCACAGAGACCACCGGGGAAGAGGAACGGCCTGGCGCAGCAAGGTCGGCCGGCCGGTGGGCCGCGGAGCCGCAGGAGTACGACAACGACGCCATCGGCCTCGATGCGATGCTGGTGCGTCCCACCGCCGCCAAACCCGCCGGGTGGTTCGCCAGTTACCACGCGTATCCGTACTACCCCGACTTCCTGCTGAACGACCCGGGCTACGACACGGCGCGTCGAGCGAGGGACGGTCCAACTACTTCGGCTATCTCCGGGAGCTGAAACAGCACCACGCCGGGGTGCCGCTGATGATCGCGGAGTACGGAGTGCCCTCGAGCCGGGGATGGCTCACCTGCAGCCGCAGGGCTGGAACCACGGCGGCCACGATGAAACCGACATGGCGCGGATCGACGCCCGGCTCACGCGCGAGATCCGTGACGCCGGAGCGGCCGGGGCGATGCTCTTCGCCTGGATCGACGAATGGTTCAAGAAGAACTGGATGGTGATCGACTACGAGATTCCGCTGGAAAACACCCGGCAGTGGCACAACATGATGGACGCCGAGCAGAACTACGGCATGCTGGCGATGTTCGCGGGAGCCGGAGGAGCGACGACACCGGTGCCCGGCGGTGACCCCGGCCGGTGGCGGGCACTCGAGCCGCTGGGACCGAGTCCGCGGCGCCAAGACGGAGCCGTCCCAGCTCCGCGTCGGCAGCGACGAATCCTACCTCTACCTGGCGGTCGAGCTCCCTGGCCTGGCGGGACGGCCCTTCCCGTGGGACACGTCTCGGCGTGGGTATCGCCCTGGACACCTTGAGCCGACATTGGGGCAACGAGGCTCCCCGGGCGGCATTGAGTCGGCGACATCGGATTCGAGTTCCTTGCGGAATCCGCTCGCTGAGGGCCAGCTTCCGGTCACCCCGGACTACAACCCGTTCGTCGGGCCGATGCCATCGTGGACGGCGACGATTTCGGCCACTTCGCCCGGCGGCCGATCACGATCACCCAGCGGGACGACGGCAGGTTCGATTCGCTGTTCGTGATCACCAACCGGTCGCGCTTCGCCCGGGACGGGCCGTTCATCCCGGCCAGCGGCTACGACCGGGGACGGCTCCGCTTCGGACGGACGCGGAGACCACGCTGGCCGACTGGTACTATGAGCCGGAGGCTGGCCTGCTCGAGCTCCGGCTCCCCTGGGACCTGATCAACGTGACCGACCCCTCGACCGCGACCATCATCCTCGGACGCAGTGCCAGGAGGCCCGGATTCAAACGACTCACGCCGAAGGATTCCGGTTGGGCGTGATGACGGTAGCTGCCGAGATACGAAAACCCGGTCGGGGCCCTGCCCGGCTGGGAACCAACGGTGCGTGGCACGCCGACGGATTTCCCCAACTGGACCTGGCACACCTGGGATTGCTCCGAAATACCACCAAGGCTCAAGCCAGTCTATGACTCGCTGCAAGGTGTTGTGGGGGAGCGAGTGAGAGGGGGGACGGACGCCAAGGCGATCAGGACGGTCACCTCGCTCTTAGTGCTTTGCAACAGGTGTTGCTCGTCTCGAGGCTCAAGAATCGACGGCGGATTCCGCCTGGGCCGCGGGAGATTTTCATGGTGCACGAATCGGGTATGAGCGCGCCCTCGCGGACGATTCCACCTCCGTCCGAGCGCTATACCGGCTGGGAGTCCTGGCGTCATGGGATGGAAAGCTGGACTCGTCGCCTTACTCTTCTCGGCAAGGCTCGAAGCTACGAGCCCGGAGATCCCGACGTCCGAATTGCCGAGGCGAGAGTGCTCTCCTGGAAGGGCGACTACAAGGGTTCCGTGCAGCACTACGACTCAGTGCTCGCCGACCATCCCGGACAATCGTGAGGCGGGGCTAGGCCGCGCCCAGGTCCTGGGGTGGGCCGGCAAGTACCGCGAAGCCGATCAGCAGTATGCCCTCCTGATGTCCGTTGACCCGCAGGATCTGGACGCATTGGCTGGTCGAGGGCAGCTCGCAGCGTGGAATGGGGACTTTCCCCTGGCGGTGGAGTACTACAGCGCGGCTCTCGCCGTCGATTCAAATCACGTCCGCTCTCTGGTGGGACTGGCCCAGGTGCGAAGCTGGCAGGGACGGCACCACGAGGCGATGAGGCTCAGCGACCGGGCGCTGGCGATTGAGAGCGACAACCGGGATGCCCACCAGGTGCAGGCCGCTGGCCCGGAGTGCCAGGCGACCGACTCTCGAGCCCACCTAGGCTGGAGTCATGACACCGACGACAACAACGAATTGGTGGGAGACACTCGCAGTTTCGATGTACGTGGCCGACGGACTTCAGGGACTTCGCGAACGTTGGGCTGGCCCAACTGAGCGATCCGACCAGGGACGCCGATCGTTCGAGTGCCGAGCTCGGAGCCAAATACAACATCGGGAACTTCGGCTTTACCGGCGCCATCGGTGTGCGCAATCTCTCGCCCGATTTCGCCGACGATCGGACTCCGGCGACCTGGCGGGGAAGCATGAGCTATCGGATTATCGCCCGGGGCCGGTGTCGGCGTTGGCTATGCTCACTATCCCTTCGACGAGACGGCATTTCTGGCCGGCCAGGACTCGACATGGACGAGGTCAGCGCCGACGGAGATGTGAACGTGCGGGGAGAACCTCACGCTCGGCGGCGGAGGGGGACTCGGGTGGTTCACGGACGGCAACATGCGACACTCAGTCGTGGTGGCCGCTCACCAAGCGGTTTCCGCCCCAGTGGACCGCGGGCGTCTTTGGCCGGCTCCTGGGATACGATCAAGCAGGGGTAGGCTATTTCTCTCCCGACCGGTTTCTGACCGGTGAAGGCAGCGGGTCGTATACCTATACCTGGCCGGGGTGGGAGGCACGGGCGGGAGCAGGGCTGGGGATCGCAGCAGACCTTCGAGGACGCCGACGTGCAGGCGGAGTGGCACCTCGACGGACGACTGGCGCGGAAGTGGGGCTTGTCCAACGAAGTGGCGTTATACCTGGGCTGGACCAACAGTGCCGGCAAGCTCGACCACCGGCGCCTTCCGCTACTTCACCGGGTCGCTCAGCGCACGAATTGGCCTTTAGGCTCCTTGGCCGCCGTCAGGTCCGCGTTATCCTCAGATATCCATGAACCGATTCGAAACACCTCGGGTCGCGGTCATCGGCGCCGCCGAGATCGGCCGCGGGTGGGCGGCGCTCGCGATCGGCGCCGGCTGGCCCGTCTCGATCTTCGACCCCGACTCCGGCATCGCTGACGAGTCGCGGAGCAGGAAATCGGGATCGGGTACGACTCTGGTGCGGCTGCGCCGGGCCGAGGGCAGCATCGCGCGAGTCGGCGCTGAACCAGATGCGGGTGGCAAGAGCCTGCTGCAGGCGGTGACCGACGCCGACTGGATCATCGAGGCCGCTCACGAGGACCTCCACCTCAAGCAGAAGCTGCTGGAACAGATCGAACAGGTGTGCCGCCGGGCGGCGGTGGTCACCAGCAGCACGCACACCTTCACCGCTGCGCTCAGCTGTGCGCCCGAGTAGCCAACCAGGACCGGGTGATGATCGCCCACCCGCTCGATCCGGTCGAGCTACTCCCGGTGGTCGAAGTCGTGCTCGGGACCCAACACCGACCCAGCCTGCGTCGAAGATCGTGCGGTTCTGGCTCAGCATGCTGGGCCGGGCGCCCGATCGTGCTCCAGAAGGAGATCCCCGGGAACATCCTGGGCCGGATCGCTGCGGCCGTCTGGCGGGAGTGCATTCACCTCGTGCTGGAAGGTGCGCATCGACGTGGAAGACGTCGACCGCGCACATCTCGGTGGGGCCGGCGTTGATCTGGGCGGCTTCGGGCCCTCACCTGGAACATGTGATCAACGCGGGCGAAGAAGGGTGCCGACGTTTACTTCTCCAGGCTTCTTGCGGAGAGCGAGGTGCAGTGGACGAGCCTGGCCAAGTTTGAACATTTGAGCGACGAGGATCGACTGCGCTTCATGCGGCTGGTAGGCAATGCGTACGCGGCCCATCTACCGGAACTGACGGAGGCGCGAAATCAGCGATTGGTAAGATTGTTGGAGGCGTTAAGGGAGTAGGTGGTGGGTAGTAGGTGGTGGGGAGTGGGGAGACCACAACCCACCACCCACTACCCACCACCTAAAACCCGTGCTCTAAGCTCAAGTACAGGAATAGCGCTTCCTCACCGTCGCTGGGTCCGACTCCTACCGTGTAGGCCACCCCGGGAACGATCTGCAGTCCACTCTTGAAGTCGAAGCCGACTCGAACCCCCGGATTCAGTAGCATCGCCTGCTCACGCCGAGTACCACCCGTCGCATTCACCAGTTCCGCATCCAGCCAGACCCATTCCATCAGGAAGTTGATCCGGCTCTTGGCCAACCAGATTGCGCTGGCGCCGAGGTTGTAGCTCGTGGTGGATGCCTCCCGGCCTGAAGGGTTCTTGGCGTTGGGAAGCCAGGTGACGCCCGCATTCAGGTGGAAGACCAGCGCCGGCACCGGATGGATGCTGGCGGGCAGGGCTGCCTGCAGACCGACGCTGCCGAAACCGCGAGACTCCGAACTGGAACCGGTCGGCAGGATCGCGGTGAGACGCGGCGCCAGAGCGACGGGCCCGTCGGGATTCCCAACCGCCTGGAGGCGATAGTTGAGCTGGATGTCGCCGATCCCGATGCCGTTGTTATGGAGTGCCGGGATGGTGTAGCTCAGCTGATTCCGCATCCCGCCGGAACGGCCACTCCTGGGTAAAGGTGTAGATCCACCCACCGTCGGATCCGCGGCTGAAGGTGCTGATGTGCTGCACCACGCGGGATTCCTGGTTGTAGGCCTCTTCGACGAGGAAGCTGTTGTCGGAGATTGGTGGGGGAGAGGGAGGAGTTTGGGCGGGCAGGACGGACGGGGCGGACAGGACGGACAGGACGGACAGGGCGGTCAGGGGGACTGACGGGAAGGCGGGTAGGGCGATCGGGACGGACAAGGCGGACGAGTAAATCCAACGACACCTCTGTTCATCTAGTCCGACCCGTCCGCCTTGTTCGCCCTGCCCGTCCTGTCAATCAACTCATCCATCCACGAAATGTCGTCAACAACAACCACGCGTTGAGGCCGACGATGACCGCGGTGACGATCCAGGCCAGCGCGGCCACGCCGTGCCTGTTCACGAAGTCCCCCATCTTGGCCCTCTGACTGGTGAAGAGCACCAGCGGCACCACCGCGAAGGAGAGCTGCAGGCTCAGGATGACCTGGCTCAGGATGAGCAGGCTTGCCCACGCCCTTCTCGCCGTAGAGCGCAGTGACGATCACCGCCGGGATGATCGCGATGAGCCGGGTGATCAGCCGGCGGAGCCACGGCTTGAGCCGGATGTCGAGGAAGCCCTCCATCACAATCTGCCCGGCGAGCGTGCCGGTGATCGTGGAGTTCTGTCCCGAGGCCAGCAGCGCCAGGGCGAACAGCGTGCTCGCTACCGAGGTGCCGAGCAGCGGCGTCAGCAGCTTGTAGGCATCGCCGATGTCGGCCACTTCCTGGTGTCCCGCTGTTGTGGAACGTGGCGGCGGCCAGAATCAGAATCGCCGCGTTGATGAAGAAGGCGAACAGCAGCGCCAGCGTCGAGTCGATGGTGGCGTACTTGATCGCCTCGCGCTTCGCCGCCGGCTCGGCACCGACCTTCCGGGTCTGCACGATGGACGAGTGCAGGTAGAGGTTGTGCGGCATCACGGTGGCGCCGAGGATGCCGATCGCGATGTACAGCATGGCCGGGTTGGTCACGATCTGGGTGGAGGGAACCAGACCCGCGCATCACCGCGCCGATCTCCGGTCGGGCCATGCACCAGCTCCACGGCGAAGCAGAGGCCGATCGTGACGACCAGCGCGATGACGAACGCCTCGAGGTAGCGGAATCCCTTGTTCTGCAGGAGCAGGATCAGCAGTACATCGAGCGCCGTAAGGCACACGCCCCAGATCAGCGGAATGCCGAACAGCAGGTTCAGCGCGATCGCCGAGCCGATCACCTCGGCCAGGTCACAGGCCGCGATGGCGATCTCGCATAACACCCAGAGCACGAAGCTGACCGGCCGCGAATAGTGATCGCGGCAGGCCTGGGCGAGATCGCGTCCCGTGACGATGCCCAGCTTGAGGGCGAGCGCCTGCAGCAGGATCGCCATCAGGTTGGAAAGCAGGATGACGCTGAGCAGGGTGTAGCCGAAGCGCGCGCCGCCGGCCAGATCGGTGGCCCAGTTGCCCGGGTCCATGTAGCCCACCGCCACCATGTAACCCGGTCCGGCGAACGCGAGCATCTTGCGTAGAACGCTCACGCCCTTGGGGACGGCGACTGAGTGGTGCGCCTCGGGCAGACTGGGGCTGCGGCGGGGATAGCGCCACGCTACCCGATCTGGACTGGCGCGGGAATCGTGGTCATGAGGCGATCTCCGGCCGGGCGCAAAGCAGCAGCATGGCGATTTCGTGACCAAGGACATGACTCTTGCCGCCGACCTCAACCGTGATCGGTCCCCGGAAAGGCTGACGGTCTACGACGGTGACACGGGCCCCGGCTTGAGCCCAAACGAGGCGATGTAGCGCAGACGGTCGGGCTGACTGGTGTCCGCCTGACGAATTTCCACCGACTCACCGGCGGGGATTTCAGTGAGCGGGGTGTAGACCAGCTCGCTGATCGAGCCATCGGGATCCGGGATCGGATCGCCGTGCGGATCGAAGCGCGGATTGCCCAGCGCTTCCGGCCATGCGCTCGATCAGCATGTCGGACACGGCGTGCTCGAGACGCTCGGCCTCCTCGTGGACGGTTTCCCAACCGTAGCCGAGAAAGGCGACCAGGTAGGCCTCGATGATTCGGTGGCGGCGAATGGTCCGAAGCGCGGCATGACGGCCTTCGAGCGTGAGCACCACGCCCTTGTAGGGGATGTGCTCCAGGAGTCCCTGTTCGGAGAGCCGCTTGATCATCCCGCTCACCGAAGGAGCGGAAAGGTCGAGCTGGTGAGCGATGTCGTTGGTTGTGGCCGGCTGTCCCTTCTGCGACAGTCGGTAGATGGCCTTGAGATAGTCCTCGACCGAGCGCGTGAGGGGCTCGTGGAGGAGTGCGGCATTCATGAAGCCCGAACCGTAATTTAGGTTGGCCTAATTTAGGTTAATCGGGGCCAAAAGTCAAGATTCGCTGGTGGGAATCTCCTTTCCGGTCAGTAGGTCGAGAAGAGGCAGTCAGAATTCGCTCGGTAAGCCCCCAGACCACATGGTCACCCAGGTGGTAGGCAGGAAACAGCCGGTCTTCCCCCCGGATTCTTATCCGAGCCTCTCGGTAGACCCCCGCTTTTTTCAGCTCGTCAGTGGCACCCAAAGAACCAGTGCAACTTCATCGTTGGGCTGCAGGGCTGGTCGTCCGTCGATGGCGAAGATGAAGGGCCGTACGACGACTGGCCTGGGGATGGGAGTCCGGGGCGAGACATCATCGAGAACGCCGAGCAGGATGGCTCGGGTCGAGCGGGAGCGAGACCTCCTCCCGAGTCTCCCGGATGGCGGTGGCTCAGCAGGTCTCGCGTCGTCGGCTCGAATCGGCCACCGGGCAGACCCCATGTGACCAGACCAGGGATCGCCCACCCGGTCCGCTCGCCGGATGAGAAGAACCGAATCGGGATCTGGCGCCACACAACGGCGACGCCGGCCAGTGACGCGTCGGCGAGCTCGACGTTCACGGACCGGCGTTGGGTCAAGCCGATCGGCGAGCAGTTGCTGGAGCGGGCTCAGTGGCAGCCGCACCCTCCTCCGTGGCAGCCGCCACCGGAGGGCGGGCCAAGTTTGGAGAAATCGGTTGCCGGCGCCACCGCCGGGACGCGCGGGAAGCGGAAAGCCGACGCTCGACCTTCCTGGCGCCCAGGCAACGGGGCATTCGATCGACGGTTCCGGCACGGACCAGTAAGCTCGAAGTCGTGACCGCAGCCGGAGCAGTGGTATTCGTAGATCGGCATGTGTCAGACATTGAAGATTGAAGACTTCAGATTGAAGATTGGCCAGCGAGGGCGTTTCCGTCAAATCTGCAATCTCAATCTGAAATCTTCAGTCACAGATTCCTGCCCGAACCACTTCACCGTCTCGTCAATCGCCTCCGCCAACTGGGGCGTCATGCCGGCGAAGGGATGCACCGCGCCCATGGTGTGGCCGGCTTCCGGGAGAATCAGCAGGCGGGCGAGATCAGCCTTCGCTTCGCTCCGGAGGGCTTCGGCTTCTGCGACCGGGACGGTCGGGTCGGCCGCGCCGTGCAGAATGAGCCAGGGAGCGCGCACCCTTCCTGCGGCGCCGCGGATATCGAGCTGAGCCCGGCCGTGGCGCTCCACATCGTCCAGCACGTCGGTATAGAGCGGCAGCACCTGTCCGGTCCGGGTGTTCACGATCTCGAGCTTCCCGGTCGCGCGCCAAGCGCCTTTTGTGAGGGCCAGCGATCGACGGTAGAAATCGCGGACCAGGTGACCATCGCCTCCGATTTGTGGATTGCCCGCGGCGCAGAGAATGCCATTCCACCACCCCGCGAATGCCCGAACAGTCCGACCGAGGTGGGCGGCGCAATTCCAAGGCTGCCCGCTAACAGCGCGTCAAGGACAATGTCGATGTCGTGCAGCTCGGCGCTGAAGGTGTTGTGGCCGAAGTTTTCGGGAAAGGCGAATTCGCCAGCGTCGTCCACTCCGCTGCCACTCAGGTTGAGCGAGATCGCCGAGAGGCCCGCGCGAGCCAGCCGTACCGCGAGGGGGGGAAACATGCCCCAGTCCTTGAACCCCTTGAATCCATGAATGACGATGACCGCGGGCTGTGGCGTGGTCCGACCGGCGGCCCGCACATCAATCAGGATGGGCCCGAGCGACCCCGGCAGAGTGTGTTTCGTGAGGGTAGGAGTTGCCATTGCGTTTGCCATAGCGAAATCAGGAGACCGCAGGCTCGAGGATCTCGACTTCTCCGGCTCCTGCGTCGAGTCTCGCCTTCACCCCGACGGGCAGGGTCCACTTCTCGGTGACGTGACCGAAGGGAAATCCGTAGGCCACCGGAATACCCAGGGGGAGGAAGTAATTGGCCAGGACCTCGTCGAAGCCGAGCGCGCCGTCTTCTCCCCCTTCGTCCATCTCGGTGAACTGGCCCACCACTACGCCGGCGAGTTTGTCGAGAATACCGGCCAGCTTGAGATGGGACAACATACGGTCCACCCGATAGAGCGCCTCTCCCACATCTTCGATGAAGAGAATGGCACCATCGAAGTCCGGGTGGTGCCTGGTGCCCACCAGGCATTGCAGCAGGGAGAGATTGCCGCCCAGCAGGCGCCCTTCGGCTACCCCGCTCTTGAGGGTCACGATCCGCGGGAATCAGCGGGCACCAGCACGTCGGATGGCGGGGCTACCCGTCCGAGCCGGCCGGCGGGTGCCGGGATTGTCAGCACCCGATCGAAGTGCCAGCGGGAGAATGGCGAGAGACTGGAATACGCGACCGGTCCATGAAAGCTGACGACCGACTGCCTCGCTGATAAATCCGCCAGGAGCAGCGCCGTGATGTCGGAGTAGCCGATGACGGCCTTGGGAGCGCGTGCCAGCGCCTTGTAGTCGACCTGCGAGAGAATGCGAGTCATGCCGTACCCACCGCGGAGGCACCAGACCGCGTCGAGCGAAGGATCGCGGAGCGCGGCGTTCAGATCGGCGAGCCGCTCCTCGTCGGTCCCGGCGAGATAGCCGTAGGCACGCCCCGCGTTGGGGAACAGCACCGGCTCGTAACCCAGCGCTCGGCACACCTCTTCACCGCGGGTGAGGTCGTCGCGATTGAGCAGCGGCCCGGCGGGCGCGATGAGCGCGATGCGACTGCCGGCCTTCAGCATGCGAGGGCGAATAACGTCCTTTGACCCCATTCTAGCTCCGGTGTAGATTGCCGCCTGCTCTCACCACACCATGGAGTCGTGGCATTGCGAGCGTCTCACCCGACGTTACAAACGGTCGGTCGTGCAATGACCGACCTGCGGGACAAAGTAGTGACACAATGGGCAGATTGGCTCGGTGTGCGTCTCACCGCCGCGCCTCACGTGCCTCCCCACACCGTCGAACGCGAGCTGCGTCTTCTGATGGACGTGCTGGTGGAGACGGTCGGCCCCATGCGCCAGGAAGTGCGCGACGTCTGGTTCCATGCCTGTGAACATTACGGGCGTGTGGGAGCCGCGCGCGGCCTCGCCGCAGGAGAGGTCGTGGAGGAAATCCAATTCCTCCGCGAGCTGCTCACCCGCAAGCTGGCCCCGATCTTCGCGGGCCTCCGTCCTCGCCAGGCGATGGCGATCATTCTTCACCTGAATCGCACGCTGGACAAGGGCATCGCGGTGGCCGTCGTGGGCTATACCGATGCACTGGTCGCAACACTTTTCTCTCAGAACGGCGTACCCGCTCCCGACACCGACCTCGATCACACCGACATCGAACGGCAGCTGGAACTGATCGAGGGAGAGCTGGCAGTCGGTGGTGAGACATAGGTGATTTAAGATTTAAGATTTCAGATTTCAGATTGCAGATTGCAGATTGCAGATTGGGTGAGTGCGAGAGAATCAAGGGGCCCTTCAACAATCGTCAGCCGTCCAATCTTCAATCTGAAATCTTCAATCTTCAATTACCATGAAGCTCTCCCTCACTCCCCAGATGGTCGAGTCGCTCGAACGGGCGGCCGACAAGCCCGATTGGCTCATCCAGCGACTCGCCGAGATCCGGGCCGCGGGCGAGCCGTACGTTCTCAATCTGAAGACGCAGGAGAGCACGGCTCTCGAAGAACTGTGCGCCATGAACATCCGGTTCGATCAGGACGGCAACGTGCTGCCCGAGCACCGGGCGCTGGATGAGCTCTCTGTGATGGTGATGGAGAACTACTAGGACGCCTGCCGCAGTAACCGCACCGCCACCGCGATACCCCAGAGAGCCATGATGCCGATCCCGATCGGGGTCGCGACATTGGTTTCGGGAAGCAGCAGGACCGCCGCGAGGCCGACGACGCCGGCGACCAGGGCGATCCCGCGCTCCCAGCGCGGCTCCGACGGATCGTGACTGCCCAGTCGGACCAGGAGCAGTGCCGCCATCGCGACGAGAAAAGACCCCAGCCGTGCCGCCATCAGCGTCGCAGGATGAATTCCCTGATAGAGAAGCGTCGTCGAGCCTGGTGTCTGACGCTCGAGTGCCGCGAGCTCGGTGCCGGCCGCGGTCATGAAGGCGATATTGACGCCGTTCAGCAGTTCCCCCAGGGCCAGCACAATCAGGACGATTCCATATTCGAGCCGCAGGGAGTCGGGTGTCGAGAGAGCCCGGGCTCCGAGGCCGACGATGAAGAGACCAGTCCCCAGCGAGAGGAGCAGGTGAATGGTGCGCCAGTGACCGGTATCGCCGATCATGGCGAGCTGGTCGGAGGCGGAGCCGTGCAAGACAGGATGGACCGACGCAGCACCTACGAGAAGCAGGCTGCCGGCGCCGAGCAGCACGGCGAGAGGCCGAAGTAGAGGGGAAGGCCTCATGTGCCTGAAAGAATCTGCCTCACTCGCTCGGTCAGCTCGGCCACGGTCCACGGCTTTCCGAGAACGTCGGTCACCATACCGGCGGAAGCTTGAAGCACATCCTCCGGCGGCAGGCCGGAGATGAACAGGAACGGTACTCGATCGCCCTCCTGATGGATCGCTCGCTGGAGACCGACGCCATCCAGGTTCGGCATGGTGATATCGGAAACGACGAGCGCGATGTCCTGCTTGTGTGCCTGAAATGCTTCCAACCCCTGCACCCCGTCGGCCGCCGTGGTCACCCGAAAGCCCGCCAGCTCCAGAGCGCGCTTCGCGATCCGCCGCAGGCCTTCCTCGTCATCCACCAGGAGAATGTGTTGACCCTTGGTCAGGGGACCCTCCTCAGGGGCTTCGCGATACCACCAGACTCTGCGAGGGAATTGCTCCACCCATGATGCGGCCAGCGGGATCGATCTGCAACCGGAATTCCACGGATCCGAGACGGACTGCGGCGGAATCGGCGCTCAGCTGGAGAACCGTGCCATCAAGGGTCTGGCCGCCACCCAGATTGAAGAACGGCACCGCGACCGAATCCTGTTTCAGGGTCCGGGCGCGTCGCGTCGCCTGCTCCAGCAGGGCAAAGGAGAGATTCAAATACACGATGGCTCCGCGCTGGGTATGGAACATGATGGTGCGGAGTCCCCGCGAGTCGGCCTCGTCAACCGCCGCGCTATCCTCCTTGAAGATGACCCGTCCCAGTTGCCGAGCCGGCGAGTTGGGCGGGTCCTCACCCTTCCAGACGCTGAAATCGATAAGCGGGGTCGAGGCGTCGTCCATCAGCGCGGCCCGATAGATGGTGCGCTCGCGTCCCGCGGCGACCTTGACCAATTGACCCCGTAGCTCGTGGCCTTCCCGGGCGAAGGTCTCCACCGCAATCGTATCGGTGCCTTTGAGCACCGCGAAGAATGCGCTGTCAATCTGAGTGGTTTGCGCCAGTGCGATCCGAGGAGTAAGGAACGCACCGACAAGAAGAGATGCTGCCAGGCACAAGAATCGTGACCCCATCCGAGATCGACTCCGTAGTCTGAAGTTCAGCCGCAGTTTTGCCGCCTCGCAGCGCGGCACGCGGATACCAAGTTAACGGCCCGGCGTACCTAGCATGGACCCCCACCGCAGCGGAGGGTCCGTGTCTCTGGTTCTAACCCTCGGGGGGATCCGCGGGTTCCGCGACCTTGCCGGGTTGATGCCTTACCTGGGCCAATCGAGCCTGTGGGAAGAACTGAACCCGGGCGTCCTGGTGCCCGGCAACTCGAGCCTCGAGGTGACTGCCGCCTCGGTGCTGGGGCGCAAAGCCGGATTTGAGTGGCTGGCGGTTGCCACCGGGGAGCCGTTGTTGGCAGCCCGAAGGCTCGCCGCACGGTTCATCGCCCACGGCAAACTGGTGGGAGTCCTCGCTTTCGATGAGCGGAGCCGCTCGCTGGCGGTCTCCATCGCGGCCGGCAGAGGCCCCACGGTCATTTTGTCCCTCCCCTCTCCCGACCCGAGACTAGTTCAGCGACTCGAACGCCTCGGGCGATGTGGCACCGCAACCGGCCTCGGCCTTGCGCTCCGCCTCGCCGAAATTCTGGAGGAGGAGGATGCGGGTAAGCGGTTCTTCACCAGTTTCCGTCAACTCGTCGCACAGTTCTCCGAAGGACTGACCGGAAGACTCCAGCCGGAACAACGCCACCATGTCGCGCTGCTCAATCTCACCAGGGTCCTCTTCCTCTACTTCGTGCAGTGCAAAGGATGGCTGGACGGGAGACCAGACTTCCTCCGCCAGGCCGTCGATGATTGTCTGGCCCGTCGCCGCAGGCTACACCGCCATCTGTTTCAACCACTCTTCTTCGGCACGCTCAATCGTCGCGCCGAAGCGCGAGGCCGAGCTCGATCCTTTGGGCGAATCCCATTCCTGAATGGCGGTCTCTTTGAGCCACACCCTCTGGAGCGCCAATGGAGGGGCGAGGTTCCCAACGTAGTCTGGAGAGACGCCTTCGACCACTTGTTCGAGCGTTTCGCGTTCACAGTGAATGAGAACGGCGCCGAGGGAGAAGTGGCGCCCGACATGCTGGGCCGGGTCTTCGAGGGGGTAATGGAGCCAGAGGCACGGCATGGCAGCGGAACCTTCTACACGCCGGTGCATCTGGTGTCGCAGCTGGTTGATGCCACGCTAGAAGCCTACATGGCGAGCCGACTCGGCTGCTCGTTGGAAACCGCAGCGGAGCAGCTCGGAACTCCGGATTCAAAGGTGCGCCGGCTGGTCGCCGAGATCACCGTACTGGATCCCGCCGTCGGTTCAGGCGCCTTCCTGCTCGGCATGCTGGAGCGACTCGCCGACCTGTACGGGAGCAACGAATCAGGCGCGCGCATCCGTCGCACGGTGCTGGCCCGCAACCTGTTCGGAGTGGACCTGAACCCGATGGCGGTCCGGCTCACCGAACTGCGGTTATGGCTGGCCGTCATCGCGCACGATCCGGCACAGGAGCCGGAAGCGGTTGAACCATTGCCCAATCTCGACGGGCTGATTCGACAAGGAGACAGCCTCCTCGATCCCGCCCGCCTGGTGACAACGCTACCACTGCTGCCGAGGGCGGCGGCCCACGCCATCGCCGAGTTGCGCCGCAAGTTTGTCGTTGCCGTGGGGGAGAACAAGCAGGATTTAGCGCGCAGACTGCGTCAGACAGAACTGGCCGCCATGCTGGAGTGCCTGGATGGAGTAATCGCGCGAGTCGAGGCCACCGTTGCCGAGTGTCTCAGCGAGGCCAGGACGCCGGATCTCTTCGGCCGCCGTCACGGGCTTGATCGAGAGACCGGAGAGCGACTCCGCGTGGCGAGGCATCAACTTCAGCGACTCCGCCGCCTGCGGCGACGGGTCACCGAAGAAGGCCAAGTGCCCTGGTTTCAGTTTGAGTGCCACTTCGCGGACGTGGTCTCGCGGGGCGGGTTCGACATCGTGGTAGGGAACCCGCCGTGGGTACGGGCCGAGGATCTTCCTCCGGCGCAGCGAGGCAGCCTGGGGGCACGCTACCGGTGGTGGCACAGCGGTGGCAGCGGCTTCGCCCACCAGCCCGATCTGGCGATTGCGTTTCTCGAGCGCGGACTGGAGTTGTTGGGTGATGGAGGAGTGCTGGGGTTTCTGCTGCCGGCCAAGCTGGCGACGGCGGCCTACGGTGTAGCGGCCCGTCGCGGTCTTGCAGCGCACACAACGATCCACCGCCTGACCGATCTCACCACGCCGGAGCAGAATGGTTTTGATGCGACGGTCTATCCGCTCGCGCTGGTTGCTTCCAAGACTACGGCTCCGCGGGATCATCTCATTCATACGACTCTCGGATCCGGCGGGAGTTACCAGGTCTCTCAGTGCCGGCTGCTCGGTGGCGTGCCCTGGATTCTGCTCCCGTCGGCGGCCCACGACGCTCTCGATCTCATCCGGTCCAATCATCCGGCTCTCGGCGAACGCTTCGTGCTTCAGTTGGGCGCCAAGACCGGGGCCAATCAGATCTTCCTCGACCCACCGGAGTTCATCGAAGGGTGCTTGATTCGCTGGGGCATCCGGGGACGGGACGTACGCGCCTTCGGGACCACGGATCGAATTCGCCTGCTCTGGCCTCACGATGAGCGCGGCAGGGTCTATCGCAAGCTCCCGCGGCGCGCCCTGGAGTACTTTAACTGTCACGAGGGAGTTCTCCGGGCCCGCGCCGACTATGTAGGCGGCCCATCCTGGACATTATTCCGCACCCGCGCCGCATCGGCACCGTTTCGAGTGATCTGGTCCGACATACGCCGTCGGCTCACGGCGGCAGCGCTTACCGACCCGGCGGATCGGGATCGGGTTCCGCTCAACACCTGTTACGTCATCGCCGCCGAATCGGCCGATCAGGCGCGTGCCTTGGCAGCATGGCTCAACTCGACCTGGATGCGCGCGGCTGCACGTGCCGTAGCGGATCCGGCACGCGGTGGCTTCGCGCGATTCAACGCGAGGGTGGTTGGCTCCCTTCCCCTTCCGCTTTCAGTTCCGGACGATGCGAAACTGGCCCACCTTGCCAGGCTGGGCGCTCAGGGAGCGATCGTGCAGGACGCGATCGATGCTCACTGCGCCGAACTATTGGATCTGCCGCAATCGGCCAGGGAGACGCTGGCCTCCGTCGCGACCGCCGGTGGCGGGCACTGAGCTTCCACCGGGCGATGCGGGAGACATTGCCCGGGCTATCGCAGCGAGTCTCCGTTCTTCGCGATCGGACGTGAACCTGCCCGACTGGCTGCGAGAAGATCAAAACCAAGGTGTCCGCCGAGTCTTGAGCACGCTAACGCGCTACGGAGGCGCGTTGCTGGCCGATCCGACCGGCAGTGGAAAGACCTACTCGGCGCTGGCCGTGGGATCTTTGTGGCAGGGCCGCGGTGGGTTGGTAGTCCTGGCACCAGCCGCGCTGCTCCAACAATGGCAGCGCACCGCTGAACAACTCCACGTCACTATACAAGCTCACTCGCACGAGCGCATCAGTCGAGGCGCTCTCCCTTCGGTTCGTCCTGGCCTCGTGATCGTGGACGAGTCCCACTGGTATCGAAATCCCGGTTCCCGCCGCTACCGGATACTCGCGCCCTTCCTGGCTGGCCGGCATGCGCTCCTGCTCAGCGCGACTCCGATCGTGAACCGATTGATTGATCTGGCGCATCAGCTGCTGCTCGCGGTCAGGGACGATTGTCTGGTGTGGCACGGCGTATCCTCGCTGACTACGCTGCTTCGCGGTGACACCGGTCATCCGGCACTTGGCGAGCTCGTGATCACCCGCTCGGACGAGGTCACCGGCCGGCCACGCCTGACACAACGCACCGTCCTGGATGGGGAGACGGACCGGCCATCGGCGATAATCATGGGGCTCGACCGTCTATCTCTCTCGACAAAGCCGGGCACGGCTTCGATCCTCCGCAGTATGCTTTATCGAGCCATGGAATCGAGTCCCGCCGCTCTCGATGGAGTGCTGCGGCGCTACCGGGCACTGCTCGGTCATGCAGCGGATGCGCGGGCGGCGGGGCGCACGATGGATCGAGCCGCACTGCGGCGATTCACGGCCGGAGCGGACGAGCAACTCGTGTTATGGGCCCTGCTACCTCAGGCCGAAGAGCAGGGGGAGTTGGTGCTTGAGGACGGAGCTGCCCTCGATTGCCTCATGCAGGAATCCGCCCGGTGGATGGAGACGGACAGGAAACCTGGACGACTCGGAGACGTGCTGCGCGATGGCAGGGTCACCCTGGTCTTTACCTGCTATCGCGAGACCGTGAACTACTTGCGAAGGCGGCTCGCATCGTTGGGACCGGCCTGGTGCACGGGCGATCGATCCGGAATTGGAGCGAGTCACATGACGCGCGACGAAGTCCTCGCCTGGTTTGCTCCAACCCAACGACCTAGGAGTGCGGGCCCACACATCCTCCTGACCACCGATGTATCGGCAGAAGGATTGGATTTGCAACTTGCAGAACGGGTGATCCACTACGACTTGCCCTGGACCGATGTCGGCCTGGCCCAGCGGGATGGTCGAGCGGCTCGGCTCGGATCTCGACACCAGCGGGTTGAATCGATTCGCTACCAGCCGACCTTCCAAGGCGAAGAGCGGCTGCACGGTCGCGAGATCCTGGCGCGAAAGGCGCAAATGCCTCAGTTGGCCGGGCTGGGCGACGGAGGGCGATGGCTCTTCCGGTGGCGGGAGGAGCTCCTCGACTTCCTCCCGGACGGAGCCGTCAGGCCGGGCGTGGCGGTGATTGAATCGCATGAAGAGGGGATTCTGGCCGGCTTCGAACTCACCGCCAGATGCGAATCGGGGTGTTTGCGAGTCAGTACAGCCGGATGGTTGACAGGAGGAGAGTGGACCGAGGCACCAGAGCAGGTGCAACCGAGACTCCTCCATGCCGCGGGTGCCACAAATCGAAGAGCATCAGATCAGGAGATCGATCTCGCGCTTCAGGCACTCCAACCAGTGATCACCCTCCGCAGTCGCGGCGGCAACAGCGCGAGATGGGCGGCGAGCAATCCATCCCCGGGACAGGCCCAACTACTCCAGCGACTGCGCCAACTGATCGAGCTGGCCACCCGGGCACGCGACATCCGAGGCCTTGATGCACTGGAGGAGGCCGTGCGCTTCACGGTCAGAGGTCATACGGCAGGAGAAGCCGAGCTGGTATTGAGAATGAGCACCCTGGATGATGCGAATTTCAAGCGTGCCCTGGCCTCGATCCCCAAGCCAGCCACTGATTGGCAGACCATGGCTGCACGGGTTACCGGAGTTCTGATCTTCGCCGACCCTTCCCTTCCCCTCGTGGGCTCCCAAGCTATCTTCTCCCCCGTCGTTACCTCATCGTTACAAACTTTCGGAGTTTTCCATGCGCCTTCTCCCCCGTGACGAACGCTTCTTCAACCTCTTCACCGCCGTGGCCGAGCGGAGTGTCGAGGCCTCGGGATTGCTGGAGGAGCTGCTCCGTGCCGAGGTCAACCAGCGGATCCATATCGTCGATTCGATCAAGCGGCTGGAGCACGAGTGCGATCAATTGACTCACGAGGTGGTAACCCGGCTGGACCGTACCTTCATCACACCGCTCGACCGGGAGGACATTCACGCCCTGGCTTCAGGCCTAGACGATGTGATCGACCTGATCGACGGGCTGGCCCGACGGTCCCAGATCTTTCACCTGGCGCAGGCCCCCGAGGGTGCGATCCTGCTCGCCAATGTGATCAAGCGTGCCAGTGAACAGCTGCTCATTGCGGTGAAGGGGCTGGCCAATCCCAGGGATGGTGTCGTGCTTCCGGCCTGCATCGCGGTCAAACGGCTGGAGGAGGAGGGGGATTCCCTCTACCACGAATGGCTCGGCAAGGCCTTCGAAGGAAACCTTGATCCCGTCACCCTCATCAAGTGGAAGGAGCTGTACGACAACCTGGAGCGGACCCTCGATCAGGCCGAGGATACGGCGAACGTGCTGGAGTCCATCTCGATCAAGCACAGCTGAACGATGGATGGCCCCGTTCTCTACATCCTCGCGATCGTTGGCGTCGCGCTGGTTTTCGACTTCATCAACGGCTTTCACGACAGCGCCAATTCGATAGCCACTGTGGTCGCGACCCGGGTTCTCACCCCGGGTGTCGCCGTCGTGTGGGCCGCGGGCTTCAATTTCGTTGCCGCCTTCCTGGTCGGCACCGCCGTCGCCAAGACCATCGGCAAGGGCCTGGTCGAGCCCTCGGTGCTGGACCCTCACGTCATCCTCGCCGCGCTCACCGGGGCAATTGTCTGGAATCTCATCACCTGGTGGCTGGGACTTCCCAGCTCGTCATCACACGCGCTGATGGGCGGGCTGGGCGGAGCTGCCGTCGCCAAGGCCGGGGCCAGCGCCTTGATTGGAAGCGGATGGGTGCTGCCGATCGCGTTCATCTTCCTTGCTCCCCTGATCGGCCTGACCCTCGGACTCGGGATGACAGTTGGCCTCTCCTGGCTGCTCCGGCGAGGGCATCCCGGTCCCATCGATCGGACGTTCCGAAGACTCCAGCTGCTGTCGGCCGCACTCTACTCGATCGGCCACGGCGCCAACGATGCCCAGAAGACGATGGGCATCATCGTGGGCCTCCTGGTGTCGACCCAATCCCTCTTCGCCGACAAGACAGGCTGGCTGGCCCACCTGCATTTGACTTCGGTGGATCATGTGCCGTTCTGGGTGGAATTCGCGGCCTATTCTGCGATTTCGCTGGGAACGGCAACCGGTGGCTGGCGGATCGTGAAGACGATGGGTCAACGGATTACGCGACTACGGCCCTTCGGAGGATTCTGCGCGGAGACGGCGGGAGGCATCACCCTTCTCGTCGCCTCACGGCTGGGCATCCCGGTGAGCACGACTCACACGATCACTGGTGCGATTGTCGGGGTCGGTACAGCGAATCGGATCTCAGCGGTGCGCTGGGGAGTTGCGGGGAAAATTGTGTGGGCCTGGATCCTGACGATTCCGATGAGTGCAGCGACGGCGGGATTGGTGTATTTGGCGCTGCGGTAGACGGGAGACGGGAGACGGGAGACGGGAGACGGGATGCCAAGAAATTGAGGTAAGCGGCCACTGACACTAGACCCAAGACTATAGACTATAGACTATAGACTATGGACTATCGACTACCCCTCAGGCCGCCCTCGTCCTCCGCATCTCCGCCACCCATTGATAGTCCGCCAGCAGCTGGTCGTGGATCGGGCCCCACGTACGTTCTGCCGCAGTGTTGAGCCCCCCCTGAGCCAACCGGTGACGTAGGTCGGCATCTCCGAGTAGTTGCTGGAGCCCGGTGAGCAAGGCACCGGTGTCACGCGATTTGACCAATAGCGCGTTCTCTCCGTGCTTGGCGAACTCCATGACCCCGCCATCGGCAACGGCGAGCGAGGGGAGACCCGACCCCATCGCTTCGAGGAGCGAGTTGCCGAACGTTTCGGTGCAGGAAGGGAACACGAAGAGATCGGCGGAGGCATAGGCTTCGCCCAGAGCGCGGCCATGCCGAAGACCGGCCAGATGGACTCCGGCCATCGGATGCCGCTCCAGGTCGTCTCCCATCGGCCCCTTCCCTACCAGTACCAGCTGAGCGTTGCCTTTCCGGTTTCCCAGACTGCGCCAGGCATCCAGCAAGCGGCCCAAATCCTTTTCCTTGGCCAGGCGTCCGATGTAGGTCACCAGGAGATCATCGGGGCCAACTCCGAATGACTGGCGATAGCTCTCGCTTCGGAACGCCGGGTTGAACTCTTCAGGATCCACTCCGCGAGTCCAGACTCCCGTGTGCAGGATTCCCCGGGTGTGCAGGTATTCCTCGTAAAGGCGCGACGGACACAACACTTTTGCAGTCCGATTATAAAACCACCGCCCGTAAATCCACCCGATATCCAGCACCCACGGCACGCCGTAGCGATAGGCGTACTTCTGATAGTCGGTGTGGGCGGAGGAGATGACCGGGATGCCGAGCCGTTCGGCCGCCTTCAGTCCGGCAAGGCCCATGGCGAATTCTGTCGCCACGTGAACCACATCGGGCTGGAAGGCGGCGAGATCGTCCTCGATGTCCCGGGCACGGGGGAAAGCCCACTGGATATCGGGATACAGAAAGAACGGGACACTGGTCGACCGGTGGACCTCGGGGCGGTCGGCGGTCCCTTCCGGGAGTGCGTAGTTGGCCGTGTAGATGCGCAGCGAATGGCCGCGCTTCTCCAGCGCGTTCAGGAGGCGCAGCAGGGTGACACCCACCCCGCTGACCATCGGCCAGTAGACTTCGGAGAAAATGGCTATGCGCATGGGACAAGGATGGCGTCGGTCTGTGATAGCCTAGTCTTTGCGCAGCAGGTGCACAAGTGAGACTACCGCTTCACTTCAGGCAATCCCGCGGCTTCTCGAATGACCTGGGTGAACCCCGCGAAGTCATAGTCGGTCCGACCCCGCGCGATCGAATCGTTGATATGGCGCGTGATCAGGTCGGCGAGTGGCAGGGGAACGCCGAGTTCGCGTCCAGCGGCTCGGGCCAGGAGCAGATCCTTGAGTCCCAGGGGGAGCGCGAAGCCGGCGGGCAGGAATTCGCCGCGGACAATCTTGAGACCATAGTTATTTACCACCGGGGATCCGAATAGAGTCGTGACGAGCATCTCGTGGAGCCGGGTGGGATCGATCCCCCCCTTCTCGGCCAGGGTGAGAGCTTCTCCCAACGCTTCGATCGTAGCGGCAAGCAGGAAGTTCCCCACCAGTTTGGCCAGCCCGGCTTGGGCGGGGCTGCCCATATGGAAAATGCCCTGCCCCAATGCCTCCAATACTGGACGACAGCGTTCCAGGTCTGAGGGCTCGCCGCCGGTGACGATCCAGAGCGCCTTGTTCTTCGCCGCATCAGGCCGACCGAAGACCGGTGCCGCGACATACGCGCTGCCCCGTGCCGTGTGAGCCTCGGCCAACCGTCGGGAAAGGCCTGGCGAAACGGTGCTCATGCCGAGATGCACACCATGAGTATCGAGACCGGCGAGCAGGCCTTCGGGACCGTTCGTCACCGCTTCTACAGCGTCATCGTTCGCCAGCATGGTGATCGCGAACGCGGCGCCTTCGGCCGCTTCCCGCGGAGAGGCGGCGGACCAGGCTCCGCGAGGAACTCGCTGGGGGTGAGGAGTCCGATTCCAAACTCTAAGCCGAAAACCTGCCTGGGTGAGATTTGCGGCCATCGGAGTGCCCATCGCACCCAGCCCCAGAAACGCCACGGTGGTTGTCATGCCAGCCGTCCCAGCTTGCGCAGTTGAGGAAGGCGCCACGCGGCAATGGCCACGACGAGCAGGGTCATGCAGCCGCCGAAGACTACCGAGGGGACGGTGCCAAGCAGCTTGGCAGCGAGACCCGATTCGAAGGCGCCGATTTCGTTCGAAGAACCGATGAAGATCGAATTGACCGCGGCCACTCGGCCAAGCATCTCGCGCGGCGGCAGGGTCTGAAGCAGGGTCGAGCGAAGAACCACGCTTACGTTGTCGGCCATACCACTCATCGCGAGAAGCCCGAGCGAGAGCAGGAAATTGGTGGACAGGGCGAACCCGAGCATGCAGCAACCGAATACGGCGACCGCGGTGAGCAACGCCCGCCCGCTCCGCTCGATGGGCCGGCGATGCGAGAGATACACTGCCATGAGTACGGCGCCAGCGGCCGGAGCGGCACGGATCAGCCCCAAGCCCTGGGGGCCGACATGGAGAATCTCCGCTGCGAAGATGGGCGCCAGCGCCTCCGCCCCACCGAACAACACCGCGAAGAGGTCAAGAGTAATGGCGCCGAGCAACAGAGGCTGCTGCCGGACGAAGCGGACTCCGGCAAAGATGCTTTCCGTGAGCGCTTCGGTTCGTGCCGGGATGGTTCGAGGCTCCTTGCGAACCATCATGATGGCGAGACTCGCCAACCCGATCAGAACGATCGCGGTCCCATAGGCAGCTTTCGGTCCCGCGAAGCCATAGATCAGACCGCCCGCGGCAGGTCCGGCGACCGCCGCGAACTGCCAGGTGGAGCTGCGCCAGGGGATCGCGTTGGCATAAAGCTCCACGGGGCACGATCTCAGAGAACAATGCCGTGCGGGAGGTCATGAGAAAACTTCGCGCAATGCCACTCACGAAGATGACGACGTAGAAGGGCCACACCCGCCCGGGCCCCACGGCGCCGGTTATCGTCAGGACCAGAAGGGAGACTGAACACACCGTCAGCACGCTCAAGGCGCCAGTGACCACACGGCGCCGGTCCGCCACATCCGCCACATGCCCGGCCAGGAGCGCGCAGGAAATGAAAGGAAGCGCCTCGGCCAGCCCGATCAGGCCCAGGGAGAGAGGATCCCTGGTAAAGGCGTAGACCTGCCAACCGACGACGACCATCTGGATCTGGGAGCCGAGCGTCTCACCGAGCACCGAATAAATGAGCTGCCGAAAATTCGGGACTCGCAGCGCAGCATAGCTGTCGTGGGTGGCGGTGGTGGTCACCGACAGAAGGTAACACGGGCCGGCCTGCTATCATTCGGTGGTCTAACCGCTCGGATGCGCCCCATGCCCCAACCCCAACTCAGAGTCGCCGGCCCCCCAGTGGAGGGCGATCGGGAAGTCCTCACCAGCGAGGCACTCGAATTTCTCGCCATGCTGGAACAGCGCTTCGCGGAAACGCGAGCGGACCTGCTGGCGGCGCGGATTCGAAGGCGGGATGCCTTCAGAGGGGGAGAGCTTCCCGATTTCCTGGCCGAGACCCGCGGGGTTCGAGAGGGATCCTGGCAAGTAGCACCGGCGCCGGCCGACCTGTTGAACCGGAGGGTCGAGATCACCGGGCCGGTCGAGCGGAAGATGATGATCAACGCTCTCAATTCCGGGGCGCAGGTCTTCATGGCTGACTTCGAGGATGCTCTCTCGCCGACCTGGGAGAACGTGATCGGCGGCCAGCTGAACTGTCAGGAAGCAGTCCGCGGGCGAATCAGTTACACCTCACCCGAAGGGAAGCACTACGCCTTGGGCCAGCGTCCGGCAACGCTGGTGGTCCGTCCCCGCGGGTGGCATCTCAACGAAAAGCACCTGCTGCTGGACGGAAGTCCGGTTTCCGCGAGTCTCGTGGACTTCGGACTTCACTTCTTCCACAACGCTGCCGAGTTGCTGCGCCGGCAGAGCGGGCCCTACTTCTATCTCCCCAAGCTGGAGAGCCATCTCGAAGCACGCCTGTGGAATGCGGTCTTCGTGTTCGCCCAGGAGATCCTGGGAATTCCGGCCGGTTCCATTCGAGCGACGGTGCTGGTCGAGACTGCCCCGGCGGCATTCGAGATGGAAGAAATCCTTTATGAACTCAGGGAGCATGCCTCCGGGCTCAACGCCGGCCGCTGGGACTACATCTTCAGCATGCTGAAGAATTTCGGAGACCGGCCCGAATTTGCCCTGCCGGACCGCGGACAGATCACAATGACCGTGCCGTTCATGCGGGCTTATACCGAATTGCTGGTGCGGACGTGCCATCGCCGCGGGGCGCATGCCATTGGGGGAATGGCCGCGTTCATACCGTCACGGCGCGATGCCGAGGTAAATGCACGTGCGCTGGCGAAAGTGAAGGAGGACAAGAGTCGCGAAGCAGGCGATGGGTTCGATGGCTCCTGGGTCGCTCATCCCGATCTGGTGGCGGTGGCCCGGGAGGCATTCGACGCGGTCCTCGGCAACCGTCCCAATCAGAAAGATCGACTGCGCGAAGAGGTGCGGGTCACCCGAGACCAGTTGCTCGATGTCCGGATCCCCGGCGGCCGGGTTACGGTCGCTGGCGTCCGGGGTAATATCCGGGTGGCACTCGAGTACATCGAAAACTGGCTGGAGGGACGCGGTGCCGTCGGAATCGCCAACTTGATGGAAGACTCGGCCACGGCAGAGATCTCCCGCATGCAACTTCGTCAGTGGGTGAAGCGCGGAGTCGCTCTGGACGATGGAAGTCGCTTCACTGGAGAGCTGTACCAGCGTCTGCGGCAGGGAGAGGCAGAGAGCCTGATTTCGGAGCGGAAGGCCCCGGGTCGCATGGAGGATGCTGAGCGACTGCTGGATCGGCTGGTGATTGGGGACGTGGAGGAGGAGTTTCTGACGATTCCGGCGTATGAGGTGTTGGCGTGAGGCGTGGGGTGTCAGCGATTAGCTGTTAGCTATGAGCCGTCAGCCGTCAGCCGCTAACAGCTAATGGCTAATCGCTGACAGCTGAAATACTGGGGCGGCAGGAATCGAACCTGCAACCTCCCGGTTAACAGCCGGGCGCTCTGCCAGTTGAGCTACACCCCAAAACAAAGCGACCCGCCGGGCGACGGGTCGGGTCAGCGCGGGCTACAAACGCCGGCTATGCCCAACCCGTCCTGGTCGGCGGATTGTTCGCGTTTCGATTCGCGAGACCGGCAGCTTTCGTAATCATGGGCCGTCAATGGTAAGAACTGCGACGCAACGGGTCAAGGCCTTGACCCTGTTGCACATGCGCCATGGTCCAGCGGCACCGGCTACCCCAGGCAGGGAGAGAGCAACGTGAGCCTGACGGCCGGGGAGAGTGCCGCCTATGCCCTTGTTCTCGCGGCGGGACAGGGTCATCGCTTTGGCGGCGACAAGCTCCTTGCCCCCCTTCACGGAAAACCTCTGATTGCCCACGTAGGAATCGCCGTGGCCCAAGCCATGGTGAACGGCTTCCTGGCCGGCGGGGTGGCAGTCGTGCGGACTGGCGATACTCGACTGGGCTGGCACCTCGATACCGCGGGACTGGAGTTGGTCCCCAATCCTGATGCCGACGAGGGACTCGCCACCTCCATCAGATGTGGGCTGAACTCCCTTGCAGCGGCCGGTCGAACGCCTCGTGCAGGCGCCGCGCTCATCATTCTAGGAGACGAGCCGCTGCTGCGAGACGACGCCATCGAACACCTGGTCTACTTCTGGCGGCAGAAGGGGACCTCGGTCCGACCTCGATACGCGCAACAGCCCGACGCTCCCGGACATCCGGTCCTGCTCGATCGAGAACTCTGGCACCTGACCAATGGGTTGGAGGGCGACCGTGGGCTCAGCACCATCCTCGCCTCACATCCCGGCTCGGTAACAACACTCGACATGCCGGGGATGAATCCGGATGTAGACACGCAGGATGACCTTCGCGCGCTGGAAGGCGGCGGCTCCGCCTGAGGCCATGCCATGCGAGACATACTCACCGAACTGGAGCGCCTCTCGGCCCGGGACACCCGCCTCGGACGCGCCGTTGTCACCAGCGTCTGGGGCTCGGCGCCGAGGCCGGAGGGGGCGTGTATGCTGGGCACCGAAGACGGATCCTTTGCCGGATCGATATCGGGAGGCTGCGTCGAAAGCGCCGTGGTGCAGGAGATCGCCCAGTCCATCAAGAGCGGTAACCCTCGTCTCATCAGTTTCGGGGTGACCAATGAGCGCGCCTGGGAAGTCGGGCTCGCGTGCGGCGGGACGATCGAGGTCTTCGTGGAGCCGGCTATTCGCCACGAGATCGTCGCGGCCGCGAGCGAAGAGAGTGGGTCCGTCGTGGCGACCGTTCTGGATGGTGGATCGATCGGGGCGATCGGTCGTGATTCGGGAGGACGGTACCGTGAACACAACGAGCGACCTTGCCTGGCTCGCCGACCAGATCCACGATGCCGCTCTCGAATCGCTCCGCACCGAAAAGAGCCGTACCGTAGAAGCTCCTTTGCCGGATGGGGGTAGTGCCAAGGTATTCCTCGAAGTCTTTGCGCGGCGACCGAAGCTGGTGCTATTCGGCGCGGGCCATATCGCGATGGCATTGGTGCCGTTGGCCAAGGCCGTGGGATTCCGGACCATAGTGGCCGACGCTCGAGAGGCGTTTCTCACTCGAGAGCGGTTTCCCGAAGCGGACGAGCTGGTGCTCGATTGGCCCGAAGCCGCGTTCGCCCGGACTGGAATTGACCGGGCCACCTACATCTGCGTTCTCTCCCACGATCCCAAATTCGACGACCCGGCGCTCGAGATCGGACTCAGGTCGCCGGCTCGCTACATCGGAGTGATCGGGTCGCGCAAGACCCAGGAGAAGCGACGGGCGCACCTGCGAGAGGCTGGTTTCAAGGACGCCGACATCGACCGGATCAATGGACCGATTGGACTCGATCTGGGGGGCCGGTCTCCTACCGAGGTAGCGCTCGCGATCGTGGCGGAAATGGTAGCGGCACGCTATGGGCGGTCGATTAGTCGATAGTCGATGGTCGATGGTCGATGGTCGATTGCTGATTGTCGATGGTGCCAATCGAAGCTGAGGAGTCGCGGATCAAATGGCCGAGGACCATTGACCATTGACCATTGACCATCGACCATCCCCCCCACGCACGGTCTTTATCACAGGGGGAACCGGCTACCTCGGCGCTCAACTGATTCGCCAGCTGACCAATCGCGGCCACTCGGTTCGGGCTCTGGTTCGACAGAGCTCGGTCAGCCGACTGCCTTCGGGCGCAATGCCGATCGTGGGAGACGCGCTCCACGGTCTTTCGTATGCCGCGCAGGTGGCGCCGGCGGATACGTTCGTGCACCTGGTAGGTGTCTCGCATCCGAGCCCGGCCAAGGCAGAGCAATTCCTGACTATCGATCTGGCATCCGTGGCCGCGGCGGTTCCCGTGGCCGTCACGGCCGGCGTGAAGCACTTCATCTACGTGAGTGTGGCTCAGCCGGCGCCGGCGATGAAAGCGTACGTCGCCGCACGGGTGCGCGGGGAGCAGTTGATTCGGGAGAGCGGGCTCAGCGCCACTTTCATCCGCCCCTGGTATGTGCTCGGACCGGGGCACTGGTGGCCCGCTCTGCTGTTGCCCGGCTACTGGCTGGCGGAGCTGATTCCGTCTCTCCGGGAGACGGCGAGACGCGTTGGCCTCGTCTCCCGTCCTCAGATGGTGCGAGCCCTGGTGCACGCCGTCGAGCAGCCGGTCAGTGGAGTTCGCGTCATTGATGTCGCCGATATTCGCAAGGTCACACTCACCTGAGGAGCTAACATGCTTCGTCGGTCGGTCGGGTTCATCGGTTTGATGGGGGCGCTGGCAGGGTGCGGCCCGAGCTACGACACCATCCTCCGTCACGGTACCGTCTACGACGGGACCGGCGCTGCCCCGGTCACCGCCGACGTCGCGATCAAAGGCGATACCGTCGCCGCGATTGGAGATCTCTCGAAGGCTCGCGGCAAAGTCGAGCTGGATGTTACCGGCCTGGCGGTTACGCCCGGCTTCATCAACATGCTGAGCTGGGCCACCGAAACGCTGATCGAAGACGGGAAGTCGCAGGGAGAAATTCGCCAGGGTGTGACCCTGGAGATCATGGGCGAAGGGGAATCCATGGGTCCCTGGTCCGACTCGCTCAAGGCGTACAACAAGGCCAACCAGGGCGATATCAAGTACGACATTCAATGGACCACGCTGCGCGAATACCTGGATTTCCTGCAGCGCAAAGGCATCGCCACGAACGTGGGATCCTTTGTGGGGGCTACGACAATCCGGGAAAACGTGATCGGCTTCGACGACCGTCCCCCGACCGCGGCCGAGCTGGACTCAATGCGCGCGCTGGTGAAGCAGGCGATGGAGGAGGGTGCCTTCGGTATCGGTTCCTCGCTCATCTATGCCCCGGCCTTCTACGCCAGCACCGACGAGCTGGTCGAGCTTTGCAAGGTCGCAGCGCCCTACGGAGGGATGTACATCAGCCACATGCGGAGCGAAGGCAACCGGCTGCTCGAAGCGGTGGATGAGCTGATTCAAATCTCGGCGCGGGCGAGGATACCGGCCGAGATCTATCATCTCAAGGCAGCAGGGAACGCCAACTGGCCGAAGATGGACGAGGTGATCCAGAAAGTGGATTCAGCCCGTGCAGCCGGACATCGAATCACCGCCGATATGTATACCTATCCCGCCGGTGCCACGGGGCTCGATGCCTCGATGCCGCCCTGGGTCCAGGAGGGGGGACTGCCGGAGTGGATCAAGCGACTCAAGGATCCGGCGATCCGGGCGAAGGTGGCGCGCGAGATGAAAACGCCGACCGACAAGTGGGAGAGCCTCTATCTCGCCGCCGGGTCTCCCGATCGGATATTGCTCGTCGCCTTCAAGGAAGACTCCCTCAAGCCCCTGACTGGGAAAACCCTCGCGGAAGTGGCGAAGATGCGAGGCAAATCGCCGGAGGAGACGGCGATGGATCTTGTGATCCAGGATGGCAGCCGAGTGGGCACAGTGTATTTCCTGATGTCAGAGGACAACATCAGGAAAGAGGTAGTCCTTCCGTGGGTGAGCTTCGGATCTGACGCGGAATCCGAGGCGCCTGAAGGAGTGTTCCTCAAGTCGAACCCGCATCCACGAGCCTACGGGAACTTTGCGCGGGTTCTCGCCAAGTACACGCGCGACGAGAAGCTCATGCCGATGGCCGAGGCGATCCGCAAACTTTCAGGTTTACCCGCGGCGAATCTGGGGCTCAAGCATCGAGGCAATCTGAAGCCGGGTTACTTCGCCGACATCGCCGTCTTCGATCCCGCAAAGATCCAGGATCACGCGACCTTCGATAAGCCGCACCAATATGCCACGGGAATGGTGCACGTGTTTGTGAATGGCACCCAGGTGCTCAAGAATGGGGAACACACGGGGGCGCTACCGGGACGGGTGGTGGTGAAGGGGAGGGACTGAAATTGAAGATTGAAGATTTCAGATTGAAGATTTGAAATTGCAGAATTGGAAATTTCAGATTTCAGATTGTTTGGTCGAAGATTCAGGTGTGATCAGAGCTCCGGGATGAGGTGAGTAGGGCCTTGGCAGCAGCGATGGCCTCGTGGCTGCCGGTGAGGGCCACCAGGTCGCCCGCCTGGAGCCTTTCTCCTGCGTCGGGGAACGGGATACGGCGGTCGCCGCGGAGCAGACCGAGTATGGTGGCTCCGGTCCGGCCACGGAGATTCAACTCGGTCAGTGTGCGGTCATCCGCCTCACTTCCTTCGCCTACCTGTGCTGCCGTGAAGTCGCCGAGGCCCGGCAGCAGGCGGCGGGCAAGATCAACGCTGGAGTCCGCCGCCGATTGCTTCGCGAGGGCGGCAACCACCACCTCCGCGCCAGCCTTGAGATGACCCTGTAGCTCACTCGCGCTTCGATAGAACCCGATTCCGAGCAGCGCCAGCACCCCCGCCAGGACCAGAATCCCCCCGAACGGCGGCAGAAACGGCTGAGTGATCGCGACGAGTGGCGCTCCCACCAGGAGCACCACCGCGATCTGCATCGTCAGTCCCATGAGCCGCCGTGGGGCGAACGCGTTGTCGACTTTCCCGCGGCCCGGCGGGGGCAGTGCCGCCGCGGCGAGTCCGAGGCCGAGGCGCCGTGCCACCGCGACAATTCCAAACACAAACGGCGCCAACAGGACCAGCGTGACCAGTACGAGCACCAGACGCGCCACGCCGGCTGAGATAGAAACCGTGCCGATCAGGCTTATGAGGCGACGATGCACGATGGGGTAGCCGAGCACGATTGCCAGGACGGCGAGGGCGTCCAGCAACAGCAGCCAGAGCAATCGGCCACCAGCAAGACGGGAACCGCGGGCAGGGCTGCGGCGCAACGCTTCGACCCATGTTCCATACAGTGAGGCAAAGGACTGAAGCGGATGGGGCAGCTTGCGGTCCACGTATCCCGCGAGCGCCGGAGCGTACCGCACGGTCCAGGGCGTGGTGAAGGCGGTGATGGCTGAAACAGTGATGGCCACCGCGTAGACCTCTGACGGCACCGCACCCAGTTGCAGGCCTACGGCCGCGATGATGAACGAAAACTCTCCGATCTGCGCCATACTCATGCCGGTCCGCACCGCGGTGCGGACTCCGCGTCCCGCCAGAAAGGAGCCGACCGATACCACAGTCAGCTTGCCCAGTGTGACGATCAGCAGAAAGAGGAGCACCAGCGGCCAGTGCTCTCGAATTCCCACGAAATCGAACTGCATCCCCACCGCGACGAAGAAAATCGCGGCGAACATGTCGCGAACCGGCCGGATTTCCCGCTCGATCTGGCGGCCGGCCCCAGACTCGGCGACCAGACAGCCGGCGAGAAAGGCGCCGAGGGCGACCGAGTAGCCGAACGCCCGAGCGACGGCAGCCATGCCAAAGCAGAAGCCCACACCGACCAGCACCATTGTCTCCGGCCGCCAATGCTGCGCCGCGGCGCGCACCGCGCGGGGAACGACCAGCATGCCCGCCGCCAGCATGACGAGCAACGCCAATGCGAGACCGGCGAGCACACGGCCAACCAGAGAAATCGTCAGCGCACCGGTAGAGGCAACCGAGGTGAGAATCGTGAGCAGCAAGACGGCGGCGAGATCCTCGAAGATCAGCACTCCGAAGAGGAAGTCCTTGAACTCCCGCGCCGGCGGCTCTTCTTCGAACGTCTTCACGATGATCATCGTGCTGGAAATCGCCACGACCCCAGCCGCGAAGAGACTGGCGAGCGAGGTCCATCCGAGGAGATGGCCGACGGCATAGCCCAGCACCAGCATGCCACTTACTTCGACGGCCGCGGTGAGTCCAGCGGTTGGGGCGAGTGCCACTACCTGTCGCACGCGGAACTCCAGGCCGATGCTGAACATCAGCAAGACGACGCCCAGCTCCGAGAGAGTCTGGATCGATGCTTCGTCGGCGATAAGGCGGGGAGGAGTGCGGGGACCGACCAGGAAGCCGGCCAGCAGGTATCCAAGGACTACCGGCAGCTTGAGCCGCTGGCAGGTGAGCGCCGTGATCGCGGCGGTCACCAGAACGATGGCGAGGTCGCGGAGAAAATTGTGGACTGGCATTGGGGATGAGCCGGGACCGCTATTTTCTCCGGCCCAGCAGCCGCAGCGCTCTAAGCACCCGCTGCTGTGCAGCCGAGTGCTTCACCGCGAGGAAGATCGTATCGTCGCCGGCGAGAGTTCCGATCACATCGCCCCAGGCCAGGCGGTCGATTGCGGCACCGACCCGGTTGGCTTCTCCGGGTGGAGTGTGCAGCACAATCAGGGAGTCACCCGCGGTCTCGAGCGTGAGGACGCCTTCGACAATTCGGCGCTCATCGGGATGTTCAGGTGAATCGACAACGCGGGCGGGCCGCTGATAGGCGCCGTCCACCTTCGCCAGGCGCAGTGCAGCGATATCGCGGCTCACCGAAGACTGGGTCACGTTCCATCCTTCGGCCGACAGCGCGTCCGCCAGTTCCTCCTGAGTCCGAATGGGACGGGTACTGATCAGCTCGAGAATCTTGAGCTGGCGCTTCCGTCGATCCGCCGTCATTCGGCACGCCGTCTGGTTCCCTTGCCGCGCAACCGGCCGAGGGCCGCGTCAAAGCGCCGGCGCTGCCGGTTGGTCCAGTTGCGGCCCGCCGTGAGCCTCGCTCTCGCCGTGGCAAGACCGAGGTTGCCCAGCGCTCCGGTGGACCGGCGGCGTCCGATGATCTCGGCGGTGGCGGGCTCACGCCAGAAATCCCCTTCACGAATCGCCGCGGCGACTTCGCGATAGGCTGAGCGGAAGGCCCGTCCAGTTTCGACCCGCCGCATGATTTCGTCGGTGGCGAGGGGCCCTCCCGAGAGAGTTCGCCGGCCGACCGCCGGATCCACCGAGAGCCGGGGAACCGCAACCGTCATCATCGAGAGCATCCCTTCCAGCCGGTCTACCCCACGCATCAGCGGTTCCTTGAGCAGCTGAAAGTCGCGGTGATAGCCGCTGGGGAGCTTCGCTTTGATCTGCAGCAGCGTCATCAGCTCGCCCTCGAGCGCCGCGGCACGACTCCGGGTCAGCTCGAAGAGATCGGGATTCCGCTTGTGCGGCATGATGCTGGACCCGGTAGCGAGGTCGGCCGGCAGGATCAGAAATCCGAACTCGTCGGCGCTGAAGAGAATGACGTCGCTGGAGAGCTTGGCGAGTTCGTGGCCCAGCTGAGTGCACCAGAAGAGGACCCCGGCCTCGAGCTTGCCTCGTCCGTTCTGCACCGAGGCCACGTTGTGCTCGATCTCGGCAGAATCCGAGCGCGCGGGCAGCCACTTCGCGCTTCGAAGCGGGAGTGGGACACCGTAGCCCGCGGCGCTGCCCAGCGGAGAGCGATCGACCTGAGACCAGAGTGAGGGGAGAGCCTCGACGGTATCGAGAATTCCTTCGGCGAACGCGGAAGCCCACAATCCGGCCGAGGAAGGCATGGCGCGCCGCTGGTGGGTGTAGCCGGGCCAGAGACTCGTTCTGGTGTTTCTGCGGCGAAGGAGAGGAGGCTGTCGACCAGATCGAGCGCTTCATCCTGAAGCAGGAGGAGACGGTCCTTGAGATAGAGGCGCAGGTCGCACGCGATCTGGTCGTTGCGCGAGCGTCCGGTGTGAAGCCGCTCCCCGGCAGGCCCGATTCGCCTGGTGAGCCAGTCCTCCACCGCGGTGTGAACGTCTTCGTGTTCGGGACCGACGCGACCAGGGTCGCCCGGCATCCACCTCCGCCAACGCTGCGCGCAGGCCGGCTCGAATGCGGCGGTATTCCGCCGGAGAGAGCAGTTTCGATGCGCGGAGACTCTCGACGTGACCCAGGCTGCCGAAGACATCCCAGGCCAGCAGCCGGGCGTCCCACATGCGGTCTTCGATCGCGGTGTAGTCGAGCAGTTGCCGGTCGAGCGGAGACCGACGGGATCCACAACGTAGTGGGCGGGCGGGTGGTGCCCCGGGCGCGCTTAGTCATGCGAGATACGACTCGGCGAGTTGTCGGTAGAACAGGCGAGCGGCGCTGACTTCGGTCAGGTCCACGCACTCATCGGGCGTGTGCGAACGCCGGCTGGTCCCCGGGCCGCACTTGAAAGTGTCGCGGTCGCGCAGAAAAACCCAGTCCGAACAGGTCGGGCTGCCGAATCGCCGGGCCTCGGGACGGACCCTGTTCCGCCAGCGCAAGCAGGCGGGAGTCCGCCGGAGTCTCGCAGGGAACCAGCCGGTCGGACGTCACCACGACCTCGCTCTCCAGCGCGCGTCGCATGACTCGTCGGCCAACTCGGCATGGGTCCAGGATGGCGTGCTTCGCACGTCGAGCACCGCCCGAGCCACCGGCGGTGTCACGTTCCGGCTGACGCCGGCCTCGATCATGGTGGGAGTCGCGGTGGCGCGCCCGAGCGATCGGATGGGTCCGGTCCCGAAAGAGGCCATCAAGCTTCACGATATCCTGGCTGAGTGCAACCACCGCGTTGGTAAACTCACCGTCATCCGCCGCGTAGCCGGCGTGACGCTGGCACTCCGCGGGCCACCAGGTCCACCATCATGAGTCCGCGCTGCGCGACAGCGAAGTCGAGGTTGGTCGGCTCTCCGATCACGGCGGCGTCGATGGGCCCGGCCCGCTCGACCGCGGTGCCTCATCGTAGTGTGGCGAGTCTCCTCGCCGTAACCGAGTATCACCAGGCAGGCGTCCGCGCCGGACCCGCTTTCGTCGGCCGCGTCACGCGCGGCGCTCAGCATCGCGGCAACCGAGGCCTTGGCGTCACCCGAGCCGCGGCCGTACAAGCAGGTCGTCTCTCGATCGGTGGGAATGAAGGGTTCCCGGGTCCAGCCGTCACCGGCCGGGACCGTATCAAGATGGGAGACGAAGCGAGGGTGGGTCCGGGTCCCGCGCCCGAGATGCTGACGGTGACCGAGGCGTCGTCCCGGCGTACGTCGAGCCCCCAGCCCCGGACCCGCTCCTCGATCCACCGGCGCGATCGTCTCCTCGGTCCCGCTGACCGAAGGGATCGCGACCAGGTCCTCGAGCAGCGCCAGCTCAGGTAGCGAGGTCGACGCCAAGGTAGGTCGCCTTCTCCTTGCGGCCGACGATCATGGTGCCGCAGCCCGCACCGGTAAACACCTCGAGCAGCAGTGAATCGGCAGCCCGGCCATCGATGATGTGGGTGCGCTCGACTCCACCGGTCGCGGCCCGGATGCAGGCCTCGACCTTGGGCCGCATGCCGCCGGCGAGCGCACCGCTGGCCATCAGGCCGGCCAGTTCGTCAGGGTCGGCGAAGGTCACCAGGCTCGAGGGATCGTTCCGGTCGCGCAGCACACCGGGCGCACCGGTCAGGAAGATCAGTTTCTGAGCCTTGAGCGCCACCGCGAGCGACTCCGCCACGGTATCGGCATTCACGTTGTAGACGTTGCCGTCGCCGTCGCCGGCCAGGCTCGCCACCACCGGGACGAAGCGCGCATCCAGCAGCGTGGTCAGCACCCGCGGATCGGCCCGCGTCGATGTCTCCCACGTGGCCAAAGTCGACTTCGCTGAGCGGTCCGCCGTCGTCGTCACCCGACTTTCACCGGCGGGCGGCGCTGTGCGGTAAGCAGATCGGCGTCCACGCCGCTCAACCCCACCGCCTGGATCTCGTGCTCGCGCAGCGCGGCCAAGCAGGTCGGTGTTGAGCAGCCCGCGTAGACCATCTTGGCGACTTCGAGCGCGCCGCTCGTCGGTGACTCGCCGGCCGGCGATGAGCATGCGGTTCCTGTCCCAGCCGCCGGCTCATCGCACTGGCCTGGGGCCCGCCGCCATGCACCACCACGAGGCGGATGCTGAGCGAGGAAAGCAGGGAGAGCTGGGCCGCCACCCGATCCAGTACCTCCCGGTCGGCCGAGCACGTCGCCGCCGAGTTTGACGACGAAGACGTGGTCGCGGTAGGCACGCACGTAGCGGAGAGCGCCTTTGAGGCCGGTGATTCCTTTGGTGGAGTCGATGGTCACGTTCGTCGATGGTCGATAGTCGTGGTCGTTGGTCCACGGCCATGGGTCGTGAGTCGTGGAGTCATGATCCACCGCAACATCGTGAGTAACAAGGCGCGCGTTGCACATGAAGCCGATTCTCGGCCTCATCTACCACCGCGGAGTTGGGCCCGTCGAGCACCGCGTCGTCGATTTCCACGTTGCGGCGGACCGGCAGGCAGTGCAGTACCGACCGCCTTGCCCTGTCGGGTGGACTTGAGCCGTTGCGGGGTGAGACGCCAGTCACGCAGCGTCGAGCGGAAGCGCGGCCTCCTCCTCCGGCTGGCCGAACAGCTTCACCGATCCCCAGGATTTCACATACACGGCGTCGGCTCCGACCACGCCTTCGTCGGGATCGTTGATGATGTGGACGAACTCACCACCCTGATGCTGGGTGATCTTCCGGACCAGCGCGGTGTCTTCCGGATCCAGCTCGTAGCCGTCGGGCGGGCGATGACGATTTCCATGCCGAGGTGTGCCGCGGCGAGCGCTGCGCTGGCGGGTACCGCGGTGGGCAAGCGCCTTTGGGATGCCAGGCCCAGGTCAGCACGAAGCGTTTGCCGCGCGGGTCGCCCAGCCGCTCCTTGAGCGTCAGCGCATCGGCCAGCTGCTGGCAGGGATGCCGCCGAGCCGATTCCATGTTGATCACCGGCTTCTCGCAGTACCGGGCGAAGTCTCGCAGGACGCCGTCGTTCCGGACCGATCGACCAGTCGGTGCCTCGAGGAAAGGAACGAAGACCGACCACGTCGGCGTAGCGTCCCAGTACCCGCGCCGCATCGACCAGGTGCTCCACGGTGTCCTGATCCATCACCGCGCCCGGCTCGGTCTCCATGCTCCAGCTGCCGCGGCCCGGTTCGAGCACGATGCCGTGCCCTCCGTGGAGGAACATCGCGGCCTCGAAGCTGGCGCGGGTGCGGAGACTCGGATCCATGAAGACCATCGCCATGATCTTCCGCTCGAGGCCACCGGTCACCTCGCCTCGCTTGACCCGCTGCCGCGAGCTCGAGCACGGCGTCGATCTCCTCCGGCTGCCAGTCCTCGGCGGCGAGAAAGTCCCGCTTGGTCACGAGAGAATCTCCTTCAGTGCGCCGAGCAGGATATCGGCCTCGCTCCGGGAGAAGCTGAGCGGGGGCAGCAGGCGGAGGATGGCGGGATCGCTGGCGGTGCCGGTCAGAATGCGGCGGGAGAACAGCGCCTGCTGTACCTCCGCGGCGGGTCGCGGCATGCGGAGACCGAGCAGCAACCCTTTTCCCTGCACCGATACCACGCCGGCTTTGATCGCTTCGCGGCTCAGGTAGGTTCCGACCTCTCCGGCATTGTCCATCAACCGCTCCCGCTGGATGACATCGAGGGTGGCCAGCGCCGCGGCGCAGGGTACCGGCCCGCCGCCAAAGGTGCTGCCCAAATCTCCCTGCGCAATGGTGGCGCTCACTCGGTCGGCGCAGATCACCGCTCCGATCGGAAGTCCCGACGCCAGGCCCTTGGCCATGGTAACGATATCAGGCGTCACACCGAAAGACTCGGCCGCGGTAAAGGTTCCGACCCGGCCAACTCCACATTGCACCTCGTCGAATATCAGCACCGCACCGACCCGGTCCGCGGCACGGCGGGCGGCGGCGAGGAATTCGGGGGAGCAGTCCCGCGCACCGGCCATGCCCTGGATCGGCTCGAGGATCAGCGCCGCGACTGTCTCATCGAGGGCTGTCTCGAGGCCATCGATGTTGTTGAAGGGAATTTTTCGGGACAGGGGAATCCCGGCGCGGCGGGCTCCGGAGACGTACTTCTCGCCGTCGGTAACCGCGAGTACTGCGACGGTCCTGCCGTGCCAGCCGCCCTCGACCGAGCAGACGAGTTGGCGTCCCGTGTGCTTGCGGGCGATGTGAAGCGCGTTCTCGTTGGCTTCAGCGCCCGAGTTGCAGAAGAAGACCCGGTCCAGCGGGCGAGGACACAACTCGGCGAGCCGCTCGGCGAGTACCTCGCGGTTCTGATGAGGAACGGCGCTCGAATAGAAAAGCAGGCGTTGCGCCTGGTCCGCGATGGCCCGAACAACGTCCGGATGCGAGTGGCCGGTGGAGGAGACAGCGTGCCCACCGTAGGCATCGAGCCACTCATAGCCCGATTCATCGATCAGCCAGGATCCCCGGCCGCTGACGGGACGGATGGGGAACTGCGCGTAGACGGGGAGGAGTGCGGCTCGGCGGAGACCCGGCTCGGCGGCTGCGTCTTTGGGTGGAGTCATTTTTGACCAGGAAGGACGGCTACCCAAATGCGCAGCCGAGCCGACTTGCCGCCGAGCCGCCGAGCGACGCACGTCAGCATGGGAACATTCCTCCGCCTCGGAGCCCAAGTTCTTCCCCGAGCCCCAACGCCAGGTTCATCGCCTGAATCGCCTGCCCTGATGCGCCTTTGACGAGATTGTCGATTGCAACACTCACCTGGAGCTCTCGACCATCGGCTGACTGAGTAGCGTGAATGAGAGCGTAGTTGGTTCCAACGGCGTGAGTCAGCTCAGGAGGTTGGTTCAGCACCCGTACGAATGGCCGGCCCTCGTAGACCGTACGATACCAGGCACTCATGTCTTTCCCTGCTACTTGATCCGCACCCAGTTGGACATGAGTGGAGAGATAGATGCCTCGCACGAAAGGGCCCGAGTGCGCCATCAGCCGGACGCCTGCGTTGCGGTTGCCGGTCCATTCCCGCCAGCAACCCGCGATCTCCGCTTCATGCCGGTGACCCATGGTCGAGTAGGCAAAGAGGTTGTGCGCCCTGGCCGGATGGTGCGTGGTGGCCTTGGGATGGGCACCCGCGCCGCTCGATCCGGTTACCGCGAAGAGCGCCGGAGCGCTCGACAAACCGGCGCGGGCCAGGGGATAGAGAGCGAGCTCCGCGGCCGTCGCAAAACAGCCGGGAACGGCCACGGCCCGCTTGCCGCGGAGCGAGGTCCCCAGGACATCGGCCAACCCGTAGGTGAAGCAGCGGACCAGCTCAGGAGCGGTGTGCGCGCCGTAGAATTTTTCGTAGAGAGAGAGGTCCTGCACTCTGAAGTCAGCCGAGAGGTCAATCACGAGGCCGGCGCCCGAGTTCAAGACCTCCGCGGCGATTTTAGAAGATTCGCCGTGCTCCAGGGCCAGAAACACGACATCCCGCCCTGATGCAGCGTCGACGGGACTCGCGTTGGAGAACGTTGCATCGGACACCGCGGCGAGCGCCGGATGTACCTCGCCTATCCGCATCCTCGCCTGGCTCCGGCTGGTAGCGATGTAATCGTTCACCTCAGGATGCTGGGAGAGGAGCCGTAAAAGCTCCCCACCGGCATAGCCGGCGGCGCCGATCACCGCGACGCTAAGCCCCATCGGGTTTATCCGTTGGCAGTCAGGCGCTCATGGCGGCTAGCTGGCCACCAATCGAAGACGCCTGACGAGTCTCGATGGCGCTCCGGACGATGGCGACCAGCTTGGTCGCGTCGCGCAGCGCGTTGTGAGCCGGAAGGTCGAGCTGCTTCTTCACGTAGTCACGGCCCACTTCATTGTCGGTCGCGGGACCCGTTAGAACACTCACCTCGAGTCCGAAGAGATCACGCATGAGGGCGACGGCGCCCCAGCAGCCCACCGGATCAGGCGCCGCCATGACGTAGGATACCCCAACGCTCATCAGCTCCCGGTCACGCAGGATGTCCTGCACCCCATAATCACCTAGAATTCCATCGCCCAACTCGGCGACGATGACGTCGGGCTTGAAGCCGGCGAGACTGTTCAGGATACCCTTCGCCGCCGGCACCGTGATCCCAGCGCGCGTAGTCGCGATCCCGATGTCGTTGAAGGTGAGCGCCGCGATCGCCCCGGCGTCCTGCATCGACAACGCGTCGCGCATGAGCGAGACGCCGGTGAGCTTGGCTGCGGCAACCCGCAGACCGGACCGGGTCAGACCTCTGACCAATTCCGTCGCAGCCACGGTCTTTCCGGCGTTCATGCAGGTGCCCGCTACGTACACCACCGGGACCTGGGATTCCAGACGTTCCGCCGTAGGCACCGCGTGATCCTTGATGTGCGCGGGACGACCGATCCGGTCGCCCAGGTCGGGGAAGCTCAGCACGGCACCCAGCACCTCGGCGCGGAAAGGCGGACCAATATCGGGATTAGCCGAAGTGCAGCGGCCCAGGATTCCGCCGAGGTTGAGCACCTCGATGGTGTCGCCCACGGCGATCCGTTCAGGCACCTGTCCCGCGTAACCGCGGAGCGCCCGCCGTGCGCCGAGCGTCCCAGCCAGGAGATCGCCGGCCCGCAGTGACACCATCCGGCCGGTTACGTCCTCAACGGTGTTGTAGGTCGACTTGTCGGCCAGGATGCGAACCGCGAGGATATATCCTTCGGCGGCAACGATCTCGTCGCCCACGATCACATCGGGCGAGAGGTGCGCGTTCCGGGTGGAAGAGGCGATGCGGTCGAGGCGGAGTCTTGTGGTCTTTACCATTAGAGATCTCTGTTGAGTCAATAGTCGATAGTCAATAGTCAATAGTCGATAGTCGATGGTCAGTGGTCAGTGGTCTTGTGTCGTGAGCCTCACCGTCCGACTTTGACTATCGACTATCGACTATCGACCACCGACCCGTTTCCCTTCCCAGCCACCCGAGCGGCAAGAACCTCCGGAATCGCCGAGACTCGCGCAAAGGCACGGGCCTCGTCTCCCGACCAGAGCCGGTTCTCCTCGCCGTAGGTGGCGACACTGCGGTCCATCATCGAGTGAGGGCTGCGGGCGGCGACGACGAGAAAGCGTCCAGGCATGAGCCGCACCCGGGTCTCGCCCTCTACCCGCTGCTGCGAGCTCGCGATCATCGCCTCGATGTCGCGCAGGGCCGGGTCGAAGTAGTGCCCTTCGTGGAGCCGGTCTCCGTAGAAGCGGGCCAGCTGATCCTTCCAGAAGGTCTGCCACCGGGTCAGCACCAACTTCTCAAGCTCGCGGTGCGCCGCGATGAGGAGCAGAGCGGCGCCGGCTTCGAAGCCGATCCGGCCCTTGATACCGAGGGCGGTTTCCCCGACGTGAATGTTGCGGCCGAACCCATAGGCTAGACCCAGATCGCCGAGGCGCCGAATCAGCTCCGGGCCTTCCAGTCCCTCGTTATTGAGCGTGACAGGCAGCCCGCCGACCCAGCCGAGCACGATTTCGGTCGGAGCAGGCGAGTCAGCGGGGGGCTCGACCAGCTCGTTCGGCGGACCGGCCCAGGTGTCGTGAGTCCAACCTCCACCCCAGGTGGTGCCCCACAACCCGCGGTTGATGGAGTAGGCACCGGCCTTGGGAGGCACCGGCAGTCCGCGCTGCTGCAGGAATGCGATGGCGGCGTCCCGTAAGAGCCCTTCATCGCGAATCGGAGTGAGAATCTCGAGGTCAGGCGCCAGGACCCGGAAGGCGATGTCGAACCGAACCTGATCGTTCCCGGCGCCGGTCGAGCCGTGGGCCACGGCGGTGGCGCCGATGCTCCGCGCCACCTCGATGACCGACATGGCCTGCTGGGTACGCTCGGCAGCAACGCTCAGCGGGTAGACCTCGCCCCGCAGCACGTTGCCCTGCACCAGGTAGCGCACGAAGCGCTGGTAGACCTGTTCCCGGGCGTCCACCTCATGATGCTGGACGGACCCGACCGCCTCGAGCCTGGCGCCGAATGGCGTCGCATTCCTCGGTGGTGGCCCCGCCGGTATTGACGTAGACGGTATGGACCCGCGCCCCGGCCTGGGCCAGGCGGGGGACACAGTAGGAGGTATCCAGCCCGCCGGAGAAGGCCAGGGCGACAGTTTGCATACTAGATATTTATGCAATCGGACCCGCGCTGGCAACCCCGGCACTCTGCCTCCCCGATCGTGGCCTCAACACCCGGGACAAAATGCGCGGTTGCTCCTCCCCGCCTCTTCCCCTACGCTTGAGGGGCCTTCTGCAAGGATGAACAATGGCTCCATCTGATCCAGACTTTTCCGATGTCCAAGGCGGTGCCTCCTCGACTGCCCCAAGCGGACAGGGCGCCCAGACCTACACGGTCGCCAAGGGAGACACTCTCTCCAAGATCGCCAAGCAGTTCTACGGCGACGCCAAACAGTGGAAGAAGATTTTCGAGGCCAACAGCGACAGCATCAAGAATCCTGACCTGATCCATCCGGGCCAGGTGCTCAAGATCCCCGCTGCATGAACCGACAGGATGCCATCATGAGAGCCCAACCATTCAACCGAGGCGCCCGGCTGCTGGTGCTCGGCGCCCTGATTGTTTTGGGGTGCAAGAAACCGGCGCCACCGCCCGCCCAGGAGACCGCCGCACCGGCCCCGGCCGCCCCGACCGGCGTCGCCGTCGCTTCGATCCAGCTCGGCAGTCAGATCGGGGCCGAGAAGTCCGTTACGGCACCGAAGAGTACCTTCACGCCGCGCGATACCATCTACGCGGTGGTCAGCACGACAGGCGTCGCGACCGACGCGTCGCTGGAAGCGATTTGGACGTATGTGGGAACCAAGGAGAAGCAGATCAACCAGGCATCGCAGTCGATCTCACCCACCGGCCCGGCGCAGAGCGAATTTCACCTCTCGAAGGCAACACCATGGCCGGTGGGGAAATACCGCGTGGCCATTCTCCTGAACGGAGCCGCCGCAGGAACCAAGGACTTCGAGGTGAAGAAGTAGAGCAGGCAGTTACCACCGCTCGGCAAGCGCACGCACGAGAGCACCGAGATTGGCCACGTCGCGGAGGTCAATCACTTCGACCGGCGAGTGCGAGTAGCGCAGGGGCCACCCGATGGCGACATCGGGGACGCCCCACGCCGAGAAGGTGGAGCCATCGTTCCCGCCATTGGTCGTGCCTACCTGGAGCGGGATGGCGGATCCACGAGCCAGCGTGACCAGCGAATCCAGATAAGCCGGGGGAGTCACCGAGCTGTTATCGAGAGCCCGGGCCACCGGCCCTTTGCCCAATGGGGCGAGCCCGAAGTTCTTCGGCTCGAGCGGGCTATCCGCCGAGACGAAGGTGTCGATCGCGTGAACCCGTGAGGTCGAAAGGCCCAGCGAATTGGCCACCGCCTGGGCGCCTTCCAGGCCGATTTCTTCTCTCACACTCCAGACGAAGATCACCCGGTGCTTGAGCTGGGCCGGATCGAGTCGCCGCACGGCGAGAAGCAGAGCGGTACAGCCGACCCGGTCGTCGAATGACCGGCCGGTAGACCGGTTGCCGGCGAGGCGCATGTACTGCTTCGGCATGGTGAGCGTATTGCCGACCGCGATCCCGAGAGCCTCCGCCTTCTCTCTGCTTCCCACCCCGGGATTAGCGCGGATCACCGACGGCGAACGGCGCGGCGCCGAATCGACCTTTTCTCTCGGGAGAAAGATCGCAGGCACCGGCCCCCGTGCCGTATGAATCAGCGCGGGCTGTGCTTCGAACAGCGAGGGGAAGAATCCGCCCAGAGCAGCGAGATCGAGCGTGCCGTCATCCCGGATGGCGGAAACGCGAAACCCGATCTCGTCCAGGTGCGCGACGATGACCGTTACCGGGTCGCCTTTGCCGAGGTCGAGCCAGAGGTTGCCCGCGGTGTCAACCGTGGGACGAGCCCAGGAGGGCAACAGTCGCTTGACCGTCTCGCGCACCGAGTCCTCCGCACCGGAGGCACCATAGCTCTCGACCAGCGTACCCAGCACACTGTCTGCCGCGGCGAGAGACGGTGGAAGCGCCGATCGGTCGGCTTTCGCTGCACTCCTGGAGGCCGGGGCGATCATTTGGTCCTGAGACTCCGTCCCCCCGATCCATTGCGCGACTCGCTGCTGGATCTGGACCGCATCCGCGAGAGACACCGTCTCGACCGGCGTATCGGTGAATCGCGCAGGCAGGCTCAGCTGGAGCACTTCCCGCATGCTATCCGACGGCGGAAGGCGAGACTGCTGGGGCTCGAAATTCCGTCCGAGTGAATCGGGTTGGCCGTCCACCAACAGCACTTGATCGAACGGGCCAAGAGTACGAGCTGCCGCAAGCAATCCGGTCGCACCCAACCGTTGTTCAGCGACAAGCGCTACGACCAGTGTCCCCTCCCCAGGGTTCTCGCTGCTCCACAGCACTGAGCATGGCGGCGCAGGCAGTCCTTCGGGCGATCGCCGGTGCCGTGACCATTCCCTCGCCATACATGCGCACGCGCTTGGTCAGGGTCACCGGCGAAAGCACTTGGACGCCGAGCCGCTCCACCTCCTGCCGGCTGGCGGCACCTACATCTACCAGGGCGTCGTCCACAGTGAAGGGATTTTCCGCCGTGTTCCGACCCCTGGTCAGGTGAACTGATCGCACCGCCACGACCGCCGGCACCTCGCCTCGCCGCCCGGTGATCGTCACTCGCTGGCCTTCCAGCTGCTGGTCGAACAGCGGACCGGGCGCGGAGCCAACCCGACGCAGAGTCAGATAGCCATCATCCCGAATCCCACCGACCACGTAGCCCGCCTCGTCCATCGGACAGGCCAGAAGTCGTTTGGGGGTTCCACTGCCCAGGGTCAGGATGACGTTGTCACTCCGGTCGATTACCGATCCCTTCAGCATCGCCCGCAACGACTGAGCGAATCTCTGCTCGTAACCGGTGACGGCAGTCGCCTGGCCAAACCGAGTGATGAGATCACCCAGTCTTGTAGAACCGACATTCTGCGCGACAGAAGCGCTGGGAAGTGAGAATCCAAGGACGAGTGATAAGACCGCTGAGCGACGCATGGAAATCCCGGAGAGCGAAGGTGGCACAATCTGTTTCTGACCACGTCGAGGCGCCAGCGATCGGTGCGTTAGCGTGCAACGTCTCGCGTCGCAACGATGGGGCACTTCAGCGCTGGACGCCTATCCTCGGCGAAGTGACTCGACCCGGAAGGAAATTGTGGGACTTGCCGTCTATTACAAACTGGGGCTCTCCGGCTTCAACACCCGCGCCTTCGCGACGCAGCGGCTGGAAGAGCTTCGAAGGGGGATCGAAGGCCTCGGCGTGCTCGAATTGACCAAAGTCTTGTCTTACACCGGGCCCGACTGCGGGCCCGATGGAAGCGGCGCCTGGAGCAACCCGGGGGAGTTCCTCAAGACCTGTGCGTGGGGACACCTCGACGACCCGGGAGCACCTCACCAGCTCATCTCCATCGATCCACTGGAGCTGATGGGATTTGTCGCATGGATCGGAAGCCGGGTCGAGCCCCTGACGCTGGGATTGGCTCGCTATCCCGAAGAGGTCCGCTGCGGCAGCCGCACTCTCCCGACCGGCCTCTCCGGTTGGCATTGGCACGCCAGCTGTAAGACTCATTATGCGAGGCTGCTGGGATCGGAGCGATTTCTCGAGTCCCACCGCACCGTCATTACGGCGCTCGATCTCGCCGAGGAGGTGGGTCTGACCGTCGCGGTGCGGGACGAATCGGGATACGCGGACCACCGGGACGCCTCACGGCTCCTCGCAGTTGCCGAAAGTGCGCTTCGTTATGGGCGAACCGGACCGGACCCGGCCCGGGTCTGACGGATGGCTCCGGCAATGTCATCGAGGTCCTGAGCGGAGAGCTTGGTTGTGGCGGCGGCGATCCAGCCGTCCACCTGTGTCGCCGAGCGCGCGCCGACGATCGCTCCGGTTACACCCGGCCAGCAGATGGTCCAGGCAACGGCAGCCGCGGCGATCGTGATTCCGTGCCGCTCCGCAATCGGTTTCAATGCGTCCCGCAGAGCCAGGTTCCGCTCCAGTCGCGGGGGCTGGAACTCCTCCGCTCGTCTGCGCCAGTCATCGGTGGCGAGCGCGGCCATGCGCTCCGACGAGAACCGGTCGGTCAGAAGCCCTGCCTGCATCGGGCTGTAACAGATCACTCCGGTCCGGTGGGATTTCGCCCAGGGAATCACATCGGCTGCCGCCTCGCGGCGTATCATCGAAAAAGGAGGCTGGAGGGAAACCACATGGCGCATCCGCTCGCACCGGTCGAGCAGCTCCACATCGAAGTTCGACACCCCGGCGTGGCGCACCTTTCCTTCATCCACCAGCCGGCCCATCTCGGCCCAGGAATCCTCGACCGGCGTACCGGCCTGGTCCGGCCAGTGAAATTGATAGAGATCGATGCGCTCGACGCCGAGGCGTCGGAGCGAGGCCTCGCACTCCTTGCGCATCGACGCTGGACGTAACACCGACTGCGCGGGAGTCATCGGATGCTGGTCGTCCCACACTAGTCCGCATTTGGTGAAGACGAGCGGCCGGTCCGCCGGTGGCAGCTCCTTGAGCAGCCGTCCGACGACCCGCTCGGAGTGTCCGTGACCGTACACCGCCGCCGTATCGATCCAGTTCACACCGAGCTCGACCGCATGTCGCATCGCGCTGAGCGATTCGGCGTCGTCCTGCTCCCCCCAGCCGAAAGCCCATCCGCCACCGCCGACGGCCCAGGCCCCGAAGCCGACGGTGCTGATTAACAGGTTGGTGTTGCCGAGGGGACGGGTGGGGAGAGGCATTGGGGAGATTGGTAATTGAAAATTGGTAATTGGTAATTGGTAATTGAGAATTGGTAATTGACGGTTGAAGACTGCCAATTGCAAATTAGCAATTGCCAACTACAAATTGCCCTCCCCTCTACCAGATCTCCACGACCCAGCCGTAGTCCTCGATTCGCTGCCTCTCTGGGCGCTGGTCGCCGGTGGGGAGCACAAGCTCGACGCTGTGGGTGGCGGTCGCGTAGAGCTTTCGCAACGCCTCCCCAAAATCCTGAGGGCAATCCCCGCTCAATGAAGCCACGGTGGTCGAGTCGGGGGACCAGCGCAGCTCCACCAGGTTTCCATCCCTCCTGTCAGACGGGGCCAGTACGGTTCCTTGGGCCACCACCGTACCGGATCCGGTAAGCGTGGCCGAGCAGGCGTCGGCAACCGCGCCGTGAGCGCCACAAAACCGAATGGTGGTCTGGCGGTTGAGCTCGCCCCGGTAGCGCCCGGAGCTCACCCAGTGCAGGCTGCCACTCAAGACCTCCTCGCCGCCGTTGACACATTCAGGCGAAAGCCGCAGCTCGGGCCAGGCACTTGTCAGCCGCAGGTGATAGAGCGTCTCGACCGGGGCTTCGGCCCGGGCGAGAAGCGCTCCCTGAGCTGCCAGAGGAGGAGTGACGATGGCGGAAGCGAGCAGGAACAGCAGACGGGTACGCATACGATCTCCAGTGATGAGGCCCACTGGTAAGTCAGATCCCGTGCCCGGGGCGACGGTACCAAATCGCCGCCGCGTTCAAATACAGATGGATTAGGGAGTTGAGACTTCAGACCGATGCGTTGACCATAGCTGCCAGACATCGGGGAAGCCGACAATTTTGTCGAGACTTCCCCGATGGAGCGACAATTCCGTCAGGCCGACGGAACGGCGGCGATGCCCAGCCGGCGCATCTTGTAGCGGAGAATGCGGTCGGTGGTCTGGAGCAGTCTGGCGGCCTGGGCCTGATTCCCCTCGGCGGTCTTTAGTGCGTCCTGAATAAGGTCGCGCTCAAGCTTCGCCACCTCACCCGCCAGCGTGCCGTCCGCTGCGGTGCCGGAAGCCTCGGCGGTCTGAAGGGTCGGCGGAAGGTGTCGCCCGTGGATCGCCTGCGCGTCGCACACCACCACGGCCCGCTCGATGATGTTCTCCAGCTCCCGAACATTGCCGGGCCAATGGTAGCCCATGAGCATGTCGATGGCCGCGGTGGTGATCCGCCGGACCGACTTACGGTGCAGACGGGCGAACTTGGTCACGAAGTGGTCCGCCAGCAGCAGGATGTCCGGTTTCCGTTCCCGCAGCGGCGGCATGAAGAGCGGGAAGACGTTCAGCCGGTAATAGAGGTCCTCCCGAAACACCCGGTCGGCAATCGCCTTCTCCAGATCACGATTGGTCGCGGCGACTACCCGCACGTCCACCGCCAGCGTGGTCGTACCGCCGAGTCGCTCGAACTCCCGCTCCTGCAGGACCCGGAGCAGCTTGACCTGAGTAGACGGCGGCAACTCCCCGATCTCGTCCAGAAACAGGGTTCCTCCATGGGCCAGCTCGAAGCGACCCTTTCTTCGGCTCAAGGCGCCGGTAAACGCCCCCCGTTCGTGCCCGAAGAGCTCCGACTCGATCAGCGTCTCGGGTAGCGCGGCGCAGTTGACCTTGATGAAAGGTCCACTCGCCCGTGGAGAGTTGTAGTGAATCGCGTGGGCGATCAGCTCCTTACCGGTGCCCGACTCGCCTCGCAGGAGGACCGTAGTGCTCGCCGGCGCAACCAGGGCGATCTGCGCGCACACGTCACGCATCTCGGCACTGGTCCCGATCAGTCCCGAGAAATCGTAGCGCTCCTTCAGCTCCTGACGGAGGTGGAGATTCTCCTCACGCAGCGCGACCCGTTCCTGGTCGGCCGGTCTCGTCGTCTTGAGCGCCAGCGCGATGAGCGAGCTCACTACGTGGAGATACTTGAGCACCCGGTCCAGGTCCCGCCCCGACGCGGAGGGAACGTCCACCGAGAGCGCGCCCACCGGCCGGTGATCGAGCAGAATGGGGACGCAGATGAACGCGGTGGCCGGATCGTTCTGCCGCCTCGCCGCCCGGTGCAGGAACCGCGGCTCCCGGTTCACGTCGGGCACCACGATCGCCTTCCCGCTGGCGGCAACCCGGCCCGTGATCCCCTCTCCCAGGCGATAGCGCGTCTGCTGACCGGCCGAGTCGAGGCCGAAGGAGGCTTCGATGTACAACTCGTCGGAACCCTCGTCGATCAGGGTGACCGAACTGCGGGGAACCCCGTGATAGTGCGCCAGAATCCGTAGCCCGGCGGACAATGCCTCACCCAGACTGCGGGAGCCCGACAGGGCCTGGCTGACGTCGAACAACGTCGCCAGCTCCAACCCTTCGCTTGGAGGTACACTTTGCCTTTCGGGAATTGTCGCTGACAGAACCATTTGTAATGCTCCCCAGCAAAAGAAACGGCCCGCTCATTGGGAGCGGGCCGTCGGATATCGGATCACGACTGACTCACCCGCCCGTTTTTGTGACGTGCGTGTTGGGATTGGAATTGGCCCAGCAGGTGGGTGAGATCGTCATGCAACGCAAGGTAAACGGCTCCTCAAGGACGTCAAATCACAAGGGCGTAACAGAGACGGATCAGTCGCTTGCCGTGGCCCGTGGCGCGACACCGCTCCCAGCCGTCACCGCCTTGGCCGACCCACGAGCTCGGCTCGCCACGAGTTCCTTGCCGGTAACGATCAGAATGACCGCGGCCACAATGACCAGCGAGGCCACCAGAGTACGGCCGTTCAGTTTTTCTCCTGCGATAGCCCAGCCGAGGAACACCGCCACGACCGGGTTGACGTAGCCGGCGGTGGACACCTTGGAAGGCGTCGTGATTCGCAGCAGCCAGGCAAAAGCGGTGAAGGCCACCAGTGACCCGAACAGGGTCAGGTAGCCGAAGGCGATCCATGACTTGGCGGTTATGGCACTCAGGTTGAGCTGCGCCCAGTCGCCGTTAACGATGCTCGCAAGGAACAGCCAGGCTCCCCCGGCCAGCATCTGGATGCCGGATGCGAGTGCCACGCTCTCGGGGAGCTTCGCGTCGCGGCTCAGCACCGAGCCGCTGGCCCAGGTGAGAGTCGAAAACAGGAGCAGTCCGAGAGCAGCGGCATTCAGCGGGCCCGAAGCCTGCCCAGGCAGAACCAGCAGGGCGACGCCGCCGAATCCTAGTGCAATGCCGGCCAACACGACGGGGCTCGGCCTCGTGCCACCGGGACGGAGCCATTCGAGAAGTGCCGTCCACACCGACACCATCGCCACGACAAGCGCGGCCAGCCCGGAGGGCATTCCCTTGTCCTCGACCCAGGCGACAGCACCGTTCCCGACCAGGAAGAACAACGCTCCGAGCAAGACGGCCCATTTCCAGTGAGTGGCGGTCGGCCGCGGGCTCCCGGTGAGACGGGCATAGGTGTAGAGCGCTGCACCCGCCAGAACGAATCGGGAGCCGGCCATGATGAACGGCGGCATGCTCTGGATCGCCAGGGCGATACCGAGGTAGGTCGAGCCCCAGATGAGGTAGATGGCGGCGAAGGCAGCGATCATCTGCCAGCGTGGAGCCGAGGCGTGGTCGGTCATTCGCCGGCTCCATTCGTGTGATTCAGCGGAATTCGCGAGCTGTCCTTCACGGTCGACAGTACGATCGTCGTGCGGGTGTTCCGCACCGCCTTGAGCCGGCCGAAGCGCTCCCGGAGCAGCTCTCCCAGCGCGTCGGTATCCTGGACTCTGACCTTCACGAGGTAGCAATCCTCGCCGGCGACGTGGTGCACTTCCTGAACTTCGGGAAATTTGGCGATGGACTGCCCTACGCTGGCCGAGCCGACTCGCTCCTCGGTTCTGACAAGGATGAAGGCTGTGAGCCCGAAGCCGACGGCATGGGCATCCAGCCGGGCTTCGTACCCGGTGATGACACTGCGCGCTTCGAGCTTCCGGATACGGTCGAGGATGGCAGAGGGGGCCATATCCAGCTCCCGGGCGATGTCCGCGTTGGAGATACGCGCGTTGCCCTGGAGCAGGTCAAGAATGCGGATATCAGTGGCGTCGAGCATGGTCTTGGACTCCCATCCAAACCCAAAATAATTCTTCCAATCATACCGGTCAATAACGAATCGTCGGCAAAAAGCTGTTTTTACCGAACATTATTCGTTTCGGACCGCACCATTCCGCGCCCCACCCTGGTCCTTCCTCCCACGTATTACCTCCCACGCCTAACCTCTCACGTCCCACCCCACCTACTTCCCACTTCCCCCATCCCACTTCCTACCCCAGACTTTGCCCCGTGACTTCTCCCACCGGCTACCGCCGTTCCCTCGGCCTCTTCTCCGGCACCATGGCCGTGGTCGGCGGCATCATTGGCTCCGGCATCTTCATGAACTCGGCGATCGTGGCCCAGCGGGTGGGCACCGCCGGGCTAACGTTGGCCGTCTGGATCCTGGGTGGGGCGATCGCACTGATCGGTGCCTTCTGCTTCGGGGAACTGGCCCAGCGGAATCCCCAGGCCGGAGGGAGCTACGTCTACCTCCGCGATGCCTTCGGCCCCCTGCCGGCGTTCCTCTACGCCTGGAGTCTCCTGCTGGTCATCGCGACCGGTGCCATGGCCGCGGTCGCCGTCACTTTCGCCACCTACTGCTCCGCCCTCCTCGGCCTCGGCAATAACACGGTGATGCCAATCGCGGCCGGGGCGATCGCGCTGCTCTCGGCGGTCAACTATGTCGGTGTCGAACCGGGGGCGATCACCAACAATCTCTTTTCCATACTGAAGCTCACCGCCCTCGGAGTACTGATCGTCGCCGGGCTGGCCGCGGCGCCGGCAGTAGCATCACCTCTCCCGGTCAATGCTTCCGGCCCGCTCTTTCTGGCGCTCGCGGCCGCCCTGGTTCCGGTGCTGTTCGCGTATGGAGGCTGGCAGCAGACCAACTTCATCGCCGAAGAAATCGTTGAACCGGAGAAGAATCTTCCTCGCGCGCTGGTGCTCGGGGTGATCATCGTGGTGATCGTGTACGTCCTCGCCAACCTGACCTACCTCCGCACTCTCGGCGCCGGAGGATTGGCCGCGAGCACGGCTCCCGCAGCAGACGCGATGCGGATAGCGGTGGGGGCCGTCGGCTCGACCTTCATATCGGCGGGAATAGCGGCCTCCACCTTCGGATTCCTCAACCTGGTGATCCTGGTATCACCCCGAGTCTACCGTACGATGGCGGCCGACGGACTCTTCTTCCCGCAGCTGGCGACGCTCCACCCGAAATTCCGCACGCCGACAACGGCGATCCTGGTGCAGGGCGTTTGGGGGAGCCTGCTGCTTTTCTCGGGGTCCTACGGGCAGCTTCTCGACTACGTCGTGTTCTGTGATTGGATCTTCTTCGGCAGTGCGGTCGCCGCCCTCTTCGTCTATCGCCGCCGGGACCGGGAGGCGGGTCGGGCGTCCGCCCCCGCGGGCAGTTTCCGGGTGCCGGGGTATCCTCTGACGCCTTTGCTCTTCGTCGCCGCGGCGGTCTACGTGGTGGCGGGCTCGATCTCGTCGAATCCAGGGAACGCGCTTCGGGGATCGGTGATCCTGGCCGCGGGTGTGCCGGTGTTTGTGTTTTGGAGGAGAAAGCTGAAAGGACTGAGAAAGAGTAATTAAGTAATTGAGTAATTAAGTAATTGAGAATTGAACAGCCTCGGCTGACGGCTAACAGCTAATAGCTAACAGCTAATAGCTAACAGCTACTCGGCCATCGCCCCAACCATCTGTCCCGCCCCACTCCACCGATCCTCCCGGTTCTTGGTGAGTGCGCGAGTGATCATCCGCACCAGGTCGTCCGGCGCGTCTTCCCGAAAACTCTTCAAATCCGGAATCGGGTCCAGCCGGTGCATTTGGAGCACGACGTTCTCGTTCTTGTGTACGTAGGGCGGGCGTGAGACCAGGCATTCGAAGAGCAGGCAGCCCACAGCGTAGAGATCGGTCCGGTGATCGATGTCGTCCACCGCGGCGATCTGTTCGGGGCTCATATAGGCCGAAGTGCCCACCGCGATCCCCGAGCGGGTCACCCGATCGGAGCCCGAGAGCTGCACGGCCCGGGCGATGCCGAAATCCACCAGAACTGCCCCGTCAGGACCAAGCACGATGTTATCCGGCTTCACGTCGCGGTGAACGATGCCCGCCTTGTGCGCGTGGCCGAGTGCGCCCAACAGGTCACGGGCGAGCCGGCGGGTGGCCGGAGGGTCCAGCAGATTGTCGCGCGCCAGCAATTGCTTGAGCGTCGGGCCCTCGATGTACGGCATGACGTAATACACCAGCCAGTCGCGGTCACCCGAATCAAGCAATCTGCCGATATGGGGATGGTCGAGCTGACGCACCAGCGCGATCTCCCGGAGAAACCGGTCCGCCGCGACGCTGACCAGAAGCTCGGGATGCAGAACCTTCAGAGCGACCGGTTTTCCCGAGGGGTCGGTCGCATAGAAGACGCGCGCTGCGCCGCCGCGGCCGATCTCTCGATCAACCTCATAGGTGCCCTCGAGGGCCTTGCGCACCAGCGCCAGGATGTCGCGCGGAATTGGGCTCCCTGTCCCTTCACCCGGTTACCTGATTGAATATGGGAGACGACTGGTGGGCCTGAAAGAGTCGTCGTGCGGGAGGGTGATGGTCGTGAGGAGTACCGGCAGGTTCAGCCTATCCCCAGCCAGTAAGTAATCTTGAGGGCGAAGAAGTTGTCTCCCTCGGTGCCAAAGGAATCCCACATGTCGTCGAGGGTGACCCGGTGGTTCGATGTCACCTCCGAACCCCGGCTCTGCTGCCAGACCAGAAACAGAGTGCTCCCCGGTCGCCACTCCCAGCGCAACACCAGATTGCTCCGGAAGCTGAGCACGTTGAAGTCCGGGTCGCTCAGGGTCAACGAGTCGGCCCCTCCGTTGTCGGTGATCACGATCGAATCGGGAGCGAATCGTTCGATCGTGGTCCCGTCGGTGCCATAGCGACGGAGCGTCGTACTCCGTGGTTCCGGCAGTTCGCCGAGTCTGGTGTAGGCGCCACTCGATGCGAAGGGCTCCAGGTACCCTTCGATGCTCAGGTTGGGGGTGATGATGTAGTTGAGGCGCAGCTGGGCCGAGATGGTCGTCTGATCCAGCGCGGCGAAGATGTAGCGCTGGCCGAAGGTGGCCGCGGAACCGCCCGGCTGGGAATCGAGGTATTGTCGCTCTTCCTTGCTGCGTTCGTAGCGCGGGTCGAGCGACAGGAACCATTGGGGGGCGGGTCGGAACGAGACACCGCCGCCGATCTCCAGATGGTTCCCGTCAAATTCGTCGCCCTGCAGGTTCCCGTTTACCCGCCACTGAAAATCCCCCGACTCGCCGCTGAAGAACTCGAGATCGGTGCCCCATGCCGTGGGCGACCCCATGAGCGGGCCACCGCGGGTGAGCTGGTCGCTGGAGTAGCGGGGCAGCAGGTAGGCGCCGATAAAGGTCTGCTGGAATCGTTTCCAGGTCTGACTGCTGCTGACTGCGAAGCGGGTGAACTGGCGCTCCCCTCCGTAATTCCAGTTGACGTGTCCGAACACTCCGACATTGTAGCGGTGGAACAGTTTGCCGGGCTGGATCTCGCGGTAGACGAGACTCCAGTCCACATCGAGGTCGTCGGCGGCGCTCAGCTGTCCCGCGTCGTTCAACTCGAACTCCGGTGACTCGGCGCTGGCGAACAGGTCGTAGACCCAGTGCTTGCCGCCCAGCTTGCTGAATCCGAGGCCCGCGGTGTAACCGGTCAGTGAAGTACGCGAGGGATCGAATTTCACGTGCGTGGCATCGGGCCGCTGAAAGTATCGCGCGCTGGCCTGCTGCACGTCGGCGATCCGGGTCGAATCGCCGGCCACATAGCTGAAGCCACCGTAGCCCGAGAGCTCGTAGGTTCCGCCCTGAAAGCGCAGGTTCCAGTCTACCCCGCCGCTATACGCTCGCCGGCTCAGCACCGAATCCAGAATGTCCTTTCCCAGATCCCGCTCGACCCCGGTCAGAGTAACCCCGATGGTCGACGCCGAAGGCCCAAACTCCTGCTGCACTCGGGCCACGCCGTAACTCGTGAGAGGCTCCACCCGGCTATGGCCTTTGACCGTACCGACCGTGTCGAAGGTATCGGCGTGTTCATTGGCGGTGACCGCGAAAAGGCTTCCGACCGAGAGTCCTTTCGCCGTTCGCCCCGTAATCTTCGCCGCGCCGATGATCGTCGTGTTGTCCGGAGTATTGATGAAGTCGCCTCCGGGATCTCCGTGGGGCGGCGCCCCGATGCGGCGGGAGTAGTAGTATCCCGGACCGTCGCCCCTCAGCAGGTTGTTCCCTTCGGTGAAGAACGGCCGCCGCTCGGGGAAAAAGATCTCGTATGCGGTCAGGTTGACCACCGCGGGGTCGGCGTCCACTTGCCCGAAATCCGGATTGACGGTGCCATCGAGCGTCAGGTTCGGTCCCAGACCCATCTTGACGTCGGCACCGGCCCGCCCCACGTAATCACTCCCGTCGTTGAAAGGGTCTGCGGGATCGGTATTGCTGGTGTATCGCGCATCGGCCGCCACATACGGCAGCACTTCAAGACGGCGCGAGGGTCTGATCCCTTCGATGCCCACCAGTTGACCGATGCGGGAGAAATAGCCGCTTTCCTGCTTGGGGATCATTACCCAGTAGATGTCCTGGTTGGACCCAGGCATCCAACGGTTGATGTTGAGTCCCCACACCTGTTCCTGCCGGCGGTTGAAGCGCAACTGGGAGAACGGAATCCTCATCTCCGCGGTCCAGCCGATCGAGTCGAGGGTGACTCTCGCCTCCCAGACCGGATCGAACCCGTAGTCGCGATAATCTTCGGCATCCCCGGGATGGTAGTAGTCGCTCCGCACTCCTCCCGAGCTGATGCAGAAGGTGAAACCGGTTCGGTGGTCGTGATAGGTGTCCAGCGAGATGATCAGTTGCTCGGCATTGCTGAACTGGTCGCGCCGGGTCACGGGATGGGGCAACTCGCCGGTCGGGCTGCGCCACATCCGGGCGCCGACGTAGAGCGCGTCGGCATCATATAGAAACCCTATCTCGGTTCGTTCCTGGGGATCACCGCCTTCCACCGGTTCTTTTTGAACGAAGTCGCTGAACCACGGGGCAGTTTTCCAGACGTCCTCGTCTAGCGAGCCGTCCACCGTCGGAGCCTGGGCGGTGAGGCGGCGGGCCTGAGCTTGCTTGGTTGACGCATAGGAGGAAGTCTGGCTGGCAGCTACCGGCACCCGGACGCCCATGAGACCGATGAGCAGCATGCAGGACGACCAGCGGGATGTTCGCATCGGGCTCGGATTGTCGGGTCAGGAACAAAATGAACGCGGGCGGCACCCGGAAGATCCGATGCCGCCCGCCAACTAAACGTTTATGAATGCCCCCCGGTTTCAAGCCCGCTTCCGGAGACGGATGCTCCCGTTGACGGTCTCGATGCTGAGCTCTCTTCCTCCCTGCCCTACCCGCCCCCGGAGCTGCTGGGGCGTCACCTTGCCGCTGATCGTGATTGGGAAATCGCTGTCGATGCTCCCGTTCACGGTCTTCACATCCAGCTCGGTGTTCAGGTCTCCGGGGAAAGTGAGCGTCACCGAGCCGTTCACGGTGTTGAAATCGAGTTCATTGGTCCAGTCACTTCGGCCCATGGTCGCCACGATCGAGCCGTTGACCGTGGTCGCTTCCACGACACCGCTCGCCGTCACCCGCACATCCCCGTTCACCGTGTATCCCTCGGCGTCCGCGGCGATCGATTCGGCATTGACCGAACCGTTGACCGAACGGCCCACGAACCGAACGCCTTTCGGTACCGTGACATCAAAGTCCACTTCGGTGTCGTTGTTGTCGTTGTCATTGTGACCATGAGACCCCGGCGCGCAGTCGTTGCGCCGGCTTGTTCTTCCGGGATGGGTAGACCGCACAGATCGTAACGCCGTCCTCGTGCTCCACCACCCGGATCTCCACATCGTCCGGATTGCTCTTGCGCGCGCTCTTTCGCGCCGTCACCGTCACGTCGCTTCCGGACCCCCCGGAGGCGTGGACGTCACCATTGATGTCCTTGATCTCGATGGTCTTCCCCGCCGCCAGCTTGCCCTGCCACTTGAATGGCTCCTGGGCATGGAGTACGGGAACCAAGCCCGCTACCAAAAGCGCGGCGACAGTGATGCGGTTCATGATGCACTCCAGAGTTGTGGATTTCTCGTCGGTCGCAGCTCGCTGCTTCAGCGGACCGTACCGCCCTTGCGGAGACTCACCGTGCCATCGAACGACTCGATCTCGAGGCGCGCGCTGCCGGTACCCATGGTGAAGTTCATACGCTTCCCGGGTGTGATACCGCTCAGGGTAATCGGGAAGTCTGATTCCATATTACCGCTGTAGGTCGACACCGAAACGCTTGCGTTGATCACCGGTGTCGTCACGGTGACGTCACCGTCGTGCGAGACCAGGCGGTACCGTCCCCCATCCTTGATCGGACCGCGGAAGCTGATCTCACCGTCCACCGATTGGGCCTCGACCGACGGGGAGTCCACGCCATCCATGGTGATGGCGCCGTCTACCGCCTGCGCCCGGATCTCACCGGCCACGTTGGTCATCCGGATCTCGCCGTCCACCGAGTTGAGCTCCATCCTGCCGCGCGCTCCGCTCAGCTCGATGGAGCCATCGACCGACCGGAGCGAGATGAGTCCGCCTCCTCCGTTGACGCGGATCTCGCCCTCGACTGTTTCAACTGTGATCTCTCCCTTGGTCCCGTCAATCGTGACGTCACCGCTCTGGCCGCTGATCGCAAGGTTGATATCGGCGGGCACGGTCAGGTGGTAGTCCACTGTTCTCGGGGCCGTACCGTCCGGAGCTGCGGATCGAGACACTGCTGCCGGACACATCAATGTCCACGTCTCCCTCGTCGTCTTCGGGATCGGCCTGGACCCGTACCGCGCTCTTGGCCCAGACGCCGATCGTCACCGACCCCTCGAAGTTGTTGAGATCGAGTCGGGAGCCCGGTCGCACCGTGACGGTGGTGTCGATCTGCTGGACGGCAGTCGCCACGATGAGAGCCGACGCGAGAAATGCGAACATGGATACGAGTCCTTTCGAGATCAGCTCTTCCGCGCAGCCAGGAGGGCGGCGCGCTGCAGCAATTCCACTTTTTGCATCTGGGTTTCCGCCAGATGGCCGTGCAGGTACGGGTTCTTGGGATCGGATGCCAGCGCCCGCTGGGCTTCGCCGATCGCCTTGTCGATCAGTGCGAGTTTCGACTCCAGCACCCGCACGGTGGTCGAGTCGAGTTTGCCACGATTTTCCGCCAGGACCTGCTGCAGCTCGGTCACCGCGGCGTCGTAGCCCTTCGGGGTCAGGTTGGAAGCCTTGTTGGACGCGGGAATCACCGCGGGAGTCCCAATCTGGGCTTGATCGGCGGCGTGACCACGGAGGAACCAGGCAACCCCGGCCGCCGACAGGAGCATCAATGCGATCGCCGCGGCAAGGAGCTGGGGAACCGTGAACACGACACGGCGGGACCGCTTGATCGGACGCACCACTTCGCCCTCGCCGATGAAGGCGGCGATGCCCGGCCAGAGATCACCGGCGGGGGGACGGTCGTTCAGCGCCTGCACCCGTGCCACCACGCCGCGAAGATCGGCCAGGGTGTTCGAGCACTCCTCACATTCGGCGAGATGCCGCTCGACCTCCTCGCGCTCCGAGGGAGGCAGACTGCCGTCGAGGTAGTCCGACAGCCGTTCAGTGAGATGGGTCATGGCTTCTCTCTCCCGCTCTGGCCTTGGCCGAGCATGTGACGCAGCGCCATTCGTGCGTGGTGCAACTGCGACTTCGACGTTCCACTCGTGATGCTCGAGCATGCCGGCGATTTCTTCGTGCCGGTATCCTTCGATATCGTGCAGCACCAGAATCTGCCTCGCGCCATCGGGAAGCCGCTGGATCGCGGTTTCGACATCGAGCGTGAACCCGGCCGGCAGGTTGCGTCCCGGCAGCCGATCGAGCGATTCCGGATCGTCGGTGTGACGCTGCCGTTTGATCCCCAGCGCCTCGCGTCGGGTCAGGATCAGGTTCAGAGCAAGGCGGTGCAGCCAGGTGCCGAATGCCGAATCGCCGCGAAATGTGCCGAGCTTCTGCCAGGTCCTGATGAAGATCTCCTGCGTCACATCCTCCGCATCGTCGCCGATCATCCGCCGCACGAGGGAGTGAATCCGTCCCAGATGGCGGCGGTACAACCGCTCGAAGGCATGAGAGTCTCCGGCCGCGGCCAAGGTGGCATCCACGGCATCTCCGTCAATGGCGTCGCTCTGGGTGGTAGCGCGCAGAGGCACAGTTCCGGATTGGGTGACTTGCATGCGGGGATTTGGACAGGCAACCCGCGTCAATGGTTGGAAAAGTGTCTCCAAATCCCTCTGGTGGCGAGATCTACACCTGTCGGACTCAATTCTGTGCGCTAGTTTGGGGCAGTCACCAGTAAACCTCCCCTCCTCCACCGGCATCTCACCAGCAATGACAACCCTACGCCGTTCGAGGCCGTGAATCAGACGGTCCGCCGAGCCCAGGAGGGAGATGCCGACGCGTTCCGGATGTTGTATGAGGAACACGGTGGTCGTGTCTTCGCCCTCTGTCTCAGGCTGTCCGGTGATCGCGCCGAGGCGGAGGAATTGACTCAGGATGTATTCGTGCGGGTGTGGGAGCGGCTGGAGACATTCCGCGGCGATAGCGCCTTCTCCACCTGGTTGCACCGTTTGGCGATCAACGAAGTGCTGGGTGAGAAACGCAGCGCTTCCCGTCGAACTCGCCGGGTGCTCTCCACTGATCAGCCCGAGTTGCTGGAGCGACCCCGCACCGACTCAGGGCAAGGCGGGCATTGGGACCTCGACGCTGCGATTGCGGGACTCCCGGAGGGCGCCCGCGCCGTATTCGTGCTGCACGATGTCGAGGGCTATCGGCACGAGGAAATCGCCTCGATGACGGGGATCGCCGAAGGAACCTCGAAGGCGCAACTTCACCGGGCACGCAGACTACTGCGGGAGAAATTGCAACGATGACATGCGATGAAGCGGTCACCCTGCTGGATGACTACGCCGACGGGCTGCTGACGCCGGAGCGGGCTACGGCGCTGGAAGCTCACCTGAAGGAGTGCTCCAGCTGCCGCGCCGAACTCGGGAGTCTTCAGACGCTGCTGGCAGACGCGAAGGCGCTTCCCAGGGCCATCACGCCACCGCCCGGAGCCTGGGCCGGAATCCAGCAGCGCATCGGGAGCAGGGCACGACCGGACGTCGTCTCGCTTTCTGCGCACCGGTCGCGGATACGCGTAGCCTGGCTCGTGGCGGCCGCTGTCGTCCTGATGGTTCTCTCTTCGGCGGTCACCTCATTGTGGATCAAGCGAGGTGGCGAGGGACAGGGCTTCGCGGCATCTCAAGCCGAGTATGCTCAGGCGACCGCGGAGCTGGCCCAGAAGATCGAGAAGAACCCGGCCGGTCTTTCCCCTCGAACTCTCGCCATCCTCGATCGCAATCTGGCGATCGTGGACGCGGCGATTCAGGAAGCCGAGCAAGCACTCAAGACCGACCCTGGCGACTCAACGCTGGAGGAGATGCTGCTGGCTCGCTACCAGCAGCGGCTGGAGTTGCTCCAGCGCGCCGCGCGAGCGGGGCAGGAAAGCTGAGATGCGCCACCCGGCCGGCCGTCCACTCACGCTGCTTTTCCTGCTGCTCGTCCCGGTAAGTGCGGCGGCCCAAGGAGATATCACCGCCCGGCGTCCGGCGCGTCCCGATGTGGCGCTGAGGATCTATTGCCCGAGCGGCACGCTTCGGGTCACCGGCTGGACCAAAGACTCCGTCGTAGTGAGCGGCTACCTGGACCCTTCTCTCGGCCGCTTCTTCATCGGGGGCACGGGCGACGGCATGAAACTCGGTATCGAGACTCCGGAGACCGATGCGGTCGGTACCGCGGTACTCGATGTGAGCGTGCCCCGGGCGGCGCGGGTCTGGATCAAGACGGCCAATGCGGATGTCGAAGTGAACGCGGTCTCGGGAACGGTCGACGTGTTCACCGTGAGCGGGCACACCCGGGTCGCCGGGTCGCCCTCGGTGGTCACCGCGGAATCGCTGGACGGAAATATCGAACTCGCGGTGGAGTCGCCCAGCGCGCGGGCCCGCACGGGAAGCGGGACCATCGTTTTTCGCGGGGTCATTCGGGAAGCGAGTGCCTCGAGTGTGAGCGGCCCGCTGTTCATCGGCATGGAGGGCCCGATCTCGCGGGCCCGCTTCGAGTCGGTCTCGGGGGAAATCGCTTTCAAGGGTGAGCTGGACCCCGATGGCGTACTGGAGGCGGAGAGCCATAGCGGCAACATCGAGCTCCGCCTGCCCGAGCGACTAGGCGCCACCTACTCGCTCGTCGGCTACGGCGGGCAGCTGAGCACCGAATTCCAGGGCATTCCACCAGCACCCCCTAAGGGCGAGTGGCGCTTCACGGTGGGGTCCGGCCAGGCGACGGTGACGGTGCGGACCTTCAAGGGGAAGGTGGAGCTTAAGAAGAAGTGACGAGGGATGAGGACTGAGGACGGCTGACGGCGACGGCAAATCCAAGACCTTAAACGCCACGAGGCCAACCGGCATCTCACTCCACGGAAGCGGAGAACCCTTTCTCCGGCACCCGTCCCCGTTCCCGTTGGAGGTTCCCATGTTTCGCCCCCTCTTTGCCGCTGCTGCACTTACGATCTCTGCCGCCACTCCCGCCTTTGCCGGACCACCGTGGATTTCACTGGAAACTCCGGCCAATCCCTACAACGAGACCACCCGCGGGGCCTTTGCCCTGGTCCGGGTCTACCATCATGGTGATGCGGCCTACTTTCCCGTGAGCGGGACAGCAGAAGGCTTGATCAATGGAGTCCGGCAATCAGTGGATCTACAGCTGGCCTCGACCTCGATTCCCGGGCTATACGCGCTCCGCTACGAGCCGAAGAAGGAAGGTGCCTGGCTTCTGGTGATCAGGACCGGCCAGAAGAACAGCGGTGAGATGGGGCAGGCCACGATGGTGGTGTCGGTCCGGAATGGCGAGCTGAGTTCGGCGCAGGTACCTACCAAGCAGAGTAACGGGTACCTGGTTCCAGATGCAGTCACGCCAGCCCAGGTTGATGCGATGCTGCGGCAGCAGCTGGCGGCCGAAGATTCGCGCCACGGTTCACCGGCTTCACCGGTTGCCCTCGCAGGACTCGCGCTGTTTCCTCTCGGGCTGCTGGTGACGATGCGGCGCCGTTGAGGCAGGACCGCTCGCGCCTCTTCTTGACATCCTTTCATTTGATGTGCCAATTGGGGCCAGGAACTCCCTGGCCCCAACTTGATTTCTCCGAAGGACCCCCTACGCTGGCGGCGGAACCGCTACGTGCCCAGCCCAGCGCTTCGCTTGGCCGGGATTCTGGGGTTGGTCCTCGCGGGCATTACCTGCAACGAGAATGTCACTGCACCGAACCGGCCCGGCCCCGGCGTCCTGCGAGCCGTGGGAGTCTTGCCGGCAAACACCGCAGCTGCCGGGCTGGTGTTCGACAACGTCCATCTGGTCGTCGTCAGGCCTTCGCGACCTAGCCCCGCGGTGCTGGACAAGACATACAACTTCCCTGCCGGCAGCTCTCAGCTCAACATCAGCGAACAACTGCTCCTCCAAGCCACCAGCGAAGACTTCGACGTAACGCTGGAATACCGCAGCGGGAGCATCGTGCTGTTCAGCGGAACCAGCCGGGTGACGGTGCATCAGGGCCCGCCCGGCTCCGATCCGCCCGCCGTGATCAACGTGACCCTGCAGGTGGGCACCAACGTCGCGGCCATCACCGTAGCGCCCAAGACCTCGAGTGTGCCCTTCGGTGGGACCGTGACCTTATCGGCCACCGCTCAGGACGCCCAGGGCGCTCCGGTCACTCAGTTCTACGTCGGATGGTCCAGCAGTGACCCCCAGCAGCCGGTGGACGCTGCTGGCGTGTTCACGGCGGGGAGTCAGCGAGATACCGTCACCATCACCGCCAAGGCGTTGACCGCGAGCGGGCCCGTCACGGACCAGGCCACTGTCATTGTCATGCCGGTCCCGGCGGCCTTGGTCGTCACCAACGGGGACGGACAATCGGCGCCCGCCGGCTTAAGACTCCCTCAACCTCTCGAGATAGAAGTTCGCGGCAGCGACAACCTGCCAATCCCCGGCGTTACCGTGACCTTCGCGGTGACGAGCGGCGGTGGAACTCTGGACAGCACCACGACAACCACTGACGCGCAGGGCCGGGCCCGCACCGGTGCCACCCTAGGTGCATCGGTCAGTCAACAGACCTTCACCGCCACCGTCGCCGGAGTCACGCCGGCCATTTTCACCGAAACCGCGACGGGAATCGTTCCGGTGCCGGTGTTGTTGTCGGTGGGCGGGGATCACAGCTGCGAAATCCGTGGCGGAGGAAGTGTCTTCTGCTGGGGCTCGAATGGCTCGGGCGAGCTGGGCGATGGGACCACGACCGATCGCGCCGTTGCGACTCCGGTGGTGACGGGTCAGTCGTTCGGCTCCCTCGCACTGGGCGACACCCACAGCTGTGCCCTCACTGGTAGCGGGCAGGCGTTCTGCTGGGGCGATAACAGCAGCGGCGCGCTGGGAGACGGAACCACGACGAATCGCTCCGCGCCAACCGCAGTCGCGGGGGGACGCACCTTCATCGCTCTGACCGCAGGGGATCGATTCACCTGCGGCCTGACAGCGGCAGGGCAGGCCTTCTGTTGGGGCAGGAACAACCTGGGCCAACTTGGCGATGGCACCGTGACTCAACGCGCTGCGCCTACCGCCGTATCGGGCGGATTGATCTTCTCCTCGATCGGAGCCGGCGGCAGTCACGCCTGCGCTCTGACGGCAGCCGGCTCGGCTCATTGCTGGGGACTCAACCTCAATGGCCAGCTGGGCGACGGCACGACCACGGACCGTCAGGTGCCGACCGCCGTCCTGGGAGGAATCACTTTCGGCGCGATTGCTCCCGCCAACCGGAGCACCTGCGCACTCGATTCCAGCGGGGCGGGATACTGCTGGGGATTCAACTTCGGCGCCAACATCACTACCCCGCAGCCGACCAACGATGGCAGGACCTACGTATCCGCGGATATGGGCGGAGATCACGTGTGTGCCCTCCTCGCCTCAGGCGCCGCCTTCTGCGGCGGGCGCAACGCCAACGGCCAGCTGGGTGACGGCACCACTACCGACCAACCGGTTTCCGTGGCGGTCGTTGGCGGTCACACCTTCACGGCCATCGCGGGAGGCACCGCACACACTTGCGGCCTGACCTCTACCGGCGCTCTGTGCTGGGGCGCTAACAATACCGGCCAGTTGGGCGATGGAACGACGGCACAGCGACTCACTCCGGCGCCGGTACTCGGACCGCCGGCGAACGTCACGGTGAACGGAGGAGACAATCAGACCGCCGGGCCCGACAGTCCGGTCGCTATCCCGCCCTCGGTGCTGGTGCTCGATGGGCAGAGTAATCCGCTGCCCGGGGTACGGGTGGACTTCACTGTTACGAGTGGCGGCGGCGGTGTATCGGGCGGATCGACCCTTACGGACGCAGCAGGAATCGCGACGGTGGGAGGCTGGTTCATGGGACCGGGCCAAGGCCCGAACACGCTGCTCGCCACGGTCGGAGCCTCTGGAGTAACCGGGAATCCCATCACCTTCCACGCCACGGCGTCGATCGGTGCGCCGGTGATCACGTGGACCGGTGTCACCAGCACCAACTGGTCAACGGCATCGAACTGGAATCCGGCGCAGGTTCCGACAACGGCGGAAGACGTCGTGATTCCGGCGGGGACCCCCAACAGTCCGCAACTCACCGCGAGTGGCTCGGCCAAGTCGCTCACGGTGAACAGCGGTGCGACGCTCGACTTGAACGGCATCAATTTCCAGGCAGCAGGCAACGTCTTCGCGGACGGTTCAATCGTCGGAACCAGCGCCGTCACGATCGCAACCGCCGCGCAGATCCGTGGCAACCTCCCCAGCCTGATCCTGAGCGGGCCGGTCGCCGCGGCGGGAGTGATCAGCGCGAGCGGCAACCTCACCGTGACGGGGCCGACCGGCAACTTTGACGTGAGCGGGCAGTCGGTGCTCATCGGCGGCAACCTGACCACTCAGGCCAGCGCGCTGCTCACGATGACCAACCCGGCCGATCTGGTTCAGGTGACCGGCAACGGGGCCTTCGGCGGTGGAGATGAAACCGGGCTGCTCACAGCCGGTGTGCTGCAGGTGCTGGGGAATTTCTCCCAGACCTCGGGTGGCGGTCCGACCAGCTTCCTCGCCTCCGGAACCCATCGCACGGTGCTTGGTTCGGGCGCGGTCCAAGTGGTGACCTTCGCGTCGCCGGCCAGCAACAACACCGGTAGCCATTTCCAGGATCTCGACGTCTCATCGGCCTCGAACCAACTGACCCTCAGCAGCGACGTGTTCGTGGCCGGTACGTTGATCGGACAGCCCCCGGCCGGAGCGAATCTCCTCAGTGGGTCGGCGACTCGGACGCTGGATGTGGCGGGCATCGCGGTCCGCAGCATGACCTTGAACAACGTCCTGCTGGTCGTGGGCAGCGGGACACTCGCTCAGATCGACAACCTCACTTTCGCGGCGACCCCAGCGGCGTCGACGGCGCTCACCATCAATCATCCCGGTCTGCCGGCACCGTTCACGCTGAACAGCGTGGTGTTCCAGACCACGCCCACCACTGGGTTGTACCTGAGCGCCAACGACACGGACGGGCCGAGTCCGAATGCGCTGACCCTGAACATGGCCAATCCGAGTCCGGCTGCACCGGGCGGGTTCGTGCAGGTCACCAACGGCGCGGTCGTGACCTGGCCGTCTACGTTGCCGGCCGTGGTGTGGACCGGTGCCGTCAGCAACGCATGGAGCACGGCGGGCAACTGGAATCCGGCTATTGTCCCGGCGACGACCGACAACGTGTTGATCCCCTCAGGCACACCGAACGATCCCCAGACCGGCATCGGCCAGACGGTCAACGATCTCGCGATCCAGGCCGGCGCCACCCTGACCCTGACCGGTCCCATCACCGTGGCGGTTGACGGGAACCTCGACGTTCAGGGAGTGGTCTCGAATACAGCGGGCGGTCTCCTGCGGCTCAACGGCACCGGCAAGACGGTGCGCGGCAACATTCAGGGCGCTGCCATCTTCGGGACCTACACCCAGAACGGCCCGCTGGTTGTTGCCAGCGACTTCGTCATTGGGGGAGATCTGACAGTCAACGGTCAGACCCTCAGCATCAGCAACAACCTGAACCTGCTCTCGGCCGGCCGCCTCTTCATGACCAATCCGGCCGACCAGGTCATTGTGAGTGGCGACGCCAACTTCAGAGGCGGGAGCACGGCCGGAACGCTGACCGACGGCAATCTGTTCATTGCCGGCAACATGGCACAGGACAACAGCGGAACCGGTCTGCCGGCGACCAGCTTCAGTCCTTCGGGGAATCACACAACCTGGTTTACCGGCGGCGGGGTGCAGCAGGTCGACATCTTCAACACCGGAAGCGGTGCCGGGTTCTCCCACTTCGCGAACCTCAATCTGAGCACGGCCACTGGCAGCGTGACTCTGGTCCGGTTTAATACTGTATTCGTAGACGGGATCCTGACGTCGCATCCGGTTTCAACGCAGCCGGTGCTCACTACGAGCAACGCGGCGAAGCTGCAGGTCGAGGGAGTGGATGTTGACGGCCTGGTCCTCGACAACCTGCCGCTTCTGATCTCAGGCGGCCCGCTAACCAAGTTCAACCGGATCACCCTGCAGAATTACTCGCCGTCGGCGGTGCAGCTGACGGTGAGTCACCCCGGTGCGGCGACGCCCTTCACTTTCGATCAGCTCGTCTTCGGCACGACACCGACCACAGGCGGCGCTTACCTCCAGGCGGACGACATCGCCCCGACTGATGGAGTAGTCCTGACTCTTGACCTGACCAACCCGAGTCCCTCGACGCCGGGTGGCTTCGTCGTGACCACCGGAGGGGCGGTAATCAACTGGCCCGCGGCCGGGGGAGCTGCCTTGACCTGGGCCGGTACGGTTTCGAGCGACTGGAACAACGCAGGCAACTGGAGTCCCGCACGAGTGCCTGGCACTACGGATGATGTGGTTATCCCGGCGGCCGTTCCCAACGCGCCGCAGCTCACCAGCGTCGCCTCGGCTCGGGATCTGACCGTACTGGCTTCCCAGTCACTCGACCTCGCGGGCTTCAACCTGCAGGTCCTGGGCAACATCAGCATCCCGGGCCAGATCATCAGCACGGGTGGCGATGTCCTTCTCAATGGAGTGGGGAAGACCGCAAACGGCACCTTCAACACGGGCGTCATCGTATCGGGCAGCTACACGCTGAACGGAAACCTCAGCGTGGCCGGCGTGAGCCTGAGCTTCTCGGGGAGCACGGCCAGCCTCGATCTCGGCGACTTCAACGCGACAGTGAGCGGCGACTTCCAGACGACCGGTGGAGCGCTGCTCATCATGCAGAACCCGGCCGATGTTCTGATCGTCGCGGGGAACGCGATCTTCGACGGCGGGGACGAAACCGGCCTTCTCACGGCGGGAACCCTCCTGGTCCAGGGTGATTTCGTTCAGCAGGCAACCGTCTCAGCTACGAGTTTCGCCGCCAGCGGAACGCACAAGACCACTTTCAATCAGACCGGGTCGAGTGTCAGCTTCGCGAGCTTCGCCTCGCACTTCCAGGACCTCGAATTGCTCGGCGCCATCACCACTTCGCTCGGCTCCGATATCGGAGTCTCCGGGAAGTTCACGGCATCCCAGACTGCGACGAACCTGAAAGGCAACGGCTTCAAAGTCGTCGTCACGGCCGTCGCCGTTCAGGCATTGACGGTGGACAACGCGACGATCGTGGTGGATGAGAACGGTACCGGTCAGGCACAGCAATTCGACAACGCCACGTTCCAGAACTTCCCCACCACCGGCGTATCGATGCTACAGTTCGTCGGGCCGGGTGGGGCCGCGGCTCCGCGGAACCTGACCTTCAACAATGTCAGCTTCCAGTCGCTTCCGGTCGGCGCCGGCAACCTCTATGTGACTCTGATATCCAGCAACGGCTTCGGGCTGAACCTGACCATGCAGGGCTCCAACCAGGGCCGGCAGGGAGGCGGAAACGGTCTTACCCTGAGCAACCCACCCAACGAGACCACCGTAGGCGGTGCCACGATTTTCTGGCCGTAGCACCCCCTGAAACATTGAGGCGGGTACGCACGGCTTGACACAGAGGGCCCGCCTACCCCAATTCCATCAGCTTCTTCTCCCCAACAACGCGGAATTCAGCTGCATGAACGACCAGTGAAGGCCGATGCGCTTCATCGCGCGTTGATCGAGCACGCGCCCAGCCTGTTTGCCCTCCTCGATACCGATCTGGTAGTCCGCTACGTCAACCCGGCGCTCAGCCGGCTCCTGGGCTACGAACCCAGTCACGTGGCCGGCAAGAGCATCGATCGCCTGATTCATCCCGACGACAAGGTCAACTTCCACGATCGCATATCGCTGGCCCTGGCGGATTCCAAGCCGGCGGGGATTTGCCGCGTGCGGGTGAAGGACAGGCAGGGAGCCTGGCTCGAGATGGAGGGGGCCGCCGTCACGCTGAAAGGCGGGCCGGCAGCCGGTTCATTGCTCCTCGAACTGCACGATGCCTCGGAGCGACGGCGGATTCAGCGCGAGCTGCAGGAAAGCGAGGCGCGCTTCCGCCTGATGGCGGACCATGCCCCAGTCATGATCTGGCTCGACGGGCCGGACATGAATCTGATTTTCGAGAACCGGACCTCGCTGGACTTCCTGGGAAGATCCCTGGAGGAGGAGAAGGGGTTGGGCTGGCTCGATAGCCTGCACCCGGATGACCGGGCAAGCATGCTCGCGGGCTATCAATCTGCCGCGGAGGCTCGTCAGCCTTATTCGGTCGAGTACCGGGTGAAACGGCATGACGGCGCGTGGCGCCGGGTTCTCGACAAGGGTGTGCCCCGCTGGCTGGAAGACGGCAGCTTCGCCGGCTATGTCGGCTGTCACATCGACGTGACGGAAATTCGCGAGACGACAGAACAGCTGCGCGCTTCCGAGGAGCTCTACCGTGCGTTAGTCGCCGCGCTTCAGGAAGGCATCGTGATGCACCAGGCCGATGGGACGATCGTGGCCTGTAACGCCAGCGCCGAGCGGATTCTGGGGGTGGCTTCGGGTGAGCTGATCGGCCGGCGCTCTCTCAGCCCAAGAGGGGACGCGCTGGAGCAAGACGGGAAGGTGATCCCGGAGGAAGAACAGCCTGGCGCGGTGGCGCTCCGCACCGGGCGGACATTGTCCGACGTGGTGATGGCGGTGTACAGGAGCGAGCATGAGATCTGCTGGCTGAGCATCGGCAGCCGGCCTCTGATCAACCCGGGAGAGAACCGGCCTTACGCCGCGGTGACATCTTTCACTGACATCACCGACCGGCTCGCAGCCGAATGCGAGCTGCGACAGAGTGAGGAGCGATACCGGGCGTTCGTGGAACATGCCAGCGAGGGAGTCTGGCGCGCGGAATTCACCGAACCGATTCCCCTGGGCCTTCCGGTGGAGACGACCGTGCGCCTCTTGATGGAGCGGGCTTACGTAGCGGAGTGCAATGGCGCGTTCGCGCGCATGTACGGATACGAGCGGCCCGATGAGATGATCGGTATCCGGGTGACGGAAGTGCAGCCCCCCGATGATCCTCGCACAATCGAATATCTGACTGCATGCGTTGAGAGCGGATTTCGGGCGATGGAGATGGAGTCGACCGAGAGAGACCGCGAAGGCCGCACCAGATATTTCATGAACAACTGGGTCGGCATCATTGAGGATGAAAAGCTGGTGCGGGTCTGGGGCACCCAGCGGGATATCACCGACCGCAAGATGCTCGAGGAGCAGTTCCGCCAGGCGCGCAAAATGGAAACCGCCGGCCGTCTCGCCGGCGGGATTGCCCATGACTTCAACAACCTGCTGACCGCGATTCTCGGCATGAGCGACCTGCTCCTGGGCGACCTGGCACAGGGAGACCCACACCGGTCGGATGTCGAGGAGATCAAGCGCGCGGCAAGCCGCGCAGCCTCGCTCACTCGACAACTTCTCGCCTTCAGCCGGCGGCAGGTGCTGCAGCCCAAGATCCTCGACCTCAACACGGTGGTCCGAGCAACCGAGACCATGTTGCGCCGGGTCATCGGCGAGGACATCAACCTGATCACCGATCTGGCCAAAGACCTTGGCCTGGTCAAAGCCGACCCCGGGCAGCTGGACCAGGTAATCCTCAACCTCGCCGTCAACTCGCGGGACGCCATGCCGCGGGGCGGAAATCTTGCCATTGCGACCCGGAATGCCCGGATCGAGGCCAGCACGGTCGGAGTAGAGTCAATCATGCCACCCGGCCGGTACATCGTTCTCTCGGTGAGCGATACCGGCACCGGCATGTCACCCGAGATCCAGCGTCACCTGTTCGAGCCGTTCTATACCACGAAGGAGCCGGGCAAGGGCACCGGGCTGGGCCTGGCGACGGTCTACGGCGTCGTGAAGCAAAGCGGCGGATACATCTTCGCGGACACCGAACCAGGCCGCGGGAGCACGTTCCGGATTTACCTGCCCCGCGCTCAGGGAAAGGTGGAAGAGCCGGACACCCCCCAGACTCACGTTCCGGAGAGGCTCGCTGCAGGGACCATTTTGCTCGTTGAAGATGAAGAGGCCGTGCGCAAGCTGGCCCGGCGCGTCCTGGAGGGAAGCGGTTACAAGGTCCTGGAAGCGCGAGACGGAAAAGCGGCGTTGAACGCGGTTGCCGCGCATCCGGGACCCCTCGACCTGGTGCTCACCGACGTGGTGATGCCGGGAATGAGCGGTCAGGAGCTGTCAGCGCGTCTGGTAGCCCAGCGACCGGGACTCAACGTGCTTTACGTCTCCGGCTATACCGATGACGCCATTCTCCAGCATGGCAGGCTGCTTCCCAATACCGCTTTTCTTCAGAAGCCATTTTCTCCTGCCACGCTGGTCAGCAAGGTACAGGAGGTGCTGGGCCGCTGATCCCGGATGACGGAACCGGACTCGCTGAGTCTCTCCGTCGTCCTCGTCGTCGTTCGATCCGAAGTACCCGTCCGCCTCGTCCACCAGCTCATCGTCGGTAAGTACCCCGGTCAGGATTTCCTCGGGATACCCGGGGTCAACCAGCACGTATCCAAACGGATAGTCGAGCCCCGAAACCATGATGATACGGCGAGGGGCGCCCTCGGCTTCTACCACGATGGTATCGGCGTTGGTCGTGACGACGGGAATGCCCTGATCCTTGAACCAGGGAGCGGCGGCAGCAGTGTAGTAGCGGAAATCGTCCAGCATATCGGGACCGTCGGCCGACCCTAGAGTGTCCGAAGCCTGAAGCCAGAAGACTACGAGAGTCGCCTTCCGAACCACGACAGGGGATTGGTGCTCGCTCCCGATCTCGCGGAGACCCATGCCCCCTCGGTGCTCGCCTCTCCCGCAGGCCGCCAGAATCAGGGCCAGCAAGCCGTTCCAGTGCAATCGCATGCGCCAATAATGGGCCCACCCGGGTTTCGGGGGGAGATCCGCCGGGAGCCGAACCCTGGTCTTGACTGATACGATCGTATGAATTAGATCATACGCCCGTATGAATAACGACTCGACTCCGAAACGCCTCCTCACCGCCGCCCGCCGGGTCTTTGCCGAGCGGGGATACGAGGGCGGCTCGCTCCGGCTGATTACCAGCCGGGCCAAGGCCAATCTTGGCGCCGTCACCTACCACTTTGGTTCAAAGGAACAGTTGTACAACGCGGTGCTGAGCGAGTTCACGGTCCCCCTCGGACAAACGGTTGTCGAGCGGGCTTCCGCTCCCGAGGCGGCGACGAAACGAATCGCAGCAGTGATTGAAGCGTACTATGAGCAGTTCGCCCGGTTCCCCGACTTCCCTGCCCTGGTTATTCACGAGCTTGCCTTGGGGCGGAAGCTCCCTCCACCCATCAAGGACACCCTCGACCGGGTTCAACCGGCGCTCTTCAAGCTGATTCAGGATGGACAGGCCGAAGGCAGCGTTCGCGCCGGGCCCCCGGTCCCCATCATCATGAGCATACTTTCTCAGCCGTTTTACTTCGCCATGGTCCGCCGCCTGGTGGGCCAGGTCGTAGGTCCCGAATTCGATAAGCCAGAGTTTCGGGCCATGCTGATTCAGCACGCCATCGAGTTCGTGCGACGGGGACTGGCACCCGAAGCGAGGGAGGTAGCATGAGGCGCAAGATCGTCCCTGTCGTGATTCTCGTGATCGTGGCGGCCGCGGCCTACTGGTACTACTCGCGGCGCCATTCCCAGGTCGAGGGAGGCATTGAAGCATCCGGGACCGTGGAAGCGACTGAAGCGGTTCTCGGGTTCGCCACCGGGGGGCGAATCACCGAGGTGCTGGTTCGGGAGGGCGACCGCGTCACCGCCGGCCAGGTGCTCGCGCGTCTCGACACCCTCGTAACCACAGCGCGACTCGTCCAGGCCCGAGCCCAGGTCGATGCCGCGAAGGCTTCGCTGCTGGAAATGGAGCACGGAACCCGGATTGAAGAGCTGGAACAAGCTCGTGCGGAGCTGGAGAGTGCCGAGCACACTCTGACCGATGCCGAGACGGAACTGCAACGGACCAAGGGGCTGGCCGCGAGCAAAGTGGTTTCCCAACAGCAGCTGGATCGGGCGCAGGTGACCTACGACGTGGCCAAGGCCCGTCGTGATCAGGCGAGTGCTCAGCTCCGAATGCTGGAGGCAGGCCCTCGGGTCGAAAAGATCGCGGCGCAGAGAGCGCAGGTCGCGATGGCCGAGGCGCAGGTGAAGACTCTCGAGGCCACGCTTAGCGACGAGATTATCAAGGCACCATTCGACGCGATCGTCACCACGAGGCACCATGAGCCCGGAGAGGCTGTGTCGGCCAACGCACCGGTCCTCTCGCTCATGAATCCCGGGGACCGCTGGGTCCGCATCTACATCCCTGAGCCCAGGATCGGCGCCGTGCGGTTGAGTTCTCCCGCGACGATCCGGACCGATACCTATCCGGACAAGCGTTACAAGGGTGAGATCTACTGGGTGGCAGACGAGGCCGAGTTCACTCCGCGGAATGTTCAGACCACCGAGGAGCGGGTGAAGCTGGTCTATGCTGCGAAGGTTCGGGTCCTGGCCGACTCGGCGCTCGAGTTGAAGCCGGGCATGCCTGCCGACGTTTACCTGCAATAACGCGAAGGGAGTGTCCGGTGGGCACGCTGGTCGAGGCCATCGGCCTGAGCCGTCGTTTCGGCGCCACCGAAGCGGTGCGTGAATTGAGCTTCTCGGTCGAGGCCGGCGCCCTGTTCGGGATCGTGGGACCCGACGGTGCGGGCAAGACGACGACGCTGCGGATGCTGGCTGGGGTCCTTCGGCCGAGCGGAGGCGACGCGGTGGTGGACGGGGTGAGTGTGGTGAAGGATCCGGAAGGGATCAAGCACCACACCGCCTACATGCCGCAGCGCTTCGGCCTCTACACTGATCTCACGGTCCAGGAAAACATCGCATTCTACGCGGATCTTTATCGAGTTCCGCAAGCTGACCGTCCCGCCCGACTCGAACGCCTCTATCAGTTCTCCCGCCTGGGGCAGTTCAAGACCCGACTCGCTGGCCAGCTGTCAGGTGGAATGAAGCAAAAACTTGGCCTCTGCTGCGCGCTGATCCATCAGCCACGGCTGCTGCTTCTCGACGAGCCCACCTTCGGAGTCGATCCCATATCCCGGCGTGATCTCTGGCTGATTCTCCACCAGATGGTCGCGGAGGGCGTCACCGCGATTGTCTCCACGGCATATCTGGACGAGGCGGAGCGCTGTGATCAGGTGGTGCTGCTCGACGCGGGAAGTGCGATAGCGCTCGACACCCCTGAGGCGCTTCAGGCCGGCCTGCCGGGACAGATGCTGGAAGTGCGTTGTCCAAATCCTCGGGAGGCAGCCCGTGTCCTCGCGGCCCAGCCGACGGTGGCCAGGGTCTCGGCCTTTGGCGACACGCTGCACGTCCGAGTCGACTCCTACGAGGATGACTGGCCACCGCTGGCCGATGCCCTTGCGTCTGCGGGCCAACCGGTGATCGCGGTTCGGCAGATCACCCCCTCGCTCGAAGACGTCTTCATCGAGCGAACCGGGGGAACCGGCCGATGACCGCGACGATCGAGGCGATCCAGCTAACGCGCCGTTTCGGAGACTTCACCGCGGTTAGCGCCTTGTCGATCTCGGTGGAGACCGGAGAAATCTTCGGCCTCCTGGGGCCCAACGGTGCCGGGAAGACCACCGCGATCAAGATGCTCACCGGTCTGATGCAGCCGAGCGAAGGCACGGCGCGGATCGCCGGATTCGACGTCGAGCGGGAATCCGAGCAAGTGAAGAGGCGCCTGGGGTACATGTCCCAGCTCTTCTCGCTGTATCCGGACCTCACCGTCGATGAGAACATCGTCTTCTTCGCAGGTCTGTATGGAGTGACCGGTACGCGGCTGGAGAAGCGTCGGGCATGGGTGCTGGAAATGGCCGGACTGGATCGCCAACGGGGCACCATGACCAGCGCGCTCGCCCTGGGCTGGAAACAGCGGCTGGCCCTGGGTTGCGCGGTGCTGCACGAGCCTCCAGTGCTGTTTCTCGACGAGCCAACTTCCGGAGTAGACCCGCTCTCTCGCCGCCGGTTCTGGGATCTGATTCAGGCGCTCGCCGAAGCGGGAACCACGGTGCTGGTCAGCACCCACTACCTGGAAGAAGCAGAGTATTGCCACCGCGTGGCGCTGATGAACCGGGGCCGTCTGGTTGCCCTGGACCGTCCCGCCCAGCTGCGCGGCGAGGCCACGGACCCGCTGTTCGAACTGGAGACTCCCAACCCGCTTCGGGCGGTCGAGGTGCTGACCGGTGACCCAGGGGTCGTGGACGCTGTGCTGTTCGGCCGAAACGTCCACCTCACTCTTCGCGAGGCGAAAGACGCAGACCGGCGCATGCGGGAGCTTCTGGGCAGGAGCGGAGTATCGGTGACCTCCCTGAAGCCGGTCGCGCCATCTCTGGAGGATGCGGTCGTCAGTCTAATCCGTCGTACCGGGGGTGCGGCTGATGACTGAGCGGATCTTCGCGGTCGCGCGGAAAGAGCTGATTCAGCTCCGGCGCGACCCCAGGAGCCTTACACTGGCATTCGGGCTTCCGGTGCTCCTCGTTCTGCTCTTCGGCTATGCCGTGAGCTTCGACGTCAAAGACATCAGGCTCGCGATTCTGGACGAGGACAAAACCAGCACCAGCCGGGAGCTGATCGACGCCTTCAGGGAAACCAAGGTCTTCCGCGATCTGGGCGCGATTTCCCGCAGAGCGGATGCGGACCGCCTGTTGACCCAGGGGAAGGCACAGATCGTAATCATCATCCCCCGAGGCTTCGCGGCCGATGCGGCCGCTGCATCGGGGAGGCCGGATCCAGGCGCTGGTAGACGGCGCCGACGCCAACACAGCATCGATCTCGGTTTCCTACGCGGAGGCGACGGTTAGCACGTGGAGTCAGAGGGAAGCGGCGAAGGTAGCACCCCAGCAGGGCGTGGTTCGAGCGGAGATCCGCGCCTGGTACAACGAGACGCTCGATAGCCGGCTCGCGATCGTTCCGGGATTGATCGCAGTGATCATGATGGTCATCGCGGCGATGCTCACGTCCCTCACCATCGCGAGAGAGTGGGAGCGGGGCACGATGGAGCAGCTGGCCTCCACACCAGTTGACCCGCTCGAGGTGATCGGCGGCAAACTGCTTCCTTACCTCGCCATTGGTCTCATCGACATGGCAATGACCGTTCTCCTCGGCATCTTCGTGTTTCAGGTGCCGTTTCACGGAAGCCTTTTACTTCTCTTCGTGACCTCGGTGCTTTTCCTCCTCGGAGGACTGGGACTGGGCATTTTCGTCAGCGCACTGGTCAAGTCTCAGCTGGTGGCCACCCAGATGAGCATGCTCATCACCTTCCTTCCCGGGTTCCTGCTCTCGGGCTTCGCGTTCGATATCGACAACATGCCGATGGTTCTTCAGGGAGTGAGCCTGCTGGTTCCGGCTCGCTACTTCATCGTGGTGACGAGAGGAATCTTCCTCAAGGGAGTGGGTCTCGAGGTCCTGTGGCCGCAGATTCTCGCGCTCACCCTCTTCGCGCTTGGGGGTCTCACCCTCGCGGTGCGGATTTTCCACAAGGAGTTGGAGCCGTGAGCCCGGGACGTCTTCGCGAGCTGGTTCGCAAGGAGATGAAACAGATGCTGCGGGACCCGAAGATGAAGCGGATCATCTTCGCGGCCCCGGTGATCCAGCTCCTGGTGTTCGGCTACGCGGTCAACACCGACGTGCGAAATGCGCCGACTATTCTCGTGGATCAGGACAACACTCCGACCTCGCGGGCACTCGCCGACGCGCTAACGGCTTCGGGGAATTTCGCGATCACGCAGCGCTCGAGCCGGAGTGGGGACATCGATCGGGCACTGGATGGCGGGTCCGCCCTCGCCGGGGTGCTGGTGTCGCCGGGCTTCGAGCGCGACCTCCGGGCGGGACGAAATCCCGCCGTTCAGGTACTGGTTGACGGCAGCCGGTCCAACTCGGCGAACCTGGTCCGTGGCTACGCCCTGCGGATCATTCAGCGGTTCGGCACTGTACAGTCGCGGGCAGGCTCCGGTCATGATCGCCGACTTCCGGCCGCAGGTCTGGTACAATCCCGATCTCCAGAGCAAGGTCTACAACGTCCCCGCCGTTGCCGGCGTCATCATCCTGCTCATGTGCCTCCTGCTCACCGCGCTCGCGGTCGTGCGCGAACGCGAACTGGGCACTCTTGAGCAGCTCATGGTGAGCCCGATGCAGCCGTCGGAGCTGATCCTGGGGAAGACGATTCCGGTGGCCATAGTGGGATTGATCGACCTGGTGCTGGTGACGACGGTCGCGCTGCTCTGGTTCAGGATCCCCTTCCGGGGAAGCTTCCTCCTGCTCTTCGCCGCGAGCCTGCTTTACATCCTGGCGGCGCTCGGAGCTGGACTGCTCATTTCCTCGATCTCCCGCACCCAGCAGGAAGCGTTCATGACGATGTTCCTGTTCTTCTTCCCGGCGATGCTGCTTTCGGGCTTCATGTTTCCCATCTCCAGCATGCCGGCCGCGATCCAGCTTATCACGCTGATCAATCCGATCCGGTATTTCCTGGAGATTCTGCGCGGCTTGTTCCTCAAGGGCGCCGGCTTCGATGTCCTGTTTCCCAAGCTCGCCGTGCTGGCCGTGATGGCAACGGTGCTGCTGCTGCTGGCGTCGAGGGGCCTGCGGAAGAAGATCGGATAATGACGAGGTCAAAGGACTGAGGACTGAGGACTGAGGGAGGGCACAAATTTCGAAGAGTGGAGTAGATTCTATCAACTCAGTCCTCAGTCCTTTCTACTCTAGACTGACTCGGAGCTCGAGCATGACCACCAGCACTGCCTCCGCCGTCTGGGAAGGCGGCCTTAAGACCGGCAAAGGAAATTTCAGCGCGGGATCAGGGGCCTTCCAGGGCGCTTACTCCTTTTCCACTCGATTCGAAGGAGCCAAAGGGACAAACCCCGAGGAGTTGATCGCGGCGGCCCACGCGGCCTGCCTCAGCATGGCGTTGGCGGCCGGATTGGAGAAGGCCGGCACACCCGCCAAGAAGATCAACACTACTGCCTCATGCACCATCGAGGTCGGGGGCGGAGGAATCAAGATCACTCGCATGAAGCTGGTGGTGCGCGGCACTGTCCCCGGCATCGAGCAGACAGCGTTCAGCCGCGCCGCCGAGGAGGCCAAGGACGGCTGCCCGGTCTCCGGTGCAATGAAAGGGAACGTCGCCTTCGAGCTGGACGCCATCCTGCTGGAGTAGCCTCGCCCGGCTCGGGCTCAGCGCGCCGGCATCATCACTTCCATGGTTCATCCCCGCCCGGGTGAGAATCCCTCCCACCCGGGCGCGTCAGAAGAGAGGAGGGGCCAGCTTGGCCCCTCCCATTCTCTTTTGACGCGAGGCTAACGTGCCGCTCTCCAACTTGGATTCTGTCATGGGTTTGCTGGCCCTGGCCGCCGCGATTCCGCAGGCCGCCAACGCCCAGATCTCTTCGGGGCCGCCCGGCTCCGGAGCAGGGACCTCCGCGGCGTGGAACATCAGCTACAAGGTCCCTCCGCAATGGCAGGTGACCCAGAGGCTGGGCCGACTCGAAATGCTGGCCTCGAACACGGCCGCTGGCGCGATCTTCGTGGCACCGGGTCTCTACCACTCCTTCGATGAAGCGATGGCTGACTTGTCGGCCTTCTACCAGTCAATGAATCTCCAGGCATACCCGGTGGAGCAGCCCACCCAGACCACGATAGCTGGCATGCAGGCGATGACCGCGACCTATGCCTCCCAGGATCAGTCGGGTCGCACCGTCCAGGGACGCTTCATCGCTCTCCTCACACCGCACGGGACGGGCTTCAACATGCTCGCGCTGACGACCCCGGAGCAGATGTCTGGGCTACGCAGTGTGCTCGAACAGGTGGCGGCGAGTGTCAAGGCGGGGCCACCCGAGGTCAATCAGCAGGCGATGGCGGCGTTGGCGGGTACCTGGATCCTCTACGCGGGAAACTATGAAGGAGGAACCAGAGTCGGCGGCACTACCTCGCACAGTCATGAGGAAACGGTGGTGTTCGACGGACGGGGCAACTTCCAGTACCAATCCACGTCGACCGTAATGGTTGTGACCCCCGGGTACACCGGTGGCGGAGACGGAGCCAGCCAGACCAGCGATGCGGGCAGCTATACCGTTATCGGGAATACGCTGGTCTTCAAGAGCTCGAAGGGCCAGATCGCCGTGGACTTTCAGCTGCAGGGCGGACAATTGGTGGCGGGAGGCAAGACATACCTGCGCCAATGACCTGGGAGAATACCTGAACGGCGAGCAGTAGCTGACGGGGAACGCCTTGTCCCCGACCGGACCACGCGGTATCTCATCCGCAATGCTTGTCATCCTGTTTCTTCTCAGCGCTCTGACCGGCCTCCAGACCGGCCAGGGGGAATCGCCTCGCGAGATAGCGAGGGTGGCACAGCGTGCTTTCGAGCATGACAGTACCGGGCCGCTCGCTTCCGGTTGGGCGGTACGGCTATCGCGCGACTCCTCGGACCGGGCCGCGGCGTTTGGCCTGGCGACGCTTGCTGCTCTCCGCCACGACTCGCTCGAGGCGCACGCGGCGTATCAACGACTGATCACCACCCTTCCTGCCCGCGACCCCTACCGGATTCAGGCACTGATCGGGTTGGGGACCGTCGAGCTCTGGAATCTCCCGTTCGATACTTCGGCTGCCAGATTCGCGGAGGCGGCCGATCTCGCGGCACAAACCGGCGATCGCTCCGCGCAGGCGACGGCCCTGGGATTCCTCGGCTTCTTGCGGTCCCGTCTCACGGGAATGACCGCCGGTCTCGCGATCATGGACTCGGCGGAGCGGGTCACGCCGCCTGGCGATGATGAAGTGCTCGCTCTCGTCGCCTGCACCAAGGCGCCGATCATGAGTTTCGCCGGCCAGGGCGACCCGGAGCACGAAGCGAAGCTGGGACTGGCGGCCTCGAAGCGCAGCGGCTCGCTGCGGATGATCGGGCACTGCTATCACGCGCTGGCCAATGTGCTCATCAACACCGAGACGGGGCCCGAGGCGGCGGACGCCAATCTGGACAGCGCGATCACGGCCCTCCGTGCAGCCCGCGATGGCGCAATGCTCTCGCTTGCACTTTTCACCCGCGGGTACAACGCCTCGGCCGTTTTCGACTTCGGTGGAGCGCGCCGCTGGCTCTCAGAAGCGGTGGTTGCAGGCGACAGCGTCAGCTGCCGATTCTCGATCGCCTGGGCCCGACGCTTCCTATCCCTGGTGAGCTGGCAATTCGGCGACAAACGCTCGTCCGTCGAAGACTTCCTGATTGCCAAGCGGATTTTCACGACGTTGAACGACCGGTTCGCCCTGGGGAACATCGCAGCAGCCGAGGGCAGTGTTGCACTCGAAACGGGGCGGCTGGATGAGGCCGAGGCCATCTTCCGCCGTGGACTCGCCAATGCGGAGCGGAGCGGGTCGGCCGAAGGAGTGCTCTTTGCCCATCACCGTCTCGCCGCAGCGAGGGCTTTTCGCGGAGACTGGGCAGGGGCGCGAGCAGAATTACTGACGGCGATCGAATACGGAGACACGCACGGCCACGCCGGTTGGAGCAGCGGACTGCAGTACCCACTCGGTCTTGCCGCGCTGCGGATGAATGATCTCCCCGCGGCGGAGCGCTACTTGAAAGGGGCGCTCTCAACCAGTGGGCCCGAGCAGTATCTGGATCAATACGCCATCAAGACCCGGCTCGCCGAGGTGTACGTTCGCAAGGGCGACTTCGCCCGGGCCCTGGATGAAGCGACGACCGCGTCGGATCGCCTCGACGCATTTCGAGCCGGGCTGAGCGACCGGGACCTCCGACTGCTGGTCTTTCAGGCCAGGTCGCTCTGGGACGAGCCCGATGCGGGACTAGCGACGATCGTGGCTGAGTTGATTGGGGCGGGTTACGTGCGGCAGGCGTTTAGTCTCGTAGAGCGAAGGAAAGCCCGCACGCTGACCGACCACATGGTGCAGACGATGGCGCTCTCGGATTCATCGGGTGGGGGGCCCCGCGCAGAGACGACCGCCGATCCGCTGGAGCTCGCGGGCGCCGCGATCGATTCTCAGACCGCACTGCTGGAATACCTCGCCGGACCCCGCGGCCAGCGTACCACGCTTTTTGTGGCGACTCAGCTCCGACTGGCCGGTTACGTCCTGGCGCCGCTCGATTCCCTGGGTCCGGACATTGAGCGCTTCACAGCCCTGCTTTCCTCCGGCGACGACGGCAGCAACCTCGGCAGCCGACTTCGTGCCGCCTTACTCGACTCCGCTCTGTCCGGACTTCCAGCCGAGATTCACAGGTTCGTCCTGGTCCCCGATGGTCCCCTGCACCGGCTGCCGTTCGACGCGCTGATCCTGTCCACCAACGAACCGCTGGTAACCCGTTACGCCATCACGGTTGCGCCCTCCGCTGCAGTGGCGGCCAGGCTGCACACACGTCCCTCGAGTACGCTTCCCCCTCGCGTGCTAGCCATCGCGGATCCTCGATTCGCTACGGAGAAGAGCGGAGATGAGCAGACCAGCACCTATCGAGCAGCGTTCACCGCGACCGGCGGGTTGCCCCGACTTGGCGGTTCTGCCGAGGAGGCCAGAGCCGTCAGTCGCTATGGCCGACGCGCGGTTCTCCGGCTTCGGGACGAGGCGAGTGAGGCGTTCCTCAAGCGGACTCCGCTCGACAGCTTCCGCATCATCCATCTCGCGACCCATGCCATCGTCGATGAAGGCACGCTCAGCCGGACCGCGTTGGCCCTGGCGCCCGGACAGAACGAGGACGGCTTCGTCGGACCTGCGGATCTCGCGAACCTGCGACTGGCTGCGGATGTCGTGGTCCTTTCGGCTTGCCGCACTGCAGGAGGATGGGTTGTAGGAGGGGAAGGCATTCAGGGGCTGACCGCGCCGCTGCTCCAGGCGGGCGCCCGGTCGGTTCTCGCAACGCTCTGGCCAATCAAGGACCGCTCGCGAAACACCCTGATCGAACCCTTCTACCGAGGGCTCGCGGACGGTCTTCCCGCGACCGACGCGCTCCAGCGCGCGAAACTGGAGGCGAGGCGGAACGGCGCGCCTCCGGCGGTATGGGCTTCCTTCACATTGATCGGTGATCCGCTCGCGCGAGTACCCCTCGAGCGGCCGGCCAGCCGGAGTGGCGCGTCCCTGGTTGGGGTGCTGATCGGATTGGGACTGGTCGCGCTGATTGCGCGCCGGAGGTTCAGGGCGCTGTGACCTTGAAGCGCTGCAGAGTCGAACGGATGTGCTCCCCGTTGGCGAATTCGGCGACGACGGCCCAGCGATAGTCCGCGCCTGACTGCAGCGGGGTGTCGGATGGCATGGTCGCGGTCGTATCGGTGCCCGCGTGCTGCCAGACGAGATCTCCCGAAGGGGTGAGTACCTCGATCCGATACTGCAGCACATTCGCAACTGGATGCCACACGAAGGATGCCGGAGGTACCACTTTGGCGTCCGGCGCCGGGGTTTCCATTGCGATCGGCGCCCCATCTCCCCTCAGGACGGACTCATCACGCGGCGAGCTGAGTCTCCAGACCAGCGCGGCTCCGAGAAGCAGCGTCAGGGCAGCTGCCAGGGCGGTCACCCGGGGGAAGGAACGCGACGGCTCTGCCTTGGCCACCGAACGCAGCAGTTCGAATTCGGGGAGGCAGTACGGACACCCCATGATGTGGTCGATTCGGCGGAGGCGCTCCTCCTCGGAAATTCCCGGCTGCAACAGTTCCTGCATCGCCTCCGGCGTGAGGCAGGAGGTCCGATCAGCCTCTCCAGAGGCTCGGATGGCCAGCAGCCGGTCATAGCTTTGCCGCATGCGCTCCTCTTTCATGAGTCCACCTCGGGGCCGATTCCCATGCTGGTGAGCCGTTCCCGCAGGTCCGCCAATCCCCGATAGAGCAAGTTCCTGGTCTTGGCCTCGGTCCAGCCCAGCAGATCGGCGATTTCCTCCCGGCCGTACCCCGCCAAGTACATCCGGACGACCGAGCGCCGCGAATCGGGGAGGCGTCCTACGGCTTCACCGATCTGTTCGGCCAGCTCGGCCCCATCCATGAGGGCCTCGGGTGAGGGCGACTCACCCAGGATCGCCTCGCCGGTGACCCGGCTCACCCGAACCGGAGTCTCCCGGCGCGCCCGGCGCCGTCGGAGGAGGTCCAGGGCTGCGGACGCGGCCGTGCGATATATATAGGACGCAGGAGCTGCCTCGATTTTCTCGCCGTTCTGCAACGCCTTCCAGAGTCGCACTCGCACCTCCTGCACCAGATCATCGACGTCCTTTCCCGCGAGGCCATGCCGAAGCCCCACTCTGCGCACCCGGTCGGCGAACCGGTTGAGCACGGTTTCGAGGGCCCGGGACTCCGGATCTGTGGGGAAGGTCACAAACCTGAAGGTACGCCGACCGCATGGCCGCGCAACGTGGATTGAGAGTGAGAATAGGGAGGCGGTTGCTGCGTTGCTCGGATGAGGGGTGCAATGAGGCACCCTCTAACCGCACCAGGAGGAAGTATGTCAGCGTCTCGCGTCAACGCCCGTCGACTGTTCGCCCTGAGCACCATCCTGCTCGGCATGTTGCTGGCTGGTAGTGCCTGCACCAACGACCCGAACGGAGAAACGGGGGGATGCTCTTACAACGGGACCTCGCACGCCTGCGAGTAGCCTGATTGACGAAAAGGGCGCACGACATCGGTGCGCCCTCGGCCATTTCAGGGCCGGTAGCGTATGGCGAAAATGCTGTCCCAGGTCGTTAGTGCTGCCTTGGGCGCGAGAACCGTATCAACCAGGCCCAGGTAGGCGAATGGGATGAGACCAGTGTTGGTCGGCGGTGGAAAGGCGCTGAGCGCCAGATCGGTGAAGGTGATCTGCAGAACCCCGGCGGCACCTGCCTTCTCCAGCAACTCCGCCTGTCGCGCGATGTAGCGCGCCTGCTCCCCTGGAGAACTCGTGATCTGTGCCGAGACATCTCGTGATGGCCATCCGCCTTCCAGAACGACCTCTGGCAGTGGATTTCCAGTTACCAGGCGGCTGTAGTAATCGTCGGGAACATCGTTCGGGTCGGCGTACCCGCCGAGGTAGGGATAGGACGAGAGGCCGAGGGCATCGAGGAAAGGAAAGTCGGTACGATCCTGCACGATGCCAACGTATGGCCCTCCCTGCAATTTCCCCCAGGCAACTTCAACCTGAACGCTGACCATGAGGTTCGCCGTCGTAGCATCGGCGCGCCGCTCGGCGGCTGCGTCGTTCGTCATCGTCACAACAGCAGAGTAAAGCGACGCCGGCGCGATCGCCCGTACCAAATTGGTCTCCGCTGCCAGACTCAGGTATTCCGGCCGGAGAATCGTGTCCACTGCCGCGACGTATTCGCGATAGACCTGCTGGATTGCAGGGTCGGTAATGCTCTTTCCCAGTGCCACCAGCTCTGGATCTTCGGCCGACCGATCGAGCCCGTTGGTAACGTCGAGCGCCACGACGATTACCCGCCCGCCGCCCCGGTAGTACTGCACGAGCGGCAGTCGAACCGTTCGTACTTCATCAGGCGCCGAAGTGCCGCCAAGTAGTGTGTTCCAGGGAATCGAGAGCTGGATCAGACCGGCGTCCGCATGCGCCGAGGACATTTGCAAGGTGGGGAGCTGCAGCGCGGGATCGTTGCTGGGAGGGATTGCGGAGAACCCCATGAAGAAAGAGCGGGCCTTCTGGTCCGGTTCATCCTTGTTACAGGAGGAGACCAAGGCCAGAAGAGCAATTACGAAGGGAACCGCGAGGGTTCTCTGACGCAATCAGGTCCCTTTGTTGAGGACGGTTTCCAGCGTCGGCCAGACGTTGCTCGCGATGATCCGATGCCCCGCAGGCGTAGGATGGACCCCATCTTCCTGATTGAGCGAGTCCACCCCGGCGACGCCCGCTAGCAGAAATGGTACCAGCGGAAGGTGATTGGCCCGCGCCACGGCGGGATAGATGTCGTGAAACGCCTTGGTGTATTGGGCACCGAGATTGGGAAGCGCTTCCATGCCGAGCAGGATGATCCGGGTGTGGGGAGCTTGCTCGTCGACCCGGTTGATGATCGCCTGAATATTGGCTTTCAGCGAGTCGAGGTCCTGTCCTCTCAGCCCGTCATTCGCGCCGGTCTCGATCAGCAGCACGGCGGGCTTTTCCCGCATGACCCAGTCGATCCGTTGTAGCGCTCCAGCCGAGCTTTCCCCGCTTACTCCGGCGTTAATCACCCGATAATGCAGGCCCAGAGAATCGATTTTCTGCTGAATCAGGGCGGGATAGGCCTGATCCAGCTCCACCCCGAGTCCGGCGGTCAGGCTGGTACCAAGGAAGAGGATGACGGGTAGGTCGGACGAGGCGGACGGGCCGGGCGAGGCGGGGGACTCAGTCGTGGTATCACGAGCGATAGCGCCACGGTCAGGGTGACCGCACCCGCTCAACGGGAGTGCCGAAAGAGCGAAAAGCCATGAAAGCCGGATGCTTCTAGATTTGAGCATCGAGTTCCGAGTTTCTGTTCCGGTATCCTGTTCTCTGTTCTCTTTTCCCCGTTCCCGCTTCTCGAAATGATTCGAGCCGAATCGCTGACCAAGAGTTTCCTCTCGGGCGGACGCCCGCTCGTAGTAGTAAAGAATATCAGCTTCCAGATCGAGCCGAAGGCATTTGTTGCCATCGTCGGACCTTCCGGTAGCGGGAAGACGACGCTCCTGGGTCTCCTCGCGGGACTCGACCGTCCGACGGAGGGTCGCGTGGTTCTGGACGGTCAGGATCTCAACACCCTGGACGAAGATGGACGGGCTCGGTTTCGGAGCGAGCGGGTGGGATTCGTTTTCCAGTCTTTCCATCTGATTCCGACCCTCACCGCCCAGGAAAACGTCCAGGTACCGCTGGAATTGCGGGGGGAAGACGCTGAGCAACGGGCAGCTGAGCTTCTACAACGGGTCGGACTTGGGGGACGAGAACACCATTACCCCTCCCAACTCTCGGGCGGCGAGCAACAGCGAGTGGCGCTGGCACGGGCCTTCAGCATCCGTCCCCGGATCCTCTTCGCTGACGAACCCACCGGCAATCTCGACGCAGCCACGGGAGCCCGGGTCATCTCGATCATGACCGAGCTCAACGAGGAGTCCGGCACCACGATGGTTCTGGTCACCCATGACGCGGACCTCGCGGCCAAGGCCCATCGAGTGATCCGCCTGGCGGACGGAGCGGTGGTGGCCGATTCGGGGAACGGAGTGCAGCCAGCGTGACGACCCTGAAGTTCATTCTCAACATGGCTTGGCGAGAGGGACGGGCGGGCGGGCGACGCCTGCTTCTTCTGACCCTGGCGATCTCCGCGGGGGTGGCGGCTCTCGTAGCAATCGAATCGTTCAGCGAAAACCTTCGAACCGGTATAGCGGAGCAGTCACGGGCCCTGCTCGGCGCCGATGCCCGCATCGCCTCCCGCATCACTCCCACCCAGACAACCACCGAAACGGTGGATTCGATCGCCAGGCAGGGGGGAGCCGGGACGGGCGATGTCGCGAGCGTCACCGGCTTCGCCGGGATGGCCTACATCAAGCGCAGCGGCGCGACCCGCATGGTCCGGGTAACGGCCATCGCCGGCGAGTACCCGCTCTACGGCACGGTGCGCACGACTCCGGCCGATCGATGGAAGAGCCTCACATCCGATGGGAAGATCGCGCTGGTTGATCCGTCTTTTCTGACCGGACTTCAAGCCTCGATCGGGGACACGCTATCGCTGGGGGAAGCCTCATTCGTCGTCGCCGGGACGGTGGACAACTTCCCGGGAGACGTTGGCATCGAGAGCGCGTTCGGGCCTCGGGTGTTCATCCCGTCGCGATATCTGGCGGAGACATCCCTCCTCAGCTTTGGCGCGCGGGCGGAGTACGAGTGGTATTTGAGGTTCCCGGATTCCACGAAGGTCGAGGCGCTCGCCAAGGCCTGGCGCACCAAGGTCAACCAGCGTCAGCTCTCGCTACGAACCGCGAGCGACAACGAGGAGAATCTCCGCAGCTCGCTCGACCAACTGGGCCGCTACCTGAGCCTGATCGCGCTTATCGCGTTGCTGCTGGGAGGGATCGGCGTGGGAAGCGCGGTGCAGGTCTTCCTGGGCCAGAAGCGGGAGGCAATTGCCGTCCTTCGCTGTCTCGGAGCGACATCGCTGCAGTTATTCGCAGTGTACCTGCTCCAGGCGATGATCATGGGTCTGATCGGCAGTGCCGTGGGAGTTGGGCTCGGACTGTTGCTGCAGCTGGTGCTGCCCCATGTCTTCGGCGAGTTCCTGCCTCTCACGGTTCAAATAAGGCCTTCGCCCAGGGCAGTGCTCACCGGATTGCTCATCGGAATCTGGGTTTCAACCATCTTTGCGCTGTTGCCCCTGCTCCGGGTGCGCTCGGTGCCACCACTCGAGGTACTGAGGCGCCCGTACGAGACCACCCGGCGGGAACGCGCCGAGTTGTGGACCTGGGTCGCGCGGATCACCCTGGTAGTCAGCACGGTGCTCCTCACGATCTATCAGGTTGGGGAGGTCAGAAAGGGATTCTTCTTCGCCGGCGCGATCGGCTTGGCACTGTTCGTCCTGTGGCTTGCGGCGCTGGCGCTCATCCGCGGCGTCCGGCGTTGGTTCCCCCGCAGACTGCCCTACGTGTGGCGACAGGGGCTCGCCAATCTCTACCGCCCGGCGAACCAGACCGTGGCTGTTGTCCTGGCACTCGGTTTCGGCGCGTTCCTGCTCGGCGCGCTCGCGCTGGTGCAGCACAACCTGCTCCGGCAGCTCAACCTCGATGCCGGTCCCGGAAAGCCCAATCTGGTCTTCTTCGACATCCAGCCCGACCAGCGCGAGGGATTGGCCGATCTGCTCAAGCAGCAAGGACACCCGGCGAGTGCGCCGGTGCCGATCGTTCCGATGCGAATCCGTTCGATCAACGGCCGTCCCGTCGGGCAGATCCTGGCCGACAGCGCACCCAAGAATCGCGAAGGTGAGCCGATCGAGCGGTGGGCCCTCCGGCGGGAGTTCCGTTCGACGTATCGCGATTCGATCGTGCATTCGGAGAAGGTCGTCGTGGGACTCTGGTGGAACCCCGGCAGCCAGAAGGGACCGGTCTTTCCCATCTCAATGGAGACCGGTGTCGCCAGCGATCTCGGAGTCACGGTGCGTGACACGATCGTGTGGGACGTGCAAGGAGTGAGCATCACGACCAGGATCGCCAGCCTGCGAGAGGTGAATTGGGCCCGCTTCGAGCCGAATTTCTTCGTGGTCTTCCCCACCGGCGCCCTCGAAGCGGCACCGCAGAGCTACGTCGTTCTCACCCGGGCATCCACCTCGCTCGAGTTAGGGGAGATCCAGCGGCAGGTAGTGCAACGCTTCTCGAACATCACCTCGATCGACCTGACGACGATTCAGTCGGCGGTCGAGCGGATCGTCTCCAGTGTGGTGCTCGCGGTGCGGTTCATGGCGCTCTTCAGCCTGGCGACGGGGACCATCGTGCTCATTGGCGCGCTCGCGACCAGCCGGTTCCAGCGGGTGAGGGAAGCGGTGCTGCTCAAGACCCTCGGCGCCGTTCGCCGCCAGGTCCTTCGAATCATGCTGGCCGAGTATGCCGCCCTCGGTGTACTCTCGGCTTTCGTAGCGATGGCCCTGGCGTCCGCCGCAGGATGGGCCCTCACCAAATACGTCTTCGAGGTTCCCTTCTCCGTTCCCTGGGCCGGCTATCTCGCTCTCGCCCTCGGCATGATCGCGCTGACGCTGGTTACGGGGATCTGGAACAGCGTCGAGGTGTTTCGGAGGACGCCACTCGAGGTGTTGAGAGATCAGGAGTGAGGGGGAGTATTGAAGATTGCAGATTGCAGATTGCAGATTTTCGGCTGCCCAATCTTCAATCTGCAATCTAAAATCTGAAATCTTCTATCCCACACCACTTCCGTGTAGAATTCGGCTGCCCCACCCCCTACAACCCGAGGATCAGCATGCTGGTCGTACTGACCCTGCTCTTCATTCTGTCCGGCGCGGCCGGCCTGTTCTACGAGTCGGTCTGGTCACGCTATCTCGGTCTCTTCGTCGGCCACAATGCATACGCCCAGGTGATCGTCCTCGTGATCTTCCTGGGCGGAATGGCGCTGGGAGCCATGCTGGTGGGCCGCTGGACCGAGCGACTGAAATCGCCGCTCTTCGGGTACGCCATCGTCGAGGGGCTGATCGGGACGGTCGGCCTCGTTTTTCATGATCTCTACATCGCCGTCACCAACTGGGCTTACCAGTCGGTGTTCCCCCACACCGCGGGCTCCGTTTCGCTCACCATCGCCAAGTGGGGGATCGCCTCGGCCCTGATCCTGCCCCAGTCCATTCTGCTGGGCATGACTTTCCCGCTCATGACGGCTGGTGCGCTGCGGTGGATCGCCGACCGGCCAGGACGGACCCTCAGCATTCTGTATTTCGCAAACAGCTTCGGCGCGGCGGTCGGTGTCCTGGTCGCGGGATTCTACCTGGTGGAAGTGGCGGGACTGCCGGGAACCATTCTCGCTGCATCGATCCTGAATTTTGTGGTGGCGATAGGCGCCATCGTCGCAGCTCGGGCCCATCGGGTGAGGACCGCGGAGGGAGAAGCCAGCGAGCGCCCTGCAATCACGTCAACCGAGGTCAACAGGTCAGGGGTAATCCAGCCGGAACACGCCGGAACCCTTTCCCGCCTTCTGCTGTGGACCGCCTTTGGTACCGCGATCGCGTCGTTCATCTATGAGATCGCCTGGATCAGAATGCTGTCGCTGGTGATGAGCAGTGCGACTCACGCCTTTGAACTGATGCTGTCGGCGTTCATCCTCGGTATCGCGATGGGATCGCTCTGGGTCCGCTCCAAGGCGGATCAGTTCTCCGACCCGCTTCGGGTCCTGGGTGTCACCCAGTGGGCGATGGGCTTTCTCGCCCTGGCGACGCTCCCGGTCTACGTGATGTCTTTCGGGTGGACCGGCGACCTGCTACACACCTTCGCGAAGACCGACGCCGGCTACAACGGCTTCACGATTGCCCGCTACGGGATCTGCATGCTGGTCATGATCCCCGCCACTTTCTGCGCCGGCATTACCCTGCCGCTCATCACCCGCACTCTGGTGCTGGGCGGCCTTGGTGAACGCGCGATCGGGACGGTGTACGCGGTCAACACCCTGGGATCGATCATCGGAGTAAGCATCGCCGCCCTGGTGCTCATGCCCATGGTTGGGCTCAAGACACTGCTCTCCTTCGGCGCCCTGGTCGACATGGCGATCGGCGTCGTCATCCTCTTCGTAGCGGCCCGATTGAGCGGGGATGGTGGAGCCCGGCGTTTCGCACTCCTCTCGCTCGCGGGGCTGGGAGTGGTCTTTGCGATCACGGCGCTGACTCCGACGCTGGATCGCAGGCTACTTCTGAGCGGAGTCTATCGCTTTGGCATCGTGCCGCCGCCGGGAAGCAGAGAGATTCTCTACACCCGTGACGGAAGAACAGCGACCGTTTCCGCCGAGAAGATTACCTCGACCGGCGACATCTTCATCGCTACCAACGGCAAGTCAGACGGACAACTCAGCGCCTACTGGTTCAACTCCTGCACCCCCGATTCCGCGCGCCATCCGCTCCGAGGCGACATGGCCACGATGGTGCTGGGCCCTCTCATGACTGCCGCGCATGCGCCGAACGCCGAAGAGGGAGCGGTCATTGGCCAGGGCACTGGGATGTCGAGTCATATCCTGCTGGCAAACCCTCATCTCAAGCACCTGGCGACGATCGAGATCGAGCCGGAGATGATCAAGGCGTCCCGGGCATTCCTGCCGGCCAACCGGCGAGTGTTCGAGGATCCTCGCAGCGAATTCATCATCGACGATGCCAAGTCCTACTTCGCGGCGGGAGGGAAACAGTACGACTTCATCTTCTCCGAGCCCTCCAATCCCTGGGTGAGCGGAGTATCGGGCCTGTTTACCGCAGAGTTCTACGACCGGGTCAAGCTGTATCTCAAGCCGAACGGGATCTTCGCTCAGTGGATTCACCTTTACGATCTGAACGATCGACTGGTGACCACTGTGCTCGCGGCGCTGCACCAGAAGTTTGGGGACTACCAGGTCTTCATGCCGGTGGGATCGGACATGATCGTCGTCGCGACGAATGGGCCCAAACTGCCGGCTCCCGACTGGAGCATCTTCCAGTGGCCTGGAATTCAGCAGGATCTTTGTCATCAACTGCCGTTCACTCCCGAGGCGATGGAGGCCACCCGGCTTGGCAGCCGGGCCTCGCTGGGTCCCCTGGTGGAGGCGGCGCCGCAGGTCAATTCCGACTTCTTCCCTCACCTCGACAACGGCGCAGAACGCACTCGCTACCTGGCGACCCGGGCCATCGGGCTCTGGGGATTGTCCAACGAGCGTCAGGACCTGACGGCGCCCTTCGAAGGCCGGCGGATCGGCCCGGTGTCCTTTACAACGGCGCCCGCGCCGGATGTTCCCCGGATGTACAGCCTGGCGCTGGGTGCCGCATTAAAGGATCCGGCCTCCTATGTCACGACCGATACTATTCCCGACGACGATCGGAAGGTGACGGCGCTGGCCCGCGAGCGAGCCTGGCTCGCAACCCTGGCCGCGTCCGAACCGCCAGGCAACTGGCGAGTCTGGGTGCAGTGGATGTCCGACATCGAGCGGGACCGCTACGGCGGTACGACAGGCTATGCCGATCCGGAGTTCTATGGCCAGATCTATCGCTATCTCGATCGTCACAAGGCTCCCTCCGAGATCCGCGCGGTCATCGATTTCCGCCACGGAGTGAGCGGGTGGGACTTCGCCCAGGCGGTGAAAGCAGCCGAGCCGCTCGAGGCCGCGGCGCTGGATCGCAAGAGCTGGCTCCCCCCGGACGAGCTGCGCGATGGTCTGGTCATAGCGCGACTGATGACGGGAGACGCTGTTGGCGCGAGGCGCGCGTTCGAGTCACTGGCTCCTTTCAGCCGGCGGCCACCCGGGGATTTCCGCACGGCGCTGCTGGCGGCCTACGTGGAGGCGAAGAGTGGGGAAGGAAAGTGAAGGTGGGAGGACTGAGGACTGAGTGACGCTTGAGACCTGGCTTCAACCGACGGTACGACCATGCTGAAGATTGATCTCACGGGGAAACGAGCCTTTGTCGCGGGGGTCGCGGACGACGGCGGGTTCGGCTTTGCGATTGCGAAGGCCATGGCGGAGGCTGGGGCGACGATTTGCCTGGGGACCTGGCCGCCGGCGATGGGGATTTTCCTGAACCTGCTCGAGCGAGGGAAGATGGAAGAGTCGCTCAAGCTCGCGGGAGGCGGAAAGCTCGAGTTCGAGCGGATTTATCCCCTCGACGCCGCCTACGACACGCTGGCCGATGCGCCGGCGGAGATCCAAGAGAACAAGCGCTATAAGGAACGGGGCGATTTCAGCATCCAGGGCACCGCCGACGCGCTGGTGAAGGACTTCGGCCCCACGCCGATCGACATCCTGGTGCACAGCCTGGCCAACGGCCCCGAAGTAAAGAAGCCGCTCATCGAGACGAGCCGAGCCGGCTACCTCACCGCGGTGAGCGTCAGCGCGTACAGCATGGTTTCGATGGTGCGGACCTTTGCACCGCTCATGAAGCCCGGGGGGATCGTTCCTGTCGCTGACCTACATGGCAGGTGAGCGAGTCATTCCGGGCTACGGCGGCGGGATGTCCTCGGCCAAGGCGGCGCTCGAGGCTGACACGCGGACCCTGGCTTATGAAGCCGGTCGCCGCCACGGGGTCCGCATCAACGCCATCTCAGCGGGCCCCTGGGCATCGCGAGCGGCCAGCGCGATTGGATTCATCGATATGATGATCGACTACTGCAAGACCAACTCGCCGCTGCCGCGAGAACTCGATGCGAAGGAAGTCGGCGCCACCGCTGCCTTCCTGGCCAGCCCGCTCGCGAGTGCGATCACGGGTACGGTGGTGTACGTGGACAACGGTTATCACTCGATGGGGATGGCCGTGGGGCAGGAGGCGAAATAGGGAGTGTCTCTGGAAGGCATCGCAACTGCTTACCGCGGAAGACGCGGAACACACGGAAGCACGCGGAGGGATATTGTAATAGTTGTCGTCGGATTGACCACAAAGAGGCAACCACCTTCTTAGCACATTTTCCGCGTTGATCCGCGTTTTCCGCGTGCTCCGCGGTATGCTGTTTATCAGACGTCGGTCACAATTGATGATTGTTTTATCGGTGCGTCCTAGCGTGCGGGATGACTCCGCCCCGCATAGAACTGAGGTATGCCCCGACTACCAAGCGCCTGATCGGCTTGTTCTTCGATGTCTATCACGAGCTTGGGCACGGGTTTCTCGAGTCGGTATACGAAGCGGCGTTTGCGGTCGCGCTGGAGGAGTCGGGACTCAAGTTCGAACGGCAGAAGCCGCTGACTGTGTGGTTCCGGGGACGACTCGTGGGGACCTTCCGAGCCGATGCGGTCGTCGAAGACGCGGTCCTGGTCGAGCTCAAGGCGGCTCGTGTACTGGGGCCACCTCACGAAGCGCAACTTCTCAACTATCTCAAGGCAACTAACCTCACGGTCGGACTGATCTTCAATTTCGGACCTCGGCCGAAGTTCCTCAGGCGAGTAGTCGAGGATAGGCGAGAAAAGCATTACCACGGAACACGCGGATAACGCGGAAGCATGCGGACAAATAGTGATCCTCAATTTTGGACCACGCCCCGAAGGTCCTTAGGGCGGGTAGTCGAGGATAGGCGAGAAAAAGATTACCACGGAACACGCGGATAACGCGGAAGCACGCGGAGAAGATGTTGTAGTGGTTGTCGTCGGATGACACAAAGAGGAACCAACGACCGCCTTATAGCACCGTTTCCGCGTTGTTCCGTGTTTTCCGCGTACTCCGCGGTAGGCAGTTACGGTAACCAATTCCCTGGAGCCCGATGGATCGCCTCTTCGCAACCCTCGGTTCGGTCTCCGCGCTGATTGCCGTCGCGGCGGGGGCGTTCGGCGCCCACGCGCTCCGCGCCCGTCTCGCGCCGGATCTCCTCGCGGTGTTCGAGACCGGGGCCCGCTACCAGATGTATCACGCGCTTGGCCTCCTCGCCGTCGCATGGATTGCCTCGCGCTCCCCTTCCCCTCTCGCCGCCTGGGCCGGGTGGCTCTTCGTACTCGGGACCGTGCTCTTCTCCGGCAGTCTCTACGCGCTGGCCCTCTCCGGCATCCGAATCTTCGGCGCCATCACGCCGCTGGGAGGACTCGCGTTCATGGCAGGGTGGATCTGTCTCGCGCTGGCCGCGCGCCGCATGTAGGCAATCTCGTCGCTGGTAGCCACCTCGCCCCTCGACTGTCGCCACTGCCTAGACCCCAAGCCATGGAGCCGGCATGAGGATCTCCACTGCGACCACCCACATCGAGACCAACTTTCGGCAGAGTCGCCTGCTCCAGTCCCTCATGGCCTGGTATCTCGCGGCCTGGGTGATCACCGCTATCAATCCGCTGGACCGGAAGGACTGGGTGCTGGAGAACGTCCTGGCGGTAACGCTGGTAGCTGCGCTGGTCCTGTCTTACCGCCGATTCCCCCTTTCGGACATGTCGTACCTGCTGATTACGCTGTTCCTCACCCTGCACGCCATCGGGGCCCACTACACCTATTCCGAAGTACCGCTGGGCTACTGGCTCAAGGATTGGGGCCACTTCTCCAGGAATCACTTCGACCGGGTCGTTCACTTCTGCTTCGGACTGCTGATGGCGTACCCGGTCCGGGAGGTGTTCCTGAGAGTCGTCAGCACGAGGGGATTCTGGGCCTATTACCTGCCGCTCGACGTGACCCTCGCCTTCAGCGCCATCTACGAGATCATCGAAATGCTGGTGGCCGTCGTGATCGCGCCCAGCGCCGGCGACGCCTACCTCGGTACCCAGGGCGACATCTGGGACGCGCAGAAGGACATGGCCCTGGCGGGCTGCGGGGCGCTGCTCTGCATGCTGGTCACCGCACTGGGACACAGATTGCGGGGACGGCAGCCGGTTCTGCTGGCGGGAACAACATCCGTGCTTAAATAGGGAGTAAGTTGTGGGGAGTAGGGAGCAGGGCGTGGCGATTAACGCTCGGCCTGACTCCCTACGCCCTACTCCCTACTCTTTTCTACCCATGCCCACCACTCTCCAGCTTCTGCTACGCGGCAAAGGTGCCCACGCAGACACGGTCGCCTGCTGTCTCGGGACTCAGTCCTGAACTCGCCGGAAAGCGACTCGCCGGAATCGAGCACACGATCTGGCAGCTCCTGGTGCACATGAACTATTGGATGGACTACGAGCTTCGCTCGATCGCGGGTCCCGAAGTCCCCTATCCGGAGCACGCGGCCGAGAGCTGGCCCAACACGGAGGGGCCAGCCAGTGCATCCGCCCTTGCGGACGAGGCTCGCCGCTTTGCGAATCAGATCAAGCAGCTCAGCGACCTCGCCGGCCGGTTCAACGACAACCAGCTACGGAGCCGAGTCGTTCACCCTGCCAAGCAGGAGACGGTGGAGGATGTGTTATGGCAGATGGTGGCCCACAACAGTTATCACGTCGGCCAAGTCGCGACGTTGAGAAGAGCCTTGGGGGCATGGCCGCCGGCCGACGGGGGAGATACGTGGTAGGGAGAGACAGGAGAGGGAGACGTGAGAAGTGAGAGGTGAGAAGGGAGAGCGATGAGAAATGAGCGAGGGGCCTCCGTTCTTCGGAGGCCCCTTCTCACTTCTCTCTCCTCTCACCGTCTCCACGCTTTACGGCCCGCCAGGCACCTTGGTCGGCGCCACGTGATGCAGATAGGCGAAGAGCAGCATCAGCGCCGTGATCACGACCGCGGCGATGACGAGGGAGAACACGAACACAGTGCTCAGCAGGCGCCCGTCGGACTTGAGATGCATGTAGAACATCGCGACCAGGGCGAACTTTATCGCCGAGAGAATCAACAGCACCGGTACCACGACCGGCTCGAGAAGGTGAGCGAACCCCGCAGGCTGGCCGCGGTGAACCACCTCGTAGGCCCCCACCTCGAGCGCCGTGAGAATGAACAGCGTGAGGCCGATCTTGAGATAGGTCCCGACCGCGGGATGAGCGTGGGCGTCAGCGTGGGCGGCGGCTTGAGAGCTCATGACGGTCACCGAATGAGGTACACGACGGGGAAGATCACGATCCAGACCACGTCCACGAAGTGCCAGTAGAGCGCCGCGATCTCCAGATTGAGCGACTTTTCAGGGGGAAGCTTGCCTCGCAGTGCCACCACCAGGACCGAGGTCAGCCAGATCAATCCGATAGTGACGTGCGTGCCATGGAACCCGGTCAGGGTAAAGAAGGTCGAGCTGAAAAGGTTGGTGGTGTAGCCCATTCCCCGATGATAGAAGTGCCTGAACTCGTACACCTGCATCCCGACGAAGAATATCCCGCACCCGATCGTGGCGAGCAGCCAGGTAATCATCTGGCGGCGGTTGCCTTTCTGTGCCCCGTTGAGCGCGAGTACCACGAACAGCGAGCTGAAGAGCAACAGAGCGGTACCGAATGTGACGAGCGGGATTTCCAGCATCTGCTCCTGGACCTTGCCGTTCAGCAACCACTCGGCGTGCGGCTTGGGCCCGATCACGTCCCGCCCCTTGTAGACCAGGTAAGTCCCGATCAGCGAGGCGAAGAAGAGGCATTCGGAGCCGATGAAGGTCCAGATCGCCAGCTTCCGGCTGTCGATGCCGGTCGCGGTGTGGTGTTCGAGTGCGTGTGCGTGTCGGCGCACGTGTAGCGATCCGAGTCAGTGGTTGTCGATGGTCAATGGTCGATGGTCGATAGTCGATGGTCTCCGGTCGATGTCGATGATCTCGATCCGCCGAGTCTATCGACTATCGACCATCGACGGTCACCCAGCCGGCTCGAACGCCCAGCGATACACACCGAAGAACAGGATCGCCACACCGGTCAGCGAGACCGGCAGGTGCAGTCCCCCGATGAAGCCGACCAGCGTCGTGGCAACACCCAGCGCCGCCACCGCCGGCCAGTACGAAGGGTTGGGCATATGGATGCCCTTTCCGCTCACCAGCTTCGGCTCCGGAACGCTGCCGCCTGCGAGGCGCTTCGCTTCCCACAGCGCGTCACGGCCATGGACCACGGGTTCCTCGGCGAAATTGAACTCCTGGGGAGGCGATGGGATCGACCACTCGAGCGTCGCGGCGTTCCAGGGATCCGCCGGAGCCGGAGTCTTGCTCCTCATGGTGCGCCAGATGTTGACCAGGAACACCACGAAGGAGAGGCCGAGGATCAGTGAGCCGACCGTCTCGAACAGGTTCCAGAATCCGAAATTGTTCTCGGCTGCGTAGGTGTACACCCGCCGCGGCATCCCGTTCAGCCCAAGGAAGTGCATCGGGAAGAACGTCATGTTGAAGCCAATCAGCATCAGCCAGAAATGCAGGTGGCCCAGTTTTTCGTCGAGCATCCGGCCCGACATCTTGGACCACCAGTAGTAGGCGCCCGCCGTGAGCCCGAAGATGGACCCGCCGAACAGCACATAATGGAAGTGCGCGACGATGAAGTAGGTGTCGGTCTGCTGGAGGTCCGCCGGCGGCGAGGCGTGCATCACGCCCGAGAGACCCCCCATGATGAACATTGCGATGAAGCCCAGCGCGAACAGCATCGGGGTCCTGAACTGGAGCTGGCCACCCCAAATGGTCCCGATCCAGTTGAAGATCTTCACGCCGGTGGGCACGGCGATGAGCATCGTCGCCATCGAGAAGAACGCATCGGCGAAGGGGCCCATTCCGGTGGAGAACATGTGGTGCGCCCAGACCCCGAAGCCGAGGAAGGCGATGAACGCCCCGGAGAACACCATCGCGGCGTAACCGAAGAGCGGCTTCCGCGAGAAGACCGGCAGAACTTCCGAGATGATCCCGAAGGCCGGCAGGATCAGGATGTAGACCTCGGGATGGCCGAAGATCCAGAACAGGTGCTGCCAGAGGATCGGGTCGCCACCACCGGATGGTACGTAGAAGTGAGTCCCGAAGGTCCGGTCGATCATCAGCAGGATCAGCGCGACGGTGATGACCGGGAAGGCAAGCAGCAGCAGGACCTGGGTGATGAAGCTCATCCACACGAACATGGGCATGTACATCATCTTCATGCCCTTGGCGCGGAGATTGATGATCGTCACGAAGAAATTGACCGCCGCCGCCAGTGAGGCGACGCCCAGGACCTGCAGGCCCACCGTCCAGAAATCGATGTTGAGGCCGGGGGAGAACTGCTTGCTGGTCAGGTTGGCATAGCCGAACCAGCCGCCGTTCGGCGCTGCCCCAAAGAGCCAGCCGGCGTTCAGGATCAGGCCGCCGGCCAGGAATACCCAGTAACTGAAGGCGTTGAGCCGCGGGAAGGCCACATCCCGTGCCCCGAGCTGGAGCGGGATCATGTAGTTGAAGAACATGGCCGACAGCGGCATCACCCCGAGAAAGATCATGGTGGTGCCGTGCATCGTGAACAGCTGGTTGTAGGTCTCCGCCGAAACCAGCGTGTTCTCGGGCTTGGCCAGCTGGATCCGGATGATCAGCGCCTCTAGGCCGCCGAGCAGAAAGAAGAAGAAGGCGGTCGCGCCGTACAGGATGCCGATCCGTTTGTGGTCAACCGTGGTAAGCCACGACCACAGGACGGATTTCTCGGCTACCTGTTCTTCCGCGGGGAGAGCAGTGGTTGCCATGTCTGTTCCGTCTGTTATTGCTGCGTCCGAAGGAAGGCCACCAGCGCGGTGACCTCGTCATCCTTGAGCTGCAGATTGGGCATGAGTACGCCCAGCTTCCAGGCCTGGGGGTTATGCAGCCACTTGGCCAGATTCTCGTCGGTGTTCTTGAGCGTGCCCGCCGCGATATAGGTACGGCTCCCGATATGATGGAGGTTGGGACCGATGAGCCCCGGCATCGCGGGGGGATTCAGCGAATGGCAGCCAACGCAGCCCTTCGCGGTAAACAGTTGCTGGCCCTGCCGGAGCGTCGGATCCGGCGTCTTCGTTGTGTCGGAGTAATCGGGGCCCGGAGTATTGAAGTTCGCCGCCCAGGCGTCGAACGCCTCGGGTGGCTGAGCCACGATCCGGTACGCCATCCGCCCGTGCTGCAAGCCGCAGAACTCGGCGCACTGGCCCGGGTAGTTCCCCTCGACCTCCGCCTTGAACCACAGATTGTTGTGCCGGTTGGGGAACACGTCCCGCTTACCGGCGAACTGCGGCAGCCAGAAGCTGTGAATTACGTCGGCCGTGGTCATCTCCAGATTCACCGTGCGGCCGGTCGGCACGTGCAATTCGTTCGCCGTCACGATACCCAGATCGGGATAGCGGAACTCCCACCACCACTGGTGGCCGATCACCTCGACCTGCAGCGCCTCCGGCCCCGGCTTGGTCGCGGTCCGGAAGATGGTACGCACCGTGGGGACCGCGATCAGAGCCAGAATGACCGCCGGGATCATGGTCCACACGATTTCCAGCGTGGTGTTTCCATGGGTCTGCGCCGGCTCGGGAGCCCCGGGCCGGGCCCGGAACTTCCAGATGGCGAAGAGGAGCGCGCCTTCCACCAGCACGAAGACGATGGCCGCGAGATATACCGTCTTGCGGAAGGTGGCGTCGAGCAGATGTGCGAAATCCGAGCGCGGCAGCAGCGTGGTCTGCGGGTAGTCGCGGGCACAGGCGAGAACCGCCACCGCGACGACGGCGAGCAGCATCCAACGCGATGGCCACCGGCCCACCACGGTCCGGAGGGACATTTAGGAAATCGTCCTGTCAACGGGGAGCGACGAATGCATGCAAATGCAGCGGTACACAGTATTTATTCACCTGAGCCGCGTCAAGATTGGCTGGGGAGAAAGAGCGCGCTAATCTAATGTGTCACAATGCAATTGCGCCAGCCGACCTTTAGCGTATTTCCGGCAGCAGCCGCACCCCAGGAGTGTCAAATATGACCCCCGCCCAACGAGCAGCCCTGATCCAGCGCTACCAGGATGGACCCGGGATTCTCGAGGCCGCCCTGGCCAAGGTACCAAGTGAGGCCCTCAAGTTCCGGCCCGCCCCGGGCAAATGGACGGTTCACGAGGTCATCATCCACTGTGCCGACAGCGAGACCAACTCCCACATGCGGATTCGTTACCTGCTCGGGGAAGACGATGCCCTCATCGTGGGATACGACCAGGACCGCTGGGCCAGCGTGCTAGGGTATCACGATCTCCCGCTGGAGCCCGCCCTGGCCACGGTACGCGCCGTTCGCGCCAACACGGTGCCGCTCCTGCGCCGGCTGACCGAAGAGCAATGGAACCGGACCGGGCGCCACACCGAATATCCCAGCTACGGCGTCGAGCAGTGGCTCCAGATCTATGCCGAACACCTTGAGATCCACGGCAGGCAGATCGAGCGGAATTTGAAGGCCTTTTCTTCAAAAGCGTGAGAAGTGAGAGGTGAGACATACCTCTCACGTTGTTCTATCTGACCGGCATGTCAAACGCCACCGGATCCGGGACATCGAAGGAGTAGTGCCACCACTCCTGGTCGTATTGCTTGAATCCTTCCGCCTCCATCACCTGACGCAGCAACTGCCGGTAGCGCATCGTGCGTCCCGACGCATTGGCCCAGTGCGCCTCTTCTGAGAACGTGTCGAACGGCGTACCCATGTCCACTTCGCGCCCGCCGACCGAGAAGTCAACCAGGGTCAGATCCACCGCCAGGCCGAGGTTGTGGCGACTCCGGCTCGCGATATAGCCGTCCTCGATCAGGTGCATCTGCCCGGTCCGTCGCGCCCAGTCGACCATGGCCTGAGTGGCGCGCACGGGGCGATAACCATCGAAGATCTTGAGTCCCATACCACCGCTCCGCAGCCGTTGCTGAACCCGGTGGAGCGCCTCGGCAGCTTCTCTCCGGAGATAGGCTTTGTTGGCCTCATATCCCGGGAGAACCGCGCCGGTGAAGTTGTTCGGCGTGAAGTAGCGCGCCTCGACCACGATCGTGCTGTCCTCGGCGCGGATATCTGTCAGCTCGCGCATGGCTACCGAATCGGGGGCGATGTACTGAGCAGAATCCTGACCGAAGAGAGGCCCGGCGATTACGGCCGTCGTGACCAAGGCAGAGACCAGTCGATTCATGGCGCGGAGGGTGTGGGTGACAGGACGTTGCCCGGATTGAAACGTACGAACTTAGCAGCTAAGCCATTTGGGGACAGGCCATTAGAGTAATCCGATGGCCGAGGTTAAAGCCATGTGCTATCTTCTGCTTCAGTTGGCCGCGACGCCCCGGGTGAACTCCCTGAACCCGGGCCGTTTCCTTTTTGTTGAGTCCACCAATGTTACGCGAGATGCGTCTGAAGCTGAGCAGCGAGATCGGGCAGCTCAGTCACGAATTGAATGTGGTCATCCCCCAGGCCATCGCCCATGCGGTGGAGCTGGGCGACCTGCGCGAGAACTCGGAGTATAAGGCGGCCCTGGAGCGGCAGCAGTTCGTCCAGGCCCGGCTGGGCCAGTTGCACCAGCGACTGAGCCAGCTGAGTCAGCTGGCCAACACCGAGATACCCACTGACCGTGTCGGCCTCGGTTCCAAAGTCACGGTGGTAGACCTCAAGACCGAAGAGACCGAGACCTTTATGCTGGTGCTCGCCGAGATGATGGATCTCGATGCCGGTCACATCTCCCTCGCCTCGCCCTTGGGCCGGGCGCTCAAGGACCGGAAGGTGGGCGATGAGATCGAGCTCCGGATTCCCCGCGGGATCCGGGCACTGCGGGTCGTCGAGTTGGAGACGGGGGTCGGGCCCTGACCGACTCGGATCGGCTTATGGAATTCCCCAAGAAGCAGCTTCTCCTCGTAGGCGACCGGGTCCTCATCACTCCCGAGGAGGGTGAGGACCGGATGCGGGCCGGCCTGTACCTGCCGCCGACCGCGGTGGATGCCATGCAGGTGCAGTCGGGGTTGGTCATCGCGGTGGGCCCCGGCGATCCGGTGGCCGACATGAGCAGCGGTGATGATGAGCCCTGGAAGATCGGCGAACGCCAGCCGCGCTGGCGCCCGATGCAGGCCCGGGTGGGAGACCACGCCATCTTCTTCCGGAAGGCGGCGGTCGAGATCACGTTCGAGGAAAAGCGCTATCTCGTCGTTCCCCAGGCCGCGATTCTCGTTCTAGTTAGAGAAGAGATGCCAATTTGATTGAAGATTGAAGATTTCAGATTTAAGATTTGCAGGTTCCAATCTTCAATCTGAAATCTTCAATCTGAAATTTCAACTGCAATTCCCCCATGCCCCTAACCCGCTTCCCCGACCACGAAGACAAGCGGGTCTTCCTGTCCACCGTCCTCTCGTTCAACCTGCCCCCTCCGGATGGCGCGCACAGCGACCGCCTCTCCGTGGCAGTCTTGTGGATCGACCGAGACACCCCATCCGCAGACGAACTGAGCCCTGACTTCGCCATGGAGTTGCTGGACCATGGCGCCCTGGCTCTGGTGCTGGGTGGAAGCGCCTCCGAGCAGATCGCAGCACTCTTCGAGCAGACCATCGAGGATGGAGAGTTCGTGCGCGGTCCCGACGAGGAGATCAGCATCTGGGTCGATACCGAGGCGCCGCTCGACGAGGTGCTCTGGACGGCGGCCGAAGAGGCCATGCCCCCGGACGCCTTTGCCGACCGGCCGTGGGACATCGTCTGCTGGGCCCGGAGCGGCGATGCCATGGTGGCCAAGCTGCGTGATGCGCTGGGGCGGCTCGGCGCCATCGTAGACGATCGCTACGAGCTGGGTGGTGACGACGAATGAGCAGCTTGCCCCAGCGTGCCTACCGGTTTGGCATGTGGGGGCTCGTGGCACTCGGCCTGCCCGGAATCTTCGCGGCATTCCTCGGCGCCCGCCGAGTGATCCCTCTCCCCCTCGGTATCGCTGGAGGCTTCAGCTTTCTGGTGTGCGCCCTGCTCGGCGCCCTCGTGGGACTCCAGGCCCGGCGCCAGACGCTTTTGCAGCGGGAGCGGGACAATCACTCCGCGATGCTCGTGATCTTGGCCAATCAATTGCGAGTCCAGGAGGACGCCTTGTTGCAACGGATCGCCGGCAAGGGCGGCCCAGCAGGCGAGGCGGCGGAGATGGTGCTTCAGGGGAGACGGGAGACGGGAGACAGGAGACGGGGGAACAGTGAACGGAGAACGGTGAACGGGTCTTCAGTCCCCGATCCGACAGCTCTAGCGGATGAAGTGGCCGACTAGTCCCCCTGACCCCTGACCCCTGATCCCTGATCCCTGACCCCCGTCTCCCGTCTCCCGTCTCCCGTCTCCCGTCTCCCGCAATGTGCTTCCACCTCTACCTCGCCAGTCCCCTCACGCTGAGCGAGGTCCGGTCCATGCTGCCGAAGGGACTCGCCGCCGATCTACTCGATCCGGGGGAGCAACGGGCGTTGAAGCAGCATCACCCCGATGCGCAAACGGTTGCGCGACTGATCCACGGCGCCTGCTCCTGCGATCTCGTGGTCCAGCGGCACCCGGTGAGCCGGGACGACGAGGCTTGGCTCCGGCGCCGCTACCGGGAACAGGGTCTCCCCAGAACCGCAGTCTTGGCCGCGCTGGAGCGACACCGCCGGGCCGCGGCCGGGCGAGCCCAGCCGGCTGGCTTCTGGCCCCGTCAGGTGGCCGACTTCGTGGTCGAGCACGCACGCAATGCGGGCCCCACCCTCTACTATCTGCACTTCTCGCACGACGGCGCCCTCGGAATTCTTCCTCCGGGTGAGCCGGCGGCTCAGCGCGCCAGCGAAGTCCGGACGAACCCGGAGGGCTGGCTCCAGGAAGAAAGGCCGGTCCTGGTCCTGCCCTGACGCGGTGGAAGGAAATGAGGCATCTTCCAGCCAGGGAACTGGCGCCATGTCTCATACCTCGCGGCTCTATCTGCGCGCGCTGCAATTGCGCTGTCCCGCCTGTGGCGGCAGGCCTGTGTTCGTCTCCTGGTTTCGCATGTGCCCCAATTGTCCTTCCTGTGGGCTGCACTTCGACCGGGAACCGGAAGGCGGCTACTGGGTAGGTTCCTACACGCTCAACCTGATGCTGACGGAAGCGGCACTCGCGGCGGTATTCCTTCTCGGGATGTGGATCACCTGGCCGCAGCCGCCCTGGGATCTGTTGGTGTACGGCGATATCGCAGTCGCTGCAATCGTGCCGGTACTGGTCTTTCCCTATTCGAAGACCCTCTTCATTGCCGTGGATCTCACCTTTCGCCCGAAAGAGCCTGAGGATTATGTGACTCCACGCGAGATCGCACCCCACCCCACCCGCCCTCGCCGCTGAGATACGACCGGGATGCCAATGTTGCGCGTGACTGCCCTCTCGATCGCCGCCATCGGCGGTGCGCTAGGTCTTGCCTGCGGCGGGTCGTATCTACTGGCGTCTCGGACCGCTTCGAAGGCGGCGGCCCGGATTGCTCCGGATCTGGGACCGGTCGAGTCCGATTTCGGTTTCCACTATCACGCAGCAGGAGAGGGAGAGAAACTGGGATGGGAATTCACCTATGGACCCAGCGGGGCGATGGGCCCGGTCACGCTCGAACTCTACATCGGCCTTGGCGGCCGGCTCTATCAGACTCAGCCGCCCGAAGCGCTCGATCGGCTGAATACGACCAAATCCCCGGGTTCCAACTAGCCACACCTCCCGCCCTCATGTAGGCTCTGCGCGTTCGCCGTCTTGACAATCCCGTCTGCGCGCCTTATCTCGGCCTTCGCAGACCCCGTCGTCCTTCACCCCACAATTCGCTTAGAGCAACCACGGAGGGGCCTATGAAGCCTCGATTGGTATGGCTCGCAGCCGCGTGCCTCGCGTTAGCGGGGACGTCTCTGGCTGCCCAGGAAAGGGTACTGACAGGGACGGTAACCGATTCGGCCACCGGAGATCCCATCGCAGGGGCGTCCATCGGGATTCAGGGTACCCGAATAGCGACGCACACCAACGCCAGCGGTGTGTTCAACCTGGCGGCCCTTCCCGATTCCGCTCTTACCGTGATGATCCGGTTCATCGGCTACCGCAAGCGTGACATCGTGGTACAGGCCGGTGAGACCACCATGACGGTTCAACTCGTCAAGGACCTGTTCAAGCTGGAAGAGATCGTGGTGACCGGGCAGGCCACCGGGATCGAACGGAAGAACATCGCAACCTCGGTCGCGACCGTGTCGGCCGACGAAATGAACATTACCCCGTCGGTCAGCGTCGAGTCGCAGCTGGTGGGCAAGGTCGCGGGGGCAGATATCCAGAGCAATGGGGGAGCCCCCGGTGGCGGCCTGCAAATGCGCCTCCGCGGTACGACCTCGATCAACGCGTCCGCTTCGCCGCTCTACGTCGTGGACGGGATCGTGGTGAGCGATATCGCGATTCCCTCCAATCAGAACGCCGTGACCAAGGCGGCAGCGGGGGGCAATACGTCGCCCGACCAGGATGCGCAGGTGAACCGCATCGCCGACCTCAACCCCGAAGACATTCAGTCGGTCGAGATTCTGAAGGGCGCCGCTGCCTCGGCCATCTACGGAGGACGGGCGTCGAACGGCGTCGTGATCATCAGCACCAAGCGAGGCCAGGTCGGCAAGCCGCAGGTGAACCTGACGCAGCGGTTCGGGGTCTCCGAGTTGGAGCGTGAGGTCGGCTCCCGCAGTTTCGAGACGGCGGCCGAAGTCGACTCCACCTATGGAGCAGGCACCGCCGCCGCAACCGGCTACACTACCGGCCTGTCGTACGACCTCGAAAAGCAGCTCGCCCATCGCAAGGACCTCGCCGCCGAGACCTATATCAGCGTCAGCGGCGGTGGAGAGGGCACCCGGTACTACGTCGCCGGCCAGGTTCAGAACACTCCGGGGATCATCGACAACACCGGATATCAACGGCAGTCGGTGCGACTGAACCTCGACCAGGTACTCGGCTCCCGAATCCATGGCACGCTGAACGCCAACGTCTTGCATACCCTGGCCCAGCGCGGGCTCACCAACAACGACAACTCGGGCACCAGCTTCGGCGTGGTGTTCTCGAGTACGCCGGATTTCTCCAATCTGACGCGCCGGAACGACGGCACATTTAACCTCAATCCTTTTGTGCCGAGCAACCCGTTGCAGACCGCAGCGCTGATGAAGAACGACGAAACGGTGTGGCGTTTCTTCTCCTCCGGCGTCGGTCGATTTCGACCTGGTCACCAACACGAACAATTCGCTCAAGCTGATCGCCATCGGCGGACTCGACTACTTCAGCCAGGAAAACGACCTCTTCTTCCCGCCGGACTTGCAGTTCGAGCCGAATGACGGCGAGCTGGGAACCTCGCTCCTCAAGGAAAGCGACAATCTCAACCTCAACCTCGACGTGAATGCGGTGCATACCTACACGCCGTCGAGCCGCAACTGGAGCGCCAGGACTTCGGCGGGGATCCAAACAACCCGTCGCGACCTCGGCGTCCTGCAGAACGAGGGATACAATCTGGTCGGTGGGCAGGAAAGCATCGATGCCGCCACTCGCAAAGTGGTGCTCCGCAACCAGGAGCTGGCGAAGAATCTGGGGTACTTCCTGCAGGAAGACTTCCTGGCCGACAAGGAACGCTGGCTGTTAAGCCTGGGGGTCCGGGCCGACCAGAGCAGCCTCAATGCGGACGCCAGCCAGCTGTTCTGGTACCCGAAGGCGGCGACGTCGTACCGGTTTGTGAAACCGGCCGGCTTCCTCGACGAGCTGAAGCTGCGGATTGCCTATGGCGAGTCCGGTCTGGAACCCGACTACGGCCAGAAGTTCACCCCGCTCGACGCCTCCCAGAACATCGGCGGGCTCCCCACCATCGTGGTCCTGGGAACCATCGGCGCCCCTGACCTCCACCCCGAGCGGGAGCGGGAGATCGAGGGCGGCTTTGACGCTTACCTGTGGAACCAGACCGCGACACTCGAGTTCAGCGTCTACCAGAAGAACCTCAGCGACCTGCTGGTCCCTCGCGCGCTGCATGAGTCATCGGGCTACATCACCGAGTTCCTCAATGGCGGCGCGATGAAGACCCAGGGACTCGAGATCGCGGCGGCGGTCCAGCCGATCCAGAAGCGGAACTTCAACTGGCTGAGCCGGGCCACTTTCTCCACCACCAAGACCAACATCACGGAGCTCGACGTGCCCGCGTTCGAGACCGGCGGCTTCGGCACTTCGATTGGCGCTTTCAAGATCGAAAAAGGTGCCAGCGCCACGCAGATCGTGGGTAACGACACCACAGCCAACGGCAGCATTGTTGTGCACAAGGTAGGTGAAGCCAACCCCAACTTTCGGATGGGGTTTGTGAACGATTTCGTGGTTCATGATTTCACCCTGCACACCTTGCTCGATTGGCAGTACGGCGGCGACATCCTCAACCTCACCAAGCTGCTCTACGATTTCGGCGGAGTCACCAAGGACTTTGACACGCCGATCTCCGGCAGCAGCGAGACGGTGGGACAGCGCCGGCTCAGAGGATTCGGCAAGGTGACCAAGAACTGGATCGAGAGCGCCAGCTTCCTGAAGCTGCGGGAGATCGCGCTCACCTATAACCTGCCCTACAGCGTCGTCGGCGGACTCTGGCGAGGTGCCCGGTACGCCCGGTTTACGGTGGCCGCCCGGAATCTGTTCCTCGATGTGCCGTACGACGGGTACGACCCGGAAGTCAGCAACTTCGGCAACCAGCCGATCGCGCGGAACATCGACGTCGCACCCTTCCCGCCGAGCCGCAGTTTCTGGTTCAGCGTGGACATCGGCTTCTAACTCGACGCCCTGAGGAAACTGCCATGAGAACGCTCAAGATCACGGCACTCACGGGGCTGCTGCTCGCCAGTGGGTGCAACACGCTGGATGTACCGGATCTCAACAACCCGGGGCAGGATGAGCTGGAGAACCATCCGACCCGCGCGGGAGTCCTCGCCGCGACGACCGGCATGCTCTTCGGAACGCGGCTCGGTATGGCGGATCAGAACGGATACATCATGGAGCTGGGGATTCTCGGCCGGGAGTCATACAACCTGGATCCCGCCGATCCCTCGCTTTGTGACTGAACTGCTGGTTGGGCCGCTTGACGGAGGCAGCAACGCCTTCGGAGGCAATCTCTTCGCCCAGCCCTATGCCGATATCCGGGGTGGTAACATCGTACTCCGGGCACTCGCCAAGCTGCCCGCCTCGGCGATGACGACCGAGGAGATCGAGGCGACAACCGGCTTTGTGCAGACCATCCAGGCGCTCGATTTTCTCCACGTGATTAGCACCCGGGACGATCTCGGCGCGCCAATTGATGTGGATATCGACCCGGTGGCAGCGCCGGCCCCCATTGCCACCAGGGCCGAGGTATATACCCACATCGTGAACCTGCTCGACTCGGCTGCGACGCACCTGGCGGCCGGCGGCACTGTCTTTCCATTTCCGCTCAGTAACGGGTTCATAGGATTCGACACGCCGGTGAACTTCGCCAAGTTCAACCGGGGGCTCAGGGCCCGGGTCGCGATCTATACGGATGATTTCGCCGGCGCGTTAACCGCGCTGCAGGGATCGTTTCTCAATACCGCAGCACCGCTGGGGCTGGGGGTCTACTACGTCTACTCCACGACCGCCGGCGATCGGGTGAACTTGCTGTTTGACAATAGCGTTCCTGACACAACGCAGCCGCGGGCACTGCAGGCTCACCCCTCCATCCTGACCGACGCGCAGCTGCAGGCAGGCGGTGCGCTGGATCAGCGGGCCCTGGACAAGACCGAGGTCTTTATACCACCCACGAACGACCTCGGTATTCCGACGAACCTGAAGTTCACGATCTATCAGACCAACCTGGATCCGATTCCCATCATGAAGAACGAGGAATTGATCCTGTTGCGGGCCGAAGCCAACATCGGCTTGAACCAGTTGGGGGCCGCGGTCACGGATATCGACCTGATCCGGACCACCTCGGGGAACCTCCCGCCGTACTCCGGCACGGTGGACCAGCCTTCCCTGTTGACGGAGCTGCTATACAACAAGCGCTATTCACTGCTCTTGGAAGGTGGCTACCGCTGGATTGACCTCCGGCACTACGGGTTGCTCAACACGCTTCCCAAGGATCTGCCCAATTTCAAGATCTTCACCCGGATGCCGTTCCCGCGGAACGACTGCCTGGCGCGGAATCCGACGCCAGCTGTGGGCTGCAGCCTGGAGCCGGGGTTCTAACCGGATTCGCAGGTAGGAACGAACGGCCCTCCGGCGATAATGTCGGAGGGCCGTTTGTTTTTGGTGGATGACGCCTCGTCAATCGCCTAATCGCAGCTGGACTTTTTCCAAATCGCCGGAATCGGGTAGGACCATGGACTACAGTGTTACTAGCCGCCTCGCCGTTCTTCACCCACTGAAATCCCCAATCCATCGGGATCCAGATACTGAGCCAGGCGCGCGCCAAAAACATTGGTCGGCTCCTGAATGCAGGGGACTTTCATTTCTACCATGCGTTTGTGGAAGGCGTCGAGATCGCGAACCCTGAGGCCCGGACGGCAGCGGCCGGCGGGAACCTTGTCGGGATCGTCCTTGGGGCCCGTCCCCTCGCTCGCGTGCAATGCCAACGTTGCGCCGTCGGTCGCGAACTCGGTCCAATGCGGGGATTCGAATCGCAGCGGCAGACCGATCACGTCACGATAGAAAGCGACCGACTTTGACATGTCGCTGACGAAAACGATGGCATAACTCACCTTCATTGAAAAGCTCCTGGTGGGGCGGACAGGGCGGTCAAGACGGTCAGGGCGGTCAAGACGGTCAGGGCGGTCAGGGCGGTCAGGGCGGTCAGGGCGGTCAGGGCGTCCGTAGATGTGCAACCCATTCGTTAGATAGTCCAGACCGTCCGCCCTGTCCGTCTTGTCCGCCCTGTCCGCCTTTATAATTCCTCAAGGAACCTCGGAGATTGTTCTTGGCCAACGACCCGCAGACAACCACCCCGCTCGACCGCGGCCGCGCATCGTTTGAACGAAAGGCCTGGGGTAGCGCCTACCGCGAGTTGAATGCCGCGGCGCGCGACTCGGCACTCTGCGCCGAAGACCTCGAGCGGCTCGCCTTCACCTGCCGCCTGCTCGGCAACCAAACCGAATGTGCCGACCTGCTGGCCCGCGCCCACCAGGAATTCCTCAATCAGGGCCAGACTACACGCGCGGCGCGAGCCGCGATCTGGCTCGCCTTCCATTCCCATTTCAGAGGAGAAGTGGCCCGCGGCAACGGCTGGGTGGCCCGCGCCAACCGGATCCTGGAAGCTCATGGCCAGGAGTGCGTCGAGTCGGGCTACCTGCTCCACCTCTCCGCGGTTCAAACGTTCTTCGAGGGCGACACGGCGAAGGCCCACGCGCTGTTTGTCGAAGCCACGAAAATCGGCGAGCGCTTTGGAGATCGGGACCTGATGACGCTGGCGCGGCATGGGCAGGGCCGGGCACTCATCCGGATGGACCAGGCGCCGCGTGGTGTCTCTCTGCTGGACGAGGCAATGGTTGCGATTACGGCCGGCGACGTCTCCTCCTCCATCGTCGGCGATGTGTATTGCAGCGTCATCGAAGGATGCCACGAGATCTTCGACCTGCGTCGAGCCCAGGAGTGGACCACGGCGCTCGCGGAGTGGTGCGCTTCGCAGCCCGACTTGGTGCCCTATCAAGGAAGCTGTCTGGTCCATCGTGCTCAGATTCTGCAGTTGCACGGAGCCTGGGACGAGGCCATGGACGAAGCGCAACAAGCCCGCGAGCGGTTCTCCAATCCACCGGGACAGCGCGCGATCGGTGGAGCGTACTATCTGTTGGGTGAGCTTTTTCGTCTCACCGGTGATTACGCCGAAGCGGAACAGGCGTATCTCGCCGCGGGCCAGCATGGACGCCAGCCGGAGCCGGGACTGGCTCAACTCAAGCTGGCCCAGGGCGACACGCATGCCGCAACGGGAGCCATACGCCGCTCGCTGAAAGAGGTCCGGGACCGGAAGTTCCGGCCACTGGTTCTCTCGGCCGCGGTAGACATCATGCTGGCAGCGCGAGAACTCGCCGAGGCGCGTGTCGCGGCAGACGAGCTTCGCGAGATGACGAAGCATCTCGATGCCCCCTATCTGCAGGCTGCGGCCGCGCACGCTGAAGGGAATGTCTTGCTCGCTGAAGGGAACCCCAGCGATGCATTGACCGAGCTGCGCAACGCCTGGAAGCTCTGGCGCGCACTCGAGGCGCCCTACGATGCGGCCAGGTCGCGTGTCGCGATCGGTCTCGCCTGTCGCGCCATGGGAGATCCCGCCACCGCGGAACTCGAATTCGAGGCCGCTCGACGCGAGTTCCAGCGCCTCGGCGCCCAGCCGGACCTGGAAGCCCTGCGGCGTCTTACTTCGCCAAGCGATTCAGCCGCGGGCGGGCTGACCCTGCGCGAGATGGAAGTGCTTCGCGAGATCGCGGCCGGAAAGTCCAACCGGAAGATCGCCCAGGACCTGGGGATCAGCGAGAAGACCGTGGCGCGTCACGTAAGCAACATCTTCACCAAGTTGGGGTTATCGAGCCGAGCCGCCGCGACGGCCTACGCCTACCAGCATCACCTGGTCAATTCGGCTACATAGAAATACCCACGGCGTTTCCCTACGCCGGATGGCCACTTCGCCCGATGCGGCGAGAACCCCGCCTCTCCTATCATCTCTCGGTCAATTGAGTCACCGGTTTTCTCGAAGGGAGATGATCATGCAGGGCAACGAACGGTTCCAGGTCGTGATCGTGGGCGGCGGTCAGGCGGGTCTCGCGGTCGGGTATCACCTCGCCCAGCGAAAGATTCCCTTTGTCATTCTCGACGCGAACCCGAGAGTGGGCGACTCCTGGCGGAAACGCTGGGACTCGCTGCGTCTCTTCAGTCCCGCGTTCTATGATGGCCTTCCGGGTCTTCGATTCCCCGCTGGACCCGGTGCCAAACCGACCAAGGACCAGATGGGGAATTACCTCGAGGGGTACGCATCGCATTTCAAGCTGCCAGTGCGGTCCAACGTTCGAGTCACTCGACTCTCAAGGCAGGGCGACTATTTCCTGGTAGAGGCGGGAGAGAAGCGGTTCGAAGCGGAGCAGGTAGTGATCGCCACGGGAAACTATTGCCGGCCACGGATCCCGCGGTTCGCGCCGGAGCTCGACCTGGGGATCGTGCAGTTTCACTCAAGTCAGTACAGGAACCTGTCTCAGCTCACTCCAGGAGGAGTCTTGATAGTTGGCGCGGGCAATTCGGGAGCGGAGATCGCGATTGAGACGGCGAAGAAACATCCCACGTGGCTTGCAGGCAAAGAAACCGGAAACGTGCCGTTCCGGGTGGACAGTCTCGCCGGGCGCTTCCTCTTCGTCCACCTGATCCGCGCACTCGGCCACAACATCCTCAACGTGGAAACGCCGATCGGGAGAAAGGTGCGGCCCAGGATGTTGCTGCGGGCGACACCGCTGGTCCGGGTCAAGCCGAAGGATCTCATCGCGGCAGGCGTCAAGAGAGTGCCACGAGTGATCGGGGTGGAGCGCGGTCGGCCCAAGCTCGAGGATGGACAGCTCTTGCAAGTCGAGAACGTGATCTGGTCCACCGGATTTCTACCGGGTCTCGAGTGGGTGGATCTCCCAATCTTCGGAATCGACGGCGAGCCGTTGCACGATCGGGGCATCGTGACGAGCGAGCCCGGACTCTACTTCGTGGGACTCCGCTTCCAGTACAGCATGACGTCGGATCTGATCAACGGAGTGGGGCGGGATGCGAAATGGGTGGCAGAGGCGGTTGCGGAGCGAAGGGAGACGATCCGGGCGGCCTGACCCGGCGTTACTTCGCCGCCACCAGCCGCTCGAAGCGCGGATTACCCCGAAGCGGCGCGAAGGTAGGATCGATCTTGAGCCACCCGGGGGAGAGGTAGTAGGGCACCTTGAGCAGCGGCTCCAGTTGATCAAGCGCCTTCTCCGGCTCGCCGACCAGGATGTAGATGCGAACGAGCTGGTGCTGGTTGTAGGGCGCGCTGTAGGCGTCGCGGCTCATCGGCAGGAGCGTGAGGCCACGCTCTCCTTCGGCGATCGCCTCGGCCTTCCGCCCGAGGTAGGCGAGGACCAGGCCGCGGAACAAATGCCGCTGGGCGTCCTCGGGCGTAGCCCGGAGCAGCTCCTCGAACGCAAGCCGGGCCGAGTCTGCATATACCCTCGCTTTAGTAGTGTCCTGGCGCAGCCAGTACGTCTGTGCCCGCACGATTCCCCAAGCCCCCCGATCGTCGTCGAACGCGCTTGGGGGCAGCGTGAGGAGCTGCCGCTGTTGAGCGTCGTCCAAGGCCCAATAGAGGTCCCAAAAGTTTCCGAAGAAGGCGAGCAGCGCCGCCGGCTCCACGGTCGGCAAAGCGGTGTTTACGACCGCGCGGGCCGCGCCAAGGTCGCCCTCGGCGAGCGCCACCTGGGCCTTCAGCTCGATGATTTGGAGGTTCGTGGGGACAAGCGCGAGCCCACGGTCTGCTGCCGCCCGCGCCTCGGGGTAGCGCCGCAGCCAGAGCAGGGTGACTGCTGTACGTCGTGCCGTGTTGGCAGAGCGCGGGTCGAGGGCACCCGCCTTGGCGAGATGCTCAAGCGCTGCGTCCCAGTCTCCAAGACCCTGTTCAGCCAGCGCCGCCGAGACGAGCAAGTCCACGTTGTTGGGCGCCAGCTTGAGCCCCGCTTCACACGCCGCCAGCGACCGCCCGTTGTCGAGCTCGACGGCCCCGTAGTAATCGCAAAGCGCCAGCTGCCCCTCGGGGCGGTCTGGGCCGAGGGCGGGCGCGCGGTTCGCCGCCTCCTTGGCCTGCGCCGCCAGCTGGGGCGTCGGCGTGCCGTTGAAATACAGCCTCGCGTAAGCGCGGGAGAGCTGGCTCCACGCCGAGACGAAGCCCGAATCGAGGGCTACCGCTTGCTGGTAGAAGCTGATGGCCCGCCGCAGGCTCGCCGGGTCTCCCACCCCCAAGCTCTGCGAGACGGCCTCACCTTTGAGATAGGCGTCGTACGCCGCGAGGTTTTCGGTGGGCTTGGCCGCGAGCTCGTCACGGGTACTGTCGACCAAGGCCACATCGAGAGCACTCGCCACCTTGGCCGCGATGTCGGCCTGAACCTGAAACACATCCGTAAGCGCCGCATCGAAGGGCTGCTGCCACCTGGCGCTTGACGTCGCCACTTCGATCAGCTCGGGACTCACCTGGACGCGGCTGGCCCCGCCACCGACCGATTGCCAGCGCACTTTTCCTATCAGGAGATAATCCACCCCCAGCTCGCGGCCGATCTCCTGGGGTGACTTGGTTGTGCCGCGGTATTCGCCCGAGCTGTTCGAGGCCGTGACTCGCAGACCGGAGATCGTGGTGAGCTTGCCCCGAACGGCGTCGGTCATCCCCTCGGCGAAGTAGGCGTTACCCGAGTCGCCCAGATTCTCGAACGGCAGCACCGCGATGCGCCTCGGTCCGGTTCCCTCGACGGTTCCTGGACGACCGTGTCGCCAGGCGAAGAGGAGACCAAGACCAATCAGGACGCCGAGCATGAGGGTGACCGCAGCGACCGGGATGGCGCGACGTCGCGAGCGCGGTAGAACTGGGGCGACGGATGCACTCGGCCGCGCGGATGAGGCTGCGACCGTGGAGACAGTGGTCGAAGCCGGAAGGGCCTGAACCAGCTGGTTCATGGCACTGAACCGATCGGCGGCCACCGGCGCCAGCGCCTTACGGATCGCCTCGTCCACTCCGGTCGAGACGGACGGCCGTAGTCGCCCGCACGCTCGGGCGCCGGTTCGGTGAGCCGCTTCACGATCAAGGCCTGAATCGTGGCCGGACCAGTGAAGGGTGGCTCGCCCGCCAGCATTTCGTAGAGCACGGCACCCAGCGAATAGACGTCGGTCCGGACATCGAGGTTGGGCTCGCCAGCCGCCTGCTCGGGACTCATGTAGGCCGGGGTGCCGATCGCCAGCCCCGTCTCCGTCAGCTGTTGATCCTCTCCGCCCTAAGCTCGCGCGATCCCGAAGTCCGCGACCATGGTGTTGCCGTCACGGGTGAGCAACAGATTTTCCGGCTTGATGTCGCGATGAATCACACCGTGCTCATGGGCATAGTGGAGCCCCTCGGCGGCCTCTCGGGCGATCCGGAGCGCGTCCTCTACAGGGAGCTGCCGCTCCCGACGCAGCCGGTCGCGCAGCGATTCGCCCTCGACCAGCGGCATGGTGAACCAGAGCTGACCCGGCGGCTGCACCGGAGTCCAGTACCGTGAGGATGTGGGGATGTTGCAGACGGGCAGCGAGTTTGATCTCGCGCTGGAACCGCTCGGCACCCAGGACCGCGGCCAGCTCGGGATGCAGCACCTTCAGGGCAACCGACCGGTCATGCTTCAGGTCGCGGGCCAGGTAGACCGTGGCCATGCCCCCGCGACCGAGCTCTCGCTCGAGGGCATAAGAATGAGACAGAGCCTCGGCGAGAGACTCCTTGGAAGGGGGCATTGAGATAAATGTACGTGGTCTGACGTGGCGGTGCGACTCTGGGCAGCTGGTGCCCGGGATTCAGCTCACCGGAAGCGGCGGATGATCGCCAGGACCACCGAGCCGCCGAAGGTTTGACTCCTGTCAGCCGGCTGTCAGGTACAAGCTCTATTCATCATCACAGCGGTCCCAGATCCCTGACGGATTCCCGGAAATTCTTCGATAAAGGAGAAGCGACATGCTTCAGAGCACCGTGGTCATAACTGTCCTGGCGCTGGGAGTAGTCAGCAACGCATCGGGCCAGGAAAAGAAGATTCAGCGGGCGGATCTCCCGGCAGCGGTGGAGCAGACGTTAAAGACCCAGAGTGCGGGGGCAACCGTTCAGGGCCTATCAATGGAAACGGAGAAGGGTCACACCTACTACGAGGCGGAAATGACCGTTGCCGGTCACGGCAAGGATGTGACGATTGATGAGAAGGGTGCCGTCGTCGAGGTGGAGGAGGAAGTCATGCTCGATAGCCTGCCAACCGCCGTACAGGAGGGACTCAAGGCCAAGGCCGGCAAAGGAAAAATCGGCAAAATCGAATCAGTGACCAAAGGCGACAAGCTGGTCGCGTATGAGGCCCATGTGGTCACCAACGGCAAGAAGTCCGAAGTAAAGGTCGGACCCGATGGGAAGCCGCTGGAAGGGGAGTACTAGCGGTGGTGCAGGCGGTCCGCGATCTGCCTATCGGAAGCGCCGCATGATTGCCATGATCAGCGACAACAGGAGCGAGAGGACGACCGAGAGCAGGAGGGACGAGCCGAGGGAATGTAGATCCGACTGTTGGGCCGCTCGATGCGGATGTCGCCGGGAAGTTTGCGAACCACAGAAGGCGCCGGCCCAGACCAGCAGGCCTGCGATGGCCAGGACAACACCAGCGGCCACGAGTATGGGTCCGGCGGAAGAGCGGGGCATGCTTACCAAGTTCTGCAAGAGGTCATCGGTGGTGACGGCAATATAGGGGCAAGATCGCCATTCCTGATATCATTCATGCCAACCCCATTGGTAGAATCCGCCCTCAGAGTATTGTTGCTGCCATGCGCGTTGATGTGCTCGTCCTCGACGGCGTGTTCGACCTGGGCCTGTCCGCCGTGCTGGACGTCTTCGAAACCGCCAACGAGCTGATCGGAATGTCGGGGCTTGCGGTCTCACGGTTCGAAGTGAGGACCGTGGGCCTGCGGCGGACCGTCACCACCTCGCATGGCCTCCGGGTCCCCGTCCAGACGGTCGGCACCCGGAGGCCCGACTGCGTTGTGGTCCCGGCCCTCGGGGTCAAGATGCCCGATGCGCTGGAGACCGCCCTGGCCCGGCCGGACGTGAAAGAGGGCGCGGCAGTGCTCCAGCAGTGGGCACGGCGAGGCGCGCTGATGAGCGCGGCCTGCGTCGGGACCTTCGTCATGGCCGAATCAGGCCTGCTCGACCATCAGAAAGCAACCACCACCTGGTGGCTGGCGCCGCTCTTCCGCAGGCGCTATCCCACCGTGCAGCTGGACGAATCGTACATGATCGTGAAATCCGGCCGCGTAGTCACCGCGGGGGCGGCCTTGAGCCATGTGGATCTGGCGCTCTGGCTGGTGCGGGGGGTGAGCCCCCAGCTCGCCGGGCTGACCGCCCGCTACCTCATCGTCGATTCGAGACCGGCGCAGTCTGCCTATGTCCTGACCGATCACCTCATGCACTCGGACCCCGTGGTCCAGCGGTTCGAGAGCTGGGCGCGGGCGCGACTGGCGCAGGGATTCTCGTTGGACGCCGCCGCCAAGGCCGTTGGGGCCAGCAAGCGAACCCTTGCCCGGCGGATGCAGAGCGTTCTGGGGAAGACGCCGCTGTCGTACTTCCAGAGTCTTCGGGTGGAGCGGGCGGTTCATCTGCTCAAGACCGGTACCGCAAGCGTCGACCAGGTAGCGGCGCGGGTGGGGTACGCCGACGGGGCGACCCTTCGCACCCTGCTCCGGCGTCGGCTGCATCTTGGCGTGAAAGAGATCAGGAGAACTGCTCGATGAAGCGGCTGCCCGACTGATCGATCCGTCGCCTGAATGCCGCAGCGCCGGCACACCCCACCACACTCGAACACCTCGATGGCAAGTATGATATCAAAGATGGCGTTCTTGCCAATAGCATCGATCGCGCTCCCGGCCTAGCTTCGACCTCACGATGTTCAACTCACATAGGAGGTCTGAAATGCTTAAGCACAGCTTATTCGTTCGCCTCGAGGCGAAGCCTGGCAAGGCCGATGAAGTTGCCGCGTTCCTCCAGCAGGGACTGCAGATGGCGCATCAGGAGGCAACCACTCCACTGTGGTTCGCGCTCCGCCTCGGCCCCACGACGTTTGCCATATTCGATTCATTCAATGATGAATCGGGACGGCAGGCACACTTGAACGGACCGATCGCGAAGGCGCTCATGTCGCAGGCGCCGAACCTGCTCACGACTGCGCCGGTGATCGAGCGGCTCGATGTGTTGGGCGTAAAGCTTCCGAACTGATCGATCGTGGAGCCGCGCAGGAAGCGCCTGCGCGGCTTCGTTCGCAACCGCCGCATCACGAGTCCCCCCGCTTCACGGGATAAGAGATAGGGGACTAGAAGCAGTTCACTCGCTCCCCCCCCGTACGAAGGTCGAAATGGGATAGGGTTGACAAATCAATATTCGTTGATATTATCAGCCCTATGGCAACGGCCCACCAGGAACTCACTTCGGTCGCGCGGGTGTTCCACGCGCTCTCAGACGAAACCCGCGTCGCCCTCGTCCGGCGGTTGCGGAGCGGGGAGCACTGCGTGTGCGATCTCATGGATCACCTGGACGCGGCCCAGTCACGTCTGAGCTTTCACCTCAAGGTGCTGCGTGACGCCGGCATCGTGGATTGCCGGCGCGAGGGACGCTGGGCGTACTACTGGCTGCGGCCGGAGGCCTTCGACGATCTCGGCGATGCCGTGAAGGGACTCGCCCCGACACCTGGAGCCCGCGCGGCCGCGGCGGCCCGGTGCTGCGACTGACTGGCTTTTTCTCACGTTGAATATATCAACCGTTTTTGGTGAATGCGAGGCTGACATGACGAGCAGGTCCGATAGCCCGGGCGCGGCGAGCGCGCTGACGGAGACAGTGAAGGCGAAGTACGGCGAAGCCGCCAAGCGCGTGCTCGCGGGGCAGGACGCGAGTTGTTGCGGGCCAGTCAGCTGTGGTTGCGGCTCCGCGGCAGCGAACGGCATCAAGGACCCGATCACCTCTGACCTCTACGGCGCCGACCAGACCGGTGTGCTTCCGGCCGACGCCGTCCTGGCCTCGCTGGGGTGCGGCAATCCTACCGCCCTCATCGAACTCCACGACGGCGAGGTGGTACTGGATCTCGGCTCCGGCGGCGGGATCGATGTTCTCCTCTCCGCCCGTCGCGTCGGTCCCACCGGCAAGGCCTACGGGCTCGACATGACCGAGGAGATGCTGGCCCTGGCCCGCGCCAACGCAGCAAAGGCCGGTGCCACGAACGTGGAGTTCCTTAAGGGCAATATCGAGCAGATCCCGCTCCCCGATGCGAGCGTGGATGTGATCATCTCGAACTGCGTCATCAACCTGTCGGCGGACAAGCGGCGAGTGCTGGAGGAAGCCTTCCGCGTCCTCAAGCCGGGCGGTCGATTCGCGGTCTCCGATGTGGTGGTACGGGGTGAAATCCCCGCGGCGGTCCGGAGGAACATGGAACTCTGGGTGGGCTGCGTCGCGGGTGCCCTGGAAGAGCAGGAGTTCCTGGACCTGCTTGGCGCTGCCGGGTTCGAGTCGGCGTCAATCGAGCCGACCCGGGTCTACGAGTTCGAGGATGCCCGTGCCTTCCTCGGGGCGGCGGGAGAAGAGCTGGAGGTGCTCGCCCGCGACGTGAGCGGACGCGTCATGGGCGCGTTCGTGCGCGCCACCAAGCCTCGCTCGGCGGCCCTCCCCGTCGCAGTGGGCGCGTGCTGCGGTTCGGATTGCTGCACCTGACGCGCGATTCGATTCACCGGAGCCATCCATGGCCGCGACGCCACTCCACCTGAACGGCCGGTCCGTCGCACTGCGACCGGCCACCGCGTTGGATCTCCCGACGGTCCTGCGGCTGCTCGTCGAGCTGAAGCTTCCGACCGCCGGTGTCGAGGACTGGTGGTCGGAGTTCACGGTCGCCGAGGCGGATGGAGCGCTGGTCGGCCTCGCTGGCGTCGAGCGGTATGCCGAGGGCGTCCTGCTGCGATCGGTGGCGGTCCACCCTGCCTGGCGCAGCTCCGGGCTCGGTCGAGCGCTGGTGGAAGGGGTCCTCGATCGGGCAGCCGGTGCCGGCAGTCGCGATGCGTACCTGCTCACCACCACGGCGGAACACTATTTCCCACGCCTGGGATTCCGCGCCATCGCCCGAGCAGATGTGCCCCCGTCGGTTCAACAGTCGGTGGAGTTTCGCGAGGCCTGCCCGGCCAGCGCCATCGTGATGCGCCGCTCGCTCATTGCTCCCTGACCGCTCCCTTCCCCGCACCAAGGACTGACCATCATGACGAGCCTCCCCGCCGATCGCCCCCTGCGCGTGCTCTTCGTGTGCACCGGCAACAGCGCCCGCAGCCAGATGGCCCAGACGGTGCTCAACCGGAAAGGGCGCGGACGTTTCGTGGCTGAGAGTGCCGGCTCACAGCCGGCCGAACGCGTTAACCCGCTGGCCATCAGCACTCTGGAGCACCATGGCTTCTTCTGGACCGGTCACGCACCACAAGGCCTCGACGTCGTGATCGAGCAACCCTGGGACTTCGTGATCACGGTGTGCGATCGCGCGAAGGAAACCTGTCCCATCTTCCCCGGGCAGCCGGTGATCGCACATTGGGGGATGCCCGACCCGGTCGAGGCGACCGGCACGGAGGAGGAGCGGCAGCGCGTGTTCGATGACACGCTGCTCCTCATCAGCCGGCGCCTGGATCTCTTCCTCGCGCTGCCCATGACGAAGCTGGAGAAGCTCGCCCTCCAACACCGGGTCAACGAAATCGGCGGCGCAGGCGCGCCTCCACTCGCCACACGTGATGCCTGACGGCCGGATGCGCTGTCCAGCTCACGCTGGGGGGAGTCCGGTGGTGGAGATCGTGCGGGTGCCCTATGAGGTCGAACGGGCGATAGCTGGCATTCACCGGAGCACCCTCCCTGCCGAGTTCGCGGAGTATCTGCAGACCGGAGGCAAGAGCTGACGCGCTGCGGCGAGCAGGGCGGCAACGCCAGGCTGCGGGGGGGGGCGGAAGTATCAGATGCAAGACCTTATCGCAGGCGGAAGGGGTGAATCGGTGAGTACGTCGGTTGATGCGGTTACGAAGCGGGCGTTCTCGGGCTTGGGGACGTTTGAGCGGTATCTCACACTCTGGGTATTTCTGAGCATCGGGGTGGGCATCGTGCTGGGGCGGCTCTTTTCCCCGGTCTTCGAGACTCTGGGCAGTCTCAAGCTCGCGGAAGTGAATCTCCCCGTCGCGGCCCTCATCTGGCTCATGATCGTCCCGATGTTGCTCAAGATCGACTTCGGCGCCCTGGCCCGGGTGCGGGACCACTGGAGGGGAATGGGCGTCACGCTCTTTGTGAATTGGGCCGTCAAACCATTCTCAATGGCCCTGCTTGGCTGGATCTTCGTGCGTGGGGTCTTCGCGCCGCTCCTGCCAGCCGATCAGATCGACTCGTACATCGCCGGACTCATCCTGCTCGCGGCGGCACCTTGTACCGCGATGGTGTTCGTCTGGAGCAATCTGAGCGACGGTGATCCGAACTTCACCCTGACCCAGGTCGCGCTCAACGACGCCCTGATGGTGGTGGCGTTCGCTCCCATCGTAAGCCTCCTCCTCGGACTCGCGGCCATCACCGTGCCCTGGAATACGCTGCTGCTCTCGGTGGTACTGTACATCGTCATTCCGGTCATTCTCGCGCAGCTCTGGCGACAGGTGCTGTTGAGCCGAGGCGGCCAGCCCGCGCTGCAGCGGGTGCTCGCCCTGCTCCATCCGGTGTCGCTGGTGGCGCTACTCACCACGCTGGTGCTCCTTTTCGGGTTCCAGGGGAATCAGATCCTGGCCCAGCCGCTGATTATCGTTCTCCTTGCGGTGCCCATCCTGATTCAGGTCTACTTCAATAGCGGTCTCGCATACCTGCTGAACCGGTTGCTCGGCGAATCACACTCCGTCGCCTGTCCCTCGGCCCTGATCGGGGCGAGTAACTTCTTCGAGTTGGCGGTAGCCACCGCGATCAGCGTCTTCGGCCTCACGTCTGGCGCCGCGCTGGCAACGGTCGTCGGCGTGCTGATCGAGGTTCCGGTGATGCTGTCCGTGGTGCGAATCGTGACCAGGACCCGACACTGGTACCAGTCTGGGCTCAAGCCCAAAGCCGTGTGAGCGCAGCACCGCACGACACCCTTGCCGGGAGTTCTCGTCCCCGCGAGTAGGAGGGTGCCGGTGAGGAGGTATCCGAGATTGCTGTAGCCGAAGCTGCCCGGAGGGAAGTCCGCAGCTGTCTTTCGCCCACCGGACAGCGCGCCTGGTTGCTCGGTCGAACGCCGCCCCATCTCCTGACGGATAAGAGACAGGGGCCTTGGTGGTTCAGTACAGAGTGAACAGGATCCCCGCAGCCCAGCCTCTTAGGGACTCCCGTGGCTCCCCCGCTTGACGGGATAAGAGATAGAGGGGTCGAGGGAGTTCACTCGCCTTGTGTAGCCGTACAAAGACCGAAGCTAGGCCTTCGGGGGTGGAATGAGGGGGGCGACGGTTGAGGATTTTGGTGCGGCCCCGGTGCCTTTTGCAGGTGAGAGTTGTTGTCGTAAGTCAATTGATATCAATGATATAGTAATGCATTGGCTTTTGGTCGCCCAGGTATTATCATGGCCATGGTAAATATCTTGGTCGTGATAAATCTCTTGGCCGTGATAAATATCGTGGCCGCAGTAAACATCTTGGTCCTGATATTGGTTGGGAGCACTAGAAATCTTGCGATCATGATGATTATCAGGAGCAAACAACCGAAAGAGATACCATGTCAGAATCCGAGTTTGCTAGAAGATCTGACTTGCCTGAGCGTGCACGACAAGCTGAGGGCATACTCGCCGACCTATTCGCGAAGGCTGGCTGGAAAGTGCGCCGCGAACCTGAAGGTGATCACCACTCACGCCCAGACCCTCTAGTCATTCAGAGGAAAGGTGGTTCATATGCAGTTGAAGTTAAGGCGGCCGCGGAGGGGCGAAGCGATCGACTAATCCCTTTATGGGCCCAAGCCTATCTGCAAGCCTCCCGGCAGCGCGCCAAGAGCGCCGCCTTGGCGATCGTCGCTGCGCCCCGGATTTCCCCTCGAATCGCAGAGCAGATCCTAGAGTTTGCGGCAGAGTATGCGCCAAATGCGGCCGTTGGGGTCATCGACTTTCGAGGCTTTCGACTATTCAGAGGCCGCAACCTGGAGGGCCTTGACTCGGAGGGCGCACTGAATCGCCCCACGAAGATGGTCGGCAGCTGGTGACTCGGCAGACCTCTTCTCCGACCTAAACCAATGGATGCTGAAGGTCCTGCTCGCGCCGAACTGCCCCCTCGCCTCCTATCAGCCCCTCGTGAAATTATTCGCAACCCTCGACAACTCGCGCAGGCGGCGGACGTGTCCGTAATGAGCGCATACCGCTTTGTGGAGCAACTTCAGCGTGAGAACGACCTTCACGAATCTGCGAGCAGCATGAGACTCGTCCGTCGTGAGGATCTCTTTCGCAAATGGCAATCATCAGCATTTCGTCGGGTCAAAGAGGTCCCCATGCGTTTCCTATTGGGAGGGCGGAAGCGCGAAGACCTGATGGGCATATTGAAGCATCGTCACGCTTGCCTTGCGTTGTTTGCAGCAGCGGAAGCGTTGGGCGTCGGTCTTGTCCATGGCGTTCCACCGTACATCTATGTTCATCGGCTTGACTCAGAGAACGTAGCGGCGGGCGAGATCATGTTCCCCATGCGCAGGGTGAAGCCGCACGCGGTGATCCTGGACAAGCCCCAGTGCCACAATCTGTCTTTCGCGGCTCCGTGATGGTCGACGACATGCCGGTATGCGACATTGTCCAAGTATGGCTTGATGTGTCATCTCATCCATCTCGCGGCGAGCGAACAAGCGGACCTGATTCGCTCGCCGCATCCTCGACGAGCGCCAGTCGCGCCAGCACGCAACCGCCGACGACCTCGGGTCAATAGTACAGCTGATCGAGGCGTTGCGACCTTGGCTGGGAGACGTCGTCATCTCGGGGGCGGGCGACAGCCTCTACGGCTTCACGACCGAGCGGGATCGCCGTGTACTCGCCGCTGCGCACCAGGAGGTCGAGGCCGTCCGCGGCGAATACGACTCAAAGGGGACATTCCACTACGCTAATGAACCGGGCTTCGTGCACGGAACTCGCGGGAGACCATACTACCCCGGTAAGCCAATACTCGGCTAGGCACCGAGGATCGTGGGATTCTACGCGAGTTCGCACCCCCCTCTAGGGCGTGGGACAAGGCGCGACGGATCCCCGAGACGCAACAATGGCAAGGTGGCATCACGGCGCAGCTACGGCATCTGGATGACGGCTTACCCGTGACGGCTCGACTGGCGCCGGTGAAATCGGCATCCCGCTCTCAAGGCGGCGCGTGCGATCCCCATGCCCGGTCGACGCTGGATGGGGGACGAAGCTCGTAATCCACAAGGAGCGGACACCTTCCGCCAGCGCAGGATGCCCTACATCTACGACCTTGGAGCTTGTCGGAGACCCGCGACACACTCGGCCGGTGGAACGCTTGCCGACCAGCTATCGCTTTAAGAATCGCAGATGGAATTGAGAAGCTCCTCGAAGAGCAGTTTGGCGCTATTACCGATGCGATCCGTGCGGCGGCGCGCATCCCGCAGGACCGTACGCTCAATCCCCAGCGAATGCAGGGCTGTGTGTGAATTCGGACTGGAGGAAATTTTCCAATCGTCTTGAGATGCGTTGACCGATTCTAAGCCTTGGGATCGTTCCTAGGTTCGCCTGACACTAACACCTCCAAGACCTTGGGATTGCGACCCGAGCTCTCCGTGACAGCGACCCAGTACGGCACCCCCGTCTCTTTGCGCTTTCGCTCGACATAATGCCTTAAGTCAAGAGAGTTCAACTGCGAGGAGACTACGCATCCGTACGTCAGTCTGCAGCCGGCTCCGCCGGCGAGCTGGGCCGCCGCCGCCGGCTCGAGCAGAGCGGGTTCTGGCGCAAGGTGCTCGCACACCCGAGTTACGACGCCTTTTGGCGCGATCAGGCGGTGGACAAGATCCTCGCCACCCAGCCGCTCAAAGTGCCGGTGATGCTGGCAGCACAGCCTCTGCGACCAGGAGGACATCTACGGCGCGCCAGGCGGTTTACCGCGCCATCAAGCCGAAGGATACCGCGAACAACATGGTCTACCTGGTGCTCGGCCCCTGGTACCATGGGCAGGAGATCGAGGAGGGAAGCTCGCTCGGTGCGCTGCAGTTCAATTCCAACACCGCGCTCTACTTCCGCCAGCAGATCCTGCGGTCCCTTCCTCGATGAGAAAAAGAGATGAGTCATACTTTCCGAGCCCGTCCAGTTCCGCCACGTCGCCAGGAAGTCCTGCAGGTTTTGGGTACTTGAGGTTCTTGTGGATTGTCATGGCAGGCATGACTCTTTGAAGGAGTTGACATCCCTCTTCCAGTAGCCAGTCGTGGCGGTGCATCACAAGATCGCTGAGGCGACCGACCGTCGTGAAGCACTCGCTCAAAGGCCGGCATAGCGCCCCCGTCACCTCGTTCGGGATCGGCGTGAGATAGCGCCCTTCGTGATTTATGATCGGCTTCTGCTTTAGGGGATGGACAGCCAGAGGGTGACGGTACTTGCGGTCGACCGACCCAAACTCCAGAGTGAATGTCTCTAGGAATCGTTTCACAACATCGGCGCCGACTCCGGTCTCCGCGGCCAGATCGCCGGCGTGAACGCTAGAACGGCTGCCATGCCTGCCGCCCGACGCCCCTAGCCTCAACGCCAGTCTCGCTCTTCATTCCTCGTTTCCGCCTCGGGACCAACTCACGACGATCTCATCGTCCGACCGTGGAAGCCTTGGTCGCTCCCTTTCGGGTTGCTTGGCCAGATTCTCGAGGCGGACGTAGCTCGGCTACGCCGCCGCCAGTTCTCGCGTGGAACTACTCGCTGGTGGACGCTCTTGAGACCGGCTGAAGTGCATCGCCGCCCTGGGCCAATGCCTGCTGAAGCCGATCACCTCAGGGGAGAAAGACGCTCCTGCGACCCGCTCAAGGTGATGCGGATGACCCGGCCGCGTCGCGCATCTCGATCACCTCGACTGACGGCTGACTCCGACGACGACTGGGTCGGTCCGACGCTGCTCGCGAGATGTCTCGGTTAATCGGTCCGATGAACTTGCTGTCGCCGAATATGTCGGCGATCAGCTTGTTGAGCCTCTGGTATTCCTCGGGAGCCTGGAGCCAACTCTGTGCCTTCATGGAATCCATCGATGAGGGCAACCAGCGTGAGGTACTCGATCCGCAGTGCCATCCCACCAGTCTCGCCCTCGCGATAGTTCTCTGGATCTATCAGCGAATTGCCGAGGGATACCCAACTCAACAGGTCGAAGGTATTGAAGGTTGGCAGCAAGGCTTCCAGTTCTCGAACAAGCTCCTCCCTTTTTGCAGGGAGCTCAGCCAGCGAAGCTGCCAGCTTCTCCCGCCAAGCGGGATCGATTTCTGAGGGTCGAGAAGCCGGTATTTCGGGTCCATCGGTCATCATGGATTGAATCTAGGTAGTCCGAAGTGTGGAGCGTTCCTATGAATGCACCTAAGTCGATTGCGCTCACTCGCAGGCAGCTTTACACCATGATCTGGGTTGAACCTACGCGTACCGTTGCCACTCGGCTCGGCATCTCCGATGTTGGCCTCGCCAAGATCTGTCGCAAACTCCACATCCCCGCCCTTGGCGCGGGTACTGGCGGGAGAACCGACTCGGCCCTCCTGTCCCTCCCCCGCTTGACGGGATAAGGAGACAGAGGGCTCGAGAGAGTTCACTCCGACCCGGCGACCGAAAGCTTACCGAAAAGAGTGTTTCCCGCATCGGCTGGTGGTCGTGTCTTACGGGTTTCCATTGGCCACGATAGTACTGAGAAAGTCGAGCAGGGGAACTTGGATTCGTGCCCAAGCTTTCGCTCCGGGAGCCATGAGTTCGAAATGCGCAGCCTGGGGAATCACGACCAGGGTAACCTGATCGCCTCGCTCCTTGGCCAACTCAGCATAGGCCAGTGCGTGACGCAGCGGGACATTCCGGTCATCGACGCCGTGAATCGAGCAGCTGAGGAACACCCAAGGGGAGCAACTCAGCCGGCGAGGCTTGGGCGTATCGATCCGGAGTGCTCTCGGGAATGCCGCCGATCAGCAATCCGACGCCTTCTCCACAGGCATCGTGCATCAGTTCATGGTATAGGCGAAGGTCCGGGATGCCGGCCAGGCTAACCGCTCCCGCCACAGGAAGTGGGTCCTGAGAGTAGAGCACGGTGCCCGACGGCACGCGGTGGCGTCCAGCGAGCCATAAAGCCAGGTGGCCCCCGGCCGAGTGCCCAACGGCGACGACCCTTGTTAGGTCAAGGGGAACTTGTTTCGCTACTTCGCGCAGGTAATCGGTACCGGCCCCTATGTCGAGAAGTGTGCCGGGCCATCCACCGCCCGGACGATCGACCGTACGATATTCGAGATTCCACGTAGCCCATCCAGCGTCCGTGAACCACTGGGCCACTTCCTCCATCTGACGGTATGTATGCCAGGCCCGCCAGCAACCCCCGTGAACAATCACGGCGACGGGTAGGGTCCGGGACCTTTCGGTAGCCGCAGATCTGCATGCTGGAGAGTGTCTTGTCCGTAAGCAAACCTGGCGCTGTACGGGATCGGCGGGTGCTCGAAGTCGTTAGGCGTGAGGTACTGGCCAGCGGCGGAACAGGTCGTGAGAAAAACTGCGAGCGGCGCCCACTTTCGATTCATGCCAACCTCCTTCGCGTGGCCTAACGCCCGAGTTAAGCTACGGGCAGATCCAATACAATGCGAGCGAGGCGAGCTTCCAATGATCGCCCGTCAGCTTCAACGCCGTGGCCGGCACGTCTCGTGAGGGTGGGTTGGACTGGTCTACTCAGTTGGCCCAGCCGAAGGGAGGGGTGGACAGACTTCGATTGCAGCTAGCTGCTCTGTCCGAAACGTCCGCGTTGCAGCGTTCAGGGTCCTTCTCCCAGACAACACCCTCACCATACTGTCTAGAGGCGCCCTGGCGGCGAGTCGCGCTTGTTCCTTTTCGGCGGTTACGCCAGGAGTTTGCGCTGGCGTGCCCAACGGACCAGAACTCGGATTCGCCAACGCAGGGGAGTTGAGTTGGCGTCCTAGGATTAGGAGTGAGTCGCCAATCACCTTATCGTCCTTTGCGACATAGGCCAAAACCGACTCCGCGCTAGCCTTGTCCTCGACCCGAGTGAAGCAGTAGGTGAGGTCGTCCCTGAACCCTTCAAGGGCTATCTCTTTCGAACTGTCTGTGGGCGCAACCAAAACTCCTGTGATTGTGCCGTCACGTTCCTTCAGCCGGAGTTGAGTGAACTGATCAGCCGTCTCAAGAAACAACGAGGTCGAATCACTGCGACCCCGACTGAAGGTGAAATCCGTGCGACCTGGATCGCCAAGAATCTCCCCCCACATGTGCATCGCGCCAACGGTTCCCTCTCCGAGGTTTTTGGGGGTGACCGCCGCAATCCACGCCCACGTGGTGTTGTGGGAGGCTGCTGGCCCCGGAGTCCGGGTTAGATAAAGCCGAATTACCCGGATTTTGTTACGACGCTCTCCTGGAGGGGTACCGATCGGGACGGCGATGAAGGGCGACGAGCCACTCTGACCGCACACGGCGCTCACATCGCCCGCCAATACCCCCTCGTCCCGGATCCATCCCTCAAACCAGCCGCAGCCCGTCTGAAACTCGAACCCTCTCCTCCGGCCGGGACGACCTCCCGTCTGAACAGGGGAAACATCGACAAAACCCGTTGGATGCTGGAAGAAAGCGGCGCCTGAGAGAGCACCCGATGGCGCTTCAACAAGCCAGACATACGCGAAGGGGTAGCCCACCAGGCTCTCGAACTTGTACATGTGCGTTAAGCCACCTGGACTGCCGTATGGATTGTCGGCGCGTCGAACGCGCGTTAGAGGTGCGTTCGTCAGAGTGGCTAGAGGCTTCACGGAGTCTCTCTCCGCCAACAAGGCAGCCACTTCGAACACTGGTACCGCAAACACGAGCTGAGGGGCATCGGTACGGCCGCGCGCTACCACTCCACGGACAGTCCCTGCCCGATCGAGCACAGGACTGCCACTGGACCCTGGGGACGCTAAGGCACTCAGTTGGAGCATGCGTCGCCCCTCAACGTCTTGGAGTCCACTCGACACCCCGGTCGTAACGGTTTGCGCGAGGCCGCGGGGCGAACCGATCACGATCAGATCAGTACCCGGCTCCGGGGGAGTAGAATTGCCCAACCGCAGCCAAGCCGTTGGACCAGCGGCTTGAATACGAACCGTGACCAAATCGGCTTCCTGGCTAACCCGGATCCATCCAGTCACCGGAAATGACTCCCTCTTGGTGCGCACCCTGCCTGTGCTTGCTCCCGCCATGACATGATGGTTCGTCACAACCGTGCCGAGGGAATCCACGAAGAACCCAGTCCCGGTTCCCAGCGGGCGCCCTTGATCGTCATAGGTTTCGATGAGGAGGACTGCCTCCGAGGCGCTACGCACTACCTTCACTACCGCGCTGTCGCTAGGTGCCTGCGCCATCAGCGGGCAGACCATGGTACAGACCGCGAGTGTCAGAAGTACTGGACCACTCATCCCGAGCCCTCCCCGAATAAGACAATGCCTGTCCGTCAGAGACGTTAGACCACGACGACGGGATGGAGGAACGGTCCGGTCTAGCGGCCCGCCTTGCGTCATTAGCACCCCCCTGAAGCCGGTGGGAGTACGCCCTGTTTCCGTGGGTGGCTCGGAGAGCTTCATTCCAGCGTCATCACGAGAGGTGAACAATGACGATCCTGTCCGCGCGAGACGGCATTCTCATTGTACTAGTAATCCTCCTGAGTTTAGGCGTTTTGATCCTTGCCATTCTACTCGCACGTGCTCAGCGAGCAAGCGGAAGGTCGATTCTGGAAGTGCAGCAGGTGGTGGAACACGGGCCCAGGAGCAGCTCGTAATCTGGCGGGCGGCGGAAGAACCCAAGATCCGCCAGGACGCTATTGCAAAGAGTCAAAATACTGTAGCCGGCAAAGCAGTAGAGCACTTCGCCCCCTACCATCCAGACTTTCACTTCAATCCTCGCGATGCGCGTTTTCTCGGCAGTCCTATCGATTTCATCGTGTTCGATGGTCTGAGCGACAATCGATGCGAGCGTGTGGTCTTTGTCGAGGTGAAGGCCAATGATTCTTCCATGTCCTCCATTCCAGCGGAAGGTCCGGGAGGCGATCAAAGACAAGCGTGTGGCGTGGCAAGAATTAAGGGTGAAGGCTGCCGTGGACACCTAGTCCTACCTCACAACACGGTTAGATCACGCTCCAAATCGGGTCGGCGGGGTTGAAGAGAGGCTGATAGACATCCAAAGACCGGGCGTACCCATCAAGACCTGGGAACAGACTCCGTCTGGAAATACCCATGTCGAAGAGAGTGGCTCGCACATCCTCCACCATCCGGCGGGGAATCTTTATGCGGACAACATTCTTGGAACTTCTATGGCCGGGCATTGCGATCAGGTTGTCCATGAACGTATCGGCGGCGTTGCCAGAGGCCAGGAAGACTCCCTTTTGGATGCGAAGGCGCTCATTCAAGCGAAACGGGTTAACCGGCACAGTCAGCTTGGCAAGAGGCTTATCGAAGAGAAGCGACGCGATCAAGCTATCGGATTCTTCAACGGATGGCCTATTGATGTGGTCGATCGCGCTTTGAGGTTTGCCTAAAGAGGTCAATATAGAAACAGCGCTGTGGCGAGCCCATTCAGTATTTATTGCCCAGATGGCTGAGGGCCCATGAGCTGTCTCAACCGCGAAGTATGCCGCCGAATAGATCGAATACGTAAAGTCTAAGAGGCGCGTTACTCCGGCGATCGACGTAGAAGCCCTTCTCCACTTTGCCGCCCTGCTCACTCACCTCGGTGCGGATACGGTACACCTCGTACCCGACATTCACCCCATCGGCCACCGCCCGCTCGTGGTTGTACTCCATCACCAGATTCTGGTTGAAGAAGCCGATAGTCTGCTTGGAGGGCGTGGCGGTCAGGCCCGACCAGGTACGCGTCGAAGTACTCCAGCACCTGGCGCCACAGTCCGTAGATGGAGCGGTGGCACTCATCGGTAACGATGAAGTCGAAGGCCTCGATCGGGATTTGCGGGTTGTACGTCACGTCCTTCGGTGGTCCGACGGCCTGCGCCAACTCATAGCCCGAGTGTTCCTCGACATCTTCATCCAGTTCCTCGCCCCGGAGCATCGAGTAGAGCCGCTGCACCGTGCAGATCGTCACCCGGCAAACCAGATCCAGTGTATTCGAGGTGAGGTGCTGAACGTTATAGACCTCGGTGAATTTCCGTCCGGTGTCCGGCGCAACGAACTGGTGGAACTCCGCGGTCGCCTGCCGGCCGAGGTTGGAGCGGTCCACCAGAAAAAGAATGCGACGGGCACCAGCGTACTTGATCAAACGGTAGGCAAAGCTGCAGGCAGTGTACGTCTTGCCAGAGCCAGTAGCCATCTGGATGAGTGCGCGAGGCCGGTCGGCCGCGAAGGAAGCCTCGAGGTTGGTGATCGCCTCGACCTGGCATAAGCGGAGGTGGGTCGGCGTGAGGGGATGCGCCTCCGGAAGGGCACGCAGCCTTGCCCGCGAACGTCTCCGGCTCCTCCAGCCAGGCTGCGAGTGTTTCCGGTCGATGGAAGCTGAAGACGCGGCGGGAACGTGGAGCAGGGTCGCGCCCGTCGCGAAAATAGCTCTCGACCCCAGTGGACTCGTAGAGGAAAGGGAGCGGCCCCGTGGTCGCGGCCTGCATGAAGTCAGGCAGGTTCGCCGCGTACAGCACCGACTGCTCGGCCACGCCCGAGAGGGTCACGCCGCGCTTTTTCGCCTCGATGATCCCCACGGCCTTACGGTCCACCAGCAGCAGGTAGTCGCAGGTCCCCTGCTTGAGCGGGACACCCCGGAGCACAATGCCCCGCCCGTCGGAGGGGCTGTAGGCCTTGTAGTCCTGGATCACCCAGCCACACGCCGTAAGCTGCGCGTCAATGTCCTGGCGGGCCTGCTGCTCCGGGGGGATGTACGAGGTCACGCCTCAGCCGCCCAGCGTTTCGTAGGCCCTGACCACCCAGGGCTTCACCTGCTCGAAGTCCTTGAGCGTATGCACCGTGACCTCGAGATCGCCGGTCCCAAAGTGTCCGAGGTTAGACACATCTCGTGAGATTCCCTCGGGCCCCTTGTTGGTCTTCGGGTCCAGCTTCAGGAAGAGGCAGACCTTCTTCTGCTGTACTTCCACGCAGACGATGTTCTGGGTGGTCCGGTAGGCGATGTACTGTTTCTTCGGTGCCGCCTCGATGGTGCTGCTCAGACCAGTGATGAAATCGTGGATAGCCAGCGTGAGCTCGCGGATCGCTGGCGATTTGCCTTCCACATGCTGCTCGAAGGTCCACGAGGCGGTGGCTCGCGTGATCGCAGCCTTCTTGCCCGCAGCCACCATCACCGGGTTCTTCCCATCCTCAGCTTCCACCGTTGCCCCGGCCGGGTAGATCTCCTCCAGGTAAAAGGTGTCGTTCTGGAAGCGGCGATAAATCCAGAGCTCGATGCTCTGGCCCATCATCTGGACCGCGTGGAGGTCGTACTTGCGATAGTTGGGTGCAATGCAGATGACCCGGATGTCGCTCCAGTCAATGTTTGCCTTCGGGCCGAGTGCCTTCTGGGCCGCAAGGGTGAAGTCGCCTCGGTGATCATTGAGCCATGAGAGATAGTACAGACTCTGATTCACCAGCTCCGAGGACTCCACCTTTTTGTATTCGATGATGACGGGGTTGTTGTCCTCCGACAGGGCGAGGGTATCAATCCGCCCGCCGTGCTGCGGACCGGTCGGATGCTCAGAGGCAACGAAACGGCAGTTGAAGATTGAATCGAGATTCCGCTCGACCAAGGTCTGAAGTGCTTTTTCTGTGGGGAAATTGGCCTGCGCAACTGGCTCGACGCGTTCCTGGAGTACCCGAAAGAGAGGCAAGTTGGTCCCTTGAAGACGTTAACCCCGCAGTGGTCGGCTGGTACTAGGATCTCTGATTGATTCTCGGATGGGCATTAAGCTGGCGCTAGTCAGGAAGGACAGCAAGGCAAGCTAGACTCGGACGCCAGCAGTCTCCTCCCCGCCTTGGAGTGAACTGCATCAGGGTCTCTGTCTCTTATCCCCTCCCCCGCTTGACGCCCTCCCTCCCCTTCCCCATATTGCCGGAGGCAACCGAACAAACACCGAAACAGGTAGGATCCCATGTCTCCCTCGACCCCTCCACCCCCCACCAAAACTCCACTCAGGCCAAGCACTCTAACCTACTACAGGGTAAGAGTTTGTCCCGAGTGCTCCGGGCCGGTCATCCGCAACTCGGGCTGCATCACGTGTGCGCAGTGTGGGTGGGGGAAATGCGGGTAGGTGGATGGTGGACGGGCAGGCAGGCGGACGAGACGGACGGGGCGGAACAGGGCGGAGCAGTACGTCGCTTCAGCGACAGTTGGCCGAGTCGCGGCTTCAGCCGCGGACCCGGGCGGACACGGACCGGCGGGCAGACGGGAGACAAACCGATGTGGATCAATCAGCGAAGCGAGTCTCCCGCCTTCCCGCCCGCCTGCTCCTTCGCTGCGCTCAGGACAGGTTTCCCCGCCCAGTTCGCGAGCCGGCGCTTCCCGGCGTTCACCCGCCTCTCCCGTCTTAGCCAAGCCGATCAACCACATGGAATACCTGACCGCCCTGACCGTCCTGTCCGACTCTCGCCTCTCGACCATCAACCAACAGAGAGCCCATGCCCGACCTCGCGACCTCCAACATCACCGGACAACTGGTGGCGGTGCTTCGCGAAGCTATCGAGGGACCGCAGCACAGCTGGACCTATTTCACCGACAACCAGCCGGGAACCGGACTGTTCGGAACCATCGGACCGCTGAGTCCGGCCGACGTCTCGCGGCCCCAGGGGAAAAGTGGGACCACCATCGCCGGCCATGTGCATCACCTCGCCTTCAGTCTCCACGCCTCGGCGGCCTGGATCCGGGGCGAGCGACGGCGGTGGAACTGGGACGAGAGCTGGCAGGTCCGCACCGTCGGCAGCAACGAATGGGCTGAGCTGCGCAACCGGCTGCGCCAGTCCTACGGCGAGCTGACCCAGGCCATCGAGCAACACGCTCTCGAGAGCGAAGAAGCAATGGGCGGAGCCATCGGTGCGGTAGCGCATGCGGCGTATCACTTGGCGGTGATTAGACAAAAAGCGGCGGGATGAGGCGGACAGGGCGGACAGGGCGGACAGGGCGGACCGGCGGACCGGCGGACCGGCGGACCGGCGGACCGGCGGACAACGGAGCGGTGCTGTGACTCACAACTCAAGACCCAAGACCATTGACCATCGACCATCGACCATCGACAGTCGTTTACAGCTGCCGTTGCTAACCGTCGAACCGCCGAGCCGCCGAGCCGCCCTGCCCGTCCTCGACACCAGGGCCACCCGCGGAAGCACCTTCCACCAGGTGCCGGTCAAGACGGTCCTCAATTCACCGGCCACGACCGGCATGGGCTTCTGGTCGCTCAATCCCTACGTCGGCTGCGAGTTCGGGTGCAGCTACTGCTATGCGAGGGAGACGCATCGGTGGGTGAGTGAGAGGGCGGAAGGGAGGAAAGGGGTGAGGGTCAGGGATCAGGTATAGGGGATGAAGATCAGCACGAGAAAACGGCCCGCCTTGCCACCTTCCGGCACCTGACTACCTCGGACACGCTTGTCTCCTGCCGAGGCATTCGAACATCGCATTTACGTCAAAGCCGACGCCGCTGACGTGCTGCGCCGCACCCTGGATCCCGTGAAGCTGGCGGGAGCGTCACTGGTGATCGGCACCGCCACCGATCCCTATCAGCCCGCCGAACGGAAGTTCAAGCTCACCCGGAGCATTCTCGAGGCGCTGCTCGGCTGGCGGGGCCTCTCGCTGGGGCTCATCACCAAGTCACCGCTGGTCACCCGGGATCTCGATCTGCTGCAGCGGCTGAGCGAGCGGCACGAGGTGAGCGTCAACATTTCCCTCGCGTCGCTCAACGCGCCGTTGTTGCGCCGGCTGGAGCGCCGCTCTCCGGCGCCGCATGCCCGGATCCGCGCCCTCAAGACTCTGATCGACGGTGGCATCCACACCGGGCTCCTCATCGCTCCGATCCTGCCCGGCATCACCGACGACCGGGCCGGGCTGGCGACGCTCATGCGCGCCGCCAAAGACGCCGGTGCCAGATACGCAGTAGGCCAGCCGCTCCGCCTGGGCCCGGCAATCGTGCCCCAGTTCATGCCGGTGCTGGAGCAGGAATTCCCCGATCTGGTGGAGCGCTACCGGCAACACTACGGCCACGGCAACTACGTCAGTGCCGAGTACCAGAAAGCCCTCATGCACCGGTTACACCAGCTGCAGGAGGAGTTTGGCTTTCCGGTCGCAGAGAGTCGGAGGCGCAGAGAGCAGCTGGAAGGAAGACAGCCCCGATGGATGAAGGAGGAGTGGCAGGCAACCCTTTTATAGGGAGACGGGAGACAGTAGACGGGAAAACGACCCGTCTTCCGTCTTCCGTCTCCCCATATCCCATGCTCCGATCTGTCCTTTATATCGACCCCCCAGCCTTCTGCACCGCTGTCGAAGGCCTCGTCGCACCCGCGCTCCGGGAGCGGCCGGTTGCTGTGGCGGCGCCGGGTGCCGATCGCGCCACCATCCTGGCGCTCTCCGCCGAGGCGAAGGCGGCGGGCATCACGCGCGGGATGCCGGTGGCAAAGGCCAAGAAGCTCTGCCCCGATCTCATTCTGCGGGCGCCCAACCCTCGGCTCTATGCCCGGGCGTCGAGTGCCTTGTTCGAGATCCTGCGCCGCTATGCGCCGGTGCTGGAGCCCAAGGGATACGGCCATGCCTATCTCGACATGACCGGCACCAGCAGGCTGTTCGGTCCGGCGGTGGATGTAGCGCGGAGGATCCAGCGGGAATCGAATCAGAGAATCGGATTGGAGCTGGCGGTTGGTGCCGCCGCGAACAAGCTGGTGAGCCGCACCGCATCCGAGGTGGTGAAGGGCCTATTCATCGAACCGCCCTACCGCCGTACCGCCGTACCGCCCTTCCTGAGCGTCCTCGCCGGCAGCGAGGCTCCCTTCCTCGCCCCCCATCCCACCGGGCTGCTTCCCGATCTCTCTCAGGAGATGCGGGAACGGCTCGACGACTACCAGCTCGAGTTGATCGGTGAAGTAGCGGCACTGGACCAGCAGCAGCTTTACTCGGTATTCGGCACTCCTGGTCGTGTGCTGCACCAGCATGCTCGCGGCATCGATCCTCGACCGGTGATGGCTCCCGAAGTGAAGGCGGAGTTCCGCGCCGCCCACACGCTTGCCAGCGATACCAATGATCTGGGCCTGATCCACCCGCTGCTCCGCCACCTCACCGAGCGACTGGGACAGCGGCTCAGGCAACGACAGCTGGTGAGCCGCCGGCTTACCCTGCAGCTGGCCTACACCGATTACGCCACCGCGAAGCGGAGCATATCCCTCCCGCTCGCTGCCCTCGACGTGGAGCTGTGGGATGCGGCTCGTCGGGCGTTCGCGCTGGCCAATACCAGGACCGTCGCGATCCGTGCCCTGGGAATCAGTGTGGACCGGCTGCTGGAGGCGGACCTGCAGCTGGAGTTTTGGGAGACAGGAGAAGGGAGACGGGAGACGGGAGAAAAAAGCGTAAAGAGTGAGACGGTCCGCCGGTCCGCCGGTCCGCCGGTCCGCCGCACTTCTCACGTCTCACTTCTCACGCAGTTTGACGACCCGAACCGTCGAACGACGCTCCAGTCCGCCATCGACCAGATCCGCGCCCGCTGGGGCAACCGGGGGATCGGGATGGGTCCGATGCTGAGCCGGTGAAGGCCGTCCGGCTAACCCTGCCCGTCGAGCTTGAGCTGCTCATGATCCACCCGGATGTCGCGCGCGTTCTCCATCGCCAGCTCATGCTCGGCGGCGAGACAACCCTTCAGCACGACGACCGACTGCTCGAGCTGGGTGTCCTTCTCCTGGTCGGCGGCAAGCGCAGCAGCTCGGTCCTGGGTGCTGTCGTGTGCCATCGCTTCGCGGACCTCATGGAGCTGATGCTCATCGCCGCTCAGCGTATGACTGTCGAGAGAGATCACCCGGTGCAGATCCCGTTCGGCCCTCTGGTCCCGCTTGAGATCGCTGCGGGCCTCGCTGGCGTCACGTTTCACCGACGGAACAGCAGGTGGAGAAATCGGGACCAGGAGCGAATCAGCCATCTGGGCCGACGCGATCCGGGAGATCCCGATAGTGAGAGCTGCGATCAGAATGAGTCTATGACGGGAAGACATAATGCCCTTCGGTTCAGTCTCACCGGATCAGATTCCGGTTTGCTGCGAAAGGTCGCAAACGGTGCGCCATGGGCGGGGGGACGCACACAGTCGATAAACCGAGATCGCGGCGATCGTAATGGCGCTGTCACGCCATTCTGCTCCGGCCAAAGTTGCCTCACTGACAGGGTGTCCCGGATACTGCCTGAGAAGCGTAAGAGGTGAGACGTGTCTCACGCTTTTTATCACCTCTCACTTCTCACGTTTTTGGGTCCCACACCAAAACGACCTTCCCGAAGGTCTCATCCTGCTCCATGGCACGGTGAGCATCGGCCATGGCGGACATGGGATAGGTGGCACCGACGACGGGCCGGAGGGGCGGTGGTTCGTCGGTTCGTCGGTTCGGGGATACCGAGAACAAGGGCAGCACCCGCTCGGTGAACTCGCGCACCAGCGGCACTCGTTCGGCAAGCGGTCTGGTCCGCATGACGGTGCCGATTATCTCGAGACGTTTCCGGAGGATCGGATCGAGACTCGCCTTCGCTTCGGCTCCCTGCAGGAAGCCGAGCATCACCAGACGACCTCGCGGTGCGAGGACGGCAAGATTGTCGGCGAAGGCCGGACCGCCCAGCACGTCGAGAATCACGTGGACCGGCTCGGTGACTGCGGCGCGGAAGGGTCCGGTACTGGTGTCGATGCCGCGATCGAGCCCGTACTCGCGCGCCCGGGCGAGCTTCGCGGCTTGCGCGAGGTGCCGATCGTGACCGCGCCGAGCTGCTTCGCGATCTGGGTTGCCGCAGTGCCGACTCCGCTCCCGACGGCGTGGATCAGCACCCGATCCCCAGGTCCAAGGCGGCCGCGGGTCACCAGCGCGTCCCACGCCGTGAGGAACGCCTCGGGAATCGCGGCCGCGTCGGTGAACGACATCCCTTCAGGGATCGAAAGAGTTTCGTCCTGATGGACCACAACGAACTCGGCATGGGCGCCGCCTCCCACCAGGCCCATGACCCGGTCTCCGATTCGCCAGCGGGTGACGCCAATACCCAGCTTCTCGACCTCGCCGGCGTACTCGAGGCCGGGAATGTCGGCAGGCCAGCCGGGAGGAGCCGGATAGCGTCCCCGCCGCTGATGAATGTCGGCACGGTTGAGCCCGGCGGCGCGCACCCGCACCCGGATCTGACCCGGCTCCGGCTCGGGAGTCGGCACCTCGCGCAGCTGGATGACGTCGGGGTCGCCGGCGGCGGTGTAGATGATGGCGCGCATGGTAGAGGCTTAGCCGTTAGCCGTTAGCGGTTCGAGGTAATCTCATAGTGGAAGTGTCACTCTGATTGAGTGTAGTGTCAAGCGAATCAGCTAACAGCTAACGGCTAACAGCCAACAAGGAACCCGAAATGTCCACCTACTGCGATATCGCCCCCACCCACGAATGGCACGGCCCCTATCACGCCAGCGAGTACGGCTTCCCGCTCACGGGCGACGCCGAGCTGTTCGAGCGGCTGGTGCTGGAGATCAACCAGGCGGGGCTCTCCTGGCTCACGATCCTCAAGAAGCGGGAGGCGTTCCGGCAGGCGTACGACGGGTTCGATCCTGAGATCGTGGCCCGCTAAGGCGCCAGGGATCGCCGGCGGCTGCTCGACGACGCCGGGGATCATCCGCAACCGGCTCAAGGTCGACGCGGCCATCGCCAACGCGCAGAGGATTCTCGAGCTGCGGAAGTCGCACGGCGGATTTCACGCCTGGCTCGAGGCCCATCATCCGCTGACGAAGGAGGAGTGGGTGAAGCTGTTCAAGCAGACCTTCCGGTTCACCGGCGGCGAGATCGTGGGCGAGTTCCTGATGAGCATCGGGTACCTGCCCGGCGCGCACGCGAAGTCGTGCCCGGTCTACCGGAAGATTGCGAAGCTGCACACCGGCTTGGATGAACAAGCACAGAAAGACGCAGAGGACGCCGAGGACGAAGGACGAAAACAACGCAGAGACGCAGAGGCGCAGAGTAAAACACAAAATAGTGCTGTTCTCTGTGTCTGTGAATCTCTTCGTGTCTCGACCTCTGCGCTCTGCGTCCTCTTTGTCGCTCTCTGCACCGATTACGAATGTTCACTCACCTGCACGTTCACAGCTACTTCTCCTTCGAAAGCGGCGTCTCGAGTCCCGAGGCGCTGCTCGAGGCTGCGGCGCAGCGCGGGTTCACGACACGCTGGCCTGCACCGACACCAACGGGGTCTACGGCGCAGTCGAGTTCCAGCAGGCGGCGATCGCCCGGGGCATCCGCCCGATCCTCGGCGCCCATCTCGTCTCCGGCGATGAGGAAGCCGTGGTGCTGGCGACGGACGAGAAGGGGTGGGGGGCGTTGTGTCGGGCGGTGACGGCAGTCCATTGGGAATGTCAGATTGAAGATTTCAGATTGAAGATTGAAAAAGCAGCCTCAAATCTGAAATCTGAAATCTCAAATCTGCAATCTCTGTCCTCTCTCCTCGCCACCGATCGAGGCGGCCTCATCCTTCTCTCCAGCCAACATCCCGTTTCTCGAGCGCATAGTCTCGCTGAGCGGACCAGCCGACATCTACGCCGAGTTGCGCCCGGGCAAGGAGCGTCATGCCGTCGGCGCCACAGCTCGGCGACTGGGCATTCGATCGGTGGTGACCAACGCGGTGATGTTCGCCAACCCGGAGGATTTCCAACGCCATCGTCTACGGGTGGCAATTGGGAGGAACGGGACACTTTCGGAATGTCAGATTGAAGATTTCAGATTGAAGATTGAAAAACGGAAACAGACTTCCAACCGGAGCGCGATCTTAAATCTGAAATCTTCAATCTTAAATTCTCCCCCCGGCTCCTGGCTCCGCCCCGCCGCCGATCTCGCCCGCTACTTCCCCGACTGCCCCGAGGCGTTGAGCGCGAGCCGAGGAGATCGCCGAGCGGTGCCGAGTACCGGCTGCCGATCGGGCCGGCGAGTAGTGGCACCCCGCTTTGCCGACGCCGACGACGCCTTCCAGCGGCTCCGGACGCTGGCCTACGAGGGCGCCGAGCGGCGGTACGGCACCATTGCGCCGGTCACCCGCGACCGGCTGGAGCACGAGCTGGCGATCATCGGCCAGATGAAGTTCGCCGACTACTTCCTCGTGGTGCACGATATCGTGCAGCACGGACCCACCCACTGCGGCCGCGGTTCGGTCGCCAATTCGATCGTGAGCTACGCCTCGGCATCACCCACGTGGATCCGCTGGGCGCCGGTCTCCTGTTCGAGCGCTTTCTCAATCCGGAGCGGAACGATCCGCCCGACATCGACCTCGATTTCCCCTGGGACGAGCGCGACCGGATTCTGGCGTACGTCTTCCGGAAGTATCCCAACCTGCGCGTCGGCGATGGTCGCCAATCACAACTGCTTCCGGCTGCGCGGCGCGCTGCGCGAGGTGGCCAAGGTGCACGGCCGCCCGCCGGGCGAGATCCGCGAGATCACCCGCCGGTTCCCCTGGTTCAGCGACGACGATTCGCTGGAAGAGATGCTCGCCACCCACCCCAACTTCCAGGGACTCGAGCTTCCGGCTGATCTGGCGCGAGCTCGCGACGCTGGCCCAGCCGCTGGTGGGGACTCCGCGCCATCTCTCGCTGCATCCCGGCGGCGTGGTGATCGTCCCCACCACGCTGACCGACTACGTGCCGGTGGAGCGCGCGGCCAAGGAGCTCGAGGGATATCCCGACCTCACCGTGCCGGTCATCCAGTTCGAGAAGGACGGCGCCGAGGACGCCGGCCTGGTGAAGATCGACCTGCTCGGCAACCGCTCGCTCGCGGTGATCCGCGACGCGATCGCCGCGGTGAAGGACCATACCGGCCGGCAGATCGACTACACCACCGCCGACCCGGAAGACGACGAGCCGACCAAGGCGCTGTTCCGCACCGGGCAGACCATGGGAGTCTTCTACACCGAGAGCCCGGCCTCGCGGCATGCTCTGCGCCAAGTCGCGGGCCGACACCTTCGAGCTGCTGGTGCTCAACACCAGCATCATCCGCCCTGCCTCCAACCGGTTCATCCGGATCTACCTGGAACGGCTGCACGGCAAGCCCTACGCAGCCGCTCGACCCCTGCCTGCGCGATACCCTGGCCGAGACCTTCGGCGTGATGGTGTACCAGGAGGACGTGGTCAACGTCTGCGCCGTATTTGCCGGGATGCCGCTCGCCACCGGCGACGGACTGCGGAAGGCGCTCTCCAAGAAGCGGCCGGTGAAGCACCTCGCCGCTTACGCCGAGGAGTTCTTCGCCGGCGCCGCGGCGCTGGGCCGCGACATCGAGACCGCGAAGAAGGTCTGGGAGATGGTGATGTCGTTCGCCGGCTACAGCTTCTGCAAGGGTCACTCCTGTTCTTATATCCGGGTGGCGCAGCATTCCTGCTACCTCCGGGCCAACTATCCCGCCGAGTTCATGGCGGCGGTGCTGGCCAACGGCGGCGGATTCTATCACCCGTTCGCCTACGTCGCGGAGGCGATGCGGATGGGACTCACCGTGCTGCCGCCGGACGTGAACGCGAGCGAGTACCGCACGACGGGTCGCGGGCGTGAGGTGCGGATCGGGCTGCAGTTTGTGAAGGGACTGTCGGCGAAAGCAGCCGAGCAAGTCCTAGCGGCTCGGCGGCAAGCTTGTCCCGAGCGGCAGCGAGGGAGCGGCTCCGCGGCTCGGCTGTTTTCTGACTTTGCTGATTTCCGTCAACGGACTGGTCTTGGCGATGACGACTGTCGCACCTTGGTGAAGGTTGGGGCATTGGATTCCATCAAAGGGGACTGCACACGCCCAATGCTGTTGTGGACGATTGATGCGGTTCGGGAGACGCCAAGGAATGGCGATGTCGTCACGCTTGCAATCGAACCGCCAAGCCGCGACCGAGCGACCCTCGGGAGCGCGACAGCGCGACCCGGGAGCGAGGGAGTCCTTCAGGGCCGAGCCGCCGAGCCGCCGCTTCTTCGTGAGTACAACACCGACCGCCGACGCCACGTCGAATACGAGCTGCTGGGTTTCACGACCGACAGCCACCCGATGCATCTTCACGCGGCCGATCTCGCCCGGCTCCGGATCACCAGGAGCACCGAGCTGGCAGATCATGTCGGGGAATCGGTGCTCTGCTGCGGCATGCTGACCACCTCCAAGCCGATCAGCACCATCACCGAGGAGCCGATGGAGTTCGCTACGTTTGACGATGGCTGTGGCCTGATCGAAACTGTGCTGTTCCCCCGGGTCTTCCGCCAACGAGGGCACGTCCTGTTCGACCAGGGGCCCTTCGTCTTCCGGGGCAAGGTGGACGAGGAGTTTGGAGCTATCACGGTGGCAATCACGGGCATCGATCGACTGGAGAGGATGGTAGAAAAGGCGGGAAGGCGGGAGGGCGGGAAGGCGGTCAGAGCCCGTCCTGAGCGCAGCGAAGGAACGGACAGGGCGGCAACAAAAAAACAACCTATTGAAAACTGTTATCGAACGCAGACGTCTCGTCTGACGAACAGAATCCTTCGTGCCCTTCGTGTCTTCGTTGGGCAGTTGCGGTTGTCCTCTGCGTCTTCGTGTTTATTCAAGATCGATGGCGGAATGGATGATGTCCAGGTTACTCTTTGTGCCCTTCGTGCGCACGTGTCGACGGTTGCAGTCCTCTGTGTCCCCTATAACCCTGTATTTGATTCAAGGTGGCTGACATGAGAACGAACGGAGGGATAGGCCCATGACCAAGTGGCTCCTCATCATTGGGGGAACCCTGGTCGGCCTGATTCTCCTGATAACACTCGTGGGCCTGGCGCTCCCCAGGGAGCATAGGGTTGCGAGCCGGATATCCCTCCGGCAACCACCCGAGTCCGTCTTCGCGGTGATCCGTAACCTCGGTGCAATCCCGACCTGGTGGCCTTCGGTCAAGCAAGTGATCCGGAGAAACGATCCCCAGGGGAGGGAAATCTGGGATGAAACCATGGAGGACGGATTCGAGATAGGCCTCGATGGTCGCGACCGCGGAGCCGCCCAGTCTGCTCAAGACCGTGATCGTGGGGGACGCCCCGTTCGGCGGCTCCTGGACCACCAGAATCGAACCTGTGCCGAGTGGAAGCACCGTCACCGTCACCGAACAAGGATGGGTCTCCAATCCGATCTTCCGGGTCATTTCCCGGCTGAGGGACCACCATCGCACGATGGATGACTACCTCAAGGCTCTTGGCTCCCGCTTCGGGGAGCAGGTGTCGCTCCAACATTTCGATCAGCCCCAGTGAACCTTCGAAGCCCGAGCGGCATCCCAGCAGAGTGCAACCCGTTACCTGTTAGGCCGACAGAATGCACCGTTACCTGAGCACGATGAGCATGAGCGTATGCGCCGGCTTGACCGCGGCGGCATTCCTCACCGGCGCCAGCTGCGGCTCGGAGCCCACGGCTTCGGAGCCGCCAGGGGCAAGCGGACTGAAGCTCGAAACCATTTCAACCGCCTTCAACGAACCGGTCTTTCTCACTTTCGCCCCCGGCGACCCGACTCGGCTCTTCGTGGTGGAGAAGAACGGGCTCATTCGAATATTCGAAAACGGCGCCATCCTTCCCGCGCCATTTCTGGACCTGACCGCAGTCACCACCAAGGGCAGCGAACAGGGACTCCTGGGTCTCGCGTTCGCCCCGGACTACGAGACCTCCGGCCGCTTCTACGTGAGCTACACGACTGCCGGGAGTACACCGGGAGGCAAGTCGGTGATCGCGAGATATCATGTCTCCTCCGATCCCAACCTGGCCGATGCGGCGAGCGACACCACGATCCTCCAGGTCGATCAACCCTATACCAATCACAACGGGGGTATGATGGTCTTCGGCCCCGACGGATTTCTCTACGTGGGATTCGGAGACGGCGGGAACGCCGGGGATCCCCAGGGGCACGGCCAGAACCGGAATGATCTGCTGGGCTCGCTGCTGCGGCTCGACGTGAGCGGCCCCGGATACACCACACCACCCGACAACCCCTTTGCGGGGACGAGCGGCGTGCGGGCCGAACTGTGGAACTACGGCCTGCGGAATCCCTGGCGATTCAGCTTCGACCGGCAGACCGGTGAGCTGTACATCGCGGATGTGGGACAGGGATCCCGGGAAGAGGTCGACGTGCAGCCCGCGGCCGGCGGCGGCGAGAACTACGGATGGAACACCATGGAGGGATCCGAGTGTTATCCCCCGGGCTCCAGTTGCAACAAGAGCGGCCTGACGCTGCCGGTGCTTGAGTACGGCCACGGAGCGAGCTGCTCGATCACCGGAGGATACGTCTATCGGGGAACCGCCCTGCCGGACATCGTGGGCACCTACTTCTACTCCGACTACTGCGCCGGATTCCTCCGCAGCTTCAAGTGGCAGGGCGGGATGGTCACCGAGCAGCAATCCTGGCCGGACGCGCCGGGGAATGTCACCAGTTTCGGAGAGGACTCGGCGGGTGAGCTCTACATCCTGACCATACAGGGTGGGCTCTACAAACTCGTCGCCGAGCCCTAGCGTGGTGGGTGACCTCTTCTCCCCACCTCCGGAGGAGCTCCCCGATTTTCGAGGCTTGGCCGATCGGCTTCCGCCTGAGATTCTGTTTGGCACTTCGTCGTGGAACTATCCCGGATGGAAAGGCCTGGTCTACCACCAGGACTATCCCAAGAACGGGGCCGCAGCAAAGATGCTCAGCGAGTACGTGAAGTTCCCGCTCTTTCGCACCATCGGAATAGACTCATCGTTCTACGCTCCGCCGACACCAGAACAGCTCCAGAAGTACGCCCAGCGGTTGCCGCCAGGATTCCCCTGCGTGATGAAGGTATGGGACCGCTTCACGGTGCATACTCTGCCCCGGGCCCGTTACGGACCACTGGGTGGAGAGCTCAACCCCGATTTTCTCAACGCCGATTTGTTCCGGTCCGAGGTGCTGGATTTCTACCTGGCGCATTTCCGCGATCACACCGGACCGCTGGTATTCGAGTTCCAGACCATCAGCCGCTCGAGCGGGATCAGCCCCGAGGACTTCGCCGACCGGTTGGACCGGTTCTTGAGCGTGTTACCGCGCGACGCGAGCTACTCGGTGGAAATCAGGAATCGCGAGTTCCTCACCCCGGCATACCTGGCCGTGCTCCGGGAGCACAATGTCGCCCACGTGTTCAATTCATGGACCAGAATGCCATCGATCGGTGACCAGCTCGACGTGCCGGGAATCTTCACCGCGCCCTTCATGGTTACCCGGGTGTTGCTTCGACCAGGCCGGAGTTACAACCAGGCGGTAAACGCCTTCGCCCCTTACGACCGGATTCGAGAGCCGAATCCCGAGCTGCGACACGACGTGGCCCGGCTCATCGCGCAAGCCGCGGCGCTCCGGATACCGGCCTATGTGCTGGTGAACAACCGCGCGGAGGGGAGCGCGCCGCTTACGATTGCGGCGATCGCCGAGATGGTGTCCGGCGCTTGAGCGGAGGCCGGCGGGTCCGGGGACCGTCGTGGTCGGGAGACTGGGCGAGGGCGTGAGCCGAAGCCGACAGGCGGCATGCCTGAACCGCTCCAACGCGGTCGGTGATGCTCACCTCGACCCACCGCCCGAACGACGCGGTCGGGCCGGTGAGAAAGGGGCGGGCCAGCCGGGCAGCCAGCACTTCCTCACGATCCGAGTCGGGGAGACGAAGGACGATCGCTTCGTCGAACAGAAAGGCGAACATCCGGCTCCGGGTAAAGAACGCGTCGGCGCCGAACATCCGCTTGGTGCTCACTTCGGGCAACGCGAGGATGGCTGCACGCACCAGGTTGTGCACGTCAGTCTTTCCACCAGGCATTGCTCGAGTCCCGGGTGTGGGTGAATTCAAGGGGCGGAGAAAGTACCGCGTGGCGGTACGCTCCGCTATACCGCCGCGCCCGAAGAACCCCCGTAGCACGTAACAAGTTTCGTTATTCAACCACGCAGCAATGGGGCCAGTGAGGCGGGCAGGCGGGAAGGCGGACGGTGCGAAACAGGTACGTAAAGACACAACCCGACCTAACTGATTACCGCGGTAGACGCGGAGCAAGCGGAAGACGCGGATGAGAAATTTGTTCGGCGAGATCATCGCCGTCCGGTGAAACAACCAGTTCTTCCGCGTGATCAGCGTGCTCCGCGTGTTCCGCGGTAGGCTTTTTGGGAAGGGGAGGCGCTAGCCGTCCAAGTCGGGCTCCACACCGGCCACAGCGCAAATCCGCAGGATGGTCTCGCCGATCTTGTTGTTCGGAGTCGATGCGCCAGCGGTAACACCGATGAGTCGAGCGGCACCGAGCCAGTCGTCGGCAACCTGCTCCGGCTGCTTCACGTTTGGTTGATAGCGCAGCTTGCCGCTCTCAACGTCGATGGCCGATGCATCCTCGATGTGATAGGTCCGTACCCCGCGACTCCGGCTCATTGCCGCCAGATGGGTCGTGTTGCTGGAGTTGTATCCCCCCACCACGATCATCAGGTCGAGCGGCTCCTGCAGCAGGGTCACCATCGCGTCCTGCCGCTCCTGGGTCGCGGAGCAGATGGTATCGAACGTCCGGAAATGCTCGGCGAGGTTCGCCTCCCCGTAGCGCCGCAGCATGCTCTGACGCACTTCGCCGGCGATGGCGAGCGATTCTCCCGACAGCATCGTCGTCTGGTTGGCCAGTCCCACACGCAACAGGTCCCGCTCGAAATCGAAACCGGGAGACATCGCATGGGAGAAATGACCCGCCAATTCCGCCGCGTCTCCACCGTGCTCGATGAAATCGCAGACCCGCCGGGCATCGGTCATGTCGAATACCACGAGGTAGCGGCCACCGGGGTACTTGGTCACCTGGCTCGCCGTCGCTTTGGTCTCCTCATGATATGACTTGCCGTGGATGATCGCGGTGTACCCGTCCCTGGCGTAGGACTCGACCCGCTTCCACACATTGAGGACCGAGCCGCACGTGGTGTCCACCATGACACAGCCGATCTCGCGGAGCCGGGCGAAATCGTCGACCGTGACACCGAAAGCCGGCATGATCACTACGTCGTCGGGCGTTGCTACCGAGAAATCGAAAGTGCCGGCCGGACTGCGCTCGAGGAACACCACCCCCATTTCGCGCAGCTTAGCGTTGACGTGGGGGTTGTGGATGATCTCTCCCACCAGAAACAACCGCTTGTCGGGAAACTTCCGGCGCGTCTCGTAGGCGTACTCGACCGCGCGGTCCACCCCATAGCAGAAGCCGAATTCCCGGGCGAGCAGGAAGGTGAGCGGACCGGCGGTCAGCCGAAAATCGTTGGCGCGGAACTGCTCCACCACCGCGCTGTGATAGTCGGCGGTGAGCTGGCCTTCGATAGCCGCCTTGAGACCGAAGCCCTTCCTGAAGTAGGTCATCAATCCTCGGGTGCGCTGTCGTCCGGCTCAGCGGTCACTCTGTCGCTCCGGCAACGGGCCGAATCGGTCACGAGTGGTACGCCGCGAAAACTGGCGCTCACTCGGATGGTCTCCGGGGTTCCGGCGGCATGGAGCTTGGCCTCGAGGGCGCCATCGAGCAGGCGTTGACGCCGGGTGAGCTTGAGTCCTCCCGAGTCGCCCTGGTAGCCCTTGATCTGAGTTTCGGTGAACCACCGCATCCCGACAGCGGTCCTGGGCCGTTGCAAAGAATCCTGCCTCGGATCCACAACAGGAAATTCTTCATCCGAGACGCTATCGGAAGGATAAATCGCGAGACCCAGTCCTGCGTCCGAGTCCACCCCGATGACCTCGAGTAACCGGCCCGGAGCGCACCAGGTCGCCCGCGCCTTCGCGTTGAGCTTGCCGCTGTCCGATCCGGCCCATTTCGCTTGCAGCTGTCCTGCGGAAGGGCCGGCCGCCGAGCCGTGACAGCCGGCCAGGAGCATGACCGCGCCGAGCATGATCAACCGGCCGATCACGTCGCGATCCCGAGCTGGCGGCGCGCTTCTTCAACCGAGAGCGCGAAGGGACGAATTCGCTCTACCAATCCCTCCGGGAGTGGCCGGGAAATCAGGCTGCGACGGTCGGTGCAGACCAGCACCAGGTGGCCATGCGCGCTGTGCTTGCCAGTCGCGGTGTGGATCACCTCGAAATTCATGGTCAGCGACTTGTTCCCGATTCGTCCGAAATACGCCGCCACCTGGAGATGATCATCCAGGCGCGGAGGATAGTGAAATTCGGTGTGGACCTGAACGCGCGGCAGGTAGATGTCGTAGGTCTCGAACAGGGTGCCGTAGGGTAGCCCGGCGGCGCGGAACAACTCCGTTTCCGCCAACTCGAAGAATCGAATGTAGGAGCCGTAGAAGATGATCCCCGCCAAGTCCACGTCGGACCAGCGGACATACTCTTCGACGGTAAACGGTTTGGCCGGCATCGCCGGGGAAGCTAGGGGGTCGCAGGACCGATCACCAGCCGAAACCGGTCCGGATATCGAATCGCAGCCCGTCGCCGCCGTCGGTGATCGGATAGCTGAAATCGAAGCGCAGCAGCCCGCCAGCAATCGAGAATCCGAGTCCCGCGCCCGACAGGACACTCGTCGAAAACAGCTCGTCCGCGGAACCAGCCTGTCCCACGTCAATGAACGGCACCGGGCGGATCAGACCCTTGGTCAGCGGCCAGTCGGCCTGCGCGGCCCAGAAGGACTGACCTCTGCGAGTCCCGTAGTCGAAGCCCCGGACAGTCGGCACACCGCCCAACCTGAACTCCTGCTGCGCCAGTGTTGGCGATGTCGCGATACCGGCTTTGAGGGTGAACACCGGGCGACGAGTTCCCCGGCCCACCGGCTGCCTCAAGCTGGCGAAGAGTCGCCCGGTCGCGGTCCCGTCGCCCGCGAGCACGTCGGCACCCAGCCGCCAGCGGCCACGGAATCGTGAGCCATCGATGCTGACACTCGCACCGGCGAAAGTCCCCTCGTCGATCGGCGGATTGTCCGGGAATTCCCCGGAGCCGCCGAGGAAATCGTTGATGTGGGAGAACGCTTCGGTTCTGACACTGCTCTGCACCTCGACTCGCGCACTCATGTTCAGCTCGATTCCCAGGCCGATCGAGCTTTCCCGAGTGATCACCCCGCCCTGCGCCAGGTAGTAGTCGGCGTCGTCGTGGGCGACGAAAATGGCACCCAGTGAATTCCCCAAGCTTCGATAGCGGCCGAAGGGATCCCCGCTCGCCATTTCCCGGTAGCCGCGCAGCCGCCAGCGAGCTCCGGGCGCTTCCCGGGTCACCGTCAGGGCGCCGGTCAGGCGGTGGTCGTTGATGCCGAAGCGGGCCTCTCCGGTGATCGAGGTGAATGGATCGCCGGGCCACTGCACCCGGTAGGCGAAGCCGGGATTGAATCCCTGGACCTTGTTGTACCGGACGATTTCGGAGAACTGGGTCCAATCAACTCCTGATGTCTGCCGGCCGGTCAGGTCGGACGGCAGGTCCGCCGCCATTTTCTCGAGGTCGGATGCCAGCTCACGCTGCTGGCGCGCTGCGGCGGAATTCTCTTCGAACTGGAGCGAGTCCCCCCAGTCGGCGTACTGCTTGAGCGAATCGCCTGGCGCGCGGTGGATCTCGAATCGTCCGCCGGGCCACCGGCCGGCATCGTCTCGCTCCAGCTCATCCTCCTTTAGCGCGCCTCCCTCTTTACGCCGCTCACGACCCACTTCCCGCAGCGAGTCCCGCCGTGCCCTGACCAGTGCTTTGACACTGTCCGGATCGGTCACCGAGTCCGGCAACTCCATCGTGAACCGCACCGGTTTCCCGGTGTTGACCTCATAGTCGTCGAAGGTGGTGGAAGCCTGGAACGGAATCACCAGCTCGCCGAACCAGGGAATCTCCACCCGACCGCTGATCACCTGGCGGTACGGCATCCAGTACTTGGACTCGAGCAGGAAATACTCCAGGTCCGCATTAAGGCTCAGCACCTGGTTGATGATCTTGTTGGCCTTCTTGGCTTCGGAGGAATCCTTTCGTGTTGTCCCGTCAGGGCCAAACCAGAGATCGGTCCCCACGTAGCGGAAGGAGAATCGCACCACATCCGAGGTGACCGCGTCGAGCCAGAGTCGCCCCGCGACCAGGGCGCCACCTTTCCGGCGCGGCAGGACCTCAATCGCCAGGAGGTGCGCTGTCGTTCCGTCCGGAGCGGTGATGGTGACACTGTCGGATAGAGCGTAGTGGTACCAGGCGGGACCATCCGGGGCGAGCGGGTGCAGCGCGGCGCGCTCGGGGAAATCGTTGCCGAAGACCCGGACCGAGTCGCCGAGTGAGCGGGGCACGAACCAGGGCTGGTCGAAGACCGAGGAGATGTCGAACTGCTCGGATCGGGAGCGAGCGCGACGTCCCAGAATCTCCACCCTCAGGTCATTGGGCGCCGACCAGTGGACTCGGCCCTCCTGTTCCTCCACCGCCGCGTTCGGCACCTCGGCCCAGCGCCGCCGGCCGAAACCAAAGGACAGGCGGTAGCGGATCCGCGCGAAATAATCCTGGACCTGGGTATCCGCGTTCTGATGCCGCTCCATCGCGCGCTCGACCAGGACCTGAGTCGCGCTGGAGGCATATATCGTCGTGTCTGCTTGTGGAGCAGCCGTGCCTTGAAGCGCGGCCAGAAGTACCAACAGCATGGAGCCGGTCCGCCCGAAGCGAAGGTGAGAACCGTCGCTCCGTCGGACGGGTAGGGACCCTCGCAGGTTTCAGGTTGCGACAGCCCGCCTCGCTGCTCGGGTCACCGCCGCACCGTGTCGGCTGTAAGAGAAGTAGATCACGAGCCCGATCGCCAGCCAGATAACCAGACGCTCCCAGGTGGCGATCGGCAGGCTGAACATCTGCACCAGGCAGATCAGCGCCCCGGCAATGGGAACCCAGGGAAGACCGGGAGTACGAAAGGGCCGGTGGATTTCGGGCGAGGTACGGCGCAGCACCAGGATTCCGATGCAGACCAGCACGAACGCGAGCAACGTCCCCATACTCACCAGCTGCCCCAGGACTCCGATTGGGACCAGGCCGGCGGCCACGGAAACGATCGCGCCAACCAGCGCGGTACTGAAATGGGGAGTCTTGAATCGGGGATGGACCGCGCCGAACGCGCGCGGCAGCAGCCCATCCCGGCTCATCGAGTAGAAGATTCGGGTCTGACCCAGCAGCTGCACCAGCATCGTACTGAACAGGCCGAACAAGGCGCTCACCTTGACCAGCGGGCTCAGCCATTTGAGTCCGGTGCGATCGATGCCGACAGCCAGCGGATCGGCGACGTTGAGCTCGCGATAGGGCACGATGCCGATCAGCACGATCGCGACGGCAACGTAGATCACGGTGCAGATGAGCAGCGAGGTCAGCATCCCGATCGGTAAGTCTCGCTGGGGACGCTTCGCTTCCTGCGCGGCGGTAGACACCGCATCGAACCCGACATACGCGAAGAACATCACCGCGGCACCCCGCAGCACTCCGCTCCAGCCAAATCTGCCGAACTCTCCGAGATTGGGCGGTATGAGGGGCGTCAGATTGCTCTTCTGCACGAACGCCGCTCCTGCGGCGACGAACAGGATCAGGACCCCGGTCTTGATCACCACCAGCACGGTGTTGGTGCTGGCGGACTGTCTGATCCCGCCGATCAGCAATGCCGCCACCGCGATCACGATCAGCGCCGCGGGCAGATTGAAAACTCCCTGCACCGGAATCCCGTCGGGGCCACTCATTGTGACGCCGGGAGCCACCGTGAGAGCCAGCGGCAGGTGAATGCCGAGATCGTCCAGCAAGCTCACGCAGTATCCCGACCAGCCCACCGCTACCGTCGAGGCACTGAGCGCGTACTCGAGCACCAGGTCCCAGCCGATGATCCACGCGACCAATTCACCGCTCGTGGCATAGGCATAGGTGTAGGCGCTCCCCGCCACCGGGATCATGGAAGCGAGCTCGGCGTAGCAGAGCCCCGCGAATGCGCAGCCGACACCCGCGATGAGCATCGACAGCACCAGCGCCGGCCCGGCGTTCTGCGATGCAGCGGTGCCGGTCAAGACGAAGATGCCGGTCCCGATCACCGACCCGATCCCCAGCGCCGTCAGGTGCATCGGACCCAGCGCCCTGCGCAGTCCGCCGCGGTCCCCCTCAGCCTGCAGGTCCGCGATGGACTTGCGATGGAACAGGTTCACTCGGGCTCTCCGGTGAGGTTCGAGAGCCAAGATGGGAAACAGCTGGAAGAGTGGTGTTCGGGGGACGTCCGAGGCCGGTCAGGACTCTTTGACCTGAGCGGAAGCGGTGGGCTCCAGGGTGAATCGGTATCCCGCCTTTCGCACCGTCAGGAAATGTCGGGGGCTGGCGGGGTCGTCTTCCAGCTTACGGCGTAACTCGGCGATGTGGGTGTCGACTGTCCGGCTCATCACCTCGTCCTGATAGCCCCAGACCTCGGTGAGCAGCTCAGTGCGCGACACGACTCGTCCGGCGCGTGAGATCAGGGCCAGCAGCAGCTGATACTCCTTGGGCCGGAGCGGGACGATCTCGTCACCCCGAATCACACTGTGGGTCGCGGGATACACGGTCACCGCGCCGAAGCGAACCGATTCGGCCACTCCGCTGAGTCCCAGTGGTGCGCCCGGCGCGGCGCAGCAACGCGTCAATCCGTGCCAACAGCTCCATCAGGCCGAACGGCTTGGTCACGTAGTCGTCGGCGCCGACGCGAAGACCACGCACCTTGTCCGCCTCGTCCCCCAATGCGGTGAGAATCAGTACGGGAGCCTGGTTTCCGCCGTCTCGCAGCTCCCGCAGAACTCGATAACCGCTCTGATCGGGCAACATGAGATCGAGGACGATCAGGTCGGGAGAGAATGAAGCCGCCTCCCGCAGCCCTTGCGCCGCATCGGGCGCGATGTGGACGGTGTGTCCCTCGAGCTCGAGGTTGTTGGCGAGCCCCTGCGCCAGAGTCGCGTTGTCTTCGATGATGAGAATTCGGCTCATCGCTCAACGGACTCGGTGGGTGGTTGGCAGGCCGGCAATGACACGATGAAACAGGCTCCGGATGGAGACGATTCGAGATCCACATCCCCGCCGTGTCCCTGAACCAGATCTTTCACTACGGCGAGGCCGAGGCCGCTGCCATCGGTGACGGTTGCCGCGGCCCGCCACCCGAACGAACGGCTCCCAGATGTGGGCCCGTTCCTCCGCGGGAACACCGGCCCCCTGGTCGGCGACCGTGATGCGGCGCCATTCCATCTCTGCGCGCGAGTGAGACCGTAACGGTCTGCCCCGCGGGCCCGTACTTCACCGCGTTGTCGAGCAGGTTGAGCACGATCTGGGTCAGCGCTCCGGAATCGACCGAGGCGGCCACTGCTTCGTCAAGATCGGTTCGGACCCGCAGGGTTCCGGGCGGTGCGGTGGCGAGGAAGGAAGAGAGAATGCCTCGCAGACGAGGGGCCAGCAGCGCCGGTTCGGGTGCGAGACCGGCGAGCCCGCGCTCCAGTCGAGCGTATTGCAGGACGTTGTCCACCAGCCGCATCAGCCGCCTCGCCTCCTGGACGATCGTCTCCGCCGCCGCGCGGCGCTCATCGTCGTTTCTGGCGCGCTCCAGGGTCAGCGTCTCCCCATACAGAAGAATCTGGGCGAGAGGAGTTCGCAGCTCATGGGAGACGCTCGAGGTGAAGTCCGAACGGAGTCGGGCCAGCTCATGCTCGCGGCGCAGTTGCCGCAGGCCAATCGCCGCCAGGCCACCGGACAGTGCCAGCAGAGCGAGTAACAGTGGGAGCCGCGAGGAAGGAGTAACCGGAACATCCAACCGGCTGGCCGCTGTCTCCCGCAAGCCGACCCGCACCCGCAGAGAGGCGGGCGGATCCATCGCTACTTCGTGGGAGAAGCGGTCGGCGGCGCCGGGAGCGGAGGCATAGATGGAGCGGCCTCCCGCATCGTAGACTGTGAGGGTAAGCAGGGAATCGTTGGGCAGTCCTCGGCTCACCGCCTGTGGTAGCAGAGCTTCGTTGGCGAACACCCGTTGCAGGAGCAGGAGTCCCACGGCGCTCCGGCAAGTGATGAAGCCATACACCGCTATCGGAGCGCCAGGCTCGGCGAAGGCCCCGTATTGGGCATACTTGATCCCGTAGACCAGCGCCATCGTCGAATCGTGATTCACCCCGCCCACGCTCCCGAACCTCCGCCCCGGCTGGAGCGCCTCCCACGTCAGCGTGTCAGTGATCCACCTACGCTGTGTAGGACTGGGCGCCGGTCCCATCGTGGTGAGCGAGCCATCGCGCAGGTCGAGCCTGAAGTGCAGCCGGTCGGGATCGCCCCCCGACTCGTTGCAGCGGAGGAGAGGCGCCGAAGACGCGACGATCACCTGTGGCGAGGGGAGCCGGTCATACGGCGAGGTAGCACGGGTTCCGGTGGCCGGGCTCAGGGCATCCCGCATCTCGTTCTCGAGCCGGGTGGTGGCCTTGGCGATGAGCTCCCAGGACGCGAAGGTGGCGTAGTCGCGCAGCGCACGCTCCGCGGTTACCCGACGGGAACGCGCCGCCTGCACGGCCTCGTAGGCGACCAATCCCGCGAGTGCCAATACCACGAGAAGTAGCCCGAGCAGCAGGCTGGCGCTGCCAGGCCAGGTGCGCGACGGTGAGGTACGGCTCATACGCGAGAGTATGAGGTCGGGTGCCGGAAAAGCGAAGGGCCCCGCTCATCACGGGGCCCGGCACTACGGACGTTGATCGGTATCGCTTCGCTCAGCTCGCTGTGCGGGCCCATTTGGAGCGCCCGTCGCGATGTAGTCCGTAGGCCTTCAGCCTGCGCCACAGGGTGGTGCGGCTGATTCCGAGACTCTTCGCCGTCTCTGCCAGCTTCCAACCATGGGTGTCGAGTGAGCGGACGATCGCGTCCCGCTCCCGATCTGCCAGGGTAGTCGGGCCATCGATGCCAGGGATGAACATCGCCTCTCCCAGCTCGATAGCCCCCACCCGGAGCGGACGCAGCCGCCCACCCAAAGAAGCCAGGCGGGGCATCAGGCCCGAGGCGTCCTCGCCCGGCCCGAGCATGTCGGTCAGTGCTTCACGAGCAGGAGTGTTGGCATAGAGCATCCGGCCGTCAGGGTCGAAAACCACGACCCCTTCACTGAACCCGTCCAGAAGCGCTTTCGCCAACGGAGAAAAAACGGAGGGAAGCTGGGTTGGTGTAGTTGTATCCGGCATATCGCGCTCTACGTCCCCGGGTCGAGGCGGGTTTCAGGCCGCTACCCGGCGACCTGCTCCGCGACTTCATTGCAAGCTATTCTGAGCTAATCAGTTCAAGCGAATCCAGCCGGCCCACTTCACTGGCCTTTCCCGAGGGGACGAACAAGCCCGCTGCCGGTTGTACAACTCTGTTACTCACCGACCATCGAGGCGACCGGCACCTCCCGACGCTCCTGCCGTTCGCCCCAGATCACCAGAGCCAAGCCCGCAAAGATGCCGAGGGCGGCAATCGCGGCCCGGGGTGTCACCTTCTCCCCCTCCAGCAGCAGGGGGGCGACGGCCGCGGTGAAAACCGGTTGTAGATAGGTGAAGACGGCGACCAGGTTCGAAGACGCCCGTTTGAGCGCCCAGATGTTCAGGAAGTAGGCCAGGATCGTGGGAAAGAGCACAATGTACCCGACCAGCAGCCAGCTCTTGGCATGGACCGGACCCATGTTGTGTAGTCCATACAATCCTGCGGGCAGGACGCCTATCGCCCCGAAGAGCATGACGTAGTAGCTCACCGTGATCGCCGAGTAGCGATCCAGCATCAGCCGCACCTGCACCAGGTAGGCCGCGTACGCCATCATGGCAACCACGATCATCGCATTCCCAAGGGCAAGACCCGGTGCGAGAGACACCCGATCGGGTCCGATGAGGTACACGGCCGCGGAACCGGCGACCAGGATACCGAGAACCTTGGAGGTCGAGGGGGATTCCTTACGGAACAGGAGTGAACCGAGGACGGTAAATACCGGCACCATCGTCACCAGAATCGTGGCGTTGACCGCAGTCGTATGACGGAGGCCGAGGAGGAACAACGATTGATTGGCCGCAACACCTAACAGGCCCATCAGCGCGAGACTGCGGAGATCAGCCCGGTCTCGCACCGGCTGGAGCTTGAGCGCCCGGTGAGCGACGGCGAGCACCGTGGCTGCTCCACAGACCCGCGCCAGGATCAGGACCCCCGGCGGGATTTCCCGCATGACCAGCTTCCCCACGATGGCGAGACTCGCCATGAGGGCCTGGACCAGGATCAGCACCAGGTGGACGATGCGGCCTCCTAGCGCTGTCTGCGGCGACGAGGCCGCGCGCGAGGTTCGTTGCGAGGAAGGCTCTTCAAGGCATCGCGTAACTCCGCAAGCGAGGCCGCACGAACCGCCGGATGCCGGCCGCGGACGACAGTGAATCGAACCGGACGATCGAGCGACGGGATCTCGCGTTCATGTAATCGTCGTGCCTGGCCTTCGCGCAGCCGTAACCAGACTACACCCGTGCCGGACTCGACCTCGTAATCGAGCGGGACCGCGTCGCCGTGCAATCGAACTATGGATGGGAGGGACATCAACCGCGTGCGAACCTCCGGAGAAACGACGTCAGCCACTTCCAGCGACAAACGGGTGGAGAGAAATCCCTGCCAGCTCGTGACGTGCTTCAGCGGATCCAGAAGCCGGGACCTTACCGCATCCGGTCCGATCTCCACGAGATTGCCGCCGGATCGCCGCCACAACTCACCCAGCTCGTCCAGCGCGCGACGGAGGCGAGGCTGATCGGGATGAATCGTCTCCCCGGCCATGAGGGCATCGACCAGTCCCTCCCGTAACGCGTCGTGTAGTTCCGGCTGGACCTCGCCATGCAGCGGCTCACGAACCTGCTCCAGCTCAAAGCCGAAGTAGTCGAGGCGGCGGGTTACTACGAGATGCTGGTCGCGGCGGGACCCTCCCAGCTCGATACGCGGGGAACCACGGACCGCATAACGCCGCACGAGGTCGTACGAAATTGTGGTTCCCTCGATGGCGGCGCGGGAGATGCCGTAGCGATCCGCGAAGTAGCGCAGGCCTCCCGCAACCGCGCCCCAGCTCCCCGCCATCGACCCTCGGCTCACTCGAGCCTCCTGACCATCTGCGGTGTGTTCGTCGATCACCAGGTCGAAGGGCATGATCCGGGCGAACAGGTCGATGAACTCCTGCTGCAGCTCGCGGCTGAGATTGGGAAGCTTGTTTGGTAACTCGAGTTCGAGCGCGCGAAAGACCGATGCGGTTCCCAGTGCCACGTCTTCGATCGCCTTGACCAGGACGCCGCGCCGTTCCGCCCACTCCTCCATGCCCTCGTCGAAGAGGTGCCGGGGAAGCCCGTAGACCTCTCCGAGATAGCCATGCCGATTCACCGCCTCGGCATAGAGACGGTAGGCAGTGAGATGATCGCTTCCGTTGACCTTCACGCCTTCGAGGTTGCGCTCCTCCCGGGTCATCCGGTGGAGCGACTCGATGTTGGAGCAGACGGCGACGATGGGCAGGAGATCGGTGCCGGCGTTGACCAGTAGCTCACCCCAGGCACGCTCGACCGGCATCGCTTCGACTTCGCGCCCGTAGGCCGTGAGTTTCCCCTCGGCCACCAGTCCGCGAGAGGTAAGCAGCCCGAGGGCTCGCTTATAAGCGATTCGATCGAGGGCGACTGGCAGGTCGAGATCGCTTGCATCGACTCCGATGGCGGCACAGGTAATTGCTACCCGTTCCGCGTCGCCCGCCAGCTGGAATTCGGGAGGCGTTGGACGCAGTTGCTCGAAGACGAGGCGGCGATCGCTGAGGATGAAGACCTGGCCGTCGGGAACCCGCCCGTGTACCCGCCCCGCCATCTGCAGGATCTCGTTGGCGCCGAGGTAGAGCCGGTGCAGCACGTTGCGCCCGCGCTCGACCACGTTGGCGTAGCGGGCGTCGTAGATCACCACCGTGTCGAGGCCTCGGATGTTGAGCGCCGATTGTCCCGCCGCCGTCATCGCCAAGCAGGAATGGCGGTCGCGCTTCTCCCTCCAGGAACGGTCGCAGCACCCTGATCGGCTCGCCGCCGTGATAGAACGCGGCAGTGAGACGGGGCCACCGTTCTCCCAGACCCTGCGCCAGTTGCTCCACTTCCGCTCGGGTTGGCACGAACACGGCGACACCGCGCTTCTCCTTGATCACGTGCCGCAGGAATTTCTCGTCCAGAAATTCTTCCGCCCGCAGCGGGATCACCTTGACTCGCGCCTTGAGCGCAGGATCGAAGGCCGAGCTTTCCAGCACCTCGCTGCTGCCGAGGTAGCGGGCGTAGAAGGCGGGATCCACGGTGGCGCTGAGCCAGATGAAGCGGCATCCGGCTCGCTTCCCCAGAGCGAGGCAGAGCTCGAGCTCGGCGGAAGTCTGATGAATCTCATCGGCGATAAGCGTATCGCGGCCGGTGATGAGGTCGTCCTCGAACCAGCGGCGCGCGATCCCGGTCGTCACGATCACGACATTCCAGGACGGCGTCTCCGGAGTCGCTTCCCGTTCGCGGTTCACGACTCCGACTTGAAGCGGCGCCTGCAGGATCGATTCGGCGATGGGCCGGATCGCGAGTGTTTTTCCGACGCCGGTACCGGCCACGATACCGAAGCCCTTCCCCGCCGCGGCCCATTCTCTCAGCTCCCGACCGTGCTCCCGCTCGAGCAGAGTATCGATGTGGAGTGCCGTCGCCAGCTCGATGGTCTCACAGGCCGCGCGGGTCGGGGCAATGACAATGACTCGGCCTCGCGGATGCGGGGCGCGGCGGTATGCCTCGAGATCGAGTGGGAGCTGGTGATTCCGGGCGGGGTGCACAGCTAAAGCTAGGCGAGAGCCGTTTGTCGCGCCTCCCTCCTCCTGCGGACTAGTTCCGCACGAACGCGATCGTGATGACCTCCCGGGGTTTCCGGACCTTCCTGATCGGAGTCTTCCGCCAGCACCACGCTCCGGGTGATCTGAACCAATGAGGCTGTCCCCGGTCGGGCGGCGGGGTCCAAAGCCTCCTTCAAGGCGAGCTGAACGGGCTCAACGGAAACGACCCTGGCCGGACACTTGCAGAGCGCCCTGCTTCTGAGCTTGGGCGGCTGGGATTGGACCCAAGCAGGGTCAGGGCGGCGACGAGAACTGCTCCCCGTAGGCAGCACGGGGAGGTCGCGGCACGCGGCTCGGGGAGAGCCAGGTCCCGCGGGCGGGATGGAAGGGATTGGCGCATGACGACTTGGCCTTCCTGGAGGAGGGACTGATACTGCTTAATAATGCGGCTGTAGCGTCTAAATATTTGACACCAGAAACCGCATAGTTTCAAAGACTTACCGCGTGCCACTATCAGCTTTGTGACACGCGGCACAGTGGTTGCCCTACCCCCAGCGTCCGGAGCTGACACTCCGACTGCGGCACTTGGTTCTCTCAACTTCAACAAGGTGAGGCTAGGGCAATGCGCACTATTACCCGAGTATCGGCCGTTGTGGCCGCTGTCTTGACCCTGGGCGCTTTGCCGGCCAAGGCTCAGAGCGCCAACATCAACGGCCACCGCCACTGTGTTCCAGGCCATTACTGTGACTGGGGCCGCGCCCGCTGGCCTTTGGCAACGTGTTTCCCGGTGTAGCCAAGATCGTCAGCGCCGCCGCGGGCAGCGACAGCTGGCCGGTTCGACCTCACCGGTCAGGCGAGCACCGCAGTCCAGCTGACCTTCACTCTGCCGGGAACCCTGACCAGCGGCGCCAACACCCTGCCGATTGGAACCTGGACCGGCTGCACGAACCCCACTAACACTCAGGCGTAGCTGCACTGCCTTCACCCCGTCGGGCGCGCCCAGCGCGAGCGCATTCAGCGCCGCGAATGCTCTGTTTGTGTTCGTGGGTGCGACCGTAACTCCGGCCGCAGCTCAGGCCGCGGGCAACTACACCGGCACCGTCACCCTGACGGCGAACTACTAGCACTGAGCCGCAGGGCTTTCCGGGCGTCTCACGGGTGATCAGGACTCGGCTATCTTGCTTGAGTCCTCCACCCGTGGGGTCCGCCCCGGGATTCCCGAATGTCCAAATGCCTTCGTTTCCTCTCGCTCCTGGCGCTCTGCCTGGTGGCCCGGCCGCTGGCCGGCCAGTCGACGGTCACCGGCATGCAGAACCTCGCCTTCGGGATCGTGATCCGCGGAGTCCCCAACTCGGTGGCACCCACCGATCCGGTACGGCGCGGGAGGTTCTACGTCAAGCACATCATCAACCATCAGATCGGTCTGCGCTTCACCCTGCCCAACCAGCTCGGCCGGGTGGGTGGCGGCGGCAACCTGCCGATCAGTTTCGCCGCGACCGACGGGATCGCCCTGGGCACGGCGGGAAGCTCGGTCCCCGTCACTTTCAACCCCAACAACAACCAGACGTTCAACCTGGTCAGCAGCGCGGACTTCAACGTGTATCTCGGTGGGCGGGTCTCTCCCGCCGCCGACCAGGCCACCGGGAACTACACCGGTACCATCACGCTCACCTGCACCTTCTTCTGACGGTGCGCCGATTGTTCGCCATCATCGCCGTCGTCGCGGGGTTCGCCCGCGCCGCCGCCGCGCAGGGCGTCCTGGTCGCACCGCACGCCGTCTATCTCGACCACCGCACCCGCAGCGGGTCTCTGACGCTGTACAACCCCGGCGCAGAGCCGGTCGAGATCGCGGTCAGCTTCTTCTTTGGCTATCCGGTGACCGACTCGCTCGGTCACTTTTCCATCGCAACGCCCGACTCGGTCCAGGCCGGGATGCCGTCGGCCGCGGACTGGATCGAAGCGTTCCCCCGCCGGCTCACGCTCGCCCCGTTGCAGCGTCAGACGGTCCGGCTGCTGGCCCGGCCACCCCAGGGACTCGCCGGACGGGGAGTACTGGTCCCGCATCATGATTTCCGCCAAGGGCGGCAGTGGTACAGGTCGCGCAGGCCGACTCCAGCGGCATTTCGATCGGGCTGAACCTCGAGGTGCGCACCGTCCTTCCGCTCATCTACCGCAAGGGCCAGCTGCAGACCGGCGTCGCGTTGACCGATCTCCACGCCGGGCGCGAGGGCGATTCGCTACAGGTCCAGGTCCGGATCGAGCGCCAGGGCGGAGCCGCCTACGTCGGCACCGCGAAAGGCACCCTGCTGGACGAGAAGGGCAAGCAGGTCAGCAAGTTCGAGCAGCCGATCGCCATCTACTACACCGCCGAGCCGTCCTTCACGATGTCGCTCGCGGGTCGAACCTCGGGGCGTTATCGACTGCGGCTCGAACTCTCCACCGAACGGACGGACATCGCTCCCGAGCTGTTGCTCCGGGCACCGGTGACTCGCGATTCGATTGACGTGAGCCTGCCATGAGCCGCGCGGTCCACTTCCTTGCGCTGCTGTTTTCGCTGGCCGTTTTCGGCCGGGGACTCGCGGCGCAGGAGGCGGAGCCGGTGCTGATCGAGCTGCAGTTGGGCCGCCTGACCAGCAAGACCGTAGAGGCATTTCGGGCCGGCGACGCGGCGCTGATCCCGGTCGGAGCGTTCTTCGATCTCGCGGAGATTCACACTGCCCGCCAGCCCGATGGCAGCCTGGAGGCGATGGTCCAGCCGGGGAATGTGCGGTTCGTCCTCGATCCCGCAAGCAAGAACCTCACGCTGGGCAAGGAACGGATCGTCCTGACTGCCGACCAGCTCCAATCCACCCCCGCCGATGTCTACCTCGACACGCGAGTCCTGGGCCGCGCGTTTCAGCTCGATTGGGACGTGAGTTGGCAGGACTTGCAGGTCACCGTGATTGAGCCGGGATCGTTGCCTGTTGCGCGGCGGCTACAGCGGGAATCCATGCTCAGTGCCCGGCTCGCCAGCTCCAGCACCCCGGAATACACCGGCCTGAGACTCGGCCTGGAGCGCCCCCGGGTGAACGGATTGGTCTTCGATTACTCCCTCCTGACGCCCACCACGGGATTCGACGCCGGCGCTTATTCCACGATGCTCGGCCTCGACGTCTTCGGGGGTTCGTTCGGATTCGGACTGCAGAGCCAGAACGGCACCGGACGCGCACCGAGGGCCGATATCGGCTGGAACGGGATCTGGCGGGAGAACCATTGGCTTACGCAGGCCCAGCTCGGCGACGGCATCAGCAGTGGTCCGCGCTCGCGCAGCCTTCGCGGTTTCTCGATCACCAACAGCCCGTATGTGCGCCCGATGACGGTCGGCAACGTGCCCTTCACCGGTCAGCTGGGCACCGGCTGGACCATCGAGGCGTACCGGGGTGGACGGCTGATCGGCTTCGACTCGGTGAACGCGCTGGGTCAGTTCTCCTTTGACCTGCCGATCCAGTACGGCGAGAACCCGGTCGATTTCGTCGCCTACGGCCCGTTCGGCGAGATTCGGGAATTCAACCAGACCTATCGGCTTGCGAACCGATGCGCTCCCGGCCCACCAATTCGAGTACGGTCTCTCGCTTTGGGCAATGCCGAACCAATCCGCTGCGAGCGCCACCGGCAACGTCGATCTCCGCTACGGGCTCTCCACTCGCTGGAGCGCGCGGGCAGGCTTCGACGGATTCTGGCGGACTGGTCCCGAGCAATCTCATGCACCCGTACGCCGGCCTTGTCGGCTCAGCTGACGAACTCGGTGAGCCTCGAGGCCGAGGCGGTGAGGGATGCCGTGGTGCGCGGGGCGCTCCGGTTCGAGCCGTCGACCGACCTGCAGTTGCAGGCCGACGTCTACCGCTTCGCTTCCGCGGTGCGGGACCCGATCCTGACGCCCGAGGGCAGGACCGGACCAGGTGACGCTCTCGGCGTTCTTCCGGCCGATCAGCCGGATGGGCGCCACCTATCTCGAAGCCAGCCTGGACCGGATCAACCACACGACCAGCGTGCTGACGAGCGGCCGGCTCGGTGCCTCGTTCCAGGTGGCGGACGTTCGGATTCTTCCGGCGGTCCGTTTCAGCGTCGAGGAGAGCCGGAATCGGGGGCGGGACCAGCGCCAGACCTTCTTCGGCGTCAACACCTTCATGCTGCCCTCACCCGAGCCTTGGCCCGGTACTCGGCAGCCTCTCGGCCAGGACGACGTTCGAGACTGCAGCCCGGCGTCGGGGCCGTCAGCGCGTCCGGCTACATCGGTGCACCACTGATTCAAGGGACTCCGGGCCGAGACCGGCATGACCTGGTTCCGGGGCTCGCACGGGTCCGGGATTCTCGCTGCTCATCGCCGCCGAACTGCCCAGCGTTCGCTCCTACACCACGCGTGAGCGCGGGGTGGAGGAACCGAAGCGGTGGGGACCCAGTACGTCTCGGGTTCGACGATCTACAATCCCACCCGAAGCAGCGTGGATTTCTCGGGTAGTCCGGCGCTCTCCCGGGGCGGCGTGACCGGTCGGGTCTTTCTCGACCTGAACGGCAATGGAAAGCTGGACCGCGACGAGCAACCGCTGGCCGGAGTCCGCATCGTGGTCGGCGGGATCTGGAGCACGTCGGACTCGAGCGGCCGCTATCGGGCCTGGGACCTGCTTGCCCTACGAGCCGACGATGGTGACGGTGGACTCGAGCACGCTCGCTTCGCCGCTCTGGGTGCCGGCGTTTGCCGTCGCACGGTCGAGCCTTCGCCCAATCGCTATCGCACCCTGGATATTCCGGTGTTGCCGGGTGGCGTGGTGGAGGGCCGGCTGGTCGACCGACCAGGCCATCGCCGGCGTCACCCTTCGGCTCAAGCACAAGGCGTCGGGCGAGCAGCGCTTGATGACGACGTTCAGTGACGGGACCTTCTACGCGAATCGGGATCCGCCCCGGCGACTGGGAGCTGACGGTCGATCCCCAAGTGCCTCGAGCTGCTCAAGCTCGACCGCGGAACCCCTCACGTTCACGATTCTTCCCAACGAAGAAGGCAGTTCGGTAGAAGGGCTCGAGGTTCAGCTCTACTTCGCAACAGACCGGTAAACAAACAACCCCGCACGCAGGCGGGGTTGTTCGAACCCGGGCTGGGAACCACGGGTTTCTGAAACCGGCCGGTTTACTACTTTAGCCGCAGGAAGGAACGGCCGGCTTCATATCGAGTTCAGTCGCGATAGCGGGAAGTGCCGATCATCGTCATGGTCGTCGTACCGGCAGTAGCGATCGTCGCAGCGGTACACGACCACCGGGCTCAAGCCGGGCCGCCATCGTATCCGTCGTAGTACCGGTCCCCACGCGGGTCGTACCAGGCGGTACAGGGCCGATACTGGGAGTGGTGCTTCCAGCCTCGATGATGGCCGTGGCACCGGTTCCACCACAATCACTCGGGCAGCGTGGTATATCGGGTAGCGGGGACCGACCAGAACCCGTGCCGCGACCGGACCTTGATGAATCACGACTTCGGCGCTGACGGTCTGTGCTGCTCCCACGGCAGGAGCCATCGAGGCGAGCGCAACGACCAACAGGGTGGTTTTCATGACGGCCTCTTCGGACTGGACAAGGGACACGCAAGCCAAGGCGAACCCCGTGCCGCCCGGAAAGTGTCAGCTGAACAAACGACTTACCCATTGAGCTGCCGGGGCAATCGTCCCCCGAGCCGGACGCGGCGACTGGCACTGTCCACCGAGCGGGCGCCATCGGGCGACGATGTCGCGCGCTTGACAGCCCCAGAGTCGCCGACATACTAGGGACCCCTGAGGTTCCAGTTTCGAGCCTCGAGCTACCCGCCCCGGCGGGACTGCGTGTCGCGGAGTTCATCCAACTCCCCACGTCGCTCCTGTGCCCAAGCTCCCGATCTGTTAGGCACGCTAATGTGGCAGCAGATCCTTTCCTTCTTTAAAACGCAGATGGAGGCAGACATGGCAGCGGATTTCTTCATTGGCGAGTCGCTGGTCGGGGATGGGAATGAGATCGCCCACGTCGACCTTATCATCGGCTCCAAGAGCGGCGTTGCCGGTGCCGCCTTCGTTAACGCGCTTTCGAACCAAAAGGATGGCTTCAGCACGTTGCTCGCAGTGGTCACCCCGAATCTGCCGTGCAAGCCCGACACCATTCTGTTCAACAAGGTCACCATCAAGGGCGCCAAGCAGGCGGTCCAGATGTTCGGCCCGGCCCAGACGGCGGTGGCCCGCGCGGTAGTGGACAGCGTCGCCTCGGGAGTCATTCCCAAGGACAAGGCCAACGACTGGTGCGTCCTGGTCGGAGTGTTCATCCACTGGCAGGCGGAAGACAACAAGAAGATCTACCAGTTCAACTACGAGGCCACGAAGCAGTCGATCGAGCGGGCGCTCAAGGGCCTGCCGACGGTCGATTCGGTCCTGAGTGGCGCCAAGACCGCCCGGCATCCGTTCTCGGGGGTCGACGGGGTCTGATTCACCGGCCGGCCAAGACGGAACCAACGAGGGGGCGGGCCGGGCCCGCCCCTTTGTGTTTCCCGCTCACTGTCCAAGACTTTTCGTGGCGAGAAGATGATGCGGAAGCTTCTGTTGCAGCTCGACAGCTCCAGACTGGCGAGCGTGTTTGATAAAATCGTGGCCTACGATGCGGGTGCAGACCAGGTCCTGAGTTACGGCGGAGTCGCCCCGGAGGACGTCCGGGACCTGGTTCATGGCTGCATTTTCACCCGCGGACCAAAGGACCTGCACAACACGGCGGTCTGGATCGGCGGGAACAACATGTCGCAGGGCGAACAGCTCCTCGCCATGGCGCAGGACGCCTTGTTCAAACCCTTCACCGTTTCGCATCATGCTCGACTCGAACGGATCCAACACCACGGCGGCTGCCGCGGTGGTGAAGATCGAGCAGGCCATGGACACCGTGAAAGGCAAACGTGTCGTGGTCGTCGCCGGAACGGGACCGGTCGGCCAGCGGGTCGCCGGACTGCTGGGCAAGGGTGGCGCCAAGGTCATCATCACCTCGCGCAAACCGGAACAGGGAGAAAAGGCTCGGCGCAGCATTGGCGAGCGGTTCGAGATTCCGGTCGAGATCACCGAGCTGAGCAGCCCGGATCAGGCGAGCAAGGTTCTGGACAAGGCGGACATTCTGGTCAACGCCGGGCCGGCGGGGATCATGATGGTTCCGCAAGGCTGCCTGGTTTGACCGTGGAGTAAAGGTGGTAGTGGACTTCAACGCCGTGTCGCCGGTCGGAGTTGAAGGAGTCGAGCTTAACGATGCGGGAGAAAAGCGCGGCGGTGCCGTGGTCTTTGGCGCTTTCGGGGTGGGGAATTTCAAGACCAAGCTGCACAAGCGGTGCGTAGCACGGCTGTTTGAAAAGAATGACCTCGTACTGGACGCCGAGGGGATCGCCGATATCGCGCGGGAGATGCTGGCGGGCTCCTGATCAAGTCTGTCTAGAGCTTCACCATGGTCCGAGTCATCGGGATCGACCCCGGCACCGTGAGCCTCGATCTTTGCGGATTGGACGGCGAACAGGTGTGGCTGGATCAATCGCTGCCTACGGCTTCGACGCTGGAGTCGCCCCAATCACTGATAGAGCTGCTGCGCGAAGCGGGTCCGGACCTCATCGCCGGCCCGTCGGGCTACGGTCTTCCCATGGTCCCCGCCGAAGAGCTCGGCGAGGACGACCTGCGCTTGGCCTACCTCTCCGACCCGGCGAGCCGGGAGGGATCGGAGGGTTGGGCCGCCTGGCCCGCGCTCTCGCAGAGAGCCGGCTGCCGGTGGTGTTCACCCCGGCGGTGATCCACCTGCCGACCGTGCCCCGACATCGCAAGCTCAACCGGGTGGATCTCGGTACCGCCGAAAAAGTCGCGGCGGCGGCCCTCGGAGTGTGGGATCAGGGGCAGCGGAGGCAGCTTCGTCCCAAGGACACCTCGTTCATTCTGGTTGATCTTGGGGGCGCTTTCACGGCACTCATCGCCGTGAGCGATGGGCAAGTGGTGGACGGGATGGGAGGCACCAGCGGACCTATGGGTTGGCAGTCGTCGGGCGCATGGGATGGTGAAGTCGCTTTCCTCGCCGGCACGGTGGACAAGACCATGCTCTTCGCGGGCGGTGTCGAGACCATTGCCGCGGCGGAAGGCGGTGAGCCGAACGCCGGCGCAGTTGCGATTCAGGGATACGTCGAAGGCGTGATGAAAGGGGTGCTCGTCTCTCACCGCATCGTTGCCCCAGCCGGCGGAGATTCTGCTCGCGGGGCGCCGGGCCCGGGACCTCGAGTTCGTGATGCTCTGGTCTCCCGGTTGGAAGACATCGCACCGGTTCGGGACCTCAGCGGTTTTGCCAAGGTGACCAAACAGGGAGCGCAGGGGGCGGCGCTCATTGCCGATGGCCTGGCGGGCGGGCGCTGGGCCGAGTTGGTAGACACCATGCGATTGCGGGAGGCCTCGGGCACCGCGCTCGACCATCTCAGCGTGATCACTCCGGCCCGCGCCCGGGAGCGGCTGGGGCTCTGATGCGCCCGTCTCTCCCCTCAGTTCTTCTTGCCGGCATGTCGGTGCGGGCCATGGCGGAGTCGGCGGCGCAGGCCGGCTACCGGGTCACCGCTCTGGATGGCTTCGGAGACCTGGACACAATCCGAGCGTCGGATCGGGTTCTCACCCCGGGGCGGGACCTTGATCGCCCGTACAGTGTCGAACGCCTGGTCACGCTCTCGAAGTTGGTCACGGCAGATTCATTCGCCTACGGTGCCAATCTCGAGAACCACCCCGCCGCACTCGGCAGGCTCGTGGAGGGACGCACTCTCCTGGGCAATGGCCCTGCCGAGCTGCGCCTCGCGCGCAACCCGATCAGGCTGGCGGAGATTCTGCGGAGGTATCGACTCGCCGTGGCAAACGTTCGCACTACCCCTCCCTCCAAGGGAGAATGGTTGCTCAAAGGGCGACGTTCGGGCGGCGGGCGCGCAATAGAGACCTGGAGAGAGGGCATGCCTGTCCCGCGCTCGTCTTACTTGCAGGAGCGCATTCGCGGGATACCAGCATCAATCGTCTTCAGCGCCGATGGTGAGCGGATTATTCCCCTCGCGATCACCCGCCAACTCATTGGAGTTCGATACCTGGGGGCGGCCGCCTATTGGTACAGCGGCAACATTCTGGCGCCGGTAAAGGATTCCCATCTCCCGCGAGGGGAGGCGCTCTTCGAACGAGCAAAGGCCGTGGCTGAGGTTGTCGTCGGGAGCTGCGGTCTCAAGGGTGTGAATGGCGTGGACTTCATCGCCCAGAATGGAGTCCCCTTCCCTATCGAGGTGAATCCGCGCTACTCGGCTTCGCTCGAGCTGATCGAGCGGGCCTTCGGGGTCTCGGCATTCCAGCTTCACGTGCTCGGTTGTCGAAAGAAGTTGCCGACCTCCCTGGAAATCCCTCGCCGTTTCCCCGCGACAGGCAAGGCCATTGTCTACGCCCGCCATGCCATGACGGCGGGAGAGACTCGGCATTGGCTGGATGACCCGAGCGTCGCGGACATTCCCTGGCCTGGAGAGCGTATCCAACCCGGTCATCCGATCTGTACCGTCTTCGCCTCCGCTCGCTCTGCAGCCGAATGCGAGATCAGGCTTCGTGCTCGGGCCGAGAGGGTGTACGCCGAGTTGACGACTTCGACAGGACGGGCAGCGTGAAAAAGGACAAGGAGACGCTGCCCTACCGGACCTGCCTGGGGTGCGGCTGCACCTGCGACGATATCGCTCTGGAGGTCGAGGGCGGACGCATCGCAAAGGCGGAGAATGCCTGTGATCTCGGTCGGGTCTGGTTTGGTGACGGCGTGGTTCCGACGAAAGTGCTGATCGGCGGCAAGTCGGCCGCACTGGATCAGGCACTGGATCAAGCGGCGGCGCTATTGGCTGCGGCGAAAAGTCCGATGGTGTATCTCGCCGGGGATCTCACAATCGAAGCGGCCCGCTATGGGCTGGCCATCGCGGACCGGCTTCGGGGGAGGCTCGACAGTCCCGCTTCCGATACGGTAGCGGCGGGCCTCGTCACCCAGCAGACGCGGGGCAGGGCGACCGCCACCCTGGGCGAGTTGTTCAACCGTGCCGACGTTGTGGTGTTTTGGGGAGTTGATCCTGCCGAACGTTATCCGCGATTCAGGGAGCGCTACTCGGCGGATCGAAAGGGACTCGCGGCGCCGGAGGGGAGAACGAGTCGTACGCTGATCGCGGTTGATGTGGGTCCGAGCAAGGGGCCGGAGGATGCCGATCACCGCGTCACCCTGGCGCCGGACAGTGAGATCGCGGCGCTGGGTGCCCTCCGCGCAGCGGTGGCAGGGCGGCAACAACCCGAACCGAGCCCGCTTATCGATTTGGTTGATCGGCTGAAGAAGGCCAAGTACTCGAGTCTGGTGTATGACGCGGAACCGTCGGGACTCGCGGCCAGCCAGCTTCGCACCGAAGCACTGGTCGCGCTCACGCAGGCGTTGAACGGACCCTCCCGGGCCGCGCTGACTCCGCTGCGAGCCGGAGGCAACCGAAGCGGGATCGAAGCGCTCAGCACCTGGCAGACGGGCTTCCCCTTCGCCGTGGACTTTTCTCGAGGATTCCCGCGCTATCTCCCCGATGAGAGCGCCTCACGTCTGCTCACGGGGGGTGGAATCGACCTGGTGCTCCTTGCCGGATCACCGGCTACGGTGCCCGAGCCGGTGCGCGCCGCGCTGAGATCAGCACAGGTCGTCGCGATTGGACCGCGAGTGAGCGAGACATCGCCTGGCTATCACATCGCGGTCGATACCGGAGTCGCGGGGATTCATGAGGAGGGCACAGCCTACCGGATGGACGAGGTCCCGATTCCGTTGCGTCTGGCGTTCAGCGGTCCTCCCTCGGCCCGAGAGGTCCTTCAGGCGCTGAACGCGCGAGTGCTCGCCAATGGAGGTTCGCGATGACCCAACTGCGGATCACCGGCGGCACGCTCTACGATCCGGCCAATGGAATTGACGGGAAGGTGCAGGACATCTGCATTGAGGACGGCAAGATCGTGAAGAGCGTACCGCAGAGTGCCCGGAAGCTCGATGCCGGAGGGATGATCGTCATGCCGGGAGGAGTGGATATCCACTCGCACGTGGCAAGCTCAAGCTGCAATCAGGCGAGGCGTCTCCTGCCCGAGGAGCACACGAGGGATCCGGCGCCAGCGCCGCGTCTCCTCGAAAAGCAGGACGGCCCGCGCTCCGGCACGGGTGGCACCGTTCCGAGCACCTTCACGACCGGTTACCGCTACGCCGGGCTCGGCTATACCACAGCCTTCGACGCGGCGGTGGCTCCGCTTGGCGCCCTCCATACCCATCTCGAGCTGGACGACACGCCGTGCATCGACGCCGGATTCTTCGTCCTGCTGGGGAACGATGACTTCCTCTTGCGCCAGATTGCCGCCGGCGAGCAGGGTCGTGCTCGAGACTACACTGCGTGGCTGCTGGAACGGACCGGCGGCTACGCCATCAAGATCGTTAACCCAGGCGGCGTCGAGCAGTGGAAGAATGGCGGCCGCAATGTTAACGGACTCGACGACGCGGTAGGGTCCAGCGACGTCACGCCCCGGCGCATCCTCGAGACGCTAGCTGATGTGGGGAACGGGCTGGGCCTCCCCCATCCGGTCCACATTCACTGCAACAACCTGGGGCGACCGGGAAATGCGGCTGTGACGCTGGAGAGCATGAAGGCCTTAGCCGGCCGGCGCGCGCATTTCACCCATCTCCAGTTCCATGCTTACGGAGACGGACCGGGTGGCGGAGTGCCCGGAGGCTGGAGCTCCGCCGCGCCAAAGCTCATCGAGTACGTCAATCAACACCCGGAAGTCAGCGTGGACGTGGGGCAGGTGATGTTCGGAGCCGCGACCACAGTCACCGCCGACAGCGCGGTAGAGTACCTGCTGCACGCCAGCAGCGGTCGCAAATGGGTGAATGTGGACATCGAAATGGAGAGTGGCTGCGGCATCGTGCCCTACTCATACCGGGAGAAGGCCGCAGTCGCGGCGCTCCAGTGGGCGGTCGGCCTCGAGCTGTTCCTGCTCTCGGCCGATCCGTGGCGGGTCGTGCTGTCCACCGATCATCCGAACGGCGGAACCTTTCTCTCCTATCCGGAATTGATCCGACTGCTGATGGATCGAACCTACCGGGACGAGAAGATCAAGAGCATCAACCTGCGGCTCCTTGCGGGCAGCGCGCTGCTGGATGGACTCACCCGCGAATACACCCTGAACGAGATCGCGATCATTACCCGCGCTGCCCCCGCCCGGCTGCTTGGCCTGGGCGCCAAGGGGCATCTGGGTCCCGGGGCCGACGCCGATGTGACGGTCTACAGCCGCAACGACGACATCAGCGTCATGTTCGCGACGCCGCGCTATGTGGTGAAGGCGGGCCAACTGATCGTTGAGGAAGGCCAACTCCGGCGCGCGCCGGCGGGAGCGCGGTTCTCGATCACGCCACAGTATGACCGATCCATCGAGGGCCACCTGAAGCGGCACTTCGAGCAGTACTCCTCGGTTTCCCTCGCGAATTATGGAGGGAGAGGCTAGTGCGAATCCGGGGCACCTTCATCGAGGACACCTTCGCCGAGGCGTTCACCATGCGGGCGGCGCGGATCATCATTACCGCGCATAGCCTGACCTGGGCCCGGCATGCGGCGAGCAAGCTCACCGGATTCGCCACCTCGGTGATTCAATGCAAGTGCGAGGCGGGCGTCGATCGTGAGCTGGATCCGAAGGATACGCCGGACGGACGGCCCGGCCTGAGCGTGCTCTTCATGACCATGGGCAAGGATGACATGCCCAAGCGTCTGGTCGAGCGGATCGGCCAGACGGTGCTCACCTGCCCCACCACGGCGTGCTTCGATGGACTGCCCGAGGTCCCCGACCGGGTGGCTGTAGGCAGTTCGCTCAAGTATTTCGGCGACGGGTTCCAGGCGAGCAAGGTGATCAACGGAGAGCGCTTCTGGCGAATTCCCGTGATGGAAGGGGAGTTCCTGGTCCAGGAAAAGTTCGGCATGCAGAAGGCCGTGGCTGGCGGAAACTTCCTGATTCTGGCGGAGACGGCCGAAACGGCGCTGGCCGCCGCGGAAGCGGCAGTCTCCGCGATGACGGGACTCGCCGGGGTCATCATGCCGTTTCCCGGAGGAATCGTCCGGAGCGGAAGCAAGGTTGGAAGCCGGACCTCGAAGACGATGATTGCCTCAACCAACGATGCCTTCTGCCCCACGCTCAGAGCGGTGACCGCAAGTCAGATCCCCGAAGGAGTGAACTCGGTGCTGGAAATCGTGTTGAACGGGCTGGACGGGGCAGCCATCGAGGGAGCGATGCGACTCGGCATCGATGCGGCGTGCGGGGAGGGCGTCCGGAGCATTACGGCGGGTAACTACGGTGGGAAGTTGGGGCCCCATCACTTTTATCTAAGAAAAATCATGGGTGGAGAGGGTGAGAGACGGCGGGAGAGGCGGGAGGCGGGAGGGCGGGAGGCGGGAGAAGACGGATAGGGCGAAAGGGTGCATAGAAGCGGAATGGCTGAGATTGTCCTGACTCTAAAGACCGCCCTCACACACGCGACTGATCTTTCGTGCGTCGTGCCGGATCGGTTCAGCGAGTTGTCGAACAGCGATTTGGGGAACTTGCCGGTGTGGAGCGCGGCGGCGCCAAGGACCCCGTTTCGCCTGGGAGACCTGTTCGCGATTGAGGGAGAGCGTTCCAGTACCGTACACGTGAAAGGCGATTGCCGCTTGGGAGAGGGGCTGGGAAGAGAAATGCGTGGTGGTCGGCTCGAGATCGAAGGGAACGTCGGCTCCCACTGCGGCACGGCGATGCAGGGCGGCACGATCCGCGTCACTGGAGACGCTGGCGATCATCTGGCGGGGGCGTTGCCCGGGGCATCACGAGGCGTAGTCGGCGGAGAGATCGTCGTCCTCGGCGCCGCCGGTGCCTGGGTTGCCGATCGGATGCGCCGTGGACTGGTCTACGTCGGCGGGTCGACGGGAGCGTTTGCCGGTCGTGGGATGATCGCGGGAACCCTGGTGGTCGGCGGCCGGCCCGGCGCCGGAACGGGACAGGGTATCAAGCGGGGAAGCCTCGTGGCGCTCGGCTCCATCAAGCCTCCCGAGGGGTTCCGCCTGGCCTGCACCTACCGTCCACCCCATGTCCCCCTCATTCTTACTCGCCTCAAAACGGCGTTTGGCGCGCGCCTCACGGACGCGCAGGTCCATGGATTGTACCGCCGCCACAGCGGCGACCTCGCCGAGTTGGGCAAGGGTGAAATCCTCGAATGGTGCACGGCATGACCGGACTGGGCATGAATGGGCGCGCCCGCCAGCTGGCGGAGCGCATGGTGGCGGAAGCCGATCGGCTCCGGGTTGCGGTGCACACCCTCGACAACGGGACCCGGGTCATCGATGCGGGAGCACAGGTGGATGGGGGTTTTGAAGCCGGTCTCCTGCTGAGCGAGATCTGCATGGGTGGTCTCGGCCGGGTCGTCAATACGACGATTTCGATCGGAGGAGAAAACTGGCCGGGAGTGCAGGTCACCACGGATCACCCGGCGATCTCCTGCATGGCGTCCCAGTATGCCGGCTGGGCGATCTCAACTGGGAAGTATTTCGCGATGGGGTCGGGACCGATCCGGTCCCACGCGCGGGTTGAAAAGGAACTCTTCTCCAAGCTGAGCTACGCCGAAGAGGCCGATCACGGGGTTCTGGTGCTGGAGGGACGGGAGCTTCCCACGGCAGAGGTCGCCGAATGGATCGCGACCAAGGCGCGACTCAAACCGGCGCAGCTCACGATCGTCATCGCGCCCACGGCGAGCCTCGCGGGCGGGAGCCAGATCTCGGCCCGGGTGCTGGAGACGGGCCTGCACAAGATCGAAACCCTGGGCTTCGACGTCCAGCGGATCGTGAGCGGAATCGGCACTGCTCCGCTCGCTCCGCCAGCCAAGAACGACATCAGGGCAATCGGCCGCACCAATGATTGCATCCTCTACGGCGGCGAGGCCCACTATCTGGTTCGGGCCGACGACGGAGAGCTGGCCGAACTCGCGCCCAAGGTCCCAGCGTCGGCTTCACGAGACTATGGCAAGCCGTTTTACGAGATTTTCGAGCGGTATAACAAGGACTTCTACAAGATTGATCCGCTTCTCTTCAGTCCCGCCGAGGTTTGGCTGACCAGTGTGGCATCGGGGAAGACGTATCGCGCGGGCGGCGTGAATCCCGATGTACTCAAACAGTCGCTGTTTCCCTGACTCTCTCCTCAATCGCGGAAAGGATGTAACGCATGCGTCGTATCTCCCTTGTTGGCGCCTTCGCCATGTTGGTTGCTGCTGCTTGCAGCAAGCCGGCGGACAAGCCGGCGGCCGACACCACCGCCATGGCCCCGGCCGCGGCCAAGGCGGAACCGATGGCGTTCGTCACGGTGATCTACAACCAGCCGAAGAGCGCTACCGCCTTCGAGAAGTACTACTGGGCCTCACACATCCCGCTGGTGGGCTCGAAGCAGGCTGAAGTTGGCTTCGTGGGAGCCGAGCTGACCAAGTTCGACGCCACGCTGGATGGCAAGAAGCCGACCTACTACCGGCAGGCGGTACTCTGGTTCAAGAACATGGCGGACCTGGAGAAGGGCATCGCGACTCCGGGCTTCAAGGCCATCGGAGACGACCTCGCCAACTTCGCGACCGGCGGGCTCATCGCCCTGGTCGGTGAAGAGACCGGCGATCACTCCGAGCTGTTGCAGGGAGACTCGACCGCCTTCGTCACCGTGATCTACAACAATCCCAAGGATCCGGCGGCGTTCGAGTCCTACTACTCGGCGACCCATGTTCCGCTGGTGGTTCAGGGGGCCGGAGAAATCGCTTTCACCCGCGCCGAGCTGACCAAGTACAGCAAGAACCTCGATGGATCGGCCCCGTCGCTGTACCGGCAGGCCAAGCTGTACTTCCCGAACGCAGACGCGCTCAAGAAGGGCACCGGAGGCGCGGCGTTCAAGGCGGTGGGAGACGATCTGCCCAAGTTCGCCGACGGGGGGCTGGTGGCGCTGGTGGGGCACCTCACGAGTAAGTAATTGAAGATTGAAGATTTCAGATTGAAGATTGGACGCTGGAAAAATCTTCAATCTGAAATCTGCAATCTGAAATCCTCTCCATGTCCGCAATAATCATCCTCGCTTCCAAGACCGGCTGGCACACCGACCAGCTTGAGCAGGCGGTCCGGAGGCGAGGCATGGAGCCGGTCATTCTGCCCTGGGAAGTTCTCGTCGCGCGGCTGGGATCGGCCAGCGGCGTGATCGGGAACGGAATCGCGCTGCGCGACATCCACGGAATCCTTCCTCGCATCATTCCGAACGGCTCGCTGGAACAGATCATCTTCCGCGTGGACCTGCTGCATCGCCTCGAGGCCGAAGGGACCCGGGTGATGAACTCGGCTCGTGCCATCGAGCGCTCGGTGGACAAGGCGTGGACTTCGGCACTGCTGGAGCAGGCCGGACTACCGACTCCGGACACGGTGGTGTGTGAACGCAGCGAGGATGCTTTCGTCGCGCTGCGCGAAATGGGGGACGTAGTCGTCAAGCCGCTGTTCGGATCCATGGGCTTGGGCATGATGCGGGTCAGTGAGGAGGACACTGCCTTCCGGGTCTTCCGGGCGATTGAAATGACCCGCGGTATTTTCTACCTGCAGCGATTCATTCCTCACCAGGGAGCAGACATTCGAGCGTTTGTGGTAGGGGACCAGGTCATCGGAGCCATCTACCGGAGCGCTCCGGGATGGAAGACCAACGTGTCGCGCGGCGGCACGGCACGCCCCTGCACGATCGACCCGGTGCTGGCGAATCTTGCGGTAAAGGCGGCCAAGGCTGTCGGTGCCGAATACGCCGGTGTGGATCTGCTTCCAGCGAACGACGGGACGGTCTATGTCCTCGAGGTGAACGGGATCCCCGGATGGCAGGGGCTGCACGAAGCGACCGGTACCGACGTAGCAGGCGCAATCGTGGATCGGTTGTGACGCCTCAAATGGACATCGCCACCCTCGCGCAGCTCTCCTGCCTCCTCGAGGTAAGCGCGCCCAAGCCGGGCAACGTTTCTCCCGGAATGCGCTTCCGGGACATGAGCTACGAGGACTTTCTGGTCAGCGCACTCGCCATCGGTCCCGCTATCGGCGAGGCGGGGAAGGTCCCGCTTGGCATCACCATTGAACGGGCACTGGCCGCGACGAGAGATGTCACCCGTGCCAACACCAACCTCGGACTGGTTCTTCTGCTGACTCCGATGGCGGCTGCCTCAATTCTCAAGGCGGGTACCCTCAGAGAGCGGCTACAGCGGGTTCTGCGGGCGACCACAATCGAGGATGCTCGGCTGGTCTACAACGCCATTCGAAGCGCCAACCCCGGCGGGATAGGGAGGGTTTCTGATGAAGACCTCGGAGAGCAGCCCAAGGTGACGCTGCTGAAGGCGATGCACCTGGCCAGGGAACGGGATTCGGTCGCGCGCGAATACGTGACCGATTTCGAGATCACCTTCGATCACGGAGTGCCGGCGCTGAGAGCGGCGCGGCAGGCTGGACTGGGATGGCTCGACGCGGTGACCGAAGCCGGTCTTAACCTGTTGTCCGAAGTGCCCGACACACTGATCGCCCGGAAAGCCGGAAAAGAGGTTGCGCTTCAGGTCTCTGCCGGGGCGCGTGGTGTGCTCGAGGCTGGAGGAGTTCGCAGCCAGGCTGGGCGCAAGGCGCTCGCGGAGTTTGACGCCAGCCTCCGCGACCCCCAGAATTCACGGAATCCAGGCACGACCGCCGACCTGATCGCCACGGCTACGTTCGTGACTCTGCTGGAGGATGGTTGGAACCCCACCTAGAGGTTGACACCGTGCGCAGTGATTTCAAGGTGTCGGTCAGCAAAGACTACCTGGTCTTCTCGTCCGCCCACTTCATCACGTTTCGCGGCCACCAGTGCGAGACGCTGCATGGGCACAACTACCGGCTCGGCGTCACCGTCGAGGGGGCGGTAGATGACGAGACCCTTTTCGTCGTGGATTTCTCCATCCTCAAGAAACTGGTCAGGAAGCTGGTTGATGAAATCGACCACAGGATACTGCTCCCGCTGCACAATCCCAAACTGAGCTTCGCCGAAAACGGCGACAGCCTGACCGTCTCCTACTTTGGCACGCCAACCTACGTGTTTCCCAAGGTGGACTGTGCGATGATGCCGATCCAGAACACCACCGCGGAAGCGATCGCGGAATATTTCGCGGGCCGGGTGCGGAAGGATCTGGAAGCGATGGGGATGGGGAACCTGTCGGCGCTGGAGCTCGAGGTGGAAGAGTCGTTTGGCCAGTCGGCGACGTTTAGGCTGGTGATGGATTAGGGTGATTTCAGATTGAAGATTTCAGATTTCAGATTGAAGAATTGGTGCCGGCTTCAAATCTTCAATCTGAGATCTCAAATCTGAAATCTTGACTCCTCAATCCCCGATGAATCGCGGTCCCCATCAGAACTCCCCTCGCCCCAGCATCCAACAACGCCTGCACATCCCGCCGATCCCGTACGCCACCTCCGGCATAGAGTGGCAGCCCGTATTTGACCTGGAGTTGTTGAATCAGGGGTCCGGTCGAGGGTCCGGCCGCCGAGCCCACGTCGGCCAAGTCGATGACGATGAGCCCGGCAATTCCGATAGACACAGCGCGATCGACCAGCTCCTCGGGTGAGATTCGCTCGAGACGAGGGCCGGTGTCGAGGTGATAGATGGGACGACCCTGGTGAAGATCGAGGCTGAACAGGACTCGATCGCTCCCCGCCAACCCCACCATTTTCTCGAGGTCGCTCCAGGCATCAAGGCTCTCCAGGCCGGCGATGACCTGCGCCACTCCCAAAGCGAGGAGATCCTTCACACCGGCAATGCCGGCGGCGCCGGCGTCCACCAGCAGTCCGGGGCCGAATCCCTCCACAGGATCCGCGAGTGTGCCGATCAGCTTCGACTGCAGGCCTTTCTCCTGAATCGCATCGAGGTCCGCGACATAGCACTGCGTCGCACCCAGCCGCTCTCGATAAGCACGGGCCAGCGCCATCGCGTTGCCACTCTGCCCCGGGGTCAGTACTGATTCGACCAGCCGATACTCTTCCCGCCGGCCGCCGATGGCGTGCACTGCCTGGCCATGGGCGAGGTCGAGCACGGGGATGAGCGGGCTGGTGGACATTGCTGGAAATAAGAAGAAGGTTGTGGGTGGTGGGGAGTGGGGGGTGGGGTTCTGCAGCCTGGTCTGTGTACACCCCACGACCCACACCCCACCACCAACCACCACTACTACTTGGAATGCATGCCTAACCTACCAACGGTTGGCTGGGATATCGGCGGGGTCCACACCAAGGTGGCTCGCCGAACGCCCGATGGCATGCTGACGGCGAGATCGTGCGCGTTCGCCATCGAGCACGAGGTTGCAACGCTCGCGGTCATGCTGGAACAGATGAAGCAGGAAATCGGCGCAGGAGAGGGTGATCGTCACGGCGTCACCATGACGGCCGAGTTGTCCCAGACATTCAGGACCAAGCGGCAAGGGGTCGAGAAGATTCTCGATATAGTCGGAAGCACGCTCGGAGAAAAAACTGGAATCTTCGCCACCGACGGCCGGTTCCTCACGATCGCCGAAGCTCGGCAGGACCCGTTGGCGGTCGCCGCATCGAATTGGGTCGCCACGGCGATGGTGGTCTCACGCATCTGCCCCGATGCCATTCTCATCGACACCGGATCAACCACCACCGACCTGATCCCCATCGTCTCCGGCCGAGTCGCGGCGCTGGGGAAGACGGATCCCGAACGTCTCGCATCCGGTGAGCTGGTGTACACCGGTGTAGTTCGGACTCCGGTTGAAGCGATCACCAGCACTCTGCCATGGCGCCGAGGCGCGGTCGGCGTCTCCGCCGAGGGATTCGCTCTGAGTGGCGATGTATACCTCTGGCTGGGACAGATCGCGACCGAAGACTACACCGCGCCGACACCCGATCGCCGCCCGGCAACCCGGCCCTTCGCAGGTGAGCGGCTGGCCCGCGTGATTTGCGCCGACAGGGAGATGCTCGAGGAGGAGGAGATCACCGAACTGGCTCGAAGCATTGCCGAGGCGCAGGTCGAGCGGGTGGCAGCCTCGCTGCGCTCGGTCCTGGATCGGCATCCCGCGATTCGTCAGGCCGTGGTGACCGGAATCGGCGATTTTCTTGGAGACGCCGCAGCCCGTCGGGCCGGCCTCGAGGTGCGCTCCCTCGCCGAGCACATCGGTCCCGATGCGTCCCGCGTGGCGCCGGCGGCGGCGATTGCACTCTTGTTGAGTGAGGCAAACGGAATCCGTCCCGTCGCTCGCAGGACCTCACGGGAGGTCAAGCCAGCAGATAGAGGCCTCACCGTCGTGAAGATCGGCGGTGGGATTCTTGGTATCCCGGGTGCTCTCGCACGGGTGACCCGCGCCGTCGCAACTGCTTCAAAAACGGCTCGCCTCGTGGTGTTCCCCGGAGGAGGCCCGTTTGCAGATACGGTCCGAGATCTCGACGGGAAGCTCGGGCTAACTCCATCATCCGCCCACTGGATGGCAATCCTGGGCATGGATCAGTACGCCCACGTCCTGGCAGAGCAGATCGCCGGTGCGGAGATCGTCGATGGTTCGGCAGGGATCACCGCGGTTCACGAGCGCGGCGGGGTGCCGGTGCTGGCGCCGCATCGCTGGCTCAAAAGCGCCGACGAGTTGCCGCACACCTGGTCGGTAACCAGCGACAGTCTCGCCGCCTACATCGCTGCTCTGCTCGGCGCGCACCGTTTGGTGGTGATCAAAGCTCAGGAAGGCGGGATGGAACTGATGGATGCCCACTTCACGCGGGCCCTGCCCGACGGGATAGAGCTCAGGGTGCTCGGGCCGAAACAGCTCGAGCAGCTCGAGGACGTGCTCGCCGGCTGAGCTCGGCTTGGTTAAGCATCTCGACCAAGCGAGCAACCGCGGCGGAGCTTACCCGTGAAGCGCGGCCGGACTCGCACGCCGCTCCTCGCACCCCCATCACGTCCGCATCGGTCTCAATCGCGGCCGCGATGTCCTCGACCTTCAGACTTCCGGCCACCGCGAAGGTAAACGCCGCGGGCAGGTTCGAGCGGATGGCCCTCAGGTCTCCCGTCGTGCAGTAGTCGAACAGAGATCCCGACGCCTTCCTCGCCGTGTCAACCAGGAAGCCATCCGCTCCTTCCCTGACGGCCAACTCCGCAACCTGTGCGAGGCCGTCGGCTTTCTGAATATCGGCAAAGCCGACGACCACCAACACGGGTTCGCCGGGCAGTCGCGACGCACGGGCAACTCCAGCGGCAATGCTCCGGGCACAACCGGCAGCGTCGAAACCATGGATTCCGAGCTTGACGAAGGACAGTGGAACGTCGATCCCGTCAAACTGGGCCGATACTTCGTCCGGGAAGCGCACCTCGCCAAGCGCAGCGCTCAGTGGCATCGACGGAGCAACTGTCTCGCGAATGGCTTGCAGCACGGATAGGGAGACACGGCCCAAGGCACCAGTCTTGGGATCCTTGGCGTCGATGATGTCGGCGCCACCCTCGACTGCCGCCCGTGCCTCAGCCGCATCTGCAACACTCACCAGCAGCTTCACCTGGCCTCCCTTGTTCGGCCCGCAGTGCCCGGTATGTTACGACTCCCATGGCCCCAGACAACCCCCGCACCGACCCTGACTTGCTGTTGCGCGACAAGATCGTCGTCGTGACCGGGGCCTCGAGCGGTATTGGAAGGGCAATCGCGCTGGCCTGTGCCGCGGCTGGTGCCCATATCGCGACGACCTACCGCGCCAACCGGGATGGAGCCGACAAAGTCGTCTCGGAGATCAAAGCGTTTGGGCGAGAGTGCATCACACTACAGGTGGACGTCACGGATGATGAAGACCTGGCTGAACTGGCGAGCGCAGTCCAAGACCGTTTCGGCCGGGTTGATGTCTGGATCAATAACGCCGGTGCCGACATTCTGACCGGCCAGGCAGCGGATCAGGATCGGTTCGAGAAGCTCGACGCGCTCCTGGAAGTAGACCTGAGAGGAACGATCGCCGCTTCGTGGGTCGCGGCCGAACTGATGCGAGGACAGTCCGAGGGCGGCACCATCATCAACATGTCCTGGGATGGGGCGGTACGCGGGCTCGGTGGAGAGAATCCCGAACTCTTCTCTGCCGCCAAGGGCGGAGTGCTCAGCTTCAGCCGCTCGCTGGCAAAGTCACTGGCCCCCAAGATCCGGGTCAACATTCTCGGGCCGGGCTGGATCGAGACGGCGTTCGGCGAGATCGCACCGAGTGGATTCAAGGAAAAGGTGCGCCAAGCCATTCCATTGGGACGCTGGGGACGGCCGGAGGATGTGGCAGGCGCAGCGGTCTACCTCGCCTCGGACCTGGCTAACTATGTAACCGGGCAGCTGATCATGGTGAATGGAGGGGATGTGATGTGAGGCGGGAGGGCGGGAGGGCGGTAAGGCGGACGGGCGGACAAGACGCACAGGGCGGACGGGCGGACGGGGCGGACGGGGCGGACGGGGCGGACAAGCATTAGGCGACAGGCGACGGGCAACCAATAGCTAATAGCTGACAGCCAACGGCTGACGGCTGACGGCTGAATACAAGGAGAGCACCATGGCAACCAAGGAACGCACCTACAACGACAGCGAGATCGCGGAGAAGCTGAAGGATCTTCCCGGCTGGTATTTGGAAGAGGGCTGGATCCGGCGGCAGTACAAGACCGATGGTTGGCTCACCACGCTGGCGTTGGTCAACACGATTGGGTTTCTCGCCGAGGCGGCGTATCACCATCCGGATCTCACGGTGACGTGGGCCAAGGTGTGGGTGAAGCTGCAGAACCACGCGGCCGGCGGCATCACCGACAAGGATTTCGAGCTGGCGCGAAAGATCGAAGACGTGGTGCTGTGGAAGCCGACGGGCGGCGCGCTCGAGGGAACCCCAAACAAGTGGGTCCGGGCGGGGGATCCCAAATAGGCGGACAGGACGGACTCGGCGGACAGGGCGGTCAACTCCAACGCCCCGACCGCCCCGACCGCCCCGACCGCCATCCGTCGCATGCCTGGAAACCATCGCAAGATCCTGTTCGTCACCGGCAAGCTCGCCGAACCAGCCCTCCGGCGGGTGCTGGAGGAGATGCAGCCCGAGTTCGCCTGGCAGGTGGCTGTTCTCCGGATCACCGTCGCCGCGCTCATGACCACCGCCTGGATCGCGCGATTCCTCTCGGTGCCGGAGGGGATCGAGCTGGTGCTGATCCCGGGACTCTGTGAGGGCGACACCGCACTCATCAGCGAAAAGGTTGGGGTGGAAGTAGAGAAGGGACCCAAAGACCTGCGCGAAATTCCCCAGTACTTCGGCCGGGCCGCGCTCGCGGTGGACTACGGCAGTTACGACATCGAAATCCTGGCGGAGATCAACAACGCTCCGCGCCTGAGTCGTGAGGCTCTATTCGCGGAAGCCGATTACTACCACCGCTCGGGAGCAGATGTCATCGACATCGGTTGTACTCCGGGACTTGCATTCACGGCTCTTGAACAGGTAGTGCAGGATCTCAGAGCCGCCGGCCGGCGGGTAAGCATCGATTCCTTCGAAGCCGACGAAATTCGGAGGGCAGTGGGCGCAGGCGCCGAGCTGGTGCTGAGTGTCAACGGATCCAACCGGGAAGAAGTAGTGAACGACCTGCGCGGAACCGGCGCCAAGGTCGTCGCCATTCCCGATTTCGGGGCCGGACTGGAGACCCTCGAGCCGACACTCAACGCTCTGGCCAAGGCGGGTGTCTCCTTTCTCATCGATCCGGTCATCGAACCGATCGGGTTCAGCTTCATGGCTTCGCTCGAGCGCTATACCGAGATCCACCGTCGGTATCCCGAAGTCCCGCAGCTGATGGGGATCGGCAATCTGACCGAGCTCACCAGCGCGGATACGACGGGGGTGAACGCGGTCCTGATCGCGATCTGCCAGGAGGTAGGTGTCAAGGCGATTCTCACCACCGAGGTAATACCGTGGGCCCGGGGAGTGGTGCGAGAGATCGACGTAGCCCGCCGGCTCATGTACCACGCGGTCACCCGCAAGACTCTTCCGAAAGGTGTGGACGACAGGCTCCTGACGGTGAAGGATCCGAAGATCCTCACCTACGATGAAGCCGAGTTGCGCCAGCTGCAGTCGCAGGTGACCGACCCCAACTTCCGCATCTTCGCCGACCGGGAGACGATCACGGTCTTCAACGACGAGTTGTTCATCCGCGGCACCGACATCCAGGAGATCTTCGATCAACTCGGTGTCGAGGATGCCAGTCACGCGTTCTACCTCGGCAAGGAGCTGATGAAGGCGAGGCTCGCCCTCACGCTGGGGAAGACATACCGGCAGGAGGGACAGCTCGAGTGGGGTTATCTCACGCCGCCGGATGAGCCCATGCGGGAGCATGTGAAGATTTCAAAGCGGGGCGGGAAGGCGGGAAGGCGGGAGGCCGGGAGGGGCGGACAAGGCGAGAACAAGTCTGGCACCGGGAAGCGGGGCGACAATTGACCCTGCCACTCGTCGAGGAGCTGATTCCCTGCCCCGATCCGGTCGCAACCTGCGCCCGGCTGCTCGGTCAGCCCCACCTGCTTTTCCTCGACAGCGCAGCCGACCCGGAGCGCCTGGGACGGCATTCCTACCTCACCGCCGCACCGGCGATGATGCTGCGAGGCAAGGGTCGCGGGCCGGAGCCGAATGTACTGGAGCAGGCGCGCGCTCTGCTCGCTGCAGCATCAGGCGGAACCGGTCGCCGAGCTTCCCCCCTTTCAGGGTGGGCTGGCGGGCTACATCGGGTACGACTTCGGCGCGGTCCTGGAACGGCTTCCCGCTCCACGGTTCGACGACCTTGCCTTGCCCGATGCGGCACTTGGTCTCTACGACTGGGTCATCGCGTGGGACCACGGGCAGGGACGGGCGTGGATCGTCTCGACCGGCATGCCGGGAGAAGGTGCCGCACGCCCGCGGCGAGCGGCGGAAAGGCTCGCCTGGGTGAAGCGCCAACTCGCGGGACCAGCAGCGGGAGCCGGAGGCAGAGCCCTCCACTCCCACCGCATCGCCGCTCCCGCGCCCTCATATCCGGTCGCCGGGTTCGAGCACGCCGAACAGATTGGACTCCGCTCCTCATTCACTCACCGCGGCTATCTCGACGCGGTGAGCAGAGTCCGGGACTACATCATCGCCGGCGACATCTTCCAGGCAAACCTTTCGCAGCGGCTCGAGGTGCCGCTCGAAGAAGACCCCTGGCACCTCTACCGACGGCTTCGGGAAGTGAATCCGGCTCCCTTCGCCGCGTATCTGGAGTTCGACGGGGTCGCGGTGGCCAGCGCGTCACCCGAGAGGTTCCTCTGCCTGGACGAGACTGGAAAAGTGGAGACTCGTCCGATCAAGGGCACTCGGCCAAGGGGTCTCTCGCCGCTGCACGACGCCGCCCTGTCCCAGTCCCTCGCCGAAAGCGAAAAGGACCGGGCGGAGAACTTGATGATCGTGGACCTGCTACGGAACGACCTCTCGCGCGTCTGCCTGCCGGGTTCGGTCCGGGTCCCCGAGCTGTTCGCGCTGGAGCACTATCCCACCGTGCACCATCTGGTCTCGACGGTTACCGGCCAGATGCGGCCGGGCACCGGTGCCACCGACCTGCTCACCGCGGCATTTCCCGGCGGGTCCATCACCGGAGCGCCCAAGGTGCGGGCGATGGAGATCATCGCCGAGTTGGAGCCGTCTCGCCGAGGCGTCTACTGCGGCTCTATTGGATACATCAGCATCACAGGCGCCATGGATACCAGCATCGTGATCCGGACCCTGCGTGGCGCTGGGTGGCCGAGTCTATTTCTCGGTCGGCGGCGGGATCGTGGCGGATTCCGACCCGGAGCAGGAATACCGGGAGACGCTCGACAAGGGACGTGCCCTGGTGAACGCGCTCGCCGGCGGAGTCACCACCCCATGATCCTGCTGATCGACAACTACGACAGCTTCGTGTACAACCTGGCTCGCTATGTGGCGGAGTTGGGCCAGGAAGCGCTCGGTCCGCCGGAACGATTCGATAGCCCTCGATGAGATTCGCCGCGCTTGCAGCCGAGCCACATCATCATCAGCCCGGGGCCCTGCTCGCCTGCTGAAGCGGGAATCTCCACCGAGATGATCCAGCGGTTCGGCGGCTCGATTCCGATCCTCGGCGTGTGCCTCGGCCACCAGTGCATTGGTGCGGCGTACGGCGGAGAGATCGTACGCGCCAAACGGCCAATGCACGGCAAGACCTCCCGAATCCATCACCAGGGTGAAGGGATTTTCGCCGGCCTGCCGAGCCCATTCCTCGCCACCCGTTATCACTCCCTGGTGATCGCTCCAGAATCGGTGCCTCCGGAGCTTCGGGTCACGGCGACAGCGGAAGACGGGGAGATAATGGCCGTCGCCCATGCCACTCACCCGGTTGTCGGTGTACAGTTCCATCCCGAGTCGGTACTCACCGAACATGGGTATCGCATGCTGGACCAGTTCCTGACCGGTGGCCGGGGGCTGGATGTGCCGGAACGGGCCGACCGGGCGTCCGTGCCCAGGACAGCAGTGCCGGCCGATCTGGCCAGCGCACCTCCGCCCGCCGACCTGGTTCGATAGTCCTTCCCACAAGGAGTCGCAACGCATGTCGAAGTGTTTCGCCCTGGTCGCGGCGGTCTGCTGCGCCCACCTGAACTCGTCAGCCCTCGCCGCGCAAACCACCGACACCCTGCGGTATCAGCTCACCTCGGTGATGGTGCCGATGCGGGACGGGGTGCGTCTCAATACCCACATCTACGCTCCCCAGGATCAGAAGGACCCGCTGCCCTTCGTGATGGTGCGAACGCCCTATGGAATCGAAGCCGATTCAATGGCGCTCAAGGGTCCGTACAAGACCATGGCGGATCAGGGATACATCTTCGTGTCTCAGGACATTCGAGGCCGCTACGCCTCGGAAGGCGAATTCCTGATGAACCGGCCCTTGCACGATCCGGCCGATTCCACGGGAGTGGATGAGAGTACCGATACCTACGATACGGTCGAGTGGCTGTTGAAGAATGTGCCCAACAACAGCGGAGCCGTAGGAGTACTGGGAATCTCCTATCCCGGTTGGCTCGCCGCGATGGCAGGGATCAATCCCCATCCCGCCGTGAAGGCGGTCTCGCCCCAGGCACCGATGACCGACACCTGGATGGGAGACGATTTCTTTCACCAGGGCGCGTTCCGCCAGTCCTACGGTTTCGAGTACGCTACAGATCTGGAGCTCTCGAAGGATGAGTCGGTTCCACTCCCGATCGACCGCTACGACACCTACGACTTCTATCTCGCTCACTCCCCACTCTCAAAGCTGACCGACCTGCTTGCAGGGAGAGTGCCGGACCTGGACCAACTTCGTCGCGCATCCCGACTACGACGCCTTCTGGAAGGCGCGTTCGCTGCCAACCTACCTGACCCGGCTGAGCGTACCGACGCTCACGGTTGGCGGGTGGTGGGACCAGGAAGACTTCTACGGCGCGATCAAGACCTACGCGACACTCGAGCCGCTCGACAGCGCTGGCAGAAACTCCGTCGTGCTCGGCCCCTGGAATCACGGCAGCTGGAGCCGCGGCAAGGGAGACAAGCTCGGCAACATCTCGTTCGGGAGTAACACGAGCGAGTATCTACCGGGACTCGGTACAGGCGCCCTGGTTCGCCTACTGGCTCAAGGGGAAAGGCCAAGGCCGTTCCCCGAAGCACTGGTCTTCGAGTCGGGATCCAACAAGTGGCGAACCTTCGATACCTGGCCGCCCAAGTCGCAGACGCTGCAGAAGCGCCTCTACTTCCGGGAGAACGGCCTGCTGTCATTCGCGCCGCCGCCGCTCCCCGATGGCAAGCAGCCCGCATCGAGCCTGATGGATAGCTATGTCTCCGACCCGGCTCATCCGGTGCCGTACCGGCGGCGGCCAATTCAGCAGACCTACGATTCACGCGCGGTTCGAACTGGTACGCGTGGCTCATCGAGGATCAGCGCTTCGTGCAGGGCCGGCCCGACGTGCTCACCTGGCAGACTCCGCCGCTCACCGAGGATGTGGCCATCGCCGGAGACATCACGGGCGACCTGTTCGCTTCAACAACGGGCAGCGATGCCGACTGGGTGGTGAAGCTGATCGACGTCTATCCCGACAGCGTGCCAGGCGACTGGCGGATGGGCGGATATCAGTTCATGGTGGCGAGCGACATTCTGCGGGGCCGTTTCCGGCAGGGATTCGAGAAGCCGGAGGCGATCGCGCCGAACACGGTGCGCGGAGTACACGGTGGACCTGCACCAGCAGAGCTACCGCTTCCTCAAGGGTCACCGCATCATGGTGCAGGTCCAGAGCACCTGGTTCCCGCTGTACGACCGGAACCCGCAGACCTTCGTGCCCAACATCTTCCTCGCGAAGCCGGAGGATTTCAAGGCTCAGACGCACCGGATCTATCGGAGTGCGAAGTATTCGTCGAATGTGACCGTCTCGGTATTGAAAGAATAGGTGCCAGGTATCAGGTGTCAGGTGTCAGGGAACAGCGGTGAAATCCGACAACCCCGACCCCTGACACCTAACCCCTGACCCCTGACCCCTATGATCATTGAATCCATCCTCACGACCACGGACCCCTCGGGCGTCGTCAACTACGCGCCCATGGGTGTCGAGTGGGGGGAGGAAACCATCGTGATCAAGCCCTTCCTCGAGACCACAACCTTTCGGAACCTGAAGGCGACCGGTGTTGCGGTTGTGAATCTCACCGATGACGTCATGCTCTTCGCCCGCGGGGCCACCGGGAACGTGACCTTGCCCTCGGGACCGGCGGCTGTGGTGAAGGGAGTGGTGATCGACGCCGCCTGCTCCTGGCGCGAGGTCGAGGTCGTCTCCATCGACGACACGCCTCCCCGCTCGCGAATCGTGACCCGGGTCGTCCACCAGGGATTCCGGCGGGAGTTCCTCGGCTTCAACCGGGCCCGCCACGCGGTGCTCGAAGCCGCGATTCTCGCCACCCGTACCCATCTGATTCCGCCGGACGAAATTCGGCGGGAATACGAGCGACTCCAGATCATCGTGGACAAGACCGCGGGTCCTCGCGAGCACGAGGCGATGTCGTTCCTCAAGTCTTCGTTGCCACCCGGCTCGGCGCCGTCGCATCAACCGGATGAGTGCGATCGAGCAGCTCCCAACCCGGATCACGGTTGAGGCCCCGGCGCGGCTCCACTTCGGAGTTCTGGATCTGCGGGGTCATCTGGGCCGCAGATTCGGAGGGATCGGCGCCGCGATTCCGGTCCCCGCGGTGCGGCTCGAGGTAACCCGGAACGAAGTCCATCACCGCCGAGGGGCCGGACGCGGGACGGGCGCAGGAGTTCGCCCGCCGCTTTCTCGCGAGCTACCGGCTCAAGGGCGGCGCGCACCTTCGACGTCGACGCAATCCATTCCGTCTCACGTCGGACTCGGCTCCGGCACTCAACTCGCGTTGGCGGTGGGCCGCGCGCTCGCTGAGTTACACGGCATTCCGCGTCGAACCACCGGCGCTGGCGCGTGCCGTAGGAAGGGGTGTCCGCTCGGCGATCGGCACCTGGACCTTCGCGCTGGGTGGCTTCGTTCTCGAAGGAGGCCGGAGACCGGGAAGCGACGGCGTCGCCCCACTCATTTCCAGGCTCCCGATGCCGTCCGCGTGGCAAGTGAGTGATCGCTGATCCCGCAAGGGAACACCGCGGCTTTAGCGGAGAAACCGAGGCGGAGGCCTTCGCGAAGTTGCCGCCGCCCGCAGAGCAGGCGGTCGAGCGAGTGGCGCACTTGGTCCTCATGCAGCTGCTGCCGGCGCTCGCGGAGGCCGATCTGGCAGACTTCGGCGCGGCGCTTTCGGAGATCCAGCGGATCACCGGCGCCTGGTTCGCGGAGCGCAGGGGGGAGCGTTTGCTGCGGGAGCGAGCGCGGAGCTGGTCCGGATCCTGGCGGAATTCGGGGCCCAAGGTGTCGGGCAAAGCTCTTGGGGCCCAACGGTTTACGGACTCACCCCAGACGCTGATTCGGCCCGGGATCTGGCCAGCCGGGTGCGGGCAAGATTGGGCAGATTCCGGGGTGGTTTATCAGACCGGATTCGCCCAGCGCGGTGCGCTGGTTCACACCGAGTGGACCGCGGTCGGACGTGATTGACAGGTTTCAAAACGACTGATAAAGTAGTGCCTCCCTGACCGGGTAGGTTCCTTGGCCGGGAACCTTCCCCGGGGCTGCGGGTACCGAAGTCGTGGTACCCGGAGTCTCTACAGGGACAGTCGTAACCTCCCTGGCCTTGGTCTCACACCACATTTTCGCCTATGTCTCGACTCCTCGTTCTATTGGGAGATCGATGCCATTCAGCGGCGCTCTGAGGCACTTCATGGGCGTTGGGTGTGCTGTCTGCATTTCCAAGTATTCGATTCGTTCAGCCCGTCAACACCGGACGCGGATGAGCGGCGTCAATTACGCCGGTTCTCCCACGAATTGCGGCGTTGGCGCCGCGAATAATGGATGGTGGTGGGGAGTATCGGCGGCAGACAACTCAACGGTCGTTCGGCCATAGCAAGACAGGTCGGACGGCCGTTGGTGTTTGTAGGGAAGTTGTTTCCTGGCACTGAGGACGGACGGAGCGGGTGCGCTCACGCCGGAGCGGACCCACCGAAAGTCTTTGGTGCTGAAGTAGCGCAGCAGTAGGGCAGTCACCCTTCATCATGAGGTCTGTTATGAACCGTATTACCCGCAGGATGTTGTCTGGCGGGCTAGTCGCGGGGTTGACGATCCTCGCGGCATCGGCTCACGCCCAGGCACGTTCGGGGAAGTGGACCCTGAATGCGCCGGAGGGCGAGTGGTGGATGACCGGTCGCGATTACAGTCTCCAGCGGTTCAGCCCGCTGGCGCAGATCAACACCTCCAACGTGGCCAATCTGAAGGCCGCCTGGTCGTTCTCGACCGGCACGCTGCGCGGACATGAGGGCAACCCCCTCGTCGTCGGCAACGTGATGTACGTTCACACGTCCTTCCCGAACAATGTGTACGCGCTCGACCTGTCCAAGGAAGGCGCGCCGCAGATCTGGAAGTACGCGCCCACACAGTCGCCGGACGCGATTCCTATCGCCTGTTGCGACCTCGTGAACCGCGGCACTGCCTATCATCCGAGCGGCAAGCTCTACATCGAGCTGCTGCAGGGTGAGCTCGCGGCGATCGATGCCAAGTCCGGCAAGGAGCTCTGGAAGGCGAAGCACCCGGATCACTCCGGCGCGGGCGTCGAGGCGAACGGCTACAAGCAGGGCGCCACGATGACCAACGCCCCGATCGTGATCGGCGACGTCGTCATCGCCGGCATCTCGGGTGGTGAGTTCGGAGTCCGCGGCCGCGTCTCGGCGTTCGACGCGAACACGGGCAAGCACATGTGGACCGCGTACAGCACTGGACCGGACAGTGAAACCATGATCGAGGGAGATGCCAACTCGAACTACGCGTCCCACAAGGGGAAGGACCTGGGGGTCTCGACCTGGCAGGGCGACGAGTGGAAGCGGGGCGGCGGCACCACCTGGGGTTGGTACAGCTATGACCCCGAGCTGAACCTGTTCTACTACAACTCCGGCAACCCGGGCACCTGGAACCCCGATCAGCGGCCGGGCGACAACAAGTGGTCCATGACCATGTGGGCCCGCAATCCGCAGACCGGTAAGGCCAAGTGGGCGTACCAGATGACGCCGCACGACGAGTGGGACTATGACGGCATCAACGAGAACGTGCTGTTCGAGAAGGGCGGCCAGAAGCTGCTGGCCCACTTCGACCGCAACGGCATCGGCTACACGGTTGACCGGACCAACGGCAAAGTGATCGTCGCCAATGCGTTTGGCCCGATCAACTGGGCAAAGAACGCGGGCACCGGCACTCCGGTTGAGGGTGTGGTGACCACGGGCGTCCCGGTCAAGGATCCCAAGTTCGGCACCAGCTCCAAGAAGAACGGCGAGGGAATCTGCCCCGCCGCCATCGGGTTCAAGGATCAGCAGCCCGTGGCGTACTCGCCGATCACGGGCCTGTTCTACGTTCCCGCGAACCACATCTGCATGGACTACGAGGGCGTGGAAGTGAAGTACACCGCCGGTCAGCCGTACGTCGGCGCGATCGTGCGGATGTTCCCGGGCCCCGGCGGCAATCGCGGCCGGTTCATCGCCTGGGATCCCATGACCGGCAAGCAGGTGTGGGAGATCAAGGAGAACCTCGCGGCGTACGGCGGCGCGCTCACGACCGCTGGCGGCGTGGTGTTCTACGGTACGATGGAAGGCTGGCTCAAGGCCGTTGATCAGAAGACGGGCAAGGTGCTGTGGAAGTTCAAGACCCCGTCAGGCATCATCGGCAACCCGATGACCTACAAGGCCCCGGATGGCAAGCAGTATGTCGCCGTTCTGTCGGGCATTGGCGGCTGGGCCGGTATCGGCGTGGCCGCGGGCATCGGCGCAGAAGATCCCACCGCCGGCCTCGGCGCGCTGGGCGCGTTTGGTGACGCGGGTCAGTTCTCCACCCAGGGTGGCGTGCTGACTGTCTTCGGGCTGTAATTCGCTGCACACGGCCGTCCGGGGGCTTGCTCCCGGGCGGCTGTCCCGCTTAGTCGTTCAGACGGCGCCGGACACCTCCGCGGGCAAGACACTCCGCCCTGCAGTGTCCGGCGCCGTTTGTCCGGTGCGGCGGCGGCTTGCCGCAAGCTCAAGTCATGCAAGTGTGCTCCCAGGCGGAATATCCGATGCGTTTACTCGTGCTGCGCCATACCGCTCTCGCTATCGCCCTGGCCGCAGGAATCACCCTGCCCGCCCAGGCTCAGCGACCCAGCCCCCTCACCGAAGGGGTGCTACGGGTGTGCGCGGATCCCGACAACATGCCGTTCTCCAACCAGGCGGGAGACGGATTTGAGAACAAGATCGCCGAACTGCTGGCGCAGACCTGGAATTCCAAGCTCGAATACATCTGGTGGCCGGTCCGCCGCGGCTTCTTCAGCCGGGGCCTGAACGGCCGCTACTGCGACGTGGCCATCACCGCCCCAGCCCAACTCGACATGGCCGGGGTCACCGAACCCTATTTCCGCTCGTCCTACGTCATCGTCTATCGCAAAGACAGCGGGCTCGACATCTCGAGCCTGGATGACCAGGTGCTCAAGAAACTCAAGATCGGCGTGAACCTGCTCAATGCGGACGCCGAGAATACTCCGCCCGCGATGGCGCTCAGCTCGCACGGGGTGGTCGGCACCCTGGTCGGATTCGGCACCTTTTACAGCGAAGGCGGGTTGCGTCCCGAAGACATCATCAATGCGGTGGTCGACAGTACTATCGATGTCGCCATAGTTTGGGGCCCGGTGGCGGGCTACTTCGCCAAGACCGCCCGCGTCCCGCTGGTGCTGCGCTCGCTCCCCGACGATTCCCTGAGCGGGATCCCATTCTCCTTCAGCCTGGGCCTGGCTACGCGGAGCCGGGAGACAGTGATGCGGGACAGCCTGCAGAAGTTCGTCGACGCCAAGCGACCCGAGCTTCAGAAGATCCTGGAACAGTTCAGCGTACCGATGTTGCCGCTCACCCCCGATTCGGCGAAACCGGGCACAACCGGTCAATGACTTCGACGCCAAGTGGTGGCATTCCCTCGCCTTCGAAAGGATCGCGCACCCGATGAGCCGTTCGTTCGTCAACCCTCGCGCGCTGACCGTCGGCGCGGTACTCGCCCTGCTGCTCGTCCTCACGGCACCTCTCGCTGCTCAGGTGCATGACGAATACCATCCAGCCCCGCGTGATACCGTCACCAATGATGTTTACCAGGGATGGAAGCAGTTCGAGTTGAACTGTTCCCGGTGTCACGGCGAGTATGGGGTCGGCACCTCGTTTGCTCCCTCACTCATCGTGTCGATGAAGGTTGACGGAACCATCCCCACCCAGGAATTGTTCATTACCACCGTCTGCGCCGGCCGACCGGACAAGGGAATGCCGTCCTGGTGCGCGCTGGGCCTGGAAATGGACAAGATCCAGCGGATCTACCTTTATCTGAAGGGGCGAGCCGACGGCAAAATCGGCATCGGACGACCGGCCTTGAGGGAGAACAGTTAGCGGGCACCTCCCGCTTCCCACCATGTACCCGCGAATGCGCGGCCTTTCCGCCTGGGCGCTCCTGGCGGTGACCTTCCCACTCGCCGCGCAAAACCCGCCGGCAGCGGCTCAGGGAGCGCTAACCCGCGAGGCCGTCCAGGAGCGCCTCTCCAAGACCACCGGATCGGAAATCCCCGATCTCTCCGGTCTCGACCTGAGACGGCTCGACCTGTCCGGGCTCGACTTCCGCCAAGCCAACCTCATGAAGGCCAGGCTAGACAGCGCAAACCTTTCCGGAGCCAAACTCTTCGCCGTCGATCTCACCGACGCGACCGCCATCGGCGCCGACTTTCGTAAGGCCAATCTCGACGGCTCCACCCTGCGCCGCGCCAACCTGCAGCACGCCAACCTGCGAGGCGCGAGTCTCTTTGCGACGATCGTTGAGGCCGCCGACCTGAGTGAGGCGGATCTCCGGGATACACGTATTATCGGGTACCTGAAGTCAGCCAAGCTGCGGGGCGCGAATCTGCAGAACGCCAATATCGGCGCCGATCCGGGCAATCAGTCCATGGGCGTCATGCGAGCTCAATTCGGAAGCGCGGATCTCTCCGGAGCCGATTTCACCGGGGCCAACCTGTTCAAGGCCGACTTCGGCTACGCGAAGCTGATCGGCGCCAAGCTGGTCAACGCGGATCTGCGAAACGCGGACATGATCCAGGCCGATCTGACGGAAGCCGACGTTACCGGAGCCAACGTCGCCTCGGCGGATCTCAACGGAACCATATTCACCAAAGCCAAGGGAGTTCCCACGCTCAAGGGACTCGACCAGGCACGCAATAAAGACAAGGCGGTTTTCGATGCACGGAATTGACGGGATGCGGCGGACTCTTTTCCTGGGTGCGGTTGCTCTCTTGGCGGCCGGGTGCGGCCGGCGTGAGGCAGCGCCGCCTCAGGAGGCGGGTGCGGGGGGCGGAGCGGAAGCAACCGGGGAATACGTGTATGTCAGCAATGAGGATTCCCGCAACATCACAGTGATAGACGCGACCACCGATAGCGTCGTCAGCACGATCGAAGTAGGCACTCGCCCCCGCGGCGTGAAGGTGAGCCCCGATGGTCGCACCGTTTACGTGGCGCTGAGCGGATCACCCAAGTGCCCGCCTACAATGCCGGACGAAGAGTGCGAGAAGCTCAAGGTCGATCCCTCGAAGGACGGCGTCGCCGTGGTCGACGTGGCGACCAGGAAGACGGTGAAGACTCTCCCCGCTGGCAAGGACCCGGAAACGTTCGACGTGAGTCCCGACGGAACCCGGCTCTACGTCTCTAACGAAGACGCCGACTCCGCATCCATTGTTGACCTCCAGAGCGGCAAAGTCATCGCCAACGTGAAGACCGGCCGGGAGCCCGAAGGCGTCACGTTGTCGCCCGATGGGAAGACTGTTTGGGTGACGGGGGAAACCGATCACAACATCACCGGAATCGACACCAAGTCCGGCAAAGGGATCGGAAGTATCGATGTTGGCCAGCGGCCGCGTTCCATCCGATTTGTTCAGAATGGGGCCAAGGCGTACGTCACGAATGAAGTCGCCGGCACCGTCACCGTCGTCGATATGAACGCCAGGAAGACGATGAAGACCATCAAGATGCCGGAAGGGTCGAAGCCCATGGGACTGCAGGTCGCACCGGACGGCCAGAAGGTCTATGTCTCGAATGGGAGAGGCGGTACGGTCTCGGTCCTCGATGTCGCTACCGACTCGATCCTTTCCACAACGAAGGTGGGCACTCGTCCCTGGGGAGTCGGTGTCACCAAGGACGGGAAGAAGCTCTACACGGCAAACGGCCCTGGCAACGATGTCTCGGTGATCGACGCCTCGACGATGCAGGTGGTGAAGACGATTCCGGTGGGTAGCGTGCCGTGGGGGATTGCGATTGGACCGGCGGTGAGGTGAGACGGTTAGACGGTTAGACGGTTAGCGCAGATCGAGAGTGCGGTATGGCTCCTAGCGTCATGCGAGGCCACCCTTCGTCGGAGCCACGAACCGTCTAACCGTCTAACCGTCTAACGCCGATCCGTCCCCGCACCCCTCACGCAAAAGGCCTCTTCGTAAACCACGCCCCCGGCCACCTCCACGCCAGCCATCCGTCCAATCCCCACGCCCGGCCCGAACGCGCCAGGAACAGCACCGGGATCACGCTCAGCAGCATGTAGTGAAAGCCGAAGGACGCGGGCGCCATGTGCTGCGACGCCAAGCCGTAGTTCAGGCTGAGCCAGAATGCGCCGAGTGCAGCGAGCCCGGCGAACAGTCCGAACGTGAGTCCGAGTCCCACCAGCGTCTCCGCCCACGCGATCATCTTGGCAAACATGACCGAATTGGGCAGAACCGTGTGCTCGAGGAACGCTTTGTACCACAGAATCGGATTCTCCGCGGCCTGCCGGGTGACGATCTGCGGCATGGCCTCGATCCAGCGCGGCTCGACGCCGAGCCAGGGGAAGAACCCACCGAGGAACACCAGGTCCAACTTGGTCCAGAGCGCCTTCACAAAGTAGAGCCCCACCAGGATGCGCAGCACGGCAAGCCAGCGGCTCGGATGCGACATGTCGACAGTCGTGGGCGAATTCACTCGTTGTCTCCGTTCATAGATCCCTTAGGCCGGATTGGCCGCGAGGTCAGGTTACCTACCTACCGCGATCAACCTCAAATCATTTCCGCGGGCTCCGCGTGTTCAGCGTGCTCCGCGGTATGCTTTTTGTCGAACCCTGACCTCTCCAGGAGGTCGGCCTATGCCACCGTCACACCCAATTCCTCAAACACAAAACTCCAGGTATCGACCAGCTCCTCGAGTACTTTGGAAACCGGCTTCCCCGCGCCGTGTCCTGCCTTTTCCTCCAACCGAAGCAGAACCGGTCGTCCTGAGGAAGACGCAGCCTGCAGCAACGCCGTCATTTTCCGCGCGTGCATCGGATCCACCCGGGTATCGCTCTCAGCCGTGGCGAGCAAGACGGCGGGATACGGGGTGCCCGCTTCCACTCGGTGGTAGGGCGAGTAGGCCCTGAGCCACCCGAACTGTTCCGCGTCCTCGGGGTCGCCATACTCCGGGATCCAGAGCCGCGCGATCAGAAACCGGTGATACCGCAACATGTCGAGCAGGGGAACCTGAATGACCACGGCACGGAACAACTCCGGGCGCTGGGTGAGAACCGCCCCCATGAGCAGCCCTCCATTCGACCCGCCGACGATCGCCAGGCGTTCCGGTCTCGTGTAGCGCTGAGCTATCAACCATTCCGCAGCGGCGATGAAGTCGTCAAAACTGTTCTGCTTGCGCGCCAGCATGCCGCCCTGGTGCCACGACTCTCCGTATTCCCCGCCCCCTCTTAGGTTTGGCACCGCTACCAGCCCGCCTCTTTCCAGCCAGAGCAGCATTGACCGGGAGAAACCGGGAGTCATGCTGATATTGAAGCCACCGTAACCAGTCAGATAGGTCGGGTTGTCTCCCGTCAGGCTAAGCCCGTTCCGGTGCACGAGGAACATGGAGACTCCCGTGCCATCGCGCGAGGGGTAGGTCACCTGGTGCACCTGGTAGGCCGCCGGATCGAGGTCTGCCTCCACCACTCGCCAGAGTGAGCGGGCCCCCGAAGTCAGGTCAACCCGATACACGCTCGGTGGTACCGTGTATGACGAAAACCCGTAGAACAACTCTTCCCCATCCCACTCTCCGCCCCAGCCGAACACACTTCCGATTGTGGGCAGGTCGAGCGGCCTCGGGTTTTTCCCCTCAAGGTCCGTCACCAGGAGACGAGACGAGGCGCGTTCCAGATAGCTGAGGGCCAGCGCGTTGCCCAGCACCATCGCCCCGTCCAGCACTGCATCGCTTCTGGTGGGAATCAGCTCTTCCCAGCGGGAGCGTTCCGGCCGCTCCGGATCGCCGCGGTAGAGCCGATAGTTGGGAGCATCGAGGTTGGTGCGAATGTAGAGTCGCCCGCGAACAACCTGCCCTTCGAATGATGCCGGCAGATTCTCCGCGACGGCGATGACGGGGCCGCTGCGCTCCAGATCCTGCAGGAAGAGGTCGGTCTGATCGAACGTTCGAGCGACGCCGATCAGCAGCCAGCGTCCCTCGGGCGAGAGGTCAACGCTCGGCCAATGCTCCTTCTGTGACGGCTTGAAGATGAGCCGGTCTTCGGTGGAATCATCTCCCAGACGATGCAGGAAGACGGCTCTGTGATACTGCTCCTCCCCTTCGGGCACCGTCCCCGCATTCGGGTAACGGGTGTAGTAGAACCCGCTGCCGTCGGGCAGCCAGGCAAGGTCAGCTGCGCGAGTCCCGCTGATCCGTTCCGCCTTGACTTCTCCGCTGTTCACATCGAGGACGTGCAGTACGCTTTCCTCGCTCCCGTTTTCGGAAAGACCATAGGCCAGGAGCCTTCCGTCCTCGCTCGGGAAATACCAGTCGAGCGCGGTAGTGCCGGCGGCATCCAGCGCATTGGGATCTAGCAGGACACGGTCGGAGCCCTCGACTCCGTCCCGAACATACAGGACAGGTTGATTCTGAGTTCCTTCCCTTCGCTGATAGAAGTAGCGGCCCCGAGCCGGCGTCGGAGCACTCAGGGCACCGATCTTGAGCAGTTGCTCCAGCCGGGTCCTGATGAAAGGCCTGGCGGGTACCCGATCGAGATATTCGCGGGTGAACCGGTTCTGTTCGCTGGTCCAGGACCGGGTCTCGGCACTCTCGCCGTCCTCCAGCCAGCGATACGGATCGGGAATTCGCTCGCCATGGAGCGTGTCGACCACGCCGTACGTCGGAGAAGGTGGAGGGGAGGGCATGGTCTTAACAGCGTGAGAAGTGAGAGGTGAGAAGTGAGAAGTGAGAAGTGAAACAGAGAGTACCGACGAGTTGCCGAAGCTGTCTGCTACCGTGGCTAGTCCTTCTTACTTCTCACCTCTCACTTCTCACGCTGTTAGTCTCCAAGGCAGATCCCCAGCTCACGGGCGGTCAGCAGCGTATCCGAGTCGAGCGGGACGTTCTTGGCACGGCCGATGACTTCACTGAGCGGTAGCCGCGCGATGGAAGGTGGAGCGAGCGCGATCATCGTTCCAAATGCACGGTCGGCAACCGCGCGTACCGCGGCCGCTCCGAAGCGCAGACCGAGCAGCCGATCGAAGGTCGTCGGCGATCCACCGCGCTGGATGTGGCCCAATACGAGGCTTCGGGTCTCCTTGCCACTCTGCTCCGAGATGGCTCGGGCCACGAGGGACCCGATACCTCCCAGGCGGTCGGCGGTTCCAGCAGAACGCCGTTCCAGCAGCATCAGCTCGCCATCCTTGGGCTTGGCGCCCTCCGCTACGACCACGATGCTGAAGCGGCGGCCGGCCTCGTCCCGCTTCCGGATCTTCTCCAGCACCTTGTCCATCTGGAAGGGGATTTCGGGGATGAGAATGACATCGGCGGTCGCCGAGACTCCGCTGTTGAGCGCGATGAATCCGGCATGGCGTCCCATCAGCTCCACGACCATGACCCGTTCATGGCTCTCGGCCGTCGAGTGCAGCTTGTCGATCGCATCGGTCGCGGTGCTGACCGCGGTGTCGAAGCCGAAGGTGGCGATGGTGCCCACAACGTCGTTGTCGATCGTCTTGGGCACCCCGACGACGGGCAGACCCATCTTCCAGAGATCGTGGGCGATAGACAGGCTGCCGTCGCCGCCGATGGCGATCAGTGCGTCGAACCCGCTCGCGTTGAAGGCGTCGACCAGATCGCTCGATCGGTCCACCTCGGTGTCCTTGCCGCTCGCATCCTTGACGACCCAGCGGAAGGGATTGCCGCGGTTGGTCGTACCGAGAATGGTGCCCCCCAGGTGGGTAATCCCGCGGACCCGTTCCGGCGTGAGCGTCATGATCCCATCGTCCCCGAGGAGCCCGCCGTAGCCCCGGCGGATCCCATAGGTCTGCCAACCCCGTCCGTGGGCCGACAGCACAATGGCCCGGATGACGGCATTGAGGCCGGGTGCGTCCCCGCCCCCGGTGGAGATGGCGATTCTCATGGGGGAAAGCCGATCACTCGTTGTCGCCCAGGTGTTTCTTCAGCAATGCCGCTACCTCACCCGGCTTGGCATGTCGGCCGATTGCTTTCTTGGAGAAGATCAGGGCACCATCGACCGTAACTTCGAACGCGCCCCCTGAAGATTTCTTGAGGCTGAATTGCACGTTCGGAGTCGTTTCCTTGAGCTCGGCTACCAGACCGGTAGCCCGGGGTCCGTAGTTTCAGACCACGCAGTATTCGATGGTGATATGCATGGGGACGAACCTATCCCGAACCCGTCCCTCTGCCAAGCTGAGTCACAGTAGCACTTCCCGGGGGCGGGGTATATTGGGACGGTGCTTAACGACTAGGACGTCATGCGGTCATTCGTCACATCCGCCGTCGCACTGGTTTTCGTCACTGTGCCCGCTCACGCCCAGCGGCAATACCGTTTCGAGCTGGGAGCCTCCGCCGGGTACTACGCCTTCGACAGCAAGACCGAACTCGACAACGCCTTTGGTGGATCGCTTCGGGCAGGTTATTGGATATACGGCCCCCTGTCGGTCGAGGTCGAAGGCAGTTATGCCAAGCCGAAGACCACGAGCTCTCTCAACAACGCCGTGGATGTGAAGAGCATCGGCGGTTGGGCTTTGCTCAACCTCCCCATAGGAAAATCGGCGACCGGATTCCTCAAGGGAGGCTACGCCTCGGTGACCTACGGGAGCGGTTGTCCCTCGGTCTCGGTTCCCGGAGCGGGGCCTTGCGGAACGGCAGGCGCGATCCAGGGCGGCGCCGGTGTACGCATCGCTCTGACACCGACCGTGATGATGCGCTACGAGGGGATGATCAATCAGAGCCAGACCTTCCTGAAATTTTCGAATATCGCGGTACATGGCGGTCTGAGCCTCATGATCGGGAGCAAACCCCTGGTGGACACAGACGGGGATCGGGTCTACGACAGCTCCGACGATTGCCCCGGGACACCCGCAGGGGCATTGGTGGACAAACACGGCTGCCCGACCGACACCGATGGGGATGGTGTAGCTGACGGGCTCGACCGGTGTCCGGACAGCCCGGAAGGCGCCAAGGTAAACGGGGCCGGCTGCACCGCCGACAGCGATGCGGACGGGGTGCTGGACGGGATCGACCAATGCGCTGATACCCCGGTCGGCGCCACGGTGAGCGACAACGGCTGCCCGCTGGACGCGGACAAGGACGGTGTATACGACGGCCTGGATCGCTGCATGGCGACACCCGAGGGCACCCGGGTCGATTCCCTGGGTTGCCCCAGCGATTCCGACAACGACGGCGTGTTCGACGGGATCGACAAGTGTCCGAACACACCTTCCGGAACGACAGTGAACGCGATGGGATGCCCGCCGGGTCAGGACACCGACAAGGACGGCGTGCTCGACGCGCTGGATAAGTGCCCCAATACGCCGCCAGCCACCGGTGTAGACCAGGATGGCTGTCCGGTCGCGGCTGCGCCGGTGCGGAAGCCGCCTCCGGTGGTGCCAGCCGTTGGCGCGAGTAACGCCTGGACGGTGCCGGGAGCCATGTTCCCGATGCGGAGCGCAGCACTCTCGCCCAAGGCCCAGCCGGTGCTCGATTCGGTGGCCACGGCGATGCTGGCTGACACTTCCCTCAAGGCAACCATCTCCGGATTTGCCCAGGATCGTCTGGTGCCAGGCGACAATACCCGGCTCTCCCAGCAGAGGGCCGACGCAGTCCGCACCTACATCATGGGTAAGGGAGTCTCGGCTCGGCGGATCACGGCGGTGGGTCGCGGATCGCAAACGCTCATTGTAGCCGACACGACCGAGGCGGCGCGGACCATCAATCGTCGGGTCGAGATCAAGCTCCAACCATCGGGGCCATAGGGAGATACACCACTGGCTCTACCAGGAGGACGAGCACGGACCTTGCGGAGCTGTAGCCCAGCTACCGGCTCCGCTCGGTCGGCTCCTCTTTCCTGCAAGGCGACAGAGCATGATGCGCATTCGTTTGAGTCCTCTAATCCTGGCTCTAGCCTTGGGCGCCCCGGTTGCCGAGGCGCAGGTCAAGCGCTCCTGGGGAGATGAGCTCCGCCTGGTGCCGTCTCCCGAGCGCCTGGTTCCCGTGGCACCCCGCCAGCTGGAACCTCTCGATTGGCCGGCGCCCCCCAGGACCACCTCCCCATCTGCTGTCCGCGCTATCTACCTCAACGCCTGGGCCTTCGGAGGGAAGCGTTTCTACGATCTCGTCCGGCTCGCCGACTCGACCGAGATCAATTCCTTCGTGGTGGACGTCAAGGACGACACCGGGTACCTGACCTACAAGTCGTCGGTCCCCACGGCCCTTCAAATCGGTGCCAACACTCAGCTCCGCGCTCGCGATGCAGCGGCTCGGGTCCGCTACATGCTGGCGCACGGGATCCATCCCATAGCTCGGATCGTGGTGGCGAAGGATCCCCTGCTGGCGTCACACAAGGCCGCTTGGTCGGTGAAGGATCGCCGCGGTGGACTCTGGCGTGACCGGCTCGATTTCGCCTGGGTCGATGCCTTCAACGATTCAGTTTGGGTCTACGCCTCGCAGCTCGCGGCCGAGGCAGTGCAGATGGGATTTGCCGAGGTGCAGTTCGATTATGTGCGCTTCCCCGATGAGCCGAAAGCCCGGATGGCTTACGCAATGTTTCCGGCTCGCCGCGCGGGAGAGACCACGCGGGATGGAGTGCGCCGCAACCTCAGGCTTCTCCGGGACCGGATCAAGCCGCTCGAGGTCCCCTTCACCATCGACGTCTTCGGGATGACGACCAACCTCGAAGTGGATATGGGCATCGGGCAGGTCTGGGAGGATCTGGTCAGCACCGCGGACGTGGTGCTCCCGATGGTCTATCCCAGCCACTATTACAACTCGATGTACGGTGTGAGACGGCCCAACAACGAGCCGTATATTATCGTGAAGGGTGCGCTCGAGGACGGGATACGCCGGAGTCAAAAAGTCGGTGGCCCTACTGCGGCAATCCGGCCTTACCTGCAGGCGTTCACGCTGGGCCTGCCCCGTTACACGCCCGACCACGTGCGGGAGCAGATCCGCGCGGCACATGACGCCGGGATTGACTCGTGGGTGCTATGGAACGCGCGGGCAGCGTACGACCCGAGGATCTTCGAAGCGGCCAACCGAAAGTCGATTGTGCGCGCGGTCAGCCAGGTCGAGCCACCACGCACCGCTCCGCCTCAGGCCGAAGAACACTGAGGCTAGTCAGCCTCTGCCAACCACGGCCGGACTTTCCCAGGCCGTGATGTAACCCGCCAGCGCACTCGCCGCAGTGGTGTAGGGACTCGCGAGATACAACTGACCCGGTCCCGAGCGTCCCGGGAAATTCCGATTGATGGCGCTCACGGTGACCGTTTCCCGATCGTAGCTGACGCCGGGACCCGCGTTGATACAGGCGCCGCAGGACGGCTCGATGATCTCCGCCCCCACCGCCTGAAAGACCTCGATGTAACCCCGCTGCTCGGCATAGCGCTTCACGTCCTGGCTGCCGAACTGGATGTAGAACCGCACATCGGGATGAACCTTCTCTCCCGCGTCCGCCGCCTCCTTCAGCACCGCGGCGTACATGTCCATGTCTTCTTTCTTGCCGGCGGTGCAGCTTCCCGCGTACGCGATGTCTACCTTCACCATCCGGCCCAGTTCGCTGATGTAGAGGCCGTTACCGGGGTCACCGGGCAACGCGACCATCGGCTGCAACGCTGCGGCGTCGATCTCGATCACCTCGGCATACTCGGCATCGGGATCGGACTCGAGACCCTGGAGAAGCGCGGCCGCTTCGCGCGGTTGCATGCCCCGCTCCCTCACCAGGTACTCCACGGCCTTCTCGTCGGGCTTGATGATACCTGTGAAGGCTCCGACTTCGGCCGCCATGTTGGTCATCGTGGCCCGCTCGTCGATCGAGAGCGCCTGCACCGCCTCTCCAGCGTATTCGACGATCTTCCCGATCGCCTTTCCAGTCTTCACATAGGGATGGCGAAGGATCTGAAGCATGAAATCCTTCGCCGTCACGTTGGCCGGCTTGGCGCCCTGCACTCGGATCAGTACCGCCTCGGGAACCGTGATACGGACGTCCCGCGTGAGCCAGGAATTGAAGATCGCGGTGGTGCCGACGCCGAAGGCCAGGCTGCCCATGGCGCCGCTATGCGGAGTGTGGCTGTCGCTGCCGATGATGACTTCGCCGGGAAGAGCGTGCTGCTCCAGCATCTTGGAGTGACAGATCGCCTCGGAGCCGGGCGCGACCATATTGCGACCCAGACGCGGCAGCTCCCCGTAGAGCTTGATGCCCTGCTGGGCGGCAAACTCCTCCTGTTTCTTCTTGAGCTCGAGCGCGACGTCGAGCAGGCCCTCCGCCTTCCGCTCGGGGGTCATCGCCAGGTCGAGGAAGGTGAGATGATCCCGGAAAAAGAAGATCGATCCGGGATCCACGACCTTCTCATCGGGTCCCACGTAATCTCGCCAGAAGATGGCGGACATCGGGGTCACGTATTCGTGGCTGAACCGAATGTCGGTGCGAATGAATCCCTCGTCTCCCGGGCGCACCGCGGGAACCCCGATCTTGCCCGAGGCCAGATCCGTTACCCAGTGGCGGGCAATGATCTTCTCGGCCAGTGTCATGGGGCGGACCGGTGTCGTGACGACCGGTACCGCGACTTTCCCCTGGAGGCGGGCAACGTTGTAGTTGAAAAGCCCGCCGTGTTCGATGATGCCCCGAGTGATTCCGCCTTCACCCTCGGTGAAGACCGAAAGCGGGATGGCCTCTCCCCGGCGGATCCGGTCAATAAGCGTGAAGTCGGTGCTGGTGAAGATTCCGAGGTTCTGGCAATTCTCCCGGTAGATCCGCTCGATGTTCTCCGCGATCACGAGGCGGATGCCAGCCATCATTTCCGCATAGGGAGACTGCTCCCGGCTCGATCCCTTACCCCGACGCTTGCCGCTTACTGAGGCCACGAAGCCGCCCTGCTTCACGGACCCGCGAGTGATGGGAAAGTCCTGTCCGGCCTTGAGTCCGAGGTAGGGGAATTCGCCCAAGGTCTCGTCGTAGTAGTAACAGATGTAGGCCGGCGTGATCTCGTCGGTGGAGATGTCGTCGCGAAGGGGGATCTCCGGAGTCCACTTGAGATCCTCGCCGGCGAGCTGCCGCCGGATGAGCCCGGGATCGGTGGTCAGAAACAGGATTCGGCCGTCGAGCCGCACCTGGTCCGGCAAACGATGGATGGGACGGGATTTGAGCGAATCAAGCATTCAGGAAGACTCGGTTGATCAAGCGGGAAAGATGGAACCACCAGTCAGCGGGAGCAAGGATTGGACCGCCCCTCGGTCGCCGCTACCATTGAGCCATGCCCTCCTGGTCCTTCGCCCTGTTGACTCTACTCGTCGCCACCTCCGCATCCGCGCAGGACAGCGCCATGTCCGTTCACGCCCGAGTTCACCAGTCGGGCACGCTTAGAAACCCGCGCATCATGGGCCTGCAACGGCCGCAGGCGACGCCGTCGTCGCAGCCACAGCAGGTGGACGAGGAGGATTCCCTCTACCTCCGATTCCCCTCCTCGGGGACGAGCAAGGTCTCGCCTCCAGCTCCCCCGGTCCACCGAAGTCCGCCGGTCATCGTGAGTCGCCAACACCGCAACGTGCTCTGGGCCCTCGCAGCCGAGGGCGATGAGACGGAGATCTATGCCACCGATACTACCGGCCGTGACCTGGGAACCTGGCGCGTGGATGCACTCTACACCGAGTGGACCGCGCTGGCGGTGGGCCGCTGTGATCAGAAGACCTGCATCTACATCGGTGACCTGGGAGACAGTCTGGGGCGGCGCGGCACCGTCCAGTTGTACCGCTTCGAGGAGCCATTGCTCCCGTTCGACCGGATTCCCCGAACCTACAGTGTGACCGGAGTTCAGAAGCTCATCGTAGGCTATCCCGACGGCGCCCACGACGCCCGGGCGCTAAGCGTCACCTCCGATGGAACCGTGCTGATTCTTACCAGCGGTTTCGACGGGAAATCCCGACTCTATTCCGTCCCACCGGAAACCTGGTTCAGAGGCAGCACCAGAGTCGATGCGCACAGCGCAGGCACCGTAGCCGTCGACATTCGTCGCCATGGCCCCCTGACGGGAATCACCCGGACCGCAACCGGAGGATTCGTGGCCCGGCAGGCGAACAGCCTGACCTTCCTCACCCGCGGCCAGAGCGGAATGGTTCCAGACTCTTCACGCCGCGTGTGCGAGCTCCCCGCGAGCGAGCAAAGTGGCCTCGGCGTGGACTGGCTCGATAGCCATCATTTCATCATCAGCACCGTGCAGGGATTCAATCCTACACCGCTGCTGGGTATCGCCGAATGTCCTGGGCCATGAAGACCCTGTCGGGCCGAGCAAAGCGATGGATCGCGGTACTGCTCGTCGCCTTTGCGGCGTGGATCGCCTGGATTCAGCCCAACCGGAGACATCCTGTCCACCAGGCGGAGTATGTAGACGCTGGAGGCCTGCGGCTTCGTGCACTTCGAGCCGGCACCGGTGATACCACGCTGCTCTTCCTCCACGGATACGGAGAATCGCTGCTCAGCTGGCGACTGGTGCTGGACCGTTTCACCTCTCGCTTCCGCGTCCTCGCCGTGGACCTGCCGGGATTCGGACTCAGCGACAAGCCGGATGGTCCGTATACGACACAATTCATGGAGTCGGTGCTCTCGGATCTGATCGCCCGCTCCACGTCGGGACCGCTGGTTGTGGTGGGCCACTCGATGGGTGGACAACTCGCAGCACAGCTGGCCCTCGATCATCCGGACCGCGTCATCGCCGCGGTTCTCATCGCGCCGGGAGGAGCGGGAATCAGCCCGTTGTTTGGAGACACCGCCGGGGTGGCATTCGCCGCCGCGCGGTGGGTCGCGAGTGCCGCGGGCTATGTCCTGCCGGTCCATGATCAGGGATGGCTCGGCGAAACGCGGGCGAGCGCGAAGTACATCCCCAGCGAGGATTCACTAGCACTTGCCGCCTCTCGAAAAATCCTGGATCAATTCGATTTCTCGGCGATCAACGGGAGATATGCCGATTTGTATCAGCCGGTGCTGCTCATCTGGGGCCGGAACGATCCGACGATCCCTCTGGGCATCGGCGAGCGTATTGCGGGTCTACTACCCTGTCGTCGATTCGTGGTCCTGAACGCGACGCTGCACCGTCCCCAGCAGACCAGGCCCGACACTGTCGCGACCGAGATGCTGCGGTTCCTCGATCACCCCACTTGCGACAAGACATCCAGCCCACCTGCCGAATAGGCCAAGGTCTGCGGCCTGGCTCGCTAGCTCGTAAGACATTACAGGGTAAACTGTTATGACAATTTCCCATGGAGGCGAGGACAATCCGACCCGTAAACGTGGCGTAACTTCAACCCTCCGACTATTTTCACGCCCCGATTTCCCACTCTGGGGGCTTTCTGGAGCTACCGAACCACCACCGGATTCCTCTGACATGGCTGTTGGCCCATGGCGGAGAGGTGATCCGATACCGAACACATGCCGAACTAGCGCCCCCTGGAACGGTGGCTTTCGAGAGCCTTGAAGCCGAACGCGCCACCATCGAGTCGGGAAAGGCGGCCCAAGGCGTCATCAAAAAACAGAAAGAGACAGGGGTCTGGGGCGGCAACATGCTTGGCCTCGCCGCAGCCGCGGCACAGGGCATCAAGGATGTAGGCACCATTCCTCAGTACCGGCGGCTGATTCAGCTCTCCTTGCCGTCGTCGCAGAGGCCATTCAAGCTGGCCGACCGGGTCCTGTTCCGGCTGTTATCGCGGGACGAGGATCCCAACCTGCTGTTCGAATTCCTGAAGGTCGCGAAGTCGGAGCCTCGCGCCGTCGAGTGGGCGCGAAACGTCCTGCGTGAATCTGCTTCGGCCGCACTCGCCGAGGGCGGGCACATCGAGGATCCTCGTCTGCGGGGCGCGGCGCACAAGATCGCATCCAACGTCTCGCAATTCCTTCGCAGTCCGATTGCCGAGAAGCCATTCGTGCGCTCGGGAAGTGCGTCAGTGCTTCACCCCGAGGCCTATCCGCCGACCTGGTATTCCGTGGCGATGATCGCCGCAATGCCGAACCTCCAGCGGGAGCGGGCGGGATTCACCGAACGGCTGGGACACTACCTGGCTCAACCGGCGCCCAAGAAGGCGTACGCCATCGCGCTGGGGAAGAAACGCATCAAGCCCCAGCATCTCCTCCTGGGAGATCCGATCGAAGCGGACAGCAAGGGGATGCCCAAGGACCTGCCGCTCGCCCTGCACTTCATCGAGCTGCTGGCTCGAATCGGTGCCTTGCACACGGCTCCGGTCGCTACGAAGGTTCTCGCCCGCCTGCTCAAGGACTGCGATGAGTTCGGGATCTGGAGTCCCAAAGGACTCCGTGGAGCCCCGAAGGCTCTCAACAAGATCACGTATCACTATTTCCCGCTGGATGTCGATGCGAAGGAACCGGACTCGCGGCAGACCGACGTGACGTTCCGGCTCGCATTGATCGCGAAGACGCTGGGCTGGCAGCTCGAGTACGTCTAGAAGTAACTGCTTACCGCGGAATACGCGGAACACGCGGATGGCCGCGGAAATTCAAAAAATTATTCCGCGTGATCAGCGTTATTCCGCGTGCTCCGCGGTATGTTTTTGAGATCTCTCCCATTACTCAAAATCACTGAACATGGCTTCGGAGTTCTTGCCCCGGCGCAGAAAGTAGCCCATACTACTACCATGCCGGCTTCGCCGATCGATCTCACACCCTTCGGCTTTACTCCAACCGAAAGCCGGGTATACGAGGTTCTTCTGGCTGATGGCCCCGGTACCGGGTACGCCATAGCCCGCTCGGCGGGGCTCGCCCGAGCCAACGCCTACAGTGCCCTCGAAGGGCTGGTCGCCAAGGGGGCCGCAAGGCAGGACGACGGGCAACCCAAGCGATTCCGCCCTGAACCGCCCCAAGCAGTCCTCGCGCGAATCTCGAGCGCACAGGGACAGGCCATCGAGGAATTGAGCCGCGCGCTGGATTCCTTTGGCGCCCCTGCATCCGCCGCCATCGTGGAAATCGAATCGCCGAAGGCGGCTCTCCAACTGCTAACGCATGATATCGGCCGGGCCGAGCGCTCGGTTAATCTGATTGCCCCGGCCGAAGCCTATCCGTTGCTGGCCCTGGTGCTCCGGCGCGCCGTTGCGGCCCAGCTCTCCGTCTCCCTCTACGCCCAGGTCCAGGTGAGCCTTCCGTTCGCACGGATTGAAGCGATTCCCGGCGGATTTGACTGGCCGGGAATTCCCCTCGTGGCCATCATCGACGAGCGCAGCGCGGTCATCGCCTCGCGCGATAATTCCGAGGTGCGCGGGCATTGGAGCATGACACCAGCCTTCATCGCGGCGGCGCGACTCGCCTTTGACGGCCTGCGGGGATCAGCATGACGGACGAGCTCGACGAAGCCCTGGGTCAGCTGCGCCGTGAGTACCTGCTCGAGGCGCCGGGCCGGCTCGCGGAGTTGCGAAAGGACCTCGCTGCCTTCCGCTCAGGCGAGACGGATGCGGCTGAGTCGCTGACCCGGCGGTTCCACCGCCTCTCGGGTTCGGGCGGTTCCTACGGATTCCCCTCGATCAGCGAGATCAGTAAGCAGACCGAACACTGGCTCCAGGCAGAGCGGCCTTCCCCCACGCCGGAGCATGCCGCCCGGCTGGACGATGCCGTCAATCGTCTCTCGGCGGCCTTCGACGCCGCGGCGATCGAGATGGGCCTGCCCGACGCCGGCCCAGCGATGGCGGAGTTTGGATGGCGTGCCTTGGCGATCGGCCAGCCGGGGAAGCTGCGTGAGGAGATCGAGACGGCGATGCGGCTGAGCGGATTTCTCGTGCGAACCGAAACCGGCCTGGGAGAGCCCAAGGAGACTCATCTCTCGGAGCGCCCGGACCTGGTGGTGATCATCGCGGAGCCGGATACCGATTCTTACGCTACAGCGACTGCGTGGTCACGCGCCGGAGTAGCACGACCCCGCGCCATCGTGCTGGTAGACAAGACAGACACGACCGACCGGGTCCGCGCTCTCGCAGCGGGAATCGACGTGGTGATGCCCGCCGCTCGGGTAGGAGTCGAGCTTCCCAAGTACGCCAAGACGCTCGCCCGGATTGGAAGCCCGCCGCCTCGAGTGCTCCTGATCGAGGAGGACACAGAGCAGGCGCATCTCATCACCTCGTGGCTCGAGCAGGTGAACGCTCGGGTGACTCACTGCCGAGACGGGCTCACGGCGCGGGAGACGCTGATCCGCGAGACGCCGGACTTGGTGTTGATGGACACCCGTCTGCCGGGTCTCGATGGCCTCTCCCTCGCCCGGCTCATGCGGCAAGACTCACGATTCGGTCTCACTCCGATTGTGTTCCTGACGGCGCAGGACGGAGTCGCGACCCAGATCGAGGCTCTGCGGGCCGGTGCCGACCATTTCCTCATCGAACCGGTAGATAGAGACCTGCTGGCTCACCTCGTCATCAATCGGGCCGAGCGGGGAAGACGTCTCAGGGAAATGGTCCACCGCGATGGGCTCACCGGCCTGCTCAATCACGCGACCCTGATGGCGGAGCTGGAGCACACTATCGAGTACTCCCGCCGTCACGGTGAGGGTTTCGTCTTCATGATGGTTGACGTGGACCACTTCAAACGGGTGAACGACCGGTACGGTCACCTGATCGGAGACCAGGCCCTGCTTCACGTGGCCAAGGTCTTCCAGACTACAGCGCGGGCGAGCGACCTGATCGGCCGGTACGGCGGTGAAGAGTTCGGCCTGATCCTGCGCCGCACCGATCGGCAGGGCGCCGGGGTGCTCGCCAATAAGCTGCGCCAGGCCCTGGCGGAGCATCCAGCCGCTGTAGGAACCGGAGAGAACATTTCGATCCGGGTTTGCATCGGAATCGCCTGTTTTCCGGATGACGCACTCACGGCTGGCTCCCTGACCGAAAGTGCAGACCGGGCGCTCTACTGCGCCAAGAGCGCGGGGCGGGACCAGATCGCCTTCGCCAGTCCGGAGCCGGTGCGCCAATAGCGCGTCAGCTGGGATGAGCTATTTTCAACCCAACGGTTGAAATGGCACATCCATGACCCATCGAGACCCCCCCGCGACTCAGCGGCTGCTTCAGGCCGGCTTGGCCGAATTTGCCCGTTTCCGGCGAGCCGGGGCCCGCACCTCCCGCATCGCCGCCGCCGCCGAGGTCAACAAGCAGCTGATCCATTACCACTTCGGGAACAAGGACGGCCTCTACTCGGCCGTCCTGGTGCACGTCGCCCAGGAGGCCGCTCAGGCACTCACCAGCCTGCCCCTGATCGGCCTCACGGCGGTCGAGCGGCTGCGCCGGCTCATTCGGGGACAGTTCGATTTCTTCGCCCAGCACGATGCCCACACGCGGGTACTACTCGAGGCGGAATCGGGCGAGGAATGGGCCGATGCGGCCGTCCGGCCCGTGGTTGAACTTCTCACCGAGGGGCAGGCCACCGGCTTCTTCCGGGACGACATAGACCCGCTCACTCACGCGAGGCAGGCGCTGGTGCTGCAGCTGGGATACTTCGCGATACAACCGGTCACTTCCGCCTGGGGCGATCGAGTACTCTGGCGGGACCGGGCCGCCGATCTCGTGGTCCGTGGCTGCACCTGGTAGGCTCGAAACCAGACTGAAACTGGAGGGTTCGAATGGCCGGCACCGCTCTGCGCCGAATTGGAATCGCCGCCGCCGTTTTGGTGGGACTGTTGCTCATCCTCCTGCTCGGCATCTCCGGGATCAGCAGGTCGAAGATGCGTCGCATCTACGTGATCAAAGCCGAGACGCTGGATCTGAAGAGCGACAGCGCCACGATGGTGCAAGCCCAGCATCTCGTCACCGCCATCAGCAAGTGCGTGGACTGCCACGGCGAGGCCTTCGGTGGGACCACGATGGATCTCGGGCCGGTGGGAAAATTCCACCCGAGCAATCTGACCACTGGCAAAGGCGGTGTCGCGCCGATGAGCGACGCCGAGTGGATTCGCGCCATCCGACACGGGGTCCGCAAGGATGGGCGACCCCTCGTGTTCATGCCATCCAGCGCGTTCGCCGCCATGGACGCCTCTGATCTGGCGGCCGTCATCGGGTACCTCAAGCAGCTGCCTCCGGTCGACCGCGAACTGCCACCAACCCAGGTCGGAATGCTGGGCCGGTTCCTCATCGTCTCCAAACCCGGGCGCTTGCTTCAGGCGGAAGGCATTGATCACGAGGCGGCGATTCCCGCCGGAGTCCCGCACCAGCCGTCAACGGAATACGGACGCTATCTCGCCACAACCAGCGGTTGCACCTACTGCCATGGCGACAATCTGAAGGGCGGGCTCAAGGAAGGACCGCCGGGAACTCCGGCCAGCGCCGACCTGACGTCTACCGGACAATTGGCGAATTGGAGCGAAGACGATTTCCGCGGAGCCCTCAGAACCGGCATGCGGCCCGATCAGACCGTCATCAACCCGTTCATGCCGTGGCGACTGACCCGCCTCATGACGGACGATGAGATCAAGGCGGTGTGGCTGTACCTGAAGACGCTCTGAAAAAGAGAACTCCGGCCAGGATGGTCCTGACCGGAGTTCTCAATGCCCGCTGGGCGATTAGTGGTGGAACTGGGCCAGCGGGGTAACGTCTCTCGGATTCTCCTCGCCGAACAGCAGGCGACCCTCCTTGAAGGTTGCTCCCCGGAGCGTCAGGGCCAGTGCCTCGCCCAGATTCTCCACCGGGTGGACCTCGACCATCTTGAGCACCTCTTCGGGCAGATCCTGGAGATCCGGCTCGTTCTTCTTCGGCAGTACGATCCGGGTGATACCGGCTCGCACCGCACCCAGGACCTTCTCCTTCACTCCACCGATCGGTAGCACGTGACCCCGCAGGGTGATCTCGCCGGTCATCGCGATATCGTTCCGCACCGGCCGGCCTGACAGCACCGACACCAGCGCGGTGGCCATCGCCACGCCCGCCGAGGGACCTTCCTTGGGTATCGCACCGGCGGGGACGTGAATGTGCACGTCGCGGTCGAACATCTCTTCCTTGATGTGCAATCCGGCCGCGTGGGAGCGAGCGTAGGTCCAGGCCGCGCGGGCCGACTCTTTCATCACGTCACCCAGCTGCCCGGTGAGCACCAGCTCGCCCTTGCCCCGCATGGTGGAGGCTTCGACGAACATGATGTCGCCACCGGTCGGGGTGTAATACAGCCCGGTCGCGACGCCGATCTGATCCTCCCGCGCGGCGCGCTCCGGATGCACCTTGGGCCGTCCCAACAGCTCGGGTACCAGGGCGGCCGTCACGGTGACCCGCTCCGACTCCTTCGCCGCGATCTTGCGTGCGACTTTCCGCCCCAGCTTGCCGATCTCCCGCTCGAGCTGACGGACTCCGGACTCCCTGGTATAGCCGGTAATCACCTCGGCGACCGCCTCGTCCTGGAACTCGATCTGTTCCGGAGACAACCCGTTCTCTGCCCGCTGCCGCGGGATGAGGTAATTCCGGGCGATCATGAGCTTCTCGCGCTCGGTGTAGCCGGTGAACTCAACGAACTCCATCCGGTCGAGCAATGGCGCCGGAATGGCCTGAACGAAGTTGGCCGTGCAGATGAACAGCACCTCGCTCAGATCGAACGGCACGCCGAGGTAATGATCCACGAAGGTGTCGTTCTGGGCCGGGTCCAGCACCTCGAGCAGCGCGCTGGCCGGGTCTCCCTGGAAGGAGACGCCGAGCTTGTCCACTTCGTCCAGCAGGAACACCGGGTTCTTGCTTCCCGCCTGCTTCATTCCCTGGATGATCCGTCCCGGCATCGCACCGACGTAGGTTCGCCGGTGGCCGCGAATATCAGCTTCGTCACGAGCGCCGCCCAGAGAGATACGGACGTACTTCCGTCCCATGGCCCGGGCGATCGACTTGGCCACCGAGGTCTTACCGACGCCAGGAGGGCCAACAAAGAGCAGAATCGGACCCTTGGCGACCTTGTCGTCGGGGTTGCCCGGAATCTCCCGCTCCTTTTCCTCCGGGGTGGGCGCCGAGCTGGTTGCTGGTGCACCGTCGCCCTCAGAGGAGGAGGGCGGAACGCTGGTCTCATCCTTGTTCGCCGTGGGCACGCCCTTCAGGGCACGAACGGCGAGGAACTCCAGCACCCGATCCTTCACGTCTCCCAGGGCGTAGTGATCTTCGTCGAGAATCCGCTGCGCCTCGACCAAGTCCAGGTGCTCCTGGGCGCGCTCGTTCCAGGGCAGCTCCGCGATGTTCTCTAGGAAGGTCCGGATGACCTGCGACTCCATGGACTCACGGCTCATCCGGCCCAAGCGGCCCAGCTCGCGGTCGACCTCCTTGCGAGCCTCGGGCGGCAGGTTCAGCGCCTCGAGCTTCTGCTTTAGCTCCTCCAGCTCGTTCGAGCCCTCGTCGTCCTCACCCAGTTCCTTCCGGATCTGCTTCATCTGCTCCCGGAGGAACATCTCGCGCTGACGCTCACCCAGCTCCTCCTGCACCTGGGACTTGATGTCCTCCTGGGCATCGAGCACGCTGATCTGGCGCTGGACGTGCACCAGCACGCGGCGCAGACGCTCTTCAACCGACAGAGTCTCCAGCAGAACCTGGCGCTGCTGAGGCGAGATGTCGAGGTAGCCCGCTACGAGGTCGGCGAAGCGGCCGGGCTCATGAACTCCAGCCAGGACCTGCTGCACCACCTCCTCGGGCAATCCCGATTTCTGACCCAGCTCCGCCGCCCGGGAACGGACCTCGCGGTAGAGTCCCACGAAGGCGGGATCTTCCGCGTTGAGCGGGAGCATCTCCTCTGCGTCGCGAACGATCGAGTGGAGATAGCCGTCCTTTTCGGTCACGTGCATCGCGATGCCACGCCGCTCGCCATGCAGCAGGAGCTGCATGCCCGCGAGCCCGCGCTGCAGTTGACCGATGCGCGCAATGGTGCCGATTGTGTGGAGGCCCTCTGGAGCAACCGACTCGATATTCTGGCGCTGAGAAACAGCGAAGATCAGCCGGTCAGGGGTAGCCAACGCAGCCTCGATGGCGCGCAGCGTTCCAGGGCGTCCGGCCCCGATGGGTGCCGTGATCCCCGGAAAGAGGACCACCTCGCGCAGAGGCAATACAGGAAGCGTCAGACGTTCACTCATCGTATTCCTATTCCTTCCTTTACAGGCAATTTGGCAGGGTTTGCCAAACAATTCACCCCCAAAGAGCACCGGGTGTGCCAAATCCTTGCGCTGGGGAATTTGGGGGTCCGAACCAAATCGGAACAGCGTGGTCTGCCAATCGCGCCTCCTTGGAGGAGCCTGACCTGCCGAACTGTCGGAATCACCAAGCCCAACATGAAGCCCTGCCTTGTCCCGCTTGCTTTGGTCTGCTAAATCTATGAGGCTTTTACCGATACCTAATGACAGATCCGACCTCGCCGCTTGCTCCACGCCTGGCCGAAGCGCTGGGCAATGCCTACACGATCGAGGGCGAAATCGGGCGCGGCGGTATGGGCGTCGTCTATCGCGCGCGCGACGAACGGCTGAAACGCCGCGTCGCCATCAAGGTTCTCCCTCCCGAGCTGGCCTTCCAACAGGAAATCAGGGCTCGTTTCACGCGCGAAGCTGAAACCGCGGCGCGGCTGTCTCATCCCCACATTGTCCCCATTCACTCGGTCGGTGAGGGGAACGGTCTGGTCTACTTCATCATGGGATACGTAGACGGCGAGTCGCTTGGCGCCCGGCTCAAACGACGGGGCAGGCTGCCGGTGGAAGAGGCTCGCCGCATCATGAAAGAAACGGCGGATGCCCTGAGCGCCGCCCATGCCATGTCGGTCATTCACCGCGACATCAAGCCGGACAATATCCTACTCGAAGGCACTCGAGGCCGGGTAATGGTTACCGACTTCGGCATCGCGAAGGCAATGTCGGGCTCGTCGGGCGGCACCCTCACAAGCGCCGGCGTGGCGATTGGCACACCCCAGTACATGAGCCCGGAGCAGGCCGCAGGGGAAAAAGAGATCGACGGCCGGAGCGACCTCTACAGCCTGGGCATCGTCAGCTATCAAATGCTGACGGGTGAGCTTCCGTTTAATGCACCATCGGTCGCGGGCATCCTGATGAAGCAGATCGGCGAAATGGCCGAGCCGATCAAGACGCTGCGAACCGAGGTGCCCGAGGACCTCGACCTGGCAGTGACCCGGTGTCTCGAGAAGGATCCGGAGAGCAGATGGCCTTCGGCCGATGCCCTCCGTCGCGCCCTCGAGAGCCGTACCGTGACCGGCTACCGGCCTACGGGCCAGACGAGGGGACAGTCGCGTTCGGGACTACAGCGTCCATCCCGGCCGAGCGCGGGCCGTCCGCTCGCTGGCCAAGCCCCGCCGCCACTCCCTGGTCCGCCCCGCGGCCGCGACGACTGGCGCGCCAGACTCGACCGGCACACGGAGCGGGCAAGCCGTCGCATGGAGCGGCGGGATGACACTCCGCTCCCGGTTCCCGATACAGGCGAGCCAAAGATCGTCCAGAAGACCCGGGCCTACTTCGCGCGCTGGGCGGCGATCTCGGCGGGCTGCTTCATGGTCAACATAGCGACCGGGATCGGTGAGCCCTGGTTCCTGTTCCCGATGATGGGAATGGGCTTCGGACTGGTGACGCACTACTCCAAGCTCTGGCAGGCGGGATATACCTGGCGCGACGTACTGAGCCGTCCCGCAGCACCCGATGCGCTGCATGTTCCCGGGAGCAAGGGTCACAAGGGCGTGAAGCAGATCGCAGCACCGACCCGGGACGAATTCGGTACCCATCAGCAGGCGGTCAGTCAGGCGTTCGGAGACCGGACGGCAATCTACAAGCTGCTGGATCGCATGACGCCGGCAGAGCGGCAGATGCTTCCCGAGGATGTGGCATCAACGGTTGACGGGCTCTACCTCCGCGCTTCCGAGCTGGCGCGGACTCTTCAGGCCATGGACAGCAACGTGGCCACTGAGGACCTCGGCCGAATCAAAGAGCGGATTGCGGCGCTTTCCCGGGAGCCGGATGATGAGGAACGGACCCGCAGGCTGGCGCTGCTGGAGCGGCAGGAGAAAGCGATCCGTGACCTGGGCGGACGGCGCGATCAGATCGCCGGCCAATTCGAGTCCTGCTGTCTGGCTATGCAGAATGTGCGCTTCGATCTGCTGCGGCTCCGTTCGGCCGACGCGGCAGCGGCACTCGGCGATCTCACCATGGCGACACAGCAGGCCCGGGCGCTTTCGCGCGATGTGGACAATGCGATTGTGGCGGCGAGTGAGATTCGTGAAGTCTTAGGTAAGTAACGAGTACCGAGTACCTAGTAACAGCAGGATGGTCTCACTCGGTACTCGGTACTCGGTACTAGTGTTTATCGTGTCTCAGATCCCACCTGTCGAGCCTCAGATCCCGATGATCCCGATGGAAATCACGACGATCGTGGCGAAGCTCACCCCGCCCAGTCCGATGCCGGATGTCTCGGCCAATCTCACGCCGGTCCGAGCGAAGCTCATGGCGATCCATCCGGACTTCGTGGCGATCCCGACGCAATTCCCGCCGCTCATGCATTTCCATCCGTCCCTGGCGCAGAGCGCGGTCAGGGGTGACCGACTGGGCGTTGAGCTCATGGCCAACCGCCAGAACGAGCATGGCGGTCAGGCCGAGGGTCATGCCTCGCATCGTTTCTTCTCTGTCATGAGTGAGTCTGTGGTGCAGCCAAACCACGCAGGGAAGACGCAGGGCCAGGCCCTGCGTTAACCCGAATCCATCGTGCCGCTCCAGGGAGCAGTGGCTGTGGGCCTGGCTGGATTTACCTACGGGAGACTCGGGGAACGGTTGGGAAACCCGTCGGAGGGAATCGAGGTACCGGCGCCGGGCGTGGCCAGCCCGGCTCAGTAACCCGCGATTTCGATCATCGCCGCGCGCAGATGTTCGACCTGCGGCAGAATCACGTCTTCCAGCTGCGGGGCATATGCGACGAAGGTGTCGGTCGAGGCAACCCGGCGGACCGGAGCGTCGAGCCACTCGAAGGCCTCATCGGCAATCCGGGCCGCCAGCTCGGCTCCGTAACCCCAGGAGAGAGAATCCTCGTAGGCGACAATCACCCGGTTGGTCTTCCGCACTGAGCCCATGACGGCATCCCAGTCGACCGGCGTCAGGCTTCGCAGGTCGATCACTTCGACGCTCAAGCCGTGCGCTTCCTCGACTTCCTTTGCCGCGGTGATCGTGCGCTGTACGACCGCACCATAGGTCACGACGGTCAGGTCGGTTCCCTCTCGGACGACCTTTGCCTTGCCGAAGGGGATCATGAAGTTGGGTCCCGGATTCGGCGCCTTGTTGTAGGTCTGACGGTACAGGTGCTTGTGCTCGAGGAAGAGCACCGGGTCTTCGCAGCGGATCGCCGTCCGCAGCAGACCGTTGGCATCGAGGGCCGTTGACGGGCACACGACACGGAGGCCGGGCACGCTGGTGAACACCACAGCCCCGGTCTGCGAGTGGTAGACGGAGCCGCCCTTCAGATACCCGCCGTAGGTGGTCCGCACCACGACCGGGGAGCTGAAGGCATTGTTGGAGCGCCAACGCATGAGGGCCAGCTCGTCCCTGATCTGCATGTAGGCAGGCCAGATGTAATCGAAGAACTGGATCTCGACGACCGGCTTCAGTCCGCGAGTGGCGAGGCCAATCGCCCGTCCGACGATGTTGGCTTCCGCCAGAGGCGAGTTGTACACCCGATCGGAGCCGAAGGCCTTCTGGAGTCCCCAGGTCACCTTGAAGACGCCACCTTTGCCCTTCACCTCGGAGAGCTGTTCCTCGCGGCTCGCGTCGGCAACATCTTCCCCAAACACCACGATCCGGGGATCCCGGGCCATCTCGTCCTTGAGGCAATTGTTCAGCAGGTCCACCATCGTGGTGGGGTCGCCGGTAAACCGGGGATCGTCTTCGGTGTCGAACTGCTCCGAGGTGGGATCGACGTCGGGGGAGTAGACGTACTGGTAGACGGTATCGAGCGCGGGCTGGGGCGAGGCCAGCGCGGTCTCGGTCGCGACCCGTATCTCCTCTTCCACTTCGGCGCGGATCGCCTCCAGCTCGGCCTCGGTCGCGAGCCCCTGCTCGACCAGGTGCCGGGGGAAGCGGGTGAACGGGTCTTTCCTTCCGTCCTCCTCCCGCTCCGCCGCACTGCGATAGTGCACCTCGTCGTCGGAAAGCGAATGGCTGTATGGCCGGATCACATGGGCATGAACCAGCGCGGGACCCTTGCGGGTCCGGCAATAGTCCACTGCCCGGTGCAGCGTCTCAAACGAGGCGATGGGATCGCAGCCGTCTACTTCCTCGATGAACAGGTTGGGGAACCCGGTCACCAGTTTGGAGATTGATCCGCCGGCGGTGTTCACCTCGACTGGAACCGAGATGGCGTACTTGTTGTCTTCGATCAGGAACACGACCGGCAGCTTGAGATTGCAGGCCGAGTTCATCGCTTCCCAGAATTCGCCCTCGCTGGTGGTACCGTCGCCCGACGAGCAGAAGACGACCTCGTCGCCGTAGGGTCCGGTCACGCTATCGGGAAGACCCTGCACGTTGCTGTACCGGAGCCAGGCCTCGGCGCACCCGACGGCCTGGAGAAACTGGGTGCCGGTCGGACTCGAGGCGCTGACGATGTTGTAGTCCTTGTGACCCCAGTGAGAGGGCATCTGGCGGCCGCCCGAGTTGGGATCATCGGCGGCGCCGACGGCGGAGAGCAGTTGCTCGGTCGCGGTCATGCCCAGGCCGAGGCAGAGCGCGCGGTCGCGATAGTAGGTGTAGAACCAGTCGTACCCCGAGCGGAAAACCTTGGCGGCCGCCGCCAAGACCGCCTCGTGGCCGGCACCCGAGATCTGGAAGAAGATCTTGTTCTGCCGCTTGAGCTGGATCTCCTTGTCGTCGAGACGCCGGGAGAGCAGGATCAGGCGGTAGATGTCGAGGAGATCGGCCTTCGAGAGTATTCGGGAGGTCTTCGGCGCGTTACGGGAACGGGTGGCCATGCCACAAAGATGAAAGGCCAGCGGGGGTGGGACAAGGAGGGACGGGGAACTGAAGATTTCAGATTGAAGATTTCAGATTGAAGATTGGAATTGCCAGGCAGTTCAATCTGCAATTTGAAATCTGCAATCTGAAATCTGAAATCTTCCATCCCCTGACGCTCAATGTTTCGTGCTCAGCTCCTCGCTGATCCGGTTGGTGTAGTTCGAGGCAGCGCGGAGGTCGGGATCGTTCCGCAGCGCCATTTCCTCAACCGCGTCGGGACCCCAGCGCACTTCGGTGACACGATAGGCCAATATCCGCCCCAGTCGAGCAGCGAGGGCGGAGTCGGGCTCGGCGGTGACCTGAAGTCGGGAGTGGACCCGGTCGACAAAGGGCTTGACCAGGCTGGTCTGCCACTCGGAAACCGCGTCGAACCATTTAAGCCGGGCGGCCGGATCCTTGGGGAGGGTGGCGGCGACACTGTCGGAGACCGCTGTGTCGAAGCCGCTGTCAGAGGCCGCGAAGAACCAGGGTGGCAGCAGCACCGGTTCTGGCAAGGTGATATCGGGAACGATTCCCCCTCCGCCTCGCACGCTCCGGCCATGCTCGGTCTGGTAGGTCTTGAGCGTGTCCTGTTCAGCACCGGACTTTCCGGCGAAGCTGTAGTACTGCTCGGTCTTGAGACCGTGATACGCCCTCTGAATTACGCGGCCACTGGGTGTGACCACGTGGCCAACGGTGAGCCAGACCATGTCGCCCTGGGGCGGGACGGGGAGGGCCTGCTGCATCAATGCCTTTCCAAACGTCCGGCGGCCAAGCAATAGCGCGCGATCGTGATCCTGGAGTGAGGCTGCCAGGGCCTCCGCCGCCGAGGCGCTGCCGTGATCGACCAGGACCACGAGCGGCAAGTCACTAAACGCGCCGTCCTTCTCGGTGTTGTATTCCCGGTTGGCACTGCGGATTCTGCCCTCGGTCCGGAAGACAAGCGTGCCCTTCTTGAAGAAGAGAGATGCGATGTCCACCGCAGCGAAGACGAGCCCACCCGGATTCCCCCTCAGGTCCAGGACCACACGTTGGACGCCATCGCCCTTGAGCTTGCGGAGGGCGTCACTCATTTCGTGCCCGCCCTTTTCCTCGAAACCTTCCAGCCGGACATACCCGGTGGACGCATCGAGCATCCGCACCATGCTCACTGACCTGGGCTTGATGAAGTCGTGCTTCACTGAGACGGTGATTGTCTGTGGCGAGAGTCTGGGGCCGCGTTCGATCGAGATCCGTGCCTTGCTGCCCTTTTCTCCCAGCAACCGTAATTGGATCGCCTCGGCGCGTAGGCCCGCCACAGAGGTGTCGTTGATGGAAAGCAGCCGGTCTCCGGCCTGGACCCCGGCCCGGGCCGCGGGGCTTCCCGAAAGCACGGTCAGGACTGTGGGGACGTCGTCCACGTCCTCGAGCACGATGCCCGTACCTGCAACTTCCCCCGCCTCGTAGGCTTTCTTTCGCTCGTCCTCGCTGAGCGTCTCGAAGCGACTGTGAGGATCGAGGGACGTGAGCACACCATCGATGGCCGCATGGACCAACTCGGCATACGTCACCGAGTCGACGTAATTCAAACGGATCTGATTGATGATGCTGGAGAAGGTCTGGAGCTGCTCGTAGGAAGACTGCGCCGCCAACGGCGCGCGTCCGATGAGCAGACCGATCAGCAGGATGGCGATCTGAACCAGTCGAGACTGTCTATGCATGGGGCCGCCCTTCTCCGGGCTCACTGGGGAAGCTTGGCGAGACGATCCTTCGCCGATGCTATCTGTTTGTCGTACCGGCTCGGGGCCATCTCGATGAAATGGGTGAACGACGTCCGTGCGTCAGGAATGCGATTCAACTGCACGTATCCGATGCCCAGCCAGTAGAGCGGGCGGGAATCCCGGGGATTGGCATCCGCCGCACGCTCCAGCATCGCAACCGCCTCCTCCATCTGGCCCGCCTTGCCCAGGGTCACCCCAAGGTCGGTGAGGAGACTGGGATCGTCGGGATTGGCGTCCACCGCGCGGCGCCGCTCGGCGATCGCGGTCGTGAAGTCACGATCCATCTCCGCCAGCCCGGCCAGTTGGACGTGCGCCATGTATAGCCCGATGTCGTTGGCCAATGCTTCCTGATACAACTGCCGCGCCTCGATGAGCTTCCCGGCGGCCTGATGGATGGTGGCGAGGGTGTAGCGATACTCGTTGGTCCGCAGTGAAAGCGGCGGATCGTATCCCTTCTTTTCTCGCTCCTTGGCACGGGTCGAGTCGCGGCTCATCAGGGTGCGGAAATGCGCGATCGCGTCGTCGTACTTGCCGATGTGCGCCGCGGCGAGCCCCTTGTACCAGAACACGGCATCCGGAACCCGGTCGTCATAGTGGTCGCCGTCGATGGACTTAATGAAGGCGGCGAAGCGACCGTTGCAATCCTCGTATTTCCCTTCCTGACAGTCCACATAGCCCTGGAGGTACAAGCCCCATTCTTCACCCCAGGCCTTGGTAATGCCCACGAAATCAGGGCTTGATGGAGTGACCGCGCCGATAATCCGCAGATCCACCAGCGGGTCAATCATGAACGCATGGCGGAACTCCCGGTCCGCCTCTTCGAGCTTCGACTTCCACTCGGAGGGCACCTCGTCGTCGTAGGCCTCGGCGAAAAGCTTCGATCGGCGGGCATAAGGCAGGTAGGCGAGACCCAGATGTGCCACCGCGAAGCGGGGCTCCACCTGAATCGCGGCTCTGAGCTGCTTTTCCGCTTCGTCGTAGCGCTTCTCGCTCCAGTAGCCCAGGGCGAGGTTGTAATGGGCCGCGGCGTCGTTGGAGTCCTGCTTGACCCGCGCCTCAAGGTCGGGAAGCTTGACCGACATCTTGATGCGCTGCGCGGAGCCGTTCGAAGGAAGTGCCGCCGCCAAGAGGATGGCGACAGAGACGGACATCCAAATCCGAAGCTTGCTCATTTCATGGTCTCCAGTCGGTGGCCAGCCTCCACGATCTGCTCCTGAAACCTGCTGGGTGCCATCGCGATGAATCTGGTATAGGCCTCCTTCGCCTCCTTGTTCTGCTCCAGCTTCTGCGCGACCGACCCGAACATGTAGAGAGCGCGTGCGCTTCTCGGATTGACCTGGACAGCCTTCTCCAGGAACCCGTAGGCGTCGGAAAGCTCGCCGGCGCGGTAGAGGGCTTCGCCCATGTCGTACAGCAGGGCGGGATCCTCGGGGCTCGCCTCGAGCGCACGGCGCCATTCCTGCAAGGCACTCTTGGTGCGATGCTGCTCCTCGTACATCTCGGCCAGCCGTACATGGGCCATGTAGAGGCCGAGGTCGTTGGTCACCGACTCCTGAAGGAGCTTGATCGCCTCGGCCTGCTGTCCCGCCTTATCCATGATCACGGCCAGGGCATAGCGAAACTCGTTGGCATCCGCGAACGCCACCAACTCATTGGAATCGGGATTCTCCCGCGCCACCGCGCGGTCGAGGAGAATGCGGAAGTCGCTGACTCCGCGGGAATACTGGAGGGTGTGGGTTGCCGAGAGGCCTTCGTACCAGAGGAACCAGTCAGCGAATTTCTTGCGTTCTTCCTCCGTGTAGCCTTCCGCGATGGAGCTGAAGAACTGGTAGGACTTGCTGTAGTCGCCGGTCCAGAAACTGCCCAGCCCGTTCATGATGTAGGTGTAGATCGCGGCATCGCGCCGCGACAGGCCGAAGGTGCCGGTTGGCGGAATCATCAGCGCTAGGGGCCTGAGATCCACCAGCGGGTCCAGCAGGTAGGCTTGATTGCGCAGGTGGTACGCCTCTTCCACCTTCGGCAACCACTCCGCCGAGACCTTTCCCTTCTCTACATCGCCCCAGAGCCCCGAGTTGCGGGCGAATGGGAGGTAGGAGAGGGCGAGGTAGGCCGTCGCCGTCTTCGGCTCGATCGCGATCGCCTCGCGCAGATGCGCTTCGGCAAGATCGTATTTCTTCGCGAGCCAGTAGCCGAGCGCGACTTCGTAGTGGGCGGGTGCATCATTCGAATCGCGCTGCACCCGAGCGATGAGAGAATCCAACGGAACCAACAGCTTCGCCTTCTGAGCCTGAAGCGGGGTCGCCGCCAGCAGGCACACACACGCCAGCATCCCTCTCTTGAGGAACATCTGGGCAGGCTCGCTGAAATGGGATGAGAAGAGTATGACAGAAACCCCCGCGTGGCGCTAGCGGGGGTTTCTGAAAATTTCTTGTGCCGTCAAGAAATACGACGAATTAATCTGAGGTGTCGGATTTTTGCTAAGGGTTTGCTCCTACTGACCGCCGGACTTCGCTTCGTAGACCACTTTTCCCCCCACGACCGTTGCACGAACCTGCGCCGATTCGATCTCCTCCGGCTTAATGGAGAAAAGATCCTGGTCCAGCAGCACCAGGTCGGCCCGGTACCCGGTCTTGATCATGCCCCTCGTCTTCTCGGCGAACACCCCGTAGGCATTCCCGCCAGTGTAGGCACGGAGCGCCTCATCGAGCGAGATCTTCTGTTCGGGCAGCCAGCCATCGGGATGCTTGCCATCCAGCGTGCGCCGAGTGACGGCGGCATAGAGGCCGAGGATCGGGTCGATGGGCGCCACGGTCCAGTCCGAGCCGAAGGCCAGGCGCGCTCCCTTGTCCAGCAAGGAGCGGAAGACGTAGCTGTCGTGCACCCGCACGGGGCCGAGCCGCTTCTCCGCCCATCGGCCGTCGTCGATGACGTGATACGGCTGCATCGAGGCAATCACGCCGAGTCGGGCGATCCGCTCGACGTCCTGGGATCGAAGGTGCTGGGCGTGCTCGATGCGGAAGCGACGGTCCCGGGCTCCGTGCGCGCTGCCCACGCTGTCGTAGATGTCGAGCAGCATCGCGTTGGCTCGCTCACCGATGGCGTGCACTACGACCTGCAGCCCCGCGGAATCCGCCGCGCCGATCCAAGCTTTCATCGAATCGGGGGGATTGGTCAGCAGGCCTGAGGTGGACGGGTCGTCGCTGTAGGGTTCGAAGAAGTACGCCGTGGTCGAACCCAGCGAGCCATCCATGAATCCCTTCACGCCGGCTAGACGGACCCAATCGTCTCCCGGACCGTCCGCCGCTACGGTGTCCGCTACCCGGTGCCAGTCGGCGAGGGCCGGGTAGAGAGCCACCCGCACGGTCAGCGTGCCGTCGTGCAGGGCCCGTTTCACCGCCGCCATCTGTTTCCATCCCGCGCTCACCGATGCGATCGCCGTGACACCCTTCGAGGCTAGAAACTCCATGGCGCGAGCTACCGCGCGGTCGTCTTCCTCGGCGGAGTTGTCCGGCACCACCCCATAGGCCGGATCCATCGCCCCATCCTTGAGCACGCCGGTGGGTTCACCGGTGCGCCGGTCTCGCACGATGACGCCTCCTGGGATGTCAGGAGTCTTGCGGTTGATCCCGGCCGCCTTGAGTGCCAGGCTGTTCGCCAGCGCCATGTGTCCGTCGAGCCGGCTTACCAGCACCGGATTCCTGGGCGTGACGGAATCGATCCACTCCTTGCGCGGGAGTGGAGAGCCCGGCCAACGCTCGTGATCCCAGTCTCCGCCGAGAATCCATTCTCCGGGGCGGCGTTCAGCCGCAAAATTCTTGAGGCGAGAGATGAATTCGGCCGGCGTCTCGGCGCTGCGGAGATCCACGCTCGCGAGCTGGTAGCCTCCGTCCAGGAAGTGCACGTGCCCGTCCATGAATCCGGGAGTCACCAGCGCTTTTCCGTTGGACAGAATCCGAGTGCCATCTCCCGCGAGCCGCGCGATGTCCGCGCTATCGCCCACCCCGATGATGGTGTCGCCGCGAATGGCGACGGCCTGAGCCCACGGTGCCGCGGAATCCCCGGTCCAGATCCGGCCGAAGACGACGAGGTCGGCAGGACGGGAGGGGGCGCATGAAATGGCGAACAGGGCGAACAGGATGGACAGGGCGGACATGGTGGACCGGCACGAGGTAAGTGGGACGAGGATAAACCATCAGCTCTGGGATCCGGGGATTGAAGAGGCCGGCGGAAGTACGCGCGAGGTCGTCAGCAGGTCACGGATGTCGAGCAGGATCTCCAGCATGAGCTGATCGCGCTGATAACCCGCGTCGAGCTCCGCCATGCGGACGGGCTGCTGCTCGGTTCGGGCCCGATCGTACTGCTCGCGATAGGTGGCTTCGAGATTGGCCAGAATTCGATCTCGGGGGCGCATGGTCGTCGTCGGATGAATGTGCGGGAGACACTCGGGCGCAGTAGCTTAAAGCATCTCCAGCCTTCCGCCAACCTCCGAGGATCATGGCGCGTTGCTTTCCGGTCAGGACACTCTGCCTCGGCTTGCTGATCGCGTCGCCGAGTGTCCTCCTATCCCAGCAAACAAAGCCGCGAGCCCGTGATTGGGGCATTCCCTTCGGTGGAACCCCTGGTCCGCTCAACGCCATCACCGACGTAAAGGGTATCGAGGTCGGTCAGGTGACGCTGATCGAAGGTGAGGGAAAGCTGCAGCGGGGCAAGGGTCCGGTCCGTACCGGGGTTACCGCCGTCTTGCCGAGGGGGAAGAAGAACTCCGACCCGGTCTTCGCCGCCTGGTGGACCCTGAACGGCAATGGCGAAATGACCGGGACGACGTGGGTCGAGGAGTCCGGGTTCCTGTGGGGCCCGGTAATGATCACCAATACGATGAGCGTCGGCGTCGTGCGTGACGCGGTAATCGAATGGGCCATCGAACGGGGCTACGACGATTTTCTCTGGGCGCTCCCGGTCGTGGCCGAGACCTGGGATGGCGGGCTCAACGACATCGACGGTTTTCACATCACCAAGCAGCACGCGTTCGATGCGCTGGATAAGGCGGCAGGGGGGCCCGTCGCCGAAGGCAATGTCGGCGGCGGGACCGGGATGGTCTGTCACGAGTTCAAGGGCGGGATCGGGACTTCGTCCCGCAAGCTGAGCAGCGCGGCTGGCGGGTTTACGGTCGGTGTCCTGGTGCAATGCAACTATGGCATTCGCCGTCGACTGAGCATCGCGGGAGTGCCGATCGGTCAGGAGATTTCAGATCTGATGCCCTGCTACGTCGCGGGGCCGCCGGTGGAGACGCCGGGTCCGGAGTATCCGACTTGCGGCCGCCAGCCGACCGGTCTTGTCTCCGAGGATCCGGGGACGGAGCGGGGGTCCATCATCATCGTGGTCGCGACCGACGCGCCGCTCCTGCCCCACCAGCTGAAGCGCCTCGCAAAGCGGGCGGCACTTGGCGTGGGACGAATGGGCGGACTGGGCGGGGATTCCTCGGGAGACATCTTCATCGCATTTTCGACTGCCAATGCCCATGCCGCGGTCGCCGACAGCGGCGCCCGCACGGTGCAACTGTGGCCCAACGACCGGATCAACTCGCTTTTTGAAGCGACGGTCGATGCCACCGAAGAGGCGATTACCAACGCGATGGTAGCGGCGGAGACGATGACCGGCGCCGGCGGTCTTCAGGTCTTTGCGTTGCCGAAGGACCGGGTCGTGGAGTCGCTGCGAGCTCACGGACGGATTGGAAAGCCGTAGTTCGGCAAGCCTTGAGCCGTAAGGCACTGCCAATTCCCAAGAACAAGATGACCGACGCACGACCCACAGCTCTTGTCACGGGTGCATCGAGCGGCATCGGACTCGAGCTGGCCCGACTCTTCGCCAAGGGCGGCCACGACCTCATCCTGGTCGCCCGGAACGAAGCCAAGCTGAACGAGCTCGCGCTCTATCTCGGCAAGATGTACCGCTGCAACGTGGAGGTCCTTCCGGCCGATCTCAGCCAGCCGGAGGTTCCCGAAGCTCTGGTGGAGGAACTGAAGACTCGCGGGCTCACCGTGGACGTGCTGGTCAACAACGCGGGGTTCGGTGAGAACAAGCTGTTCGCGCAGCAGGACACGCGGCGGATCATGGAGATGATCCAGCTCAACATGACGACGCTAACCCAGCTCACCAGACTCCTGCTCCCCCCAATGCTCGCTGCGAAGAAGGGCAGGATCCTCAACGTCGCTTCGACCGCTGCGTTTCTTCCGGGGCCGCTGATGGCGGTCTACTACGCATCCAAGGCCTATGTGCTTTCGTTCTCCGAAGCGATAGCCAACGAGCTCAAGGGCACTGGTGTCACGGTGACGGCACTCTGTCCCGGTCCCACCCGGACCGGGTTCGCCACCGCTGCGGGAGTGACCAACACCAATCTCTTCAATGCCCCGGGGGTGATGGACGCGGCCCCGGTGGCAGAGGCCGGCTACTACGGTTGCATGAAGGGCAAGGCCGTGGTCATTCCCGGACTGCTCAACAAGGTGCTGGTCTGGGTGATTGCGCTGAGCCCGCGGTGGGGGGTGACGCCGATATCGAGGCGGTTACAGGAGCGGAAGTTGGAGTAGTCGGGAGTCAAGAGTCAGGAGTCGGAAGTCTCGAAAAGTCATTGACTCCACGTTCAACTCCTCTTGACTTCAGGCTTCGGACTCCAGACTCCAGACTATCGTCTATTGACTCTCGACTATGACTCTCCGCGACAGCCAAGCCCGGGTCGACACCTGGATCAGCCAGTTCGAAGAAGGCTATTTCCCGCCGCTCACCAACATGGCGCGCCTCAGCGAGGAGGTGGGTGAGCTGGCGCGGGAGATCAACCACCGCTTCGGGCAGAAGACCAAGAAGAAGGAAGAGCCCGAGGGCGATCTCGCCATGGAGATGGCCGACATTCTGTTCGTGATCATCTGCATGGCAAACCGGGAAGGGATCGACCTGCAGGAAGCGTTCGACCGGATGATGGCGAAGGTCGAGCACCGGGACACGACGCGCTGGACCAAAAAAGGGCGCTGAATGGACGACTCGCTCGAACGACTCTCAACCTCCCTGGCCGGCCGCTACACGATTGAGAGCCGGGCTGGTCAGGGCGGGATGGCCACGGTCTACCGCGCGATGGATCAGAAGCATCACCGGCTGGTGGCCATCAAGGTGCTGCGCCCCGAGCTGTCGGCCACGGTCGGTTCCGAGCGCTTCCTGCGTGAAATCGATATGTCGGCCCGCCTGCAGCATCCCCACATCGTGCCGGTGTATGACTCGGGCGACGCGAATGGCGTCCTCTACTACGTGATGCCCTTCGTCGAAGGAGAATCGCTGCGCGACCGGCTCACCCGGGAAGGGAAGCTGCCGTTCGAGGAAGCGGTCCGCCTCAACGGTGAAGTCGCCAGCGCGCTCACCTACGCCCACACTCACGGCATCGTCCACCGCGACATCAAGCCGGAGAACATCATGCTGTCGGGCGGGCACGCCGTGGTGACCGACTTCGGCATTGCCCGGGCGCTCAGCGCCGCCACCGACGGGGGACCCCAACTCACCGGCCTCGGGCTCGCGATCGGGACTCCGGCGTATATGAGTCCCGAGCAGGCGACGGCCAGCGAGGTCGATGCCCGGAGCGATCAGTATTCGCTCGCCTGCGTCTTCTACGAGATGGCGACCGGCCAGGCCCCCTTCCGCGGGGCCCAGGTCCAGGCCGTCATCACCCAGAGCCTCACGGGGCCGAGGCCGCGAGTCAGCAGGATCAACCGACAGACTCCACAGGAAGCGGACGCGCCAGTACAGCGCGCGATGGCGGCCGATCCGGCTGCCCGCTATGCCAGCGTCCAGGAATTCGCCGCGGCGCTGGAGAAGATCGCCGGCGGTGGCGCAGGCGCCGTCGAAGAGCGTCGCCGGCTCAAGCGGCTGGCGATCGGTTTGCCCCTGGGCGTCGCCTTGCTGGCGCTAGCGTGGATCCTCTTCGGACCCCGACGCAGCGGACCGGTGATGCAGGGGGCCGAGAGCATCGCCGTGCTCCCCTTCACCGCTTCGGGTCAGGGAGTAGACCTGATGGGCGAGGGGATGGTCGATCTCCTCACCACTAACCTGAATTCCGTGGGCGGCATCCGTGCGGTGGATCCCCGTACCGTAATGGCCCGAGTGAAAAAGGCCGGTGCCACGTCGGGCATAGATCTTCAAAAGGGACTCAGCATTGCCCGCGACGTGAAGGCACAGGCGGTCGTGCTGGGAAGCATCGTGGCAACCGGAAATGCGGTGAGGATCAGCGCCGACCTCTACGGCCAGGATGGAAAATCGCTGGCCCACGCTCAGGTAGACGGAGCGGCGGACAGCGTGCTGCCGCTGGTAGATGGCCTGAGTCGTGAGCTGGTGCGAGAAATCTGGCGATCGAAGGAGCCGGTTCCTTCCCTCCGGGTGAGCGGACTGACGACGGGCTCCCTCGCCGCCATGCGAGACTACCTGACGGGTGAGCAGTTCTACCGCCGCGCCGAATGGGACTCGGCAGCGGCCGCGTTCGGCGCCGCGGTCGCGGAAGATTCGACGTTCGCCCTCGCGCAATTCCGGCTGGCGATGGCGCTCGGGTGGAAGGGCGGGTACGCCCTGCCCCAGGCCCGCGCGGCCAGCGAAGCCGCCCTTCGCTTCGCGACCCGCTTGCCACCGAGAGAAAAAGCGTTGGTTACGGCCTACCAGCTCTTTTCTTACGGGCGTACCGCCGCTGTGGACAGCATGCGAAAGTATGTCGCAGCGTGGCCGGACGACATCGAGGGCTGGAACCTGCTGGGAGAAACCCAGTATCACACCCGGGAGCGGAATGGCCTCGACCCAGCGACGCTGGAGCAGCCGTTCGACAAGGTGATCGCGGCGGATTCCTCGCTCACTCCGTCGATGATCCATCCGATGGAGCTGACACTGGGGATCCGGGACTCGGTCAAGTTCAAGCGGTACTTGGCGCTGTTCCGCTTGGGAGCGACTGCCGGAGAGTACGAGGCGTTCAAGGCCGCAGGCGATCTAGTCTGGCGCGGCATCCCTCCAGACAGCCAGGGGACCAAGCATCTGGCCAGCCAAATTGGCGCCCTGCTGGCCACGTTCAAGGCTGCCCAAGTCGATCCCGCGACGGGCTCCGACATGGTGCTGGACCGCTACGGCATCGTCGCGAAGACCGCCATCGTCGCGCAGCCGACCGATCAGAACCGGCTCCAGCAAATCGCCGCCCGGGGAATGCTCCTGACCACTCTCGGCCGGTTCGCCGAGGCGAGACGCCTGGCCGATTCGATGGGCCCGGCGGCACAGCAACAGGCCGGTGCCATCTATGTATTCCCCGTGGTGCTGGGTATCGCTCCACCGCATTTCGCTGATTCCACGATCGCGCTCATCTCGAAGATTCCGATCAACAGCCCCTTCCTGGGATTCGTCGTCGCCGAGACCTATCTCGGTCATGGCGATGTCGCCCGCGCTGGCCGGATCATCGACAGCCTGTTGGCCAGCGACACCACGAAGTACCCGGATTTCCTCCGCGGAGCGCTGGTTGCGGGTCAGGGTTGGAAGCGGATGGCGGCCGGGGACACGGCGGGCGGGATTGCAGAGATGAGGCGCGGTATCGAGGTATTGGGCGTCCAGGGCGGGCCGGTCATCAGCGGCGCCGTCCGGCTCCAGTTCGCGCTTGGTCTGGCCTCCCAGGCCGCCACTCGAGAAGAAGGGATTCGGCTGCTCGAAAATGGCTTTGACAACGACCTGCTCCTCACGCCTCTCACCTTTCTCGCGCTGGGTCGTGCGTACGAGGCAGCCGGCAATCGTCCCGCCGCGGCGGATGCCTACTCACAATTCCTGAGGCTCTGGGACAAGGCGGATCCTACGGTCCAGGGGAGAGTGCAGCAGGCTAAGGATGGGCTGATGCGGGTGACGGGGGAGCCGAAGAACTGAATTTCAGATTGAAGATTTCAGATTGAAGATTTATTGAGGGATTGAGGGATAGAGAATTGCAGGCAGTTCAATCTTCAATCTGAAATCTGCAATCTGAAATCTCCTCATTCCCAATGTCGTGGCGCCCCCTCCAGCTCGGCCAGCAACACCCGGTAGCTCTCCATCCGGTCGGCGCTAACCTCTCCCCGCTCCACCGCGGCGGTTACCGCGCAGCCAGGCTCGCCCATGTGCCGGCAATCGGGATACCGGCAGAAACCCAGCAGCGGCTCCATCTCCGGGAAGCAGCGCGGCAGTTCGCCGGGATCGATCCCCCAGAGCCCGACGTCGCTGAACCCGGGTGTATCCACGATGAAGCCGTCGGGTCCGACAGGAACCATCACGGCCGAGACGGTGGTGTTCGCCCCCCGCTTGATCCGGGCACTGATTTCTCCGGTGCGCAGCTCGAGGCCCGGCTCCAGCGCATTCAGCAGACTCGATTTCCCCGCGCCTGAGGGGCCGGCCACGACGGTCACCCGGCCTGCGAGCCGCTCCTTCAGCGGTTCGAGGCCCGCGCCGGTCCGGACGCTGGTACGGAACACCGGATAGCCGGCGCGCTGGAACCGGGCCGCCAGCTCATCTCCCGGATCGAGATCGGTCTTGTTGAGGACGACTGCCGCCGCGATATCATTCGCCGCGGCCACGACGAGAAGCCGATCGATCAGCTGGGGAATGGGGAGAGGATTGATGGTTGCGGTGACGACGAGAACTTCATCCACGTTCGCGGCCACCGGGCGGGTTCCGCGGCCATCGGGGACCCGGCGCGCGAGGAGACTGTGCCGCTCCTCGACCAGCGAGATCCCGAAGGCATCGGCCACACCGGATTCGGCGTCGAGACGCACGTGGTCGCCCACGACTACACGGGACGACCCCCGCTTGGCCTTGCCCCGCAGGACCGCCCGAACGATTCCCTGCTCAGTCGCGACCCGGTAGACGGACCCGTCGCGCTCCAGCACGGTGCCGCGAAGCAGAGTCACCACTCCCCCGGACCGTGAGCGATGGCTTCGTCCAGCGCGCTCTTCACGTCGTAGAGCGAAAGCGCCTTGATCCGCTCCTCCGCCTCGCTCGCGTTCCGGCCCCAGGCCAGGACTTCGGTTTCGACGTGTCCGACCGGACGGTCGCCGGCGGGAGACCAGCGCACGAACAAAAGCGAGGCGCCGTAGCGTCCCCGCTCGTCGGGCTGCTCCTCCACGAAGATGCCGACCGAATACGGGTTCCCGTCCTGCCCCGTGAAGGCCGCCGCACGGCCGTGCTTCGCCATGTAGCCGCCCAGGGTGGCCTCGCTGCTCACGACCGGGATACGGCTTCCCTCACGACGCTGCCCATGATGAACGCGATGTTGGCGGGCCGCTCGGCAAGCCGCCGCATGAGATAGGGGTACCACTGAGTTCCGAATGGGATATACACCCGCATGTTCCAACCCTCCCGGCGCAGCCGCTCCTGGAGATCGCGCCGGACCCCGTAGAGCATCTGGAACTCGAAGCGCGACGGATCAATGCCTTCCCGCTTGGCGTAGTCCTTCGCCTCGGTGATGATCTGCTCGTCGTGGGTGGCAATGCCAGGATAGTTGCCGTTCGCCATCAGCCGCTTCATCAGCTCGACATAGGACCGGTCCACGTCGCGTCTTGTCGGGAAACGCCACGGCGGGAGGTTCGAGATAGGCCCCTTTGCAGAGCCGGACCCGCGCCTTCATCTCGATAAGGCGATCGATGTCCTCCGGGGATCGGCGCAGGCAGGACTGGATGACGACCCCGGTGACCGCCGCGTAGGAACCAAAGAGTTTCCGGGAGAAGAAGTCGAGGGTCTTCTGGGTGTAGGACGACCCTTCCATGTCGAGGCGGACGAAGGTATTCAGGGCCTTGGCCTTGTCGAGGATCGTCCGCATATTGGCGAGACAGAGATCCTCACTGATATCGAAGCCCATCTGGGTCAGCTTCAGCGACACATTGGAATTCACCCGGGTTTCCGCGATCCGATCCAGCATGCCAAGGTAGGTGTCCCGGGCCGAAGCAGCCTCGGACTCCTGGGTCACACTCTCGCCCAGAAGATCGAGCGACGCGGTGATGCCCTTGGGATTCACCGTGCGGACCGCCTCGATGGCCGACTCAACCGTCTCTCCGGCTACGAAGCGCGAGGCGAATTTGCGGGCGAGGCGATTTTTGCGGACGAAGTTGAAGATCTTCGGCTGCTCGGAGAGCCAGAGAAGGCCTTTGCGCATCGGAAACGGTTGTGGGGAGTCGGAACTGACTGGGCGAGGTCAACGTAACGTTCCCCGGAGACCCCAACAAGCTTGAATAAAGATGCAGGCGGCTCTTCCGCCCGGCCGATGACCCGGATCGCCATGTGGTCAGGGCCTCGCAACATCTCGACCGCCATGATGCGAGCCTGGGAGAACCGGCCGGACACCTGGGTGGTGGACGAGCCGCTGTACGCCCACTATCTCACCCAGGTCCAGGTCAACCATCCGGGAGTTGAGGAGGTCATCGCCTCGGGCGATACCGACTGGCGACGGGTGGTGAGCGGTCTGGTTGGACAGATTCCGCGGGGCCGCCTCATCTACTACCAGAAGCACATGGCCCATCATTACCTGCCACACTTGCGGGGGGATTGGGTCCTGGGCCTGACCAACGCCTTCCTGATCAGGCACCCGGCAGAAATGCTGGTATCTCTCGCCGCGAAAATGGGACCGCCGGCGCTTCGGGACACCGGCTTGCCACAACAGGTAGAAATTTTCCGGTTGGTCCGCGAACGCCTGGGAACGACGCCATCGGTGCTGGACGCGGAGGACGTACTTCGGGACCCCAGAGGCGTCCTCGAGAGATTCTGCGCCGCGGTCGGAGTCGGCTTCAGCGAGCGAATGCTGAGCTGGCCCGCCGGTCCCCGGGAAACCGACGGCGTCTGGAGTAAGTACTGGTACGACGCGGTGGAGCGCTCGACCGGGTTCGAGCCCTATCTACCGCGCTCCCGTGAGGTGCCGAAGTCGCTCGAGCCGCTTCTCGCGGAGTGCCTGCCTCACTATGAGGAGCTGGCCCGGTACCGTCTGGTTTCAGCCTGAAAGGATTCACTCGATGCGGCGCATCGCTACTCTCGTGCTCCTGCTGGCGACGGCGGCCAGTGCCCATTCCCAGCAGATCGCCTACCCGCCAAGCAACCGGCAGGATGTCACCGACGACTACTTCGGCCGTTCCGTCCCCGATCCCTATCGCTGGATGGAGGATCTGGACAGTCCCGCAACCAAGAGCTGGGTCGAGGCCGAGAACGCAGTCACGTTCGGCTACCTGGGCAAGCTGCAGCAGCGTGACTCCATCCGCGACCGGCTTACCAAGCTGTGGAATTATCCGAGAACCCAGGTTCCGATGAGAGTGGCGGGGGAGATCTTCTACCGGCGCAACGAGGGCCTGCAGAAGCAATCGGTCCTGTTTCGCCAGAAAACGCTCGCTACGGAACCTGGAGCGGTCCTCGATCCCAATACGCTCTCGCCCGATGGATCACTCGCCGTTGCCGGATGGTCGGTGGCGCCGGACGGGAAATATCTGGCCTACACCACGGCCGAAGGCGGCTCGGACCTGCAGGACATCAGGCTGCGAGATCTCACGACCGGCAAGGACCTGGATGAGCGGGTGGCCCGGGTCAAGTTCACCGGAATTACCTGGACCAATGACGCGAAGGGCTTCTACTACTCCCGATTCAAAGGCTCGACCGAAGGAGCCGACCTCCAGGCGGCCAACAAGTTCCACCAGGCCTGGTACCACACGATCGGCTCGGCCAGCGATCGCCTGATCTTCGAACGGCCCGACAACCCGGGAGACGGGGTTGGTATCAGCGTGAGCGACGATGGCCGCTGGCTCTTCGCATTCAGCTCCAGCGGGACCTCGAACAACCGGATGTGGATGGGGGATCTTGGTAAGCCGAAGCAGCCGAATCTCTCGACGCCACTCACTGTGGTGGCCCCGGATGAGGACGCGATCTACAACCCGCTGGGCGTGGTAGGGCGAACCCTCTACCTCTACACTACCTGGAACGCGCCGAATGGACGCATCGTCGCAGCGACAGTGGGAGACACAAGCCGCACGGCGTGGCGAGATGTGGTTCCCACGGGCGAGCACGCCATCAGTGAGAGCGTGCTCGTGGGAGACCGGATCGCGATCGTGTACCTGGTGGACGTCCAGAGCAAGCTTAGTCTCTTCGATCTGAAGGGCGCACCCCGAGGCGAGGTGAAGCTGCCGGAGCCGGGAACCGCCGCGGGATTGAGCGGCAGGAACGACGGGACCGATTTCTTCTTCGCGTTCAGCTCCTACCTCCGACCGACCACGATCTATCGCTACGACCTGAAGGCGGGCACGCTCTCACCGTTCCATGCCGCCGCCACTCCATTCGACGCATCGGCCTACGAAACCCGGGTGGCATTCTACCAGTCGAAGGATGGCACCAAGGTTCCGATCTTCATCACGGCGCGGAAAGGAATCACCCTCGACGGGAGCCACCCCACCCTGCTCTACGGGTACGGCGGATTCAACGTCAGCATCCAGCCGTTCTATTCACCGGCGAGCGCAGCCTGGATCGAACTCGGCGGTGTCTACGCGGTGGCGAATCTTCGCGGTGGCAGCGAGTACGGTGAAGCGTGGCATCATGCGGGAATGCGGGACAAGAAGCAGAACGTCTTCGACGACTTCATCGCGGCCGCCGAGTTCTTGATCCACGAGGGCTATACCACGCCGCAGAATCTCGCGATTCAGGGGGGATCCAACGGAGGGCTCCTGGTAGGCGCGGCGATGACCCAACGCCCCGACTTGTTCGGGGTGGCGCTGCCCGCGGTGGGGGTCATGGATATGCTGCGCTATCAGGACTTCACCGGCGGCCGGTTCTGGGCCGAGGAATACGGCTCGTCGGAGGATTCGACCGCGGTGGGGTATCTTCTGGCTTACTCACCTCTGCACAACATCAAGCCGGGGACCTGTTATCCGGCGACGCTGGTAACGACCGCGGATCACGATGACCGCGTGGTACCCAGTCACTCATTCAAATTCGCGGCGACGCTGCAGGCGGCGCAGGCCTGCGCCAGGCCGACTCTCATCCGGATCGAGACCGCCGGCAGCCACGGCTATCGTCCGACCGACCGGATTATCGCCGAGATCGCCGATGAGTTCGCCTTCGCGTTGGCCAATCTGGGCAACAGCGCACCCTGAACCGTCGAGGCACGACGCCATGCTGCAGGCCTTCGATCCCCGGAACAAGGATCTGGTCGTCAACATCAACGGCCGGCTGGTGCATCGTGACCAGGCCGCGGTCAGCCCGTTCGACTCGGCGGTTCAGGGAGGCGACGCGGTGTGGGAAGGGCTGAGACTCTACCGGCGGACGCGTCTTCCGTCTTGACGGAACATCTCGACCGGCTCCGCCATTCGGCCACGGCGCTCGCGTTCCAGGAGGTCCCCTCGCACGAGACGATCACCGCCGAGATCCGCCGCACGCTCGAAGCCAACAGGATGAGCGACGGAGTCCACATCCGGCTCACCCTGACCCGCGGGGTGAAGATCACCTCCGGCATGGATCCCCAGACTCAACCAGTCCGGCCCTACGCTCATCGTGCTGGCGGAGCACAAGCCTCCGGTGTACGCCAAGAGCGGACTGCGGCTCATCACCAGCTCGATCCGGCGATTCCCTCCCGACTGTCTCGATCCCAAGATCCATCACAACAACCTGCTGCAGTCGATTCTCGCCAAGATCGAGGCCAACACCGCGGGCGCGGATGACGCGCTCATGCTCGACATTCGCGGCTTCGTCGCGGAGACCAACGCCACCCATCTGTTCTTCGTCGAAGGCGGCGTCGTGAGCACCAGCCGCACCGGTTGCCTGTCCCGAGGGAATCACCCGCGCGGCGGTGCTCGAGCTCTGCCAGCAGCATGGAATTCCGCACCAGGTGCGCGACATTTCTCCGTCCGAGGTCTACCGGGCGGACGAGGCCTTCTGCACCGGGACAATGGGGGAGATCGCCGGCGTAACCTGGATCGACGGGCGGGCCATTGGAGCGGGAAAGCCGAGGCCGATGACCGCGCGGCTGCAGACGTTGTTTCGGGAGCTGACGGCGCGGGAGGGGACGGTGGTAGTTGGAATGTGAAGACGTGAAGACGTGGTCGCGGGCAGTGGCTGTGGGTATGTGAGGAACTAAGGCAGATTGTAAGCTGGCTAATCGCTCACGGCTGAAGCTGAGGCTGATGGCTGATGGCTATGCTGATGGCTGACGGATCTCGATGGCTGACGGCTGGCTCACAGGGATCGAACCGCCTTCGCAACTCGACCGGCGCCACTGGACAGGCATCGTCGGAGTCGCGAAGAGCCGTTTCCGAATTTTCGCGACACGCATCGTAGGCCAGATCGCCCAGCCAGTTCGGGAGCAACCAGCCGGCGTCCGCCAGGCGAGCGGAGAGTCCGCCCGCTTTCTGGCCGATGTGCAGCACCGCGGCCAGCGGGTCAGGGTGCGGCCGTCCGCGGTGCGAACCACGATGCTGTCGGGCAGCTGGCTGCGGGCCGGGGTGAAAAGGTGGCAAGGAATGTCGCTCCGCCGAGCGGCGCGAATCGGAACGCGGTGCCGGCGGGGTCGTGTTCGATGACGAACCGGACCGTCCGTGGCAGAGACCGCAGGTCTCCGTCGTAGAAGAGACGATCGGGCTGGTCGGGGACGGGGGAGAGCCGAAGGCATCAAGTCGGACATGAGTACTCGGGTTGGTAGAACGTCAAAGGGCCTACCGTCTTATATTGTATCTGCTGCATGACCGACACCACCCCCCTGGGAATCCTCGAAATAACCGATCGCGGCGCGGGTTTCGTCCGTCGCCGCCAGTTCAGTTATTTGCCGGAAGACGGCGACCTCTACGTCGCTCCTCGGCTGATCACCCAGCTGGGGCTCCGCATCGGGCGACGAGCTGACCGGCCAGGCCGGACGCTCCCCCGGCCGAGGGAAGGCGGCACCGCTCGAGCGGGTCGATCTGGTGAATGGCCGCCCCGCCGCCGAGGCGCGCCGGCGCCCCGATTTTGGCAACCTCGGCGCGATCCATCCCAACGAACAGCTGACCCTCGACTGCAATCTCCGGCGGTTCGGCCAGCCCGACTACACCAACCGGGTCATCGACCTCCTCTGTCCCTTCGGCAAGGGACAGCGCGCCCTGATCGTCGCGCCGGCCAAGGCGGGAAAGACCATGGTGCTTCAGGCGGTGGCGGAGGGTGTCGCGAAGAACTATCCCAACGCCATGCTGCTGATCCTGCTGGTGGACGAGCGGCCCGAGGAAGTCACCGAGATGGAGATGTGCGGCTTCGGCGAGGTGGTCTCCTCCAGCTTCGACTGCCCCGCCGAGCGGCACGTCGAGGTGGCGGAGCTGACCCTGGAGCGGGCCCGTCGCCGGGTGGAGCAGGGCGAGGACGTGGTGCTGATTCTCGATTCGATCACCCGGCTGGCGCGGGCCTACAACACGGTCGGAACGGGGCACCGGCCGGACCCTGACCGGCGGGCTCGACTCCAACGCACTCGAGAAGCCCAAGCGGTTCCTGGGCAGCGCCCGGAAGATCGACGCCAGCAAGGGTGGCGGGTCGCTCACGATCATCGGGACGGCGCTGATCGACACCGGCTCCAAGATGGACCAGGTGATCTTCGAGGAGTTCAAGGGAACCGGCAACAGCGAGCTGGTCCTGAGCCGGGAGCTGGCGGAGCGGCGCATTTTCCCCGCGATCGACCTCAAGGCCAGCGGCACCCGCAAGGAAGAGCTGCTGCTCCCGCCCCCGCTGCTTGCCGTCTCCCAGACGCTGCGGGGACGGCTTGCGCAGCTCACCGGAATCGATGCGATGCAGCAGGTGCTGACTCTGATGAAGCGTTCGCCCACCAACGGCGACCTGGTGAAGGAAGTCGGCGGATGATGGGCAGCCCGAGTGAGTCCGCTCGAGGAACACGTCGAGGCCGCCAACTCAGGCGGGGCTGCGCTACGTCTCCGATTCGCAGCCCGGAATTCGCCGGCAGCGCGTCCGGCGGCGGTTTCCGCTACCTCGACCCCGAGGGCAAGCCGATCAAGGACCCCGAGCTGCTCACCCGGATCCGCGGCTCTGGTCATTCCCCCCGCCTGGACCGAGGTGTGGGTCTGTCCGCTGCCCGACGGCCACATCCAGGTCACCGCGCGCGACGCCGCGGGCCGCAAGCAGTACCGCTATCACCCGCGATACCGCGCCGTCCGCGACGAGACCAAGTTCGACCGCATGTTCGAGTTCAGCGAAGTGCTGCCCAAGATCCGGGACCAGGTCGAAAAAGACCTGTCGCTGCCGGGCCATCCCCGCGACCAAGGTGCTGGCCACGGTGGTCCGGCTGCTGGAGAAGACCCTGATCCGGGTGGGCAACACCGAGTACGCGCGGGACAACCGGTCGTTCGGACTGACCACGCTGCGCCGGCGCCACGTGGACGTGACGGGCGATACGATGCGCGTTCGAGTTCCGCGGCAAGAGCGGGGTGGTGCACCAGGTGCAGGATCTCCGACCGGCGACTGGCGCGCATCGTGCAGCACTGCCAGACGCTGCCCGGCGAGGAGCTTTTCAAGTACGTGGATGACGAAGGCAAGCGGCAGACGGTGGACTCGGGAGACGTGAACGCCTACCTGAGAGAGATCGCGGGCCGAGAGGTGACCGCCAAGGACTTCCGCACCTGGGCCGGCACGATGCACGCCGCGGCCGCGCTACGCGACCTTGGGCCCACCGGGCGCCGAGCGCGAAGCCAAGCGCAACGTGGTCCAGGCCATCGACCAGGTGGCGAAGCGGCTGGGCAATACCCGCGCGGTGTGCCGCAAGTACTACGTGCACCCCGTGGTGATCGAGGCCTACCTCCGCGGGATCGTTCCGCCGGTTCCGCCCCACCCCAAGGACCCCAAGCGCGAGCGCCCCTCGGCCGCGATCCGGCGGGAGGAAGCGGCGGTACTGGAGTTCATTCGAACGGAGAGTCAGGCCAACCCGCACTGACGGCGCAGCGCAGGCGGTAGTGCGGCGGGGTCAGGCCGGGGCGGTTCCGGTCGAAGGGTCGTGCATGTCCTCGGAGGATCCGAATATTCGTCTGCTTCGGGAGCGGACCAGCTCGGGATCGAGGGTTGGATCTTCGGAGTACTGCGCCGCGAGGTGCTCACCAGCCACCGCGGCCTTCACCCGCTGCAGCACGGTCTGCGCGGTGCCCAGCGGCAGCGAGAAGGCCCGTAGATATTCCGCGGTGGCCCGCTCCACCGACATCACCCCCCGCAGCAGTTCGGCGAAGTCACGTCGGCGTTCTGACGTGGGTGGCGGTCACCACCTCGGAGGCCCGCGCTCCGACCATCCGCGCCAGCTCGTGGGTCTTCTCGTTGTAGTTGCGCCGATACTGGAGCAGCTTGAGGACCAGATCGAGTCGCAGCCAGCGCATCCCGCTGAGGGTGGGACAGCGGATTCTGGGCCGGGCAGGCAGTCGAGATCGAGCGTAGAAAGCGTCCGGGTCCAGACTGCTTCCTGCATCTCGCCGGCACCGGCACGACCGCGCAATAGAGCTCCAGCGCCTGAGTCGGGGAGACCCGATTGGCGAATTCGCCGATGAACTGCTGAGCCTGTCCGCGTGTGGGAATCGACCAGCGTCTCCCAGTAACACGCGCGAAGCGCCACCTGCACCTCTGGTGCGGATCGCCGGCGGGAAATGGCGAATCGGGATTTCGCTGGGAACCGGCATTCACCTCCGTACCGTCTAAAAACCGACACAGTGCTCATTCTTGCAGCAATCCTAAAGTAGGCTGATGCAGCCGCCCGGCGCAATGGCCTGATACCATTACACGGCAATGTCTTTACGGTAAGTGACCTTGCCACATCGAGTTCCCGGACCGGACGCCTAGACTGACCTGCCCAGAAATCGGGCGACGCCCTAGCCAAGTCCCATCCTGGCCAGCAGTTCCAGATAGCGGGGGTCGTCCCGAGACCGGATCGAACAGCGGCTCGACTCGCATGTAGGCCAGCCAACCCGCGACGCTCCAGCACGGGAGTGTTCGGCGTATTCGAAGGCTTCGTCGATATTCGCCCAGCGCCAGCAGCAGCTTGGCGAAGTCGGTGGGAGATACGTACCGGTCCGTGGTCATGGCGGTGGAACTCCGCCAGGATCGCTCTGGCTTCCTTCGGCCGTCCCTGCGCAGCATCGCACCCGGCCCAGAGCGGCCATCGCATGGGTATCTCCCGGCGAGAGCGCCAGCGCTTCGCGGAAAGCGGCCTCGGCATCCGGGTAGCCGGCCCGCCATGCTGAGCGACAGCCCCATGATGACATGGGTCTCGAGCGAGGTCGGATTCATCATCAGGGCTCGTTCCAGGTGCTCGATCGCGAGCTCGGGCTGCGTGCGCGTAGTAGTGCAGCCAGCCCACGCCGCGCCGGATGGAGACCGACGCCGGGTCCAGCTCGACTCGCCATCTTGCCCTGGATCAGGCGCCTCGTCCGGTGCGGCCCATGGCGGCGAGGTACCAGGCGTACCACTGACGCCCGGTGGCGTAGCGCGGATTGAGCGCGATCGAGCGCTCGAAGTGATTCCGGGCGGCTTCCCAGTCCCAGTCGTGGATGAAGATGACCCAGCCCAGGGAGGTGTGGGCCTCGGCCAGCGTAGTCGTCCAGCGCGAGCGCGTGACGGGCCTCCTCCTTCGCGCGTCGCATTCCCTCGTCGACCGGCGCGGCGCGGTAGTCGAGCTGCAGCGCGTAGGCATCGGCCAGCCCGGTATAGGCCAAGGCGTATTCAGGATCCTCGGCGATGGCCTGCTCGAAGAACTCGATCGCCTCGGCGATGCCCTCGGGGGTGCGCTTGTTCCAGCAGAACCGTCCCTCGCAGGTAGAGGTTGTAGGCCCTCAGATTGCCGGTATACCGCCGCGGGACCGGCTCTCGCCATCTCGCCCAGGAAGCTGGCCTCGCAGGGTATTCACGATGGTCCGCGCGATCTCGTCCTGGATGGCGAACACGTCGCGCGTCTTCCCGGTCGAAGCGCTCCGACCAGAGCAGTCTCGCCATCGTTCACGTTGGTGAGCTGCGCGGTGATCCGGAGCCGGGTGCCCGCCTTCCGCACGGTCCCCTCGAGCACCGCGGAGACGTTGAGCATCGCCCCGATGGTGCGGACGTCCTCCCGCCGGCCCTTGAACGCGAACACCGAGGTGCGCGACGCCACGACCAGGCCCTCGACGTTGGCGAGCGCATTGATCAGCTCGTCGGTCATCCCGTCGCTGAAGTACTCGTTCTCCGGATCCGCGCTGGCGTTGACGAAGGGGAGAACCGCGATCGACCGGGCCCGGGGACGACGGGGTCGAGGTCGGAGCGGGCAGACCGGACAGTGGGGTGACCAAGCGCTTCGGCGAATTCCGCGGCGGAGGCGAACCGTCGGCCGGATCCTTGGACAGAGGCGCGGAGCAGCGCCTGCTCCACGGCCACCGGGACCTCCGCGCGAAGCTGGCGCACCGGCGGTGGCGGCTCCACCGAGTGACGCGCCATGGTGGCGCGGGGGCCGGTGCCCGGCGAAGGGAGGCTGTCCCGCCAGCATCTCGTGGAGCACGCAGGCGAGGGCGTACTGGTCGCTCCGGCCATCGAGTCTCCCGGTCTCCGCTCGCCTGTTCCGGGCTCATGTAGGCCGGCGTGCCGATCGCGAGCCCCGGCTCGGTGACGATGTCGGTGCTCGCCTCGAGATAGCGCGCGGCGACGCCGAAGTCGGCCACGAGCGCTTCGCCCTCATGGAGCAGGATGTTCTCCGGCTTGATGTCGCGGTGCAGGACGCCCTGGCGGTGGGCGTAGTCCGAGCGCCTGCGCCACCGCGCGAGCGATGCGAAGGGCCTGATCTACCGGCAGACGAGTCTCGCGAGACAGCCGGTCGCGCAGCGATTCGCCACCGATGAACGGCATGACGTAGTACAGCACTCCGTCGCGCTCGCCGGAGTCGTGGACCGGAACGATCTGGGGATGAGTGAGGCGTGCGGCGATGCGGACTTCGCGGAGGAATCGCTCCGGCTCGTACCCGCCACGCTGGCCGGGCCGGAGGACCTTGACGGCGACCGGGCGGGAGTGGCGCAGGTCCTCGGCCCGATAGACGGTCGCCATGCCGCCGCGTCCCAAGCTCGGACTCGAAGCGATACTGCGCTCCGAGTGCGGCGTTGAGGCGATCGATCGGGTCGGACACTGCCCCAGCCCTCCGAACGAGTCAGGCCTTCAAGTATACCGCGCCCCGTGCCTCGTGTTCACGGCCCCGAAGCGAGCCGAGGAAGCGTCGAATGCCCGCCTCGTAAGCCTCGGCGCCCGTTTCGAATGCGTCGTCATGCCCGCCCGGAACTTCCAGGAACGTCTTCGGCTCGGGAGCCGCCGCAAACAGCCGCCGGCCCTGAGCCAGCGGAACCGTCATGTCGTTGCGACCATGGATCATCAGCAACGGCATGCGAAGGTTTCCAATACGGCCTTTGGAATCGAACCGGTTTCGGGAGAGCCAGCGGACCGGCACCCAGGGGTAGATCTCCTGGCCCAGATCGGCGACAGAGGTGAAGCTGCCCTCGAGGATGAGGCCGGCTGCGTCAACCGAGGTCGCGAGCTGGGTCGCGACGGCGGAGCCGAGCGAGTGGCCGTAGATCACGATGCGGCTGGCGGGAATCCGAAGGCTGTCCCGCAGAAAATCGTAGGCAGACCGTGCGTCGGCGTAGAGTCCCGCCTCGCTCGGCTTGCCTTCGCTCTCGCCGTAACCCCGGTAGTCCGGCGCCAGGACACCCAGTCCCAGATCGTGGAGCTGACGGTCATGCTCGGGGCGGCCTGGCGTCGCGAGATTGCCGGCGTTCCCGTGAAGGATGAGAACCCATCGGGCGGAATCCGTGGGCCCCGGTGGCGGGATCACCCAAGCCGACAGCTTGCCGCTCTCACCGGAGAAACGCGCGACCCTGGCCTCTTCGCCCAGATAAGCAGGCGGAGCTGGGATTTTACGGTGCTCGGGGAAGAAGACCAGCCTGTCCTGGTTGGCCCAGAACCAGACAAGAATCAGCAGGTAGAGCGCGAGACCGACCGCGAGCATGGAGAGCACGATGCGGCGGGCGATCCTCACACGATCATGCGGGATAGAATCGGCCGCCCTGCTCCGCCAGCTCCACCAGGGTCGGCGCGGGAGTGAAGCGCGCGCCGTACCGGCTCTCGAGCTGGCGCAGGACGCTCACCACGTTGGCCGCGCCGAGGTCGTCGATGTAGCGGAGCGGCCCGCCCCGGAACGGCGGGTAGCCGATGCCGAAGATGGCGCCGATGTCGCCATCGCGGGGCGAGCGCACGACGCCTTCCCAGTCGGCCATGGCGGCCTCGTTCAGCATGCTGTATACCAGACGCGCTCGATCTGCTCGGTGGAGTCGGGGCTTCACTGGACGGATGCCGAGCAGGTCGTAGACTGCCTCGTCGGGGCCGGTCCGCAGGTTGTCGTGATAGTGGTAGAACCCCTTGCCGTTCTTCCGACCGAAGCGTTCGGCCTCAATCATCTTTTCCACCACATCGGCCGGACGTCAGCCGGGCTCGCCGAAGGCCGGTGCATCACCTTGCCCGCCTTCGCGCCGACGTCGATGCCGACTTCGTCGAGCAGGGTGAACGGGCCCACCGGAAAGCCGAACCGGGTCATCACCCGGTCGATCACGTCCATCGGCACTCCCTCGGCCGAGCAGGATACCCCGCCTCGTTCAGGTAAGGCGTCAGGATCCGGTTGACCCAGAAGCCAGGACGGTCGCGCACCACGATCACGGTCTTCCCCAGCTTCCGTCCGAAGTGGACCGCGGTGACGATGGTTTCGGCACTGGTCTGTTCGGTGGGAATGATCTCGAGCAGCGGCATCCGGTCCACCGGAGAGAAGAAGTGCATGCCGATCACCCGGTCGGGCCGCGCCGCCTCCGCGGCGATTTCGGCGATGGGGATCGTGGAGGTGTTGGTGGCGAAGATCGGCGTCGGTCGGCGTGGCGGCCTCGGTTTCCATGCAGCACCCGCCGCTTGAGGTCGAGATCCTCGAACACCGCCTCGATCACCAGATCGATGCTGTCCGAATCCGGCGAAGTCGGCTCCGCCCGAGAGCAGGGCCGAGCAGGCGCTGGTACTCAACCGGGTGATCCGGCGGCGCTTGAGCGGTCGTCGAGAATGTCGCCGGCACGCCTTGAGTCCCTTGCCCACCCGGGCCAATTCGGTGTCCTTGAGCCGCACGTCCAGCCTGCGGCCGCGCTTACCGCGGTGCCGGCGATGCCGGCGCCCATGAACCCCGAGCCGATCACACCGAGTCGCTTGCACCGGACGGGCTGGGCGCTGCCGGGCGGCACACCGTCGTCCTTCTTGAGCGCGTTGGTGGCGAAGAAGATCTGCACCAGTTTCCGGCTTACGTCGGTGACGGCCAGCTCGCCGAACTTCTGGTGCTCGGTCTCGTACCCCGCGCCAGCGCCCTCCTCGATGCCGGTGCGCACCGCCTCGAGCGCCGCGAATGGAGCCGGGTAATGCCGCCGGTCTCCTTCTTGATCTGGCGCTCGCGAGATGGCGTACACCAGCCGACGGCCCAGCGCATTGCCTCTCCAGCAGCCAGTTCATGGATGCCACCCCGCGGCTTGCGGTCGCGCGAGCCGGATCGACGCGAGCCGCTCGGCCGCCTGGAGCGCGACGTCCAGCAGAATGCTCGGGAGGCACCAGCTCGTCCACCAGGCCCGAGCGCAGCGCCTTGATGCCCCGCTTGCCCGGGAGGAGAGAATCATGTCGAGTGCGGCGCGGAGCCCGATCAGTCGCGGCAGCCGCTGGCATCCGCCGGCGCCGGGCAGCAGGCCCAGCCGCACTTCGGGAAGACGCCAACTCGGTCTTCGGGATGGTCGGTCGCGATGCGATAGTGACAGGCGAGGGCCAGCTCGAGCCCACCGCCCAGACACGCGCCGTGGATCGCCGCGACCACCGGCTTGGGAAAGTCCTCCACCCGCTGCAGCATCTCCTGGCCTTCCCGGGAGAGCCGCTCGAATTCTTCGCGAGTGGAGAGCCGGGTGAACTCTTCGATGTCGGCGCCGGCGATGAAGGTGTCGGGCTTTGCCGGAGATGAATCACCACCGCGTCGTAGCCCGGATTCGCCGCGCAGCTCCTCGAACGCCGCCTCGAGCTCCGCCTTCACCGTGGCGTTGAGCTTGTTCACCGGCTCGCCCGGGAGGTCGAGGGTCAGGACGGCGGTGGAGCCGGAGGTGGAGATCGAGATTGCGCTCATGACCGCAAGGTGGTAGGGAGTAGGGTGTAGGGAGTGGGGCCCTACTCCCCACCACCTACTCCCTACCACCTGTTTCCTCTCACTTGACATTTTGAAGAACCATTGCAAACCCCATCCCGCCCTGGGCGCAGATCGAGATCAGGCCGAACTCCACATCGCGGCGCCGCATTTCGTTGGCCAGCGTGGTCGCGAGGCGCGCACCGGTGGCGCCGAAGGGATGGCCGATCGCGATCGAGCCGCCCATCACATTGGTCCGTCCCAGTCTACCTCGTCCCACCGGCGCGCTGCGACCGAGCTGCTCGGCCCAGGCCTGCGAGGCCCAGGCCTGGACGTTGGACAGTACCTGCGCCGCGAATGCTTCGTGGATTTCGACCAGGCCCAGGTCTTTCCAGGTGATTCCGGCGCGATCGAGAGCCTTGGGCACCGCGTAGACCGGACCCATGAGCAATTGCCAGCCCGGATCCACCGCCGCCACCGCGTAGCTCCGCAACCACCGCGAGCGGCTGGTAGCCCAGCGATCGGGCCTTGGCGATTCTTCCATGATCAGGTGACCGCCGGCGCCATCGGTGAGGGGTGACGAGTTGCCCGCGGTCACCGAGCCGTAACGCTTGTCGAATACCGGCTTGAGCTTGGCCAGCGCCTCGAGCGAAGTGTCGGCCCGGATCAGGTTGTCAGTGGTTACGATCTGATCCATGGCGCGACCGCCAAACCACGGCGCGATCTCCCGTCCCAGCCGGCCATCCTGAGTCGCGGCGCGGCACGCTGGTGGGAGAGGAGCGCAACCCGATCCTGCTCCTCTCTGCTGATGCCGTTCTCCTTCGCCATCTTCTCCGCAGACTGACCCATGGACTCCCCGGTGGATGGCTCGGCAATGGCCGGTGCCACCGGAACCAGATCCGCGAACCGGACCTTGGAGAAGATGGCCAGCCGTTGCCCCAGGGATCTCGCCTTGCTCGCGTCCATCAGGATCTGGCTCATCCGCTTCGAGTGCAGGATCGGAATATCGGAGAGCGATTCGACTCCGCCCGCCAGCACCACGTCGGCGTTACCAAGGACGATCTGATCGGCGGCGTAGCTGATGGCCTGTCCCGACGGAGGCGCAGGCCCGATTGAGTGAGAAGGCGGGAACCGTGGCGGGGAATTGCGGTAAGAGACTCACTTCGCGCGCCACATTCGGAGCCAGAGGAGAGGCGACCACCTGGCCGAACACCACTTCGTCGACCAGCGCCCCATCCAGCTCCGAGCGGTGCAGCAGCTCCTGCGTGACCCGGCGGGCTAGTTGGACTGCGGTCACATCTCTGAATACAGTGCCGCTCCTGGCGAAGGGAGTGCGCAGACCGGCGACGATGACCGGGCGGCGGGCAGGGTGGGACATGCGGGAAAGGTAGTGGGACCGGGAAACCGGGCGGCACCTTGTCTTTGAGCCGGTCCGCCCTTAGCCCTTGGTAGGCTTGGCGATCTACCTCTTCTGAGCCACGACGCTCGCCACCGCGCGGACTTTCGTCGCGTCGATCGGCTCGAACACCTCGCGGCCGTGTAGTACTTCGAGCGGTGCGATGAGCTGCGACAGCTCACCGGGTTTGAGCAGATGCTCCTCGCGAGTGGGACCCCAGCCCAGGTCCCGCTGCCAGTCGAGATAGGTTTCCATGAACAGGAGTCCGCCCGGTGCCACCAGCCGTACAATGTCGGCTATGCGCCCGCGGTCCAGATAATTGAACACCAGCACCGCATCGAACAGCGCCCAGCTCGCGGCCACTCGCCCTCGAGATCCACCATTCGCCAGTCCGACGCGTCACGCCCAGCCGTGATGCGGCTTCGCGCGCCGTGTCCAGCTTGGAATCGTCGTGGTCGATGCCGGTGACCGTCCCTCCCCACTGCGCCGCTTTCAGCGCATGCCGCCCTTCGCCGCAGGCGATGTCCAGCACCCGCTATTCCCGGCCCGAACAGAGTAGTCATGCCAGAGCAGCCAGGCGCTGGGACGCGGGAGATACAGCACAGGCGGGGGAGCACCGCGGGTGAGATCTGGCATCGTTCCTCATTGCAAGTTCTGACCAGCGAACCAGCCGACCTGTTGGTGATCGGTGGCGGGATCACGGGCGCCGGGATCGCCAGGGACGCGGCGATGCGGGGGCTCGCGACCGTGCTGGTGGATCAATCGGACTTCGGCGCGGGGACCAGCTCAAGGTCGAGCCGATTGGTCCACGGGGGACTGCGCTACCTCGAGCAGGGAGACTACCGCCTCGTCTTCGAGGCACTGCACGAGCGCCGAATCCTGCTTAACATCGCCCCACACCTGGTCCGCCCCCTGCCATTTGTCTTTCCAGTGCACAAGGGCGACCGGGTGCCCTTCTGGAAACTTACGGCCGGGGTGGGCCTCTATGCCCTCCTCGCACTCTTCCGCAATGTGGGGTCCATCCGCATCCTCGGCAAGCGCGCCCTGCTCGCCGCCGAACCGGCCCTGCGGGAGCGGGGACTGGTAGGCGCGACTCGCTACTACGACGCCCAATGTGACGACGCCCGTCTCGTGCTCGCCACAATCCGCTCGGCGATGCGCCACGGTGCCCGGGTCGCGAACTACATGGAGGTTGACGCCCTCGAGAAGGCGGGCGGCGTTGTTCACGGTGCCAAGGTCAATGACATTCTGAACGGGGAGACCGGGACCATCCAGGCCAAGGTCGTGGTGAACGCCACGGGGCCCTGGAGCGATCTGCTCAGACGGCTGGAAGATCCCAGTGCGAAACCGTTGCTGCGCATCACCAAGGGCGCGCACGTGATGGTGCCCAGATCTCGCATCGGCCACCAATCCGCCATCACCATGACGAGTCCGATCGACGGACGGGTCATGTTCGCACTGCCCTGGGGTGAGTTCTCCTACATCGGAACGACCGATACCGACACCATGGAGTCAGGCGAGCGAGTGCGTGTCTCCGAGGAGGACGTCGTTTACCTCCTCCGCTCGGCCAACGCCTATTTCCCCAACGCTCACCTTACCGAATCCGATGTCGTGTCCTCCTGGGCGGGACTCCGGCCCATGGTCGCTCCCACGTCGGCGATGGGAGCGTCCGAAGTTCCCCGCGAACACCAGATCTCTCGCGGTCCGGAGGGAATGCTGAGCATCATCGGAGGGAAACTCACCACCTACCGCCGGATGGCGGCGGAGATGGTGGACCGGGTGGAGGAAGAATTGCACCGGATGGATGGACGCGCCCGCGGCGAAAAGGCGGAAACTGATATCGAGCCCTTGCCCGGCGGCGAGGCGAGAGCCTTCGAGACTTTCCGTCAGACCGGATTGGATCTCGGCCTCTCGGACAAGACGGTGGAGCACCTGCTCTCCCACTACGGCACCGAAGCCGCGGCCATCAATAACCTGGTGCGCGAGAACCGCTCACTGATGACCCCGCTCGCACCGCCACATCCCGCAATCGAAGCCGAAGTGGTTCATGTGACTCGACGCGAAATGGCCCAGCGGGTGGAGGACGTCCTGGTTCGGCGAGTGCACCTGTACTACGAGACGCGGGACAACGGCGCCGCGGCCGCTCACCGGGTGGCGGAGTTGATGGGGAAGGAGCTGGGGTGGGATGCGGCGAGGGTGGGGGCGGAGGCGGGGCGGTATCGGGAGACAGTAGGCGGGAGACAGTAGACGGAAGACGGGAGACGGGAAAAACAGGAGAAGGGAGAAAGAAGAAGGAGCTGTTCCGAGCGAAGCGAGGAATCCCGATGCCAAGACAGGCATTGAGATTCCTCGGTCGCTTCACTCCCGTCTCCCGTCTCCCGTCTTCCGTCTACTGGACGACCAACTCCCCCGTCATCGGCGGGCCGTCGGGCGTGCTCTCATACGTGTACGTGCCCGGCGTCGTGAAGGTGAAATTGTAGTTCGTGTTGGAACCGCCAGTCAGGAGACCGCTGTCGAACGCGACCGGGCCGGAAGTTGAGGTCACAGTGTGGGGCGCGGGGCTCGCCTTATCCCAGATGACCGTGGTCCCCACCGTGACCGTATCGATTGCGGGGTTCTCGGTGCCGTTGTGGAGACTACGGAAGAAGTTGTTTCCCAGCATGATGTGGAACTGCGGTCCGGTCACCTCGAGATCGAACGTCACCGAGGACAAACCCCCGACCGGCTCCGCGGTAACCTGCGCCGGTCCGACGGTGTTACCGGCGACCACGGAGAGGGAGGTAGTGCCGTCGGCCTGCGTAATACTGGCGGCACCATCCAGTACCACCGAGCCTGAAGTCACCGACCAATCCACCTCGACCGACGGCACTCCGTTACCAAAGTTGTCGGTGACCTGGAGCGACATCGGTAACGGGAACGTCAATCCGACTTCCTGCGACTGGTTGTCACCGTTCGTTTTCTCGATCGAGGTGGGATTACCGGGGTTCGCCATGGCCGAGAAGTTGACGGGAGAACCGGTCGCGCCGTCGACTGTCGCGGTCGCGGCCTGAGGGCCCGCGGTTTGAGACAGCTTCCAGGTCGTCTGGGCGATCCCGTTGGGATCCGTCAGCGCCGAGGTGCCGATGGTAGAGCCGGGTCCGGACGTCGCCCAGTCGACGGTGACTCCCTCGACGGGAACTCCGAGTTCCGTAACAATGACCCGAAGGGGAATCGGCAACAGCGCGTCCACTGAGGCAGTCTGGTTGTTGCCGTTGGGCGCCGGGGCCAACTCGAGGACCTGGCCGGCGGGGCCGCCACCCCCGCCGCCGTTATCACTACTGCTGCAGCCAACCGCAACTGCTACGAGCAGAACAAATGGAGTTACTGCTGTACGCATGGCGGTCTCCATTCAGGCCCGATTACTCATCGCACCACGATGCTGCCCGCCATCCCGCCGCCGCTAGAGTTGCCATGGGCGCTGCAGTGATAAGCATACGTCCCCGCCGTGTTGAAAGTGGCGGGAGTGTAAGTGAAGCCGGCGCTCTCCAGAGTGACATGCGAGACGAACGACGGCGGCCCATCCGAGATAACGCTGTGGCCACTACCGCCCCAGTTCCAGGTCACCGTTCCGCCGACGGCAACCGTGTCCACCTTCGGGCTGAACGTATTCCCGGCGGATCCGACGTCGATCACGATGGCTGTCGGCAGCGCAATCGAGGTCTCGGTGAAGGTCTGCGGCGAGCCGGTAAGGCCGGTTACATCCGCGTCCACCGTCACGTCGCCCTCGGTGGCACCAAAGGTCAGCTCCGTCTCGGCGACTCCGTTGGCGTCGGTGTCCGAGGTTCCAGGGTCTACGGTTCCGTCTCCGCTGGTCACGGTCCAGGTGACGGTGACTCCAGGTACACCGTTCCCGAACTGGTCGGCGACCTTGGCCTGCAGCGGCGGCAAGGTGGAGCTGATCGGTCCGTCCTGGCCGTCCCCACCAGCGATGGAGAGTTCAGCCGGGGCATCGGGATCGGCGGTGGCCGTGAAGGTGACGGGGGAGCCCCCGGCGCCGGCCAGTGTGGCCGTCGCGGTGACCGGTCCTGAGGTGTTGCCGAGGGTCCAGGTGGCCGTGGCCACTCCGTCCACATCGGTGGTCGAGGTCGCACCGATAGTGCCTGAAGGAGTGGCCCAAGTGACGTCGGTACCCTGCTGCGCGGTGCCGTTCATCGTCACAATGACCCGCAGCGGCAACGCCAGCGCCTGAGCGACCGTGGCGGTCTGGGCATCACCGCTATTGGTTGCGGTCTTCGCTATCTCCGTCGTTGGATTGGGGCTACCACTGTCACTACTACTGCAGCCAAGAGCCAGCCCGCCAACCAGCAGGCTCGCCCCGGCAATGAGTTTAAGGGGAACGTGCACGCGCACCGCAAAACCCTCCCTTCATATTTTTGCAAGACTTGTTTCAATCCGAGCAGGACCAGGTAAGCATACGTTTAAGACGGAACCGGGCAAGCCGGGAAACACGTAGGACGCTGACTGACAAACATCAAGCGTCATGGCGGGTCAACCGTCACATGAAACACAACGGACGGGGACCCGCCCGCCAGGGCGGCAGTGACTGTCGCCGCACCGCCAACGAGGCCGGCTCTGAGCCTGACTTCAGCGATGCCATCCGCGCCGCTATTGGTGACCGCCGCGTCTAGAATCACCGAGCCCGTGGTAACCTGCCACTGCACCGGAACTTGCGCGAGGCGGTTGCTCAGGCGGTCGGTCACCCTTACAGCCAGCGCCTCAGTAAACACCAGATCAGAGGTCTGGCTCTGACCATCACCCGCCTCGATGAGAATCCTGCTGGGCGGGCCGGGTAAGCGCAGTGGCCACGAACGTCACCGGCGATCCTGCGGCACCCAAAACCGTGGCCGTGGCCTGCTGAGCTCCTGCCGTGTTGGGCATCTTCCAAAACGTCTGCGCCATCCCGTCCTGGTCTGAGATTGTGGATTGGCCCACCGTGGCTCCCTGTCCCGACGTCTCCCACACTACCGAGACTCCCGCCTTCGGGGTGCCCTCTTCCGTAACGACCACCCGGATGGGATCGTGCAGATAGGCATCCACCAGCTGCGTTTGCCCGTCACCGCTGGCCGACGGCGCCTGGCGGACCATCAGCGTTGCGGGGCTTTGGTCGGAGCAGGCCCCGGCCACCAGGCAGGTCAATAGCAGCAGGTTGTTTGATGAAGTGGCGGAGTGCATTTGTGGTATAGGACGATTGGCTATCTTCAATCGGGCACGGGAGCCGTCCCGTGGTACGCAGGCTCGCAGTCAGAAAGGGCAGTATGTCAGCCGATCCCAATGTCTTCGAAACCGCCAACGCCGGCTTCGCCCAGGTCATGTACGAGGAGTTCCTACGGGACCCCTCCTCGGTAGGACCGGAGTGGCGGCGGCTGTTCGAGAGCGGTGTCGTAGGGGTCAAGCCGGAGAATGGCGAACCTTCTGGCCGTGGTTCTGACGGGCCGAGCCAGAGTGCGGCGACACCCGTGGCCGAGCCTGAGCCCGCGAGTGCGGAGCCGGTTGCGAAGCCCACCGCGGCCGCTCCAGCGCCTACGGCCCCGCGGGCCGCGCCCTCCTCCAATGCCACCCCGATCACCGGTCCCGCTGCTCGCCTGGTCGGCAACATGGAGGAGAGCCTCCGTGTCCCCACCGCCACGACGTTTCGGGAGCTGCCTGTCGGAGTCCTGGAAGCCCGTCGGCGCGAACTCAACAACGCGCTCCGGAATGCAGGCCGTCCTGAGAAAGTCTCCTTCACCCACCTGATAGGGTTCGCCCTGGTTCGGGCCGCTCACGCCCATCCGGTGATGACCACGGTATTTGACCATTCCGGCGCCACGCCGGCGCGGATCAACACCGGGAAGGTGAACCTCGGCCTCGCCGTGGATGTGGAGCGAAAGGACGGAAGCCGCGGACTCGTCGTCCCGGTCATCCACGATGCTGCTTCAGGAAACTTTGCCCAGTTCCACAGCACCTACGAGTCGCTGGTCGAGAAGGCGCGAGGGAACAAGCTGATGCCCGATGCCTTCGCGGGCGCCAACATGACGCTGACGAATCCGGGCGGATTGGGAACCGTAGCCTCGGTACCCCGGCTCATGGCCGGTCAGGGCAGCATCATCGCGGTAGGTGCGATCGGCTATCCGCCGGCATTCACCGAGCTGTCCGACGACCGGATCCGGGAGCTGGGGATCTCGAAGGTCATGACGGTCACCAGCACCTACGATCACCGGGTGATTCAGGGAGCCGAATCCGGTGAGTTCCTGCGGACCCTCGATGGCCTGATCCAGGGCGAGGACAAGTTCTACGAGGAGATTTTCGCGAGCCTCGGTTTGCCGAGCCCGAGCGTGCAGCCAGCTCTGACTGAGGCGCCGACCGCGAAACTGGGTCGTGGCTCGATGCCGGTCCGGGAGTCCACCGTCGCGCTGTATCACGTCGCCGCGGCGATGGCGCTGGTGAAGGCATACCGGACTCACGGACATCTCGCAGCGCATCTCGATCCCCTGGGCAGCGAGCCACGGGGCGATCCTTCGCTGGATCCCGAACCGCTCGGCCTCACACCGGATGTGATGTCGTCGATACCCGCGGCGGTGCTGCGGGTCGCCACTCCGGGGGAGACGCTGGCCGATGCGATCCCCGCGTTGCAGGGCGCCTACTGCGGCACCATCGCGTACGAGCTGGAACACATCGCGGTACACAATGAGCGAGTCTGGCTACGCCAGATGATCGAGTCGGGCGCCCATCGCACGGCACTCCCGGTCGAGGAGCAGAAGTGGTTGCTGCAGCGCCTCACCGAGGTGGAAACCCTCGAGAAATTCCTTCACAAGGCCTACCTCGGCGCGAAGCGTTTCTCGATCGAAGGAGTGGACATGCTGGTTCCGATGCTCGATCTGATCATCGAGCTGTCGGCCCAGCAGGGGACCCGCGAGGTGGTGATCGGCATGGCCCATCGCGGCAGGCTCAACGTGCTGGCCCACACCGTGGGACGCCCTTACGAGTCGATCTTCGCCGAGTTCGAGGGCGGTCGTCATGTAGAGGCTGGCAAGCTGACGCCTGAGGGCGGAACGGGAGACGTGAAATACCACCACGGCGCCGAGGGCTCGTATCGCACTCGGACCGGGAAGAGTCTCACGGTCACCCTGTCTCCCAATCCGAGCCATCTCGAGTTCGTCGGGCCGGTGGTAGACGGGCGAGCTCGCGCCAAACAGACCTCACGGCGCGGGCGCGAAGCGCACCACGATGCGACTGCGGCCCTGCCAGTCATCATCCATGGCGATGCGGCCTTCGCGGGCCAGGGCGTTGTAGCCGAGACGTTCAACCTGGGAGCGCTGGCCGGATATCGCACCGGCGGAACGATTCACCTGATCACCAACAACCAGGTCGGATTCACCACCGACATGGTTGACGCGCGCTCGACCCGGCACGCCAGCGACCTCGCCAAAGGGTTCGACGTGCCGATCATCCACGTGAACGCCGACGATCCGGAGGCCTGTGTCGACGCGGTCCGGCTGGCCATGGCCTACCGGGAGAAGTTCCGCGAGGACGTGCTGATCGATCTGGTAGGCTACCGGCGGCATGGTCATAACGAAGGCGACGAGCCGAACTACACCCAGCCCCAGATGTATCAGCGGATTCGCGCGCTGCCGACGGTGCGGGAGATCTACGCGGCAAGCCTGGCGGAGCGGGGCGTGGTTTCGGCCGACGCCGCGAAGAGCGCGGCCGAAGCTGCCTACCAGCGGCTGGTAGACGTGCAGCAGAGTTTCAAAGCGGGGATGGGCAAGGCGGTTCCGGCCGAGCCGGCGCCAGCGGAACGGTCCAGCGGCATGGAGGTCGAGACCGCGGTACCGGCGGAGTTGCTGACGGCGATCAACGAGCAGCTGTTGACCTGGCCCGCGGACTTCACGGTTAATCCGAAGCTCAAGAAGCAACTGGAGCGGCGCCGGCCCGCCTTGGGCACCGAGGGCGGAATCGACTGGGCCCACGCCGAGGCGCTGGCGCTTTCCACGTTGCTTGTCGAGGGAATACCGGTCCGCTTAACCGGTCAGGATACCGAGCGGGGCACCTTCAGCCAGCGTCACCTGATGCTGCATGATGCGGAGCGCGACCTGTCGTACGCGCCCATCGCACACCTGCCCGGCGCCCTCGCCACGATCGAGCTGCACAACAGCCCGCTTTCGGAATTGGCTCCGCTGGGATTCGAGTACGGCTACAGCGCCGCCGCGCCCGAGACGCTGGTACTCTGGGAGGCACAGTTCGGAGACTTCGTGAACGCGGCCCAGGTTGTCCTGGACCAGTTCATCGTCTCAGGCCTCTCCAAGTGGGGGCTCACCACTCGGCTGACCCTGTTGCTGCCCCATGGATACGAGGGCCAGGGCCCCGAGCACTCCAGCGCCCGACTGGAGCGGTTCCTCCAGCTCGCAGCGGAAGGGAATATCCGGGTCGCCAATCCTACGACGCCAGCGCAGTACTTCCATCTGCTTCGCCGGCAGGCCCGCCGGTCTCGACAGCGTCCGCTCATCATCATGACACCGAAGAGTCTGCTGCGCTTGCCGCAGGCTTCCTCTCGGCTCGAAGATCTGACCAGCGGCACTTTCCAGGCGATTCTGGATGATCCGGTGGCAGCCGAGCACCGGGATCAGGTCGAGAAGCTGGTGCTATGCTCCGGGAAGGTCTACTACGACATCATGACAGAAGCGGCCAATAAGGATCGGAGCCGGGTGGCGGTGGCGCGGGTCGAGCAGCTCTACACCTTCCCCGCCCCGGAACTGACGGCGTTGCTGGCCCAGTACCCGTCGATCCGCGAAGTCACCTGGGTTCAGGAAGAGCCGCGGAACATGGGTGCGTGGCATTTCCTGGAACAGCGGGTGCGACACGCTCTCAAGCCCGGAATCCCGCTTCGTTATGTGGGTCGCCCGGAACGGGCAAGTCCCGCCGAGGGTTACCCTGCGGCGCACGCGGCGGAGCAGAAGCGGATTGTGGAGGAAGCGTTGGGGTGAGGGGTGAGGACTGAGTTAACTGCGGGAACAGGGAACCGGGAACGGGAAAAGGCTGTCATTCCGAGGAGCGTCAGCGACGAGGAATCCAGATGCCAACCTTGGCGTCGGGATTCCTCGCTTCGCTCGGAATGACAGCCTCTGCTTTTCCTGTTGCTTGTTCCCGCTTTCTCAGATCGTCGCTGCCGACCCGTTGCCGTTCCCATTCCCGTTATGCTCCACAAACCGGGGCCGGTTCGAGGGCAGGAAGGCGCGCTCGCTAGCCTGGCGGATCATGTCCTTCACCAAATCAGACAGATGGTCCCCGTAGTGGAGCAGGAAGACTCCGCGGGAACGGCGCTGCGCGATGAAGGAGATGAAGGGAACGTCGGCTTTGGCTGCGTTGCAGGGGCGACAGGCGAGGACCAGGTTGTCGGGCCGGTCGTAGGCTGTCTGGCCCTTGCGGGGGTAAACGTGGTCGAGAGTGGTTCTGTCTTCGGCAATTTCAATCCCGCAATAGGCACAGATCGATCCGTATTGCTGGATCAGCCACTGACGGTGACTGTCCATGGAGCGACGGCCAAGATTGCGAGCCGGACGATGCGAATTCGAAGAGGAACGTCTGCGGGAGTTACGTGGCACGTGGTGAAGATCCGTCAAAACTTTTTCTACTTTTCGGTTCAGGTTATGATCAGGCGGCCTAAATTGGCCGCAGGAACGGACTTAATGTAACGAGTCGGGCCCCGAAACGGTATCCCGCCGAGGTTGCCGGCCCCCATCCCCTCACGGCTTCGCCCTCTCCCCAGACCCGCAACCCCGTTCGGACAAGAGGGTTAGCAGGCCCGCACAGTCGCTGAACTAAGCAAGAGCTTGGCCAGACTGGCCTCAAGGATGGTAGCGGGACTTGAGCAGCCGTCCCCACTTCCAGTTGATCGGGTAAACCACCCTGGCCGGACCCCCAGCGTCGACCAGTCGCTGGCCGCTGTTAGCCCAGGCGAAGACGCCTCCTTCGAGGTAGGAGACCCGGGTGTATCCCGCCCCCTGAAGTGCCTGCGCCATCGCGGCAGCTATGGTTCCCGCAGCGTCGTAGACCACGACCGGATTGTCCTTGGGAACGTTCGCCATGACAGACAGATCGGGTGCCGCTGGATCGATCCAGACCGCCCCGTCTATGTGGCTCAACGTGAACTCGGCCTCGGGCCTCGAATCAACCAGAAGCGCTGGCGGCCGGTTTGGATCCGACCGCCACGCCACCAGCTCGGCCGGAGTCACCGAGCGAACTGACGAGAACTTCGCCTTCACCGCCTGCCTCAGAACCAGGGAGCCCAGTGGACTCCCGTCCCAGACCAGGCCAATCAGGCCCAGCGCCGCTAAGGCGAGGAAGAAGATGGTCCGCTTGGTGAAGCGCTTCCCTGTGCTCATGTGGTACGAATCTCGGAAGGGGCAGGGGCACCCTAGCCGCAAGCATTAAGCCGTAAGCCTTAAGCTTTTAGCAACAGGCGCTTTGCCTTTTGCTTACGGCTTCCGGCTTACGGCTTTTTGCTGGACCGACTGGCTTAAGGCCTGTGACTCCTACCGACGCCCCCGACCTCCGCCTCCTCGTCCCTCATCGGGCTTGCGGGTCTTGGCCAGCAGCGCTGCTTCGGCGGCCGCCTTACGGATCATCCGCTCGGGGCTCTCGGCCTTCATGATCGTGCGCGGCTTGCCGGGCACGATGTTCACTTTGCCCTCTACCGTCTCAACGGTGAGCGGCCGGCCGGTGGTCAGCTCGAAGACGCCCAGCACGTTTTCTCCAGCGCCCTGTGCCGCCTTTACCCGCTCGGCTAATGCTTCGCGGTGCGGCAGCCCCTCCAGAGACACCGGCGGAGTGCCGAATGGAGTAATCGGCTGGACCAGGATGGCGATCTTGGCCCCTCGAAGCGTGGGACCCAGCCGAACATCGCGGCCTCCAATCTCGCGGGCCCAGCGGGTGGCCTCACGCTCGGCAGGCGACGGCGCGTTTTTGCCTGAGTTGGACCCCTCGGCCGCGCCGGCGCCGGGCTTCCGCTGCTCGCGACTCTTGCGAAGCGCTTTCAGGTATTCTGGTTCGTCAGACACGGTAACAGCTCCAGACAGCGGTGGGACGGGTTCGGGGGAGAAGATACACGGAGAGAAGCATGAAGGGGAGAACGGGCGGCTCGGGTAGGACGGTGCCAAGGGACAGGGCGGAAAAACATACCGCGGAGGCCGCGGATCACGCGGAAGCACGCTGAGTGGCTGACTTCAAAATCATTTCCGCGTATTCCGTGTGTTCCGCGTCATCCGCGGTAAGCAGTTCAGGAATCCCTCCCCGTCGAGGAGCCCGCGGCTACGTCACCGGCGGCACTGCGCCATCGCCTACCCTGAACCCATACCGCCTCAGCCGCGAGCCTAACGCATCGGCACCCTGTCCTCCCATCACAATGACCAATCCCGGCGCCACGAGCCTGGGCAACCGGCGCAGATCGGGGAGCCGCGCCTCGACGTTGGCGGGATCCGCGGCACTGATCGCGAGACAGGCGGGATGAACGGTCCACGACGCGTCCACCAGGTCATGCAGCGGCAAGTCCGCGCCGAGGTAGCGGACTCTCCAGCCGGCGCGGGCGAGAAGCACAAGATGACAGAGCAGGCCCCACTCGTGACGCTCGCCCTGAAGGCAGGCCGCCAGCATGACCGGTCCCTTACCGCGTTCATGCTCCAACTCTCGCTTGAGGGCCGCGATCACCACATCACTCGCCAGATGTTCCACCGCGACTGAAAGTTTGCCCAGCGCCCATTGATCGCCGATCAACTCGGCCAGCGGCAGAATCACCTCGCGGATGAAACTCTCGAGCGGCCGGCTCCGATGCTCTTCTTCCAACAGATCGGCCAGCCGCTCCCGGTCGAGATGGCGTAGCGCGTCCAGCATGCCCGGTAAGGGGGAGCCGTCATTGACCGAACCTTCCGCCCGGCTCAGCACGGACTCGACCGGTTCTTGCGTCAGCTCTCCGATTCGTTCTCCCCCCGCGATCAGCCGGGCGAAGGCACGCAGCAATGCCACCTGCTCCGAGGTGTAGACCCGGTAGCGATTTGCCAGCCGGCGAGGTCTCACCACCGCGTAGCGCCGCTCCCATGCCCGGAGCCGGGCGGGAGCCAGGCCCGTAAGCTCGGCGACTTCCTTGATCTCGTAGTTCCGGTTGGCCGGCATGGCCGGAGAAGGTGCAGGCCGATGGGACGAACGTCAAATGTTTAGTCAGGCAAGGATGGACAGTTCTGACGGGTGACTCAACGGCCTTCCACTACTATCTTCTCTGCGCCTCTACCGGAGACCGCTCTGACCGCGCCCGCCAATCTCCTCGAGACCGATCAGCTGACCACCTCTCCCGATTCCGCTTGGCGGACCATCAACAGCCTTCGCGTCCTCGCGATGGACGCGGTGGAACAGGCCCAATCCGGCCATCCTGGCACGCCGATGGCCCTGGCGCCTGCGGGCTACCAGTTGTGGGACCGGATGCTGCGATTCGACCCGGCCCATCCCCAGTGGGAGGATCGCGATCGTTTCGTGCTCTCGTGCGGGCACGCTTCGATGCTGATCTACGGCTTGCTCCACCTCTCGGGCTACGATCTCAGCCTCGAGGATATCCGCCACTTCCGGCAATTCGGCTCCAAAACGCCGGGCCATCCCGAGCGGGGGCACACCGTCGGCATTGAGACTACGACCGGTCCGCTGGGCCAGGGCGTCGGGAACTCGGTGGGCATGGCGATCGCCGAGCGGTTCCTGGCGAATCATTTCAACCGGCCAGGCCTCGAGCTGGTGAAGCATCGCGTCTGGGCCATGGTCAGCGATGGCGACATGATGGAAGGCGTCGCCAGCGAGGCTGCATCGCTTGCGGGTCACCTGCGGCTGGGCAATCTCAAGCTGATCTACGACGACAATCACATCACGATCGACGGATCCACCAATCTCGCCTTCAGCGAAGATGTCGGGCTCCGTTTCGAAGCCTACGGCTGGCAGGTGCAGCATGTGGGAGACGGCAACGACCTCGACGCCATCGCGCGGGCGCTCGATACCGCCGCCGCGGAAACCGCCCGCCCCTCGCTCATCATCCTGCGGACTCACATCGGCGATCCGGCGCCCACCAAGCGGGACACGGCCGCAGCCCACGGTTCTCCCCTCGGCGCGGAAGAGGTGGCGAAGACCAAGGCGATTCTGGGATGGCCGGAGCAGGAGAAGTTCGTCGTGGCCCCCGAAGCGGCGCAGTGGCGCGCTCGCTGTCTCGAAAAGGGCAGCAAGGCGTACGTCGAATGGCAGGCGCTGTGGGATCGCTATCGCCGCGAGTTCCCCGAGCTGGCGTTGGAGTTCACCGATTGGCAGGCGGGACGGTTGCCGAAGAACTGGGCCGACGGTCTCCCCACCTTCACACCCGCGGACGGAAAACTCGCTACCCGGCAGGCCTCGGCTAAGACGCTGAACGTTCTCGCCGGAAAGCTGGGAAACCTGATCGGTGGATCAGCCGATCTCGCCGAGAGCACCGGAGCCGAGATCAAGGACGGCGGGCAGCTTCAGCGCGACGGCCGTCGGCCGGAACATCCATTGGGGCGTTCGCGAGCACGCCATGGTGTCGAGTCTCAATGGAATGGCGGCTCACGGAGGAATCCGCCCCTTCGGCACCAGCTTCCTCATTTTCAGCGACTACTGCCGTCCCTCGCTCCGTCTCGCAGCGCTGATGAAATTGCCGGTGATCTTCATCGGCACCCACGACTCGATTGGATTGGGTGAGGACGGGCCGACGCACCAGCCAGTCGAGCAGCTCGCGCATGCTGCGCGCGACACCCAACATGACCGTGATCCGCCCGGCCGATGCCTCGGAAACGGTCGAGGCGTGGCGGTCGGCGATCGAGAAGAAGGATGGGCCCACCGTCCTCGCACTGACCCGGCAGAAGCTGGCGGTGCTGGACCGCACCAAACTGGCACCGGCCGAAGGAGCGCGACGCGGCGGCTACGTGCTGCTCGATTGCAAGGGGGCACCTGAAGCCATCGTGATCGCCACCGGCAGCGAGGTGCATCCCGCCCTCTCCGCGGTTGAACGCCTCCAGGCCGAAGGGAAAAAGGTGCGACTGGTTTCGCTACCCTCCTGGGAGCTGTTCGAAGCGCAGCCGGAAGCGTATCGTGAATCGGTGCTGCCCCAAGTCGGTGACTGCCCGGGTCTCGGTCGAAGCGGCCGCGACGTTCGGCTGGAGCCGCTGGGTGGGAGACCGGGGTGTCGCGATCGGACTCGGATCACTTCGGCGCCTCGGCCCCGGCGGAGGTGCTGTTTGAGGAATTCGGGCTTACGGTCGGAACGGATAGTGGAGGCGGTGAGGAAGCTGATTTCAGATTGAAGATCTCAGATTTCAGATTGAACTGCCTTCATACGAAGCTCCTTTCAATCTTCAATCTGAAATCTTCAATCTTCAATGACCTTGACCCTAATGACACCTACATCCGCCAACCCTCTCAAGAAGCTCGGCGACCTGGGGCAGAGCCCCTGGTACGACTTCATCACTCGCGACCTGATCACCTCGGGTGAGCTGGCGCGGCTGATTGACGCAGGATGGCCTCCGCGGGATGACGACGAACCCGACCATCTTCGAGAAGGCGGTGTCGGGAGGCGACGTCTACGACGGCGACATCCGGGCTCTCGCCGCCGAGGGCAAGACGCCGGCCCAGGTGTTCGAGGCGCTGGCCGTGAGCGACGTGCGCGCCGCGTGCGATGTCTTCGCTGCCGGTGCATCGGGCCCAGCGGGGACACGACGGGCTGGTGTCGCTCGAGGTCTCACCGACCCTGGCACGGGACACTCAGGGACCATTGCCGAGGCCGAACGGCTCTGGGAGCGGATCGAGCGGCCGAACGCGATGATCAAGATTCCGGGCACCAGTGAAGGCCTGCCCGCGATCACCGAGTGTCTGGCCCAGGGCATCAACGTGAACGTCACCCTGCTCTTCTCGGTCGCCCGCTACCGCGAGGTGATGGACGCGTTCATGACCGGGCTCGAGCGCCGGGCGGCGCAGGATCTTCCGATTGACGGGATCGCGTCGGTGGCGAGTTTCTTCGTGAGCCGGCTCGACGGCAAGGTGGATCCGCTGCTGGAGAAGAATCCCGCGTCGAATGCCCAATCGCTCCGCGCCACGGCCGCGATCGCCAACGCCTGCGCCGCGTACTCGGCATTCGAGGAAACCTTCGCCGGCAAGCGCTGGAAGGCGCTCGGCGCGAAGGGGGCTCGGGTGCAGCGGCCGCTCTGGGCCTCGACCAGCACCAAGGATCCGCGTCTCCCCGACATCTACTACGTCGAAGCGCTGATCGCGGAGCAGACGGTGAACACCCTGCCGCCCGCGACCTTCGCCGCCTACCGGGATCACGGCCAGCCCGAGTTGCGTATGGCCGCGGGCCAGCGTGCCGCTCCGGCCCAGCTTGCGGCACTCAAGAAACTCGGCATTGACCTCGACACCATCACGCAGACGCTCGAGGTCGAGGGCGTCGCGAGCTTCGCCGCGTCCTACGCATCGCTGCTCGCGGGGATCGAGGCGAAAATGGGAGCACTGGCGGGGGCCCCGTAACCCCGATGCTCTCGATTCTCAGGCGGATCTCCCTCACTGGCTGGATCATCATCGCCACGGTGGGCGGCGCCTTTCTGGGCTGGCTCGACCACAATGTGTGGACCAGCACCGACCTGATTCCGTACTTCACGCCGCTGTCCAATGTCTTCCTGAGAATGATCAAGGCGATCGTGGTTCCCCTTCTCTTCGGGAGCCTGGTCGTCGGCATCGCGGGGCACGGCGATGATCTGAAGCGGGTGGGCCGGCTGGCTCTCCGGTCACTGATCTATTTCGAGATCATGACCACCGTGGCGCTCTTCATCGGCCTGGGGGCGGTCAACCTGATCCGTCCGGGCGATGGGATCTCGCTCGCCGTCAGCGCCGAGGCGGGAGAGCAGTTCGCCAGCACCAAGACGACGCTTGCCGGAGTGCTGGAGCATACCGTCCCGACCAGCTTCTTCGACGCGGCGGCCAAGAACGAAGTCCTTCAGGTGGTGTTCTTCTCGCTGCTCTTCGCCGTGGCACTGGCCCAGGTGAAGGGCCGCCCCCGGGAGACGATGCTCGCCTTCTGCGAGAGTCTGTCGGAGATCATGTTCAAGTTCACCAACATCGTGATGAAGTACGCTCCGATCGGCATCGCGGCCGCGATCGGGGCCACGATCAGCAAGAACGGCCTCGCGGTGATCGGTAACCTGGGGCTGCTCGTCGCGACGCTGTACGGAGCGTTGATCGTCTTCATCCTCGTTGGGCTGTTGCCCGCCGCGATCATCGCCCGGATCCCGCTCCGTCGCTTCTGGGACCACGCGAAACAACCCTGGCTCATCGCCTTCTCCACCGCTTCCTCCGAAGCGGCCCTGCCGCTCGCGATGGAGAACATGGAGAAGTTCGGGATCCCGCGCCGTATCGTCTCCTTCGTGCTGCCGACCGGTTACTCCTTCAACCTCGACGGCTCCACCCTCTACCTCGGCGTCGCCTCGGTGTTCGTGGCGCAGGCCGCCGGGGTCGACATGTCGCTGGGCCAGCAGCTGGTGATGATGCTGACCCTCATGCTGACCAGTAAGGGTGTCGCCGCGGTGCCCCGCGCATCGCTGGTCATTCTCGCCGGCACGCTCTCGACCTTCGGCCTGCCGCTCGAAGGCGTCGCCGTCATCCTGGGCGTGGATGCGTTCATGGACATGGCCCGCACTTCGGTGAACCTGCTGGGCAACTGCCTGGCCTCGGCGGTGATGGCGAGGTGGGAGGGGGAGTTGGAGTTGGAGTACCGCAGGAGGCGACGGCTGCGGTGATTGCAAGTCGAGGGTATCAGCAGTCAGCCATCAGCCGTCAGCCGTCAGCCGTCAGCCGTCAGCAATTAGCTGTTAGCCGTTAGCCACCTCATCCCGAGGAGCGAAGCGACGAGGGACCTACTCTCCCTGCCTTCGCGCCAAGGTTCGGACAGAAGGTCCCTCGCTGCGCTCGGGATGAGGTGCTTCTGACGGCTACTGGCTGACGGCTGACGGCTGACGGCTGACCCCATTGCAACCATTTCCCCCTTCCGCACGTCCTTTCCGTCGTCTCCAACCCGGATCACCCATGCTGAAGGCTGTACCCGTCCTGACGATCGCCAGTCTGGCGCTCACTACCCCGCTCCTGGCGCAGGCTCCGAAGGCTCCCGTTTCGGCACCCATTTCCCACATCAGTTACGACGTCACGTTCGACACCACCACGGCGAAGAACCGCTCGCTCAAGGTCTCGATGCAGTTCGACGTCACCGGCCCGGGGGATGTTCTGCTCTCGCTCCCCAGCTGGACGCCCGGCGCCTACGAGGTGACCAACTTCGCCCGCTGGGTATCGAAATTCACACCCACGTCAGAGGGCAAGGAGCTGGGCTGGGACAAGCTCGACTATGACACCTGGCGGATCCGCGCCGCGGGTGCGAAGTCGATCACGGTCGACTTCGATTTCCAGGCCGACACGCTCGACAACGCGATGGCCTGGTCGCGGCCCGACTTCCTTCTGTTCAACGGCACCAACGTCTTCATGTACCCCGAAGGCCGCAGCCTCACCTTCCCGGCCACAGTGCGGATCCATACCCAGTCGGACTGGCTGGTCGCGACCGGCATGCATCGCGGGAGTGAAGCCGGAACCTACGGCGAAAAGAATTATCACGACCTGGTGGACATGCCGTTCTTCATCGGGAAATTCGAGTACGACAGCAACCTGGTGAACGGCAAGATGGCGCGCCTTGCGACCTATCCGGTGGGAACCCTCTTCGGCCCGGCGCGCGACTCCACCTGGAATGACATCAAGCGCATGATCCCCACCGAGGGCGCGGTGTTCCAGGAGACGCAGTGGGACACCTACAACGTCATGATGATCTTCACGCCTGATTTCCCGGGCGGGTCGGCGCTCGAACACCAGAACTCCCACGTCGGGGTCTACACTCCGCAGCTGATCGGTACCCCGATCCTGCCCTCGATCACCGCTCACGAGATGTTCCATTCGTGGAATGTGAAGCGGATGCGGCCGGCCGAAATGGTGCCCTACCGCTACGACCAGGCCCAGCCCACCGTGTGGCTCTGGGTAAGCGAGGGGATCACCGACTACTACGCCGATCTGACCCTGGTCCGCAGCGGGATCGTGGATTCAAGCGCGTTCTTCGATGAGACCGGCAACAAGATCGCGAACGTCCAGCAGACCGTGCCGGTGGCACTCGAGGATGCGTCGCTCTCGACCTGGATCCATCCCACCGACGGGACCGGCTACATCTACTATCCCAAGGGCTCTCTCGCCGGCTTCATGCTCGACGTCCTGATCCGGGACGCGAGCGACAACAAACGCTCACTCGACGATGTGATGCGGAGCGTTTACAACTCGACCTACAAGGCGGGCAAAGGCTTCACCGGCACCGACTGGTGGGGAGCAGTGAGCAAGGCGGCAGGCGGGAAGGACTTCAAGCAGTTCAACGCGAATTACGTTGATGGCCGCGAACCGTTTCCCTGGGACAGCATTCTCCCGCTCGCCGGTCTCCGCCTCCGGACCGACACGACCCAAGTCCCACGACTCGGCGTCAGCACCAATCCCGACTCGGCGAGCGGCGGCGCCAGGGTGACCCAGATAGTCCCCGGAAGTGCCGCCGAAGGAGCGGGCCTCAAGCTGGGAGACATCCTCCTTTCGATCGGCGATCTCAAGATCACCACCAATGACTTCGGTCCCGCCTACCGGCAGATGTACGCCGGCAAGGACAGCCTCCCGATTCCCTTCGTGGTCAAGCGGGGAGACTCGACCATGACCTTGAACGGCAAGGTCCGGTTGGTCGAGAACATCGAGCAACACCTGGAGGCTGATCCGAGTGCCAGCGGCGAAGGCGGCGCGCGTGAGACACGGGATAATGACAGGGACGGTTGAGTAGAAGGAGACGGAAGACGGGAGACGGAAGACGGGAAAAGCGCTTAGATTTGGCCTAAGTGAGGATTTCCCGTCTCCTGTCTCCCGTCTCCTGTCTCCCGCTCTGCTATGTCCGAAACATCGTTTTACGCGACGCAGATCCAGGCCACCCAGTCCGGCGATCCCTGGTACGGACCTCCCATTACCCAAGTGGTCGAAGGGCTCACTTCGCAGCAGGCCTCGGCGCGCCCGATTCCCAACGCGCATTCGATCTGGGAGATCATCCTGCACATGACGAGCTGGGTGCGCGAGGTGAAGCGCCGGCTGGAAGAGGGCAATCCGCATGAGCCTGACGACGGCGACTGGCCGCCGGTGGTCGATCCCACAGAGGGGAACTGGTGGCAGGCGCTGGATGAATTGGAAACGGCGCACGCCGAATTGCGGGAGCAGCTATTCCGGACCCCGGAGAAAAAGCTGGAGGACATGGTGGGGCCGGTGCGGGACCCGGCGGCGGGGACCGGGGTGTCCTACGCGGCGATGATCCAGGGATTGCTGCAGCACGACGCGTATCATCTAGGGCAGGTGGCGCTGTTGAAAAAAGCAGTCGAGAGTCGTTAGACGGGAGACGGGAGACGGGAGACGGGAGACGGGAGACGGGAGACGGGAGACGGGAGACGGGAGAAAGCTGTCATTCCGAGGGAGCGAAGCGACCGAGGAATCTCAAAGTCAAGATTCGAACAACTGGCTCACGTCCTTGGCATCCACCGCCCGAAACTCGTGAATCAACCCCACCGCCAGCGCCGCGCGGCCAATCACGTCCGGAGCCGAGAGACCGCTGGCGCGGAGTTCCCGCACCGCGGTATCCCGATTGGCCTTGCTTAGTTTGTCGCCCGAGGGTTTGAGGATCAGCGGGTGGTGGGCGAACACGGGCAATTGCTCTCGGCCCAGCATGCGCGCGAGCCGGATCTGTCTTCCGGTTGAGGCGAGCAGGTCGTCGCCCCGGATCACGGTGGTGACACTGTGGCGCAGGTCGTCCACCACGACCGCGAACTGGTAGGTCCAGTGTCCCAGCCGGTCACGCAGCAACAGGTCGCCACACTGACGTGAGGGTTCCTGCCGCTGTTCGCCCAGCACGAGGTCGGTGAAGGTCTCCTCGCCGGGTGCGATCACTACACGCAGCCCCCGTCCCGGACCCGGCGCCAGTCCCCGATCCCGGCAGCGCCCGGAATAGGGAACTTCGCCGGCCGTCTCGCCCTCCTCGCTTCTCGCTGTTCGGTCCGTCTTGTCCGCCTTGTCCGCCTTGTCCGCCCTGTTCGCTTCTTCCCGCCTGGAACATTCACACGCATACACGTTATGTCGCGCACGCAGCACCTCGAGCGCGCTCTCATACGCCACCTTGTTGTCGCTCTGACGAAACGACGATGGGCCCTGCCTCAACTCGGCATAGGAGGGCTGATCAGGAGTGAATCCCAACCATGCGAGGTCTTCCAGCAGCGCAGCCTCGTATGCCGGGCGGCAGCGCTGACGATCGTGGTCTTCCAGCCGGAGCAGCACTCTTCCGCCGGCCGAACGCGCCATACCCCATACGTAGATCGCATTGGCGACGTGGCCCAAGTGCAGGTAGCCAGTCGGGGCGGGGGCGAAGCGAGTGGTCGTGTCGGACAGGGGCGGAGAAGGAAGAAAGGAGACGGGAGACGGGAGACGGGAGACGGGAACAGCACCAAACTTACAGGTTTTCCCGATACTGAACGACCTGTCCCCGCTATTCCCTTCTCCCGTCTTCCTTCTCCCTTCTCCCGCTTGTGACTATTTGCTCCACGTCTCCAGCGGACGCCCCGTCTCCAAGAACGACTTCAGGCTCGACAGCACACGCGGCCAGCCTTGGGAGATGTCCTTCGCCATCTTCGAGCCTTCCTCCAGCTGATCATGGATTACCGTCAGCCGAATCATCTTCTGATTCTCCAGCGACTCGATGTTGAAGGTGACACGGGACGCCTTGGCGGGATCGCCCGCGTCCTTGGGCTCGGCCCAGGTCATGACAAGGCGATGGGGTGGATTGACCTCTTCAACTTTCCCGACGAGGGTCGCCTTGTCCTCGCCGGCCTTCCTGTGCTCCCAGTTGGATCCACGCTTCCAGTCCGAGCGGTTCTCGTAACCCCAGTACTGCCGGGTGATGTCGCCCTGGGTCAGGGCCTTCCAGGCCTCCTCTGCGGTGGTCTGGATGTAGGTCACGTAGACGAATTCCGCCTTGGTGGCCACGGTGGATTTCAAGCTGCTTGTCACGTTCGTCCCCTTTCCAGCTGTTTCTTGAAGTTTCCCAGGGCGCGGAGTCGAGGCTTCTCGAACTTCCGGATCCAGCGATCGAACACCTCGTAAATCGGCACCGGGTTGAGATAGTGCAGCTTCTCGCGCCCCTGCATGAGTGAGGCAACCAGATTGGCCGCCTCCAGGATCTCGAGATGCTGAGTGACCGCCTGCCGGGACATGTCGAGCCCCTCACACAGCGCCGAAAGCGTTTGCCCGCTCTCGGCAGAGAGTCGATCCAGCAGCTCCCGCCGCGTGGGATCCGCCAGGGCCTTGAAGACCTTGTCCCGATCAGTCACGGGTTGAATATGCAAGTATTTGCTTGCATGTCAAGATGCGGTCGAACGGGCGAGTTGGCGTGCTGGAGAGTGCCGTCAGCCGTCAGCCGTCAGCCGTGACGCCTCATCCCGAACGAAGTGCACCTCATCCCGAGCGAATGCGAGGGATCTAGTCTCCTTGCCTATACGCCAAGGTGAGGAGAGTAGATCCCTCACTTCGTTCGGGATGAAGTGATTCTCTGACCGTGCGCGGCTGATCTCTGACGGCTGACGGCTCCTACCTGTCCGCCTGAGTCCCCGGCGCCGTCATAAGGAGGGAGCGGAGTTCCGCATCTTGCAGCCTCTTGAGTGCACCGCGGGCCATCGGCACCCAGCGCCGTCTGCCGTCCGCGGCGGTGAAGACGGCGGCGTGCTGCTGCATCGGCTGGCCGCCGAGCACTTCATCCTCGATGACGGTCCAGACTACGCCATCCGCATCGGTGAGAGTGCGCAAGAGAGACCTCGATGAATCCGGATCTTTGGGAAGGAGCCTACGGTTTGGAAATGCAGCTACATGGGTGAGACGTCAAGGGTTCGAAAAGCGTGAGAGGTGAGAGGTGAGAAGCTCACTTCTTACCTCTCACGCTTTCGGCGTACTCCGCTTCCTCAGTCCATCCGCCTCGAACGCCAGATAACGATGATTGAGCGTTCGGGTGAGCCACCCCACGAAGGGGCCGAGTAGACCGGAAAAGCGGACGGCGAGGGTGGCGAGGGTGCCCTTCTCGATCGGCTCCAGCTGGTGGAGGCCGGTGACAAGAAGGCCGGGATGCCGAGTGACCCAGGTGAAGCCGCGCCCAGCCTTCGCCTGGGTTACTTCCCAGATCGCGGGCTTCAGCTTGGGCTGACTCACCCGCGCCCGCGTCCCCACCGCGAGCGGACCCGGCTCGAGCAGCTCGACGCTCGTGACACTGGCCGTCCACTCGGGCCAGCGTTCCAGGTCGGCGAGGACGGCCCACACCCGCTCCGGGGGCGCCGCAATCTCGACCGCGATGCTGAATTCAGTCATGCCGTGATGCTACCGCAGAACCTGTCGCTTCTCACCCGCCCTGCTGGTGCGCCTCGACGAACCACAACCACTTGTCGACACCGCGGGAGATCTCGGTCAGGATATCGGCGCTACCCGCGTCCTCCAGCTCGTTCATCTCCTCGATCCCGACCCGCACGTTCCGCCCGAATGCGGCAAGCGCGTCTGACAACGCCGCCACATGCTCGGCGCCCTTCGAGAGCACCAGCGGGTAATCCACCAGGCTGGTGCGTCCCGTCACCACTCCCACGGTTCCCTCCGCGATCCCGCCCAGCTGCACGATCCGCTCGGCAATCAGATCGACGTACTCCTCCACGTCCTCGTTGATCTCGTCGAACAGCTTGTGCAGCGCGATGAACGCGGGACCCTTCACGTTCCAGTGGGCCTGCTTGCACTGGGTCTGCAGGTCGATGCTGTCGGCCAGGCGCTGGTTCAACAGCTCGATGACCTGTACCCGGCTCGCCTGGGGCAGATCGTTCTTGGTGGAATAGAGGCGGCTCGGGCCGTCGTCGATTTCAGTAGACCTGCGGTTCACGCGGGTCGTGCGTTCGGTTGCGGTGGTGTTGCGGGCCATGGGGGACTCCGGAGGACAGTAACGAGGTGAAGGACTGAGGACTGGGCTAGTACCAAGGTACCGAGTACCGAGTACCGAGTTTTCTTCTCTTGAAATTAATACTGCGGGAGAGGGGTGCTTTCCAGCAACCATCACTCCTTACTTCTCACTCCCTGACACCTGACCCCTGACACCTTCACGCCAGATGTACGAGGGTCTCCTCCAACTCCGCAACGAGATCCGCCTCATCCCAGGGGCCGTCGTAGCGGACACCGTTGATGAAGAAGGTAGGAGTTCCGTTGACACCGCTGTGAACTCCGCTCATGAAGTCTTCCCGCACCCGGTCGCGAAAGTTACTGGCGGCGAGGTCGCTAAGGACGACCTTACCGTCCACGCCGGCCTCCGTGGCTAAACGCGCCAGCGCGGCGTCTTCCAGGGTCCGTTGATGCTCGAAGATCAGGTCGTGCATGGCCCAGAACGCCTTCTCCCCGCCATGCGTACTCACCGATTCCGCCGACTCCGCGGCGTGCTCGGCGTGGGGATGGATCTCGTTGAGCGGAAAGTTCCGAAAGACGAAGCAGAGCCTGTTGCCGAGGCGAGCCTGGACCCGCTTGATGATCGGATAGGCGCGGCCACAGTGAGGGCACTCGTAGTCGCCGTACTCGACCAGGGTGAGGGGAGCCTTCGGATCTCCCTGCATATGGTCCCGCTTGCTGACTGGAACAGTGAGCCGGCTCATGGTGCGCTCCCGGACCCCGCGGCGGCGGGATGCTGCAGTGATTCCAATGCTTCGAGGATCCCGTCCGCTCCCGGGTTCACCCCGACGGGGGATAGATAAGACCAGCGAATGATTCCATCCCGGTCGATCACGAACAGGGCTCGCTCAGTGGTACCATCCGCTTCACGATAAACCCCGTACTGGCTCGCGAGCGCGCCCTTCGGCTCGAAATCACTGAGCAGGGTCAAGTGGAGATGGCGCTCCTCCCGGAACGCTGTATGACACCAGACCCCGTCTACCGAGATACCGATGACATCGGCGCCGAGGCGATGAAATTCCGAGTGCAGCTCGTTATAGAGTGCCAGCTGATCACCGCACACCGGGCTCCAGTCGGCGGGATAGAAGACGAGAACCACCAGGCGACCCCGAAGTTCGTCGAGTGACAACTTCTGATCGGGTGTGGCCCAGAGGGTGAAGTTGGGAGCCGGGGTTCCGGCGGGGAGGGGGTGGGAGAGCTGATTCATACCATACCTGCTTGGACGTCAGTAGCGAGTGAAAGGAGTGAGGACTGAGTCAGTTCCGAGTTCCGAGTTCTGAGTTCAAGCTCCTCGACCGGATTCCAAAGGTAGCCTGAAAGGCCAGAGTCTGTAGGAGGGTCACGTTCCATTACGTTGGGGGCGAGCACGCACCGACTTGCAGGAGATCGGTCAGGGCGGACCGACTGAATCCGCTGGGCTCACCGGCCAGCCACCGCCCAGCGCCCGGTAGAGAGTCACCGCAGCGGTTGCCTCCTGCCCCTGTGCGTCCGCCAGCTCCAACTCGGCGACGAAGAGGCTCCGCTGGGCATCGAGCAGGTCCAGATAGCTCGACGCCCCGGCCTGATAGCGCAGCTCGGCTAGATGCAGGGCCCGGCGCAGGGCATCAACCTGGGTCTGCTCCGCGATCACCTGATTTCGTGAGGAGCGTATCCCGGCCAATGCATCCTCTGCCTCCCGAAGCGCAATCAGCACAGTCTGCTCGTATCCATACCGCGCTTGCTCGGCCCGTGCCTCGGCCACGTCCACCTGACTGCTGAGCCTGCCACCGGTAAAAATCGGGATCGAGACCCCGCCGAAGATCTGATAGGTCTCACTCTGGGCCTTGCCAAGGTCGGAAGTTCTAGTAGCGAAGGTACCGTAGTCTCCCGTCACCGAAATCACCGGAAGCTGTGCACCCTTCGCCGCCCCAACCCGTGCGGTGGCGGCGTGGAGCGCGGCCTCAGCCTCTCGCACATCCGGGCGGCGCTCGAGCAGGCTTTCCGGCAACTGTGCCGGCACCGTCAGGGTCCCCAACACCTCCGTCAGTGCACGACCGCGGACTATGCTGCCAGGATTCCGGCCCACCAGGAGGCTGAGCAGATTTTCGGTCTGGGTGATCTGCCCCTCAAACTGCGCGACGCTCGCAGCCGGTGCTGGCCACGCTCGACTCGAACCGGCGCACATCCAACTCGGAGATGAGCCCCTCGTTGAAGCGACGCCGCGCAAGCCTGAGCGTTTCCAGGTTCGCGGCGAGGGTTCGGCGGGAAACCTCGAGCGAGAGATCCAGTTGGCGGAGACGGAGGTAGGCAATCGCCACGTCGCCCACGAGTGAGAGGATCACCACCCTCTGGCCCTCCTGGCTGGCGAGCAGGTCGCTCCTGGCGGCTTCGGACGAGCGGCGGATTCGGCCCCAGAAGTCCAACTCCCACTGAAGGTCGGCAGTTACCTGCAGGTAGTTGTAGTGGACCGCGGTTCCTAGCCGGTTCTTGACCCGCCCTCCCTCGCCGTTCAGGAAGAGCTGGGGAAACAGCTCACTCTTTGCGACACCAGCCAGGCCGCGGAACTCATCGATTCTGGCGACCGCGATCCGGATGTCGCGGTTCGCAAAGAGAGCCGAATCGACCAACTCGCGCAGAGCCGGGTCGGCCAGCAGGTCGAACCAGGCGAGGTCCGGAACCGTGTCCGCTTGCAACGCCATCGCCGCGTTACTGTCCTGAGCGACCGGCGCTGCGGGGTCGAGTGCGATCGTGTCACGGTGGGAAGCGAGCGAATCGTAGAACGGACGCAGCGAGTCCGTTGTGGCCGAGGCCGGGCGCCAATTGACCGGCGCGCCTGTATCGGGGCGCTTGTAGGACGGTCCTACGGCGCAACCAGCGACAGTCAGGCCGAGGAGTCCGAGAGCCAGGTCCGGACGCATCTCAACCTTCGCGCTCGGAGGTAGGAGTCGTTCCGGCACCGGCCACGGCGGGGGTCGCGGCGACGCGACGGCGGAAGAGCCCGCGCTCACCCACCGCTTTGATCAGGTAGAAGAACATCGGGATGAAGAAGATCCCCACCGTTGTTGCGAACAACATTCCGAAGAACACGCCGGTGCCGATCGAGTGCCGGCTCTCGGCGCCGGCACCGCTGGCAATGAGCAACGGTGCCACACCCATGATGAACGCAAACGAGGTCATGAGGATGGGCCGGAACCGGTCTCGTGCGGCTTCTACCGCCGCCTCCACGAGCGAACGACCCTGCGCTCGAAGTTCGGTGGCGAACTCGACGATCAGGATGGCGTTCTTCGCGGCGAGCCCTACCACCACCAGAAGGCCGATCTGGAAGTACACGTCGCTCGACATGTGGCGGAGCCAGACTCCGAGGAAGGCTCCGAAGGCGCCAAACGGCACTCCGAGCAGCACGGCGAAGGGGATCGACCAGCTTTCGTACTGGGCCGCCAGCACCAGGAACACCATGGTGAGGCCGAGCACGAAGACCAGGGCCCCTTGTCCACCCGCGGCTCGCTCCGCAAAGGACTGGCCGCTAAAACCGTAACCCACTCCGCGGGGAACGAACTCGGACTGCGCCAGCCGCTCCACCGCGTCGAGCATCTGGCCGGAGCTATAGCCCGGTTTGGGAGCACCGTTCACCACCGCGGAGGTGAACCCATTGAACCGTTGGACCAGGCTGGGGCCGCCCTGAAACTCGGTGCGGATCAGGGTGGAGATCGGGATCATGGCACCGTTGGGCCCTCGCACGTAGAGGCGGCCGATGTCTTCCGGTTTCTCCCGGAACCTCGGCTGCGCCTCCAGCTGAACCCGGTACGTCCTGCCGTACAGGTTGAAGTCGTTGATGTAGAGGGTCGAGAGCATTGCCTGGAGAGTCCGAAAGACATCCCCCAGTGGGACCCCGAGGGATTTGACCTTTTCCCGATCCACGTGGACAAAAACCTGAGGCACGTTGACCCGGATCAGAGATTGAACGCCTTGCAGCTCCGGCAGCGTATTCGCCTTCTGGACAAACTCGTTCACCAGCCCGGCGAACTTCCGGACGTCGTTGATGCCTCGGTCCTGCAAATTGACTTCGAGACCAGCAGTGGTGCCGAGCCCCGGGATCTCGGGAAGATTGAAGCCGAATGCCACCGCAGTGTTGAGCGAAGCCATGAACCCATTGGTGCCGTTAAGCACAGCGGTGAGCTGATCCTCCTTACTCTTCCTCTCGTCCCATGGCTTGAGCAGCACGAACATGGAAGCCGAGTTGGTCTGGTTGGTGCCGAGTACGAAGCTCAGTCCGGTGAAGGAGACTACGTAGCGGACGGCAGGCTGCTTGCGAAGGTAGCCCTCGATCTGCGAAACCACTTGTCCAGTGCGTTGGGTGGAAGCCCCATCCGGAAGCTGGACCACAATGCCGAAGTAGCCCTTGTCCTCGGTCGGGATGAACCCGCTCGGCACCCGTCGCGCCAGCACCACGATCAGGACAAGCATGACCCCGAAGCAGGCGACCCATACTCGCGGCCGCGCGATAGCGCTCCCCACCGCGGCGGTGTAGCGCTGGGTGACACGCGCGAACCCACGGTTGAACCGCTTGAAGAACCAGTTACCCGTTTCTGCGTGTTGCGGCCGGAGCAGGACGGCGCAGAGAGCCGGCGTGAGGGTGAGTGCCACGATTCCGGAGATCACCACCGCCACCACCAGCGTTATCGCGAACTGTTTGTACATCTGGCCCGTCAGCCCTCCCAGGAACCCTACCGGAAGGAACACGGCGCAGAGCACCAGCACGATCGCCACCAGTGCACCCGCCACCTGACCCATCGCCTTGTCCGCGGCCTGCGCCGGAGGCAGCCCTTCCTCGGCCATGATGCGCTCGACGTTTTCCATTACCACAATCGCGTCGTCGACTACGATGCCGATCGCGAGCACCAGGGCAAAAAGGGTGAGCAGGTTGATGGTAAAGCCGAGGACCTGCAGTCCGAAAAAGGTGCCGATGATCGCAACCGGTACGGCGAGCACCGGGATCAGCGTCGTCCGCCAGCTCTGCAGGAAAATGAAGACCACGAGGGTTACCAGCAGCATCGCTTCGAACAGGGTCATCACCACCTCTTCAACCGATGCGCTGATGAAGGGCGTGGTGTCGAACGGAATGAACCAGGAGACCCCTTGCGGGAAGTTCTTCGCCAGCTGGTTCATGCGGTCGACGATGGCGGCCTTGACGTTGAGCGCGTTGGCGCCGGGGCGCAGGAACACCCGCATCGCCGCCGTGGTGACTCCGTTGACCTTGCTGACCAGGTCGTAGTTCTGGGCCCCGAGCGTCACGCGGCCGATGTCCTTCACCCGAATGAGTGATCCATCGGGGCGGGCCCGGACGATGATATTCTCGAACTCCTTCGGGTCCGTGAGCCGGCCGACCGTGGTGACCGGAAGGGTGAGCTGGTTGCCGGGAGGAGCCGGCTCCCGACCGATGCGGCCGGCCGGATTGGTCGTGTTCTGCTCCAGCACCGCCGCCTGAACGTCCGCGACGGTAAGGCCGAGCTGCGCCATGCGATCGGGATCCAGACTCAGAAGCATGGAGAACTGCAGCTGCCCGAAGGTGCCCGCGCTTCCCACGCCCGGGATCCGTTTGATCTCGTCCTCCAGATAGATCTTGGAATAGTTGCTCAGGTAGGTCGCGTCGTAGCGGGGATCCTCGGAGGAAAGAGCAATGACCATCAGGATGTCGGTCTGCGCCTTCGTCACCGTGAGCCCCTGTCGCACCACCTCTTGAGGGATTTGAGGCTCGGCGACGTTGAGCTGGTTCTGGACGTCCACCGCTGCGAGATCGAGGTCGCGGGAGATGTCGAAATACACCTGCAGGTTCATCGTGCCGTCGCTGGCGTTCGACGACTTGAAGTAGAGCAGGCCGTCCAGTCCCGAAAGCTGCTGCTCGATTGGCGAGGCGACGGCCGACGCGACGTCTTCCGCGGTTGCACCGGGGTAGACGGCCGACACCTGGACCGAAGGCGGAGTGATCGTGGGATAGCGATTGATCGGCAGGGTCCGCAGGGCGAACGCTCCCAGCAAAACGATCACCATCGCGATGACGCCCGCGAGGATGGGCCGCCGGATGAAGAGGTAGCGGATCTCGGAGGGTTCGCTCATGGGTTGGGCCTAACCCGCACGGTGTCCCGGATCGGCGGCGCCGCAGACGGAGGGGCGACCAGCACGCTATCGCTCTTCTCGGTCAGGGTCGTGTCCCCTTCGGGCCGGTAGACAACCGGACGCACCGGGCGACCGGGTGCGATCTTCTGGACCCCGTCCACGATTACCCGATCACCGGGCCGAAGCCCGCTGTCAATGAGCCACTGAGTTCCCTGCCAATCGGTTGCCCCGACGTTCCGTGCGGTCACCTTGTCACTGTCGCCGAGAACGTAGACAAACGGGCCGTTCAGACCCTGAAGCACCGCACGCTGGGGGACCAGGATCGCGTCCTGCCGTTTGACTCCGAGCATGCGGACCCGTACGAACTGACCTGGCAGCAGGGCGTGCCGTGAATTGGGGAAAACGGCGCGGAGCTGCAGTGCTCCGGTGCCGGGTTGCAACGCCACATCGATGAAGTTGAGCTTCCCCGTCTCGCTCAGAACGCTGCCATCGGACAGCCTCGCTTGCACGTCAAGCACGCCGGGAGGCACCACCAGGCGTTTGGCCGCGATGTCCTGACGCCATTGGAGCACGTCCTGGTCTGACGGATTGAAGAAGACGTAGACCGGATCCACCTGATCCACCGTGGTGAGCAGATCGGCCGGCCCAGAGGTGACGGCGCCCAAATCCATGAGGGCCCGCCCCGCCCGCCCGTCCACCTCGGCCCGCACGAAGGTGTCGTCATAGTTCTTCTTCGCCGCGTCCAGTGTGGCCCGCGCCTCGAGGACGGCCGCGTGGGCTTGATCGTAGGCGCCCTGGGCGTTGTCCACGTCCTGCTGAGCGACGGCACGCTCATCCAACAGCGGCTTCAACCGGTCGAGAGTTCGTTCCGCGTTCGCGAGCTGGGCTTCGCTCTCGGCCACCCGAGCCTCGGCGCTCCGAAAGTTGGCCTCATAGGTGCGCGGATCGATGCGAAACAGCACCGTTCCCTTGCGTACGTCCGTGCCTTCGACATAGGGTCGCGCGACGATCACGCCTGAGACCTGAGCCCGCACCTGTACACTCTTCGACGCGGCTGCCTCGGCGACCCACTCGAGCTGAGCGGGTATGGTCTGCGGCTGAATAGTCAGCACCGTCACTTCCGGTGGCGGCGGACCAGCGGTGGGCGAGTTGTTACGGCAGCTGTCGAGAAGGCCGCTGAGCGCGCCAAGACCCACGGAGAGCAGTACCAGCGGTCTGGAAGGCGGAGCGATGTGGGCGAGCTCAGTCACTAGAGACTTCTCGTTGCGGAAGTATCCGGGGTCTTCACACCTCCCCGTTAGTCGCACCCGGCCGGGCGCTTGTCAAGCGGACGGGCAATTGCCCGCGCCGGCCTGCCATGGCTCCTGCCAGGGCCAGCGACGAGATGATAGTCCAAAGTCCAATGGATGGGGCCCAAAGCTTCTGAGAAATTGTTTCCCCCGCTTGCAGCGCCTCTCCGACCAAACCGAGGTCCTCATGAGCGCGACCAACACAGCCAAGACTTCATCTCCCAGCGCGTACACCACCCCCGCGTTCTGGGAACGCCTCTGGCGCACGAGCGGCATCCAGTTTGTCGCCTTGTTCATCATCGCGTCCGTCATCTACGGCTCTCAGCCGCCGGTCGGCGCTTCGCCTGAGGCACTCGTAGCCTTTTACCATGGTCATCGCACGTGGATTCTGATTGCCGCGTTCTTGTCCGGCCTCAACCTCCTCAACCTTCTGTGGTTCACGGCGGCGCTCAGGACCACCCTGGCGGATGCCGGCCAGGACGGTTGGGGTGCCGCGGCGACCGCTGCCAGCGCAGCGTTCGGAGCACTCTTCCTCCTGCAGATCGCGGTGAGCGCCGCCCTCGCGTACTCGATCGCCGGCTCTGGCGTTATCCTGCTCATGTCAGGGCTGAACGACTTCACGTGGGCCCTCGGCGTGATGATGTCATTCCCCCGCGCGATGCTGATCATGGCCGGGGCATTCGGACTCTGGCGGGCCGGGCTGATCTCGAACGAACTCTTTACGGTGGGGGTCGCAGCCGTCGTGCTCGGAGTACTGGGCGGCGCCACGTGGCTGAGCAGCGGATTCTGGGCACCGGACGGCGCCTATTCGCGCTTCATTTCGCCCCTCCTGCTCCTGCTGTGGGTCGTGGTCGAAAGCAGAGTTCTACTGAGACGAAGTCCAGCTACGCGCGCTGCATGGTGATGCGGGAGGGCTCATGGCCACCTTCGACTACGACGTTGTGATCATCGGCTCGGGCTTCGGTGGAAGCGTTGCCGCGCTCCGGGCCGCGGAGAAGGGCTCGGACATACATCGATGCTGTTTTTTCCGTTCCCCTGTTCCCTGTTCCCTCTGTTTCTAAACCTCAGTCCTCAATCCATCCAACTCGTGGAGTTGCTTTCGGATGGAGATTGCTTCGTCGCCCGCTTTCGCGGGCTCCTCGCAATGACGCGTCCTTGAGTATTGGAAGCGGCTAGCGCCGGAGTTTGCTTTTCCCGTTCCCTGTTCCCTGTTCCCGCTTTTGGCTACTACTCCATTTCCATTCGTTCAAACGCCAGCTCCAGATTCTCGATCAGCGTGTCCCCGGCCAGCGCATTCAGCGGCGCGAATTGATAGTTCGCGGGCATGGCACGGTAGAATTTCCAGGTGAGCACTACCGCCGCGCGATCCTCATCCAGCAGCTGGACCACGATGTTTCGGGCGACGGCGGGATTGCCGTTCCGCGCCTCGTTCCACCACTGATACCAATTCAGCGAGCCCATGGCGCCGCGCCGGAGCAGCAGGTTGCCATAGTGGGTCAGGGTGAGGGTCTTGATCGGCTCGGTGACCTTTTCGCTGCCATTGCGGTATTCGTTGACCTGGATGCGGGATTCGGGGAAGATGACCTCGACCAGGCCGGCTTCGGGGCCTTCGACCACACCGGTGCCGAGGTCCACGGTGAAGTTCATGTTGGGGTAGGGTCGGTCTCGCAGGATGGCCATGCATCACCTCCGGGTGGTCGCGGCGGCGGGTGTGGCCGCCGTGACAAGGTGCGAGGCGGGGCACGGCAGGTCAATTGGGAGGGCGGGGCGACGCCAGCGCTTGCACCTGTCGGGCGCTTCTCCGGAAGTGCCCTCTCGCCGCTTGAGGTCCCAGAGGTTATATGGACCGTAGAGTTGCGGACACGCAATCTCGTCGCCCGCCGGGGAAGCGCGGGGGTTAGACCGACGCCGCATTCATGATGCAGTTCCGTCTCAAGGAGGGGACCATGCGAATCACCGTGCTTTCGATCTGCCTCGTTCTATCCGCAACAACTCTTGCCTCAGCGCAGGCCCGGCCCAAGGACGAGGCTGGCATTCGTGACAATGTCGCGGCGTACGTAGCCGCCATAAACGCACGCGATGAGGGCAAGATCGGAGCGGTATTTGCTCCGGACGCCGATCTTGTCTTCTTCGATGGCCCGCGACTGGTTGGCCCTGACACGATCGCCAAGACCCACCGTGAAACGCTGGCAAGTTGGCCTCCGACTCGCAAGTTCTCGCTCGAGGTGACAAATATTCGCTTTTTGGGGCCAGACCTCGCCCTGATCGAGACGATTGGTCGCTTCAGCGAGGGGGAGATGCGATCCAACCGTGGGACCATTCTGGTGACGCGTCGCGACGGCCACTGGCAATGGACGGCATTGCGAGTCTACCCAGCCGAGAGGGACTGAGACGCCGATGTCTTGCCTTGGCCTCGCAGAAACTGCCCCGGGACATCCCGAGGGGAGCCCGACCTGAGCCAGCGAATCGGCTAGCGAAGCTACCTATCGGGAACTTTGCAAACCTCCGGAACCTGTCAGAACACCAAAGGCCACCCTCACAGGTGGCCTTTCCCATTCATACTCGAGAGGCGCCGGTCGGAATCGAACCGACGAATGGAGGTTTTGCAGACCTCTGCCTTACCACTTGGCTACGGCGCCGGGGACGACGAAGCTACCCGACCGAGAGTCTCCTCCGCAAGTCGTTCTGCGGCGAAGGCTTGAGGCTACCCGGGCTGCACCAGGGTCAGGAGAAACGTCCCGCCTCGCTCGGACGAAACATCATGTTCCACACCAGCTGCTACTGCAAGAAGGTCCCCAGGGTTGAGACGGTGCTCCTTGCCCGCCGCCCGGAACCGGATGTCGCCCTCGAGGACCTGCACGGTGATGGGCCCGGCGGAATGATGCTTGGCGATCAAGCCTCCGGCGCCGACCATCACCACCGTCACCCGGAGCGGCCCCTCCTTCACCAGCGTACGGGCCGCGCGGCCCTGGCGTTCGAGCAGCGCGGGATCGTTCGCGCAACTCAGCTCCTCGGCGAGAGAAAAGCGCAGTACATCTCCGGATACCCGACGATCCTTGGACGACATGGGGACCTCCTGCTGAAGTAAACCCTTCCCAACCCTCGGCTTGACGCTCCCCTGACGGGCCCGGTGGATCTTCGCGGTCCACTTCTCGACCCGTGGAGGAACCATGCGTCCCATGATGCCGTGGCTGGCCCTGACCCTGGGCCTCGCCGCCTGCCAGACCGATCGCCCCACCGCCGCGTCAAGGGCGGCCGACCTCACCAGCGGCAACGACGGCGCGGTGCGGGTCTACACCCAGAACCTCTACGTCGGCGCCGACGTCGACAAGGTGATCGCGGCACCTCCGGCCCAGCTCCCCGCGGCGCTGTTCCAGGCCCTGGCCACGTTTGTCGCCACCGATTATCCCAGCCGGGCCGGCCGCATGGCGGATGAGATCGGACGGCAGAGACCCGATCTGATCGGGCTGCAGGAAGTCACCCATCTCACGGTGCAGGGACTGGGCATCGTCGGCTTCCCCGACATCGACGTGGATTTCATTCCAATCCTGAGCGCCCAGCTCGCGGCGCGGGGGCTCCACTACGATGTGGTCGCAGTGAGTCCCAACACCGACATCACAATCCCGCTGCCGCTGCCCGACGGCTCCTTCGGCGACCATCGCGCTCAAGGACTTCGACGCCATCCTGGTCCGCCACGGCGATCGCGACCGGCAACGTGGTCACCAAGAACTACCAGGCCAAGTTCTCCACCTCGCTGGGCCCGATCCCGCTCGACATCCTGCGGGGCTACGCCGCGGCCGACGTGACGGTGCGCGGTCGGAGCCTATCGCTTCGTCACGACCCACCCCGAGCCGCGCGGCACCGGGCTCCCGATCCAGGCGGCGCAAGCCGGGGAGCTGATCTCCGATCTCGCGGGGACCACGCTGCCGCTCATCGTGGTGGGAGACTTCAACTCCAAACCATCGGCGCCCGAGGCCGCGGCGCCTTACAACCAGATGCTGGCGGCGGGATATCTCGACACCTGGACCCGGCGCAACACCGAGCCGGGCGATGGCCCGACCTGCTGCCAGATCGCGGACCTCAGCAACCCCGTCTCGCAGCACACCCAGCGGATCGACTTCGTGTTCGTGAAGAATCCGTCGGCGCCCACGGGACCGTTAGGCGGTCCGGTGCAGATCAAATTGTTCGGGGATGGCGCAGAGGAGAAGACGAACAACGGCTTGTGGCCGTCGGACCATGCGGGAGTGTTTGAGGTGCTGAGGGTGGCGGCCGAGAGAGTGGACTAGGGAGACGGGAGACGGAAGACGGGAGACGGAATAAGCGCTGTCATTCCGAGGAGCGTCAGCGACGAGGAATCCAGATGCCAACCTTGGCATAGGGATTCCTCGCTTCGCTCGGAATGACAACCTTCCCGTTTCCCGTCTCCCGTCTCCCGTCTCTCGTCTCTCGTCTCCCGTCTCCCGTCTTCCGTCTTCCGTCTTCCCAAACAAAAAGAACGCAGAGTCGACTCCTCTCTGCGTTCTCTGCGTCTCCGCGGTTGTCTTCTCGACCGCCCTGTCCGCCTCGTCCGCCCTGTCCGCCGGTCCGCTTAGTTCAAGACCTCTGGACTCGCCTCCGCCTCCGGCACCACCGCAGCAGCCACCGGCCGGTGCGCCTTACGCCCCGGCGCCATCTTGATCACGACGCTGTCGGCCGTCTGGCTATTCAGGTAGGCGTTCTGGTCGTGCATCAGCGCGCCCTCGGGCAGGTGCTGGTAGAGCGGCCCCAGCTCCTTCTCGATCCGGGCCCGGTAGAACTCGGGCAGTACCGTGGTCTCGCCTTCCATGAAGTCGCGGACCGAGCGGTCGGTGTCGAGCAGTTTGCGCATCATGGTGTGATACTTGAGCCGCCCGAACCCTTCCGACGAAATGGCCCGCATCACGTTCAGCCACTTGGGAATCGGCTCCGCCGTCGCCGGGATGCGCCGCATGATGGCCTTCCAGGAGAAGGAATGGCCGGTGACGGCGACCAGTCCGTCGTAGAACTCCGTCCAAGAGTAGTTCTTGGGCCGGACGTTCATCGCGTGATTGTTATTGAGGAAATGGAACGGGAAGGGGATCACCCGCCCCGCCCGCTGGTAATCGAGGTTCATCGGCGCGGCGCGGCCAAACGCCGAGAGCAGCGAATAGGCTGGGAAGGCGCCGGGAGACAGATCAATGAATTTCTTGGTCAGCTCGAAGGGCTCGGGTCCCTGGTCCCCATCCAAACCCAACACGAAATTGGTCTGGATGTAGGGGATGTAGCGCAGGATCAGGTTTACATGCTCGGAGACCTGCTCCACCTTCTCCATCCCGGTCTTCCGAGTCTTCGACTTGTTGCCCAGGTCGTACCACGACTCGATGCCGGGCAGGATCGCCTTGAAGTTGTTCTGCTTGAGCCGCTTCAAATGGGGCTCGGCGAGCAGCGAGAGGCTGCTCTCGGCGATGTGCCGGATCCGCTTGTGCGGGTCGGCCTCCTCGACCGCTTCCATGTAATCCTCGAAGCGGACCCCGAAGTTGGGATCGTGCCAGCCGAGGATTGGCCTCTTGAGCTTGGTCTGGAGGAACTTCAAATCTTCCCGGAGCTGCTGGAAGCTGAGCGGCTGGTAGTCCACCGTCGCGTCGATGCAGAAGCTGCAGGTGTAAGGGCAGCCGAGACTCCCGATCATCGGGACGAACTTGATGGTGGGCGCCTTCTTGAGCGTTGACTCGATGAAGGGCCAGCGCTCTTCGACGCTGGGCAGCTCGAGCGGCTGAGTCGGCGCCGAGATCTGCCGGCCCATCGGGCGCCAGGCCGCGCACTCGGTGACGACTTCCTGCACCACATTCTTGTCGGTGAAGCCGAGCACGTAGTCGAAGTACTTGGCCGCGTCTTCCGGATAGCAGCGCGCGTGAGGACCGCCGATGACGGTGACGGCGCCCCGCTGCCGGAACATATTGCTCAGGGCGTAGGAGAGCTGGGCCGACTGGGTGAAGGTCCCGATGAAAATCAGGTCGAGATCCTTGGGGAGCTCGACCAGCAGATCTTCCAGTCCGGTATAAACACAGAAGGAGACGTCGTGGCCCATCTGGCTGCACCAGACCCCGATGATCTGGGGCATGATACTGGCCAGGTTCGCGTTCATTACACGCCCATACAACGACGGATTTGGGCTCTTGGTGACGAGGTCAAGCACACCGATGCGGAGTTTCCGCATTCACATTCCTCAAACAACGGGGATACCAGGCAGGTCTGCACCCGGCGAGATCGACCAGCGCCCAGGGGGGAAAACAGACGGGCAAAAGGCAGGAACCCCTTTAAGATCCCCTGTCTGCACCCGCTTTGCAAGGATGCAGTTTTCCCGTGCCCGCGTCCCGGTTCCGGAACTACTACTCGAACAACGGCGTTAACCAGACGATGATCAGCCTGCCGCTCGCCGTCTGGATCGTCCGCCTGATACTGCTCTATCTCTTGATCGGGCTGTGCTTTGCCGTGGCCTTCGCCGCGCGCGGAGCGGGACGGCTCGATCCGGTCGCGCGCCACGGCACCATCGGATTTCGACTGCTTGTAATCCCCGGGGCAATGACACTCTGGCCCTATCTGGCCTGGCGTGTCGCAAAGGGCGTTCCGTCCCGGGAGCGAAACGCCCATAGGGACCTCGCCCGATGATTCGGAGGCTCCGCGGCCGCCATCGGGCGATGATTGTCCTCCTCACGCCGATTCTTCCCGTGATTCTGCTTGTGGCACTGGTGGGACGGTCTCCGGTTCCTTCGACCAGCCTGCCTCGCGAGCTGGGCGATCCGCGAGACCCGAGCCTGGTTCCCGTCGGTTCGGAGTGGACGCTGCTCCAATCGCCAGGGATTCAGGCCCGGTTTCTCGCCAGACAGGGAGACTCGACACCATCGGCCATCGCACTGGATTCGGTCGAGCAACCCATACCGCCTGATCTCCTGCTCTACTGGTCAGAGACCGCGGGAGACTCGACGACGTTGCCGGCCGACGCGCTGCTGCTCGGCCCACTCGAGGCTGGGAAACAAATGAAGCTTCCCGCTTCGAACCGAGGTTACCTGATCCTCTACAGCCTGGCCCACCGCGAGCGAGTCGGATTCGCCGAGCTGTCCCTGGTCCGGAGCCGGCCATGAGCAACTTCTACCAGGCGGTGAACTGGAACCGGCAGAAGCGGATCTACGATGCCACGCTGGCGACGGGCGTCCTGTTGTATCTGGCGCTCTTCACGGCGACCACCTTCGCGCTGGATCCCAACGCCACCGCCGAGACGACGCTGATTCGGGCGCTGGGGACCTGCGCGCTGCTGTTGCTGCATTTGATCCTCTGCATCGGTCCGCTCTGCCGGCTCAATCCGAGATTCCTTCCCCTGCTCTACAACCGGCGCCACCTCGGCGTCACGATGTTCATTCTGGCGCTGGCTCACGCGACGTTCGCGACGATCCAGTTCCATGCCCTGGGCGACGTGAATCCGCTGGTGAGCATCCTGATCGGCTCGGCCGATGCGAGACGGGTGAGCCAGTTCCCCTTCGAGCTGGCCGGTGTTGCCGCACTGGGCATTCTCTTCCTCATGGCGGCGACCAGCCACGATTTCTGGCTGGCGAATCTCACGGCGCCGGTCTGGAAGGCGCTGCACATGCTGGTGTACGTCGCCTACGGACTGCTCATCGTGCACGTGGGTTTCGGCGCGCTGCAGTCGGAGACCGATCCGCTGCTGGCGATCTTGCTCGGGTCTTGGCCTGGTGCTCGTGCTTGGCCTCCACCTGGCCGCGGCATTCAAGGAACGGCGACTCGATGGCGAGCAGCGCCCGACCGGCGGCGATGGGTTCGTCGACGTCTGCGCGGTGAACGACATCCGGGAAGGTCGGGCGAAGATCGCCTTGGTGAGCGGAGAGCGAATCGCGGTGTTCCGCTACGACGGCAAGATTTCCTGCGTCTCCAATGTCTGCCAGCACCAGAACGGCCCGCTCGGCGAAGGCAGGATCGTGGACGGCTGCATCACCTGTCCCTGGCACGGCTACCAGTACCAGCCCGACACCGGGGCATCGCCGCCGCCATTCACCGAGAAGATTCCGACGTTCAATGTGCGGGTGCGCAGCGGACGGGTCTTCGTGGATCCAAAGCCCAATGCTCCGGGGACACGAGTTGAGCCGGCGAGAATTCCGTAGGTGTCAGGGATCAGGTGTCAGGTGTCAGGGAACTGCGGCGTCAACAATGAGTGTCATTCCGAGCGAAGCGAGGAATCCAAATGCTAATGATGCGGTGATGGGCCGGCATTGGGATTCCTCGGTCGCTTCGCTCTCTCGGAATGACAGGATCCGTCTATGACTCAAGACGACTTCTATATCGGCTATCAGCCCGTAGCGTCCGAGGACACCGCACGCCTCGGTCGCCGCCTGATCGTGGCACTGGTCGGCGGGGCCGCGGTGCTCGGCGCCCTCGTCGCGAGCCGGCAGCCCAGGGCTGACCCGAGTGTCTTCGAGTACGGGATCGAGCGAAGCTTCGAGGGACAGATCGTGGAGCATCCTTACCCTGCCCTGCTGGTGCCGAGGCCGGGAATCACCGATCGGGGAGTAGCGTACTCACGCTACTTGCTGGTGGCGCAGGGGAAGCACGGAGCGCAGGAGATAGTGAAGGGACTCGACGGAGGCGGTGCCAAGCTTATGGGCTCGCTGATCTATCGCGATGGGGAGACGATGGTCGAGGTGGCACACGCGGCGAGCAGCGGTGCCACATCATCGCCTCCGATCCAGACCGAGGTCCTGGGCCGCTTCACTCTGCACGGCGAGATCGTGGACTCGAAGTGCTACCTGGGCGTCATGCGTCCGGGGAACGGCGTGGTCCATCGCGGCTGCGCCACGCGCTGTCTCTCCGGCGGCGCTCCACCACTGCTCATCGTCCACGACTCCACCGGCCCGGCGGCTTTCATTCTACTGACCGGTCCCGACGGTGGGCCGTTGCCCAAGGAGAAGCTGCTGAAGTTCGTGGCGACGCCGGTGGTGGTTGATTGGCGAAGTAGTTGCGGGAGGGAGACGTGCTGGTAGTCAGGGCGGAAGAGATTTCAGATTGAAGATTTCAGATTGAAGATTGGGTGTCATTGCGAGGGCGCGCAGCGCCCGAAGCAATCTCTCCCGCGTTCCATCTTCACCCACAGTTGGTGAGATTGCTTCGGCCCCCTCGCTCCGCTCGGGTGCCTCGCAATGACTCCCAATCTTCAATCTGAAATCTTCAATCTTTTTGCGTCACCACCGCACTATCCACCCAGAACCCCGTGTCTCCGAAGCAGCTGGTCGGGACGCCGAGGTGTTGGTCGTAGTGCAGGCTCACCTTGGAGCCCAGCATGCCGGTGATCTGTTGGGCGACCGCGTCGTCCTTCACGGTGAACTGCCAGATCACCGGTGCCACACCCGGGACGACCGCCTGCTGGACCTCGCCTTCCCACGTCTTACAGATGAAACCCTTCCTGGAGAACTTCATCAGGGTCCCCGCCCGGTAGCCCGCGGAGTAGGTCCACGTAATGGCGACGACCGTGTAGAGCGTCAGCAGAATGAGTGGCACCACCACGAGCAGGACGAGGGTCTTCTTGGCCTTGCTCTTCCAGCCTCCCTGGGGAGGTGCGGCGTCGGGGGTAGTCATGGGCGCGAATTTACCTCCTCCCTGCGGATTCCGTGAGATGGGCTTTCGGGAAGGGGGTCCCGGTCATTGAAGATTTCAGATTCAGATTGCAGATTGATGGACGGGTTGAATCAATCTTCAATCTGAAATCTTCAATCCTTCAGTCACCCAATCTTCAATCTGAAATCTTAAATCTGAAATGACTAGGATCCGCCGCCGCCTCGAGGGGAGGTCGAGAACACGAGGCCGGAGGCGAACACAAACACCCACCCCGCCTTGAGCCGGTCGTTGTCGAAACGATACGCCAGGTCGAGACGCGTCGTGTTGGCGTCGGCCGCGCGCGAGGGGGCCAGGCGGAGGCCGAGTCCGACGTCGGTGCCGGTGCGAGTGGGGCTGCCCTCGTACCAGGCCCCGCCGTGGTCCACGAAGGTCGCGGCACCGAGTGCCAGGACCTTGAAGAGATCGTCGACGAAGGTCAGCCGGTACTCGGCGGTGGTGAAGTAGCTCCGGTCGCCGGTGAACGCGTGAATCGGGAAGGCCCGCGGTCCGACCGCGAAGCCCAGGTCGAACTCGGAACCGGGGATAGGATCCTTGATCCAGCCGACGTCGGCGTGGAGGATCAACATCTGCTTCGCCATCGGCCGGATCACCGAGGTGGCGCCGAGGACCACCGAGCCCGAGTCGAGGCCCCCGCTGCCCAGGAGGCCATTCGCCCGGCCGTCGAACCAGGCGAAGCCGAAGGGAAGATGGGTGCCCAGGCGGACCTGCATCAGCCCGCCGACGCCGCTCTCGCTATTGTAGCCGAAGGCCTTCGGCGCGGCATAGACCCCGAACCGGAGAAAGTTGCTGAGGTCGATGTCTTCATCCTGGCCGAAGCTGCGGAACCCGCGGGTGATCGCGAAATTCGCCTTTCGAGCCTCGACGAAGGCGCCGATCGTGCCGGTGATCCCGCCATAGTTCGGGTCCCCGGGCCAGGTGGTGTAGTCGTCCCGGCGGATCTGCCCATTCAGCCCGATTCGGAGATAACCGGAAGTACTCTTCTTGATCGCCTTTGCCGCCTCGATCCCGGCCAGCAGGTAGCGCCGGCGCAGAGAGTCGCCCGCGGTCGTGATGCCGTCGAAATACTGCAGCACCCGCTCGTTACGGTAATCGAACAGAAACGAGATGCCGCGCTTGTCTTCCAGAGAGTAGAAGGGCCGGTCCACCGCGGCGATGAAGCGGTCTCCGTCCGAGCGATGCTGGTAGTTGAGCCCCAGCGAAACCTGCTTCGCGACGAGGCGCGGCTGGAGAAAATTGAAGTTGACCAGTGAGCGGTCCGGCGTGTGACGGTAGCGGACCGTGAAGCGTGACGCGGTGCCGATCAGGTTCCGCTCCGCCAGCATGAGCTGCCAGTCGGTCTGGCCGCCGGTGCTGCGGAAGCGCGCGTCGGCCTGGGTGCTCCAGCCGTCCTTGGTCTGCACCAGCATGACGAGGCCGGAGTCGGTCGACACCGAGTCCACCGATACTTTGCGGAAGACTCCGAGTCTCCGGAGGTTCCGCGCGGTCTCTGCGGCGCGGGCCGAATCCCAGGGCTCGCCTTCTTTGAGCAGCAGCTCGCGGTTCACCACCCCGGGCATGGTCACGATGTGCAGATCGTTGACCAGCTTGGTGGCCCAGTTCTTTGCCTCGGACGAATCGAAGACGTCGGACCGGCGGATCTCGACGTAGCGGATGATGTTGCTCGAATCCGGAAGCACGGAATCGGGCATCGTTCCGACCGGAGTCAGGGAGGTATCGATCCTCACCACCGGCGCGGAGAGTTGAGTGGTGTCCGTAGAAGCACTGTCCTGCGCGCGCAGCGCGTGAGGCAGAACAAGTGCGACCAGCACAAGAATCCAGCGACGCAGAGTAGCTCCAGGGGGTCGAGTTTTCGGCGACGGGAATGATAGTGAGGTCGACCAGCTCGCCATAAGTCGTAGAGCCGAAGCCGTCAGCGATGTCGCCGTCAGCCGTCAGCCGTTGGCTTTAGCCTTGTGCCGCAATGGCTTACAAGCGGTTGACGTGGCTTGGCCTTCGGAGACTCGAACGCCCTGCTAACGGCTGATGGCTGACGGACTGCCGGCTCAGATGCAGAGCAGGTCAGCTGATGTGTATCGGAAGCTGACACTCGGCGAGGCGGAATGACTTGTTTGCCGACGGTCCAGTGTGCTCCCTCCCAGCATTGCCAGAACTCCTGCTCCTGGATCGTTCCATTACTCTCGGCCAGCCAGCGATCGAGGTTTTCGCGGGAGTAGGACTGGGTGATGTAAGGCCGCCCTTTCCCGTAGCTCGATCCCGGCAGCTCGTAGACGTTCCGCACGTAGGATCGCTCGGAGTAGGGAAAGCTCATGAGCAGGTGGCCGCCGGGATTGAGCAGCTGGAACATGTGGCGCACTGCCGCGTCCGAATCCTCGATGTGCTCCAGCACGCTGATGCAGACCACCATGTCGTACCGTTCGGTGATTCGGCTCTTCGTGATGTCGTCGTCCACCACGTGGTAGTGCTTGTTGAACATGCCGCGCGGCCAGTAGTCGCGGACGTTGTCTACCGCCGTCACCACGAAGCCGCACTTCCGGATCAAGGTCGGCAGCGCGCTGGTTCCGGTGCCAACGTCGATCACCGTCCTGGGATAGAGCTCGGTCAGCTTCCGGAACAGGAAGGCGAACTCGATCGGCCGCTCGTTGAAGCGTTTGAACTTCTGCTTCCCGTACTCCCGGCGCAGCAGCCACTTGGGGTAGAGGTTCATCAGCGCCTTGAGCGGTGACCCAATTGCCATCGACGATCTCCTCAATAAGTACGACGGAGCCCGGACTACAGATCTACCCGGAGCATGAGCCAGCGATAGTCCGACTTACGCGGGTGCAGTAGCGAGTTGAGCGCATCCACGCCCTTGTAGGCCAGCCCCTGCTCCTGGTTCTCGAACGCCTCGTTGCCGCACCCCGGGCAGCGGGCGAACCGCCAGTATTTCCAGAGGCCGAGTGTCTCGGTGCGAAAGCGCAGCAGCGCGGGAGACATGGGGCGAACCGGCCAGACGCCCTGCACGGCGTAGTGTGCCGCACCCGGGAAGAGTGCCTTGAGCCGCTCCGGCGAGAAGACGTTGCGGTGCCCGTAGAGATGAAAGACGGTTCCGCAGCGGGAGCACCTGGTCGACCAGGCCAGGAGATCCTCCTGGTAAGGCACCGTGACCACCAGACTCTTCCGCGCGACTCGCCGCAGCTCAGCGGTTGCCCGGACCAGATCCGTCGGATCGAGATGCTCCAGGGTTTCGGCGCAGAGTACCACGTCGAAGCTCCGGTCGGCGAATGGGAGCGCCAGCATCGAAGAGACCGTAGCTGGCCGCCGCACGAACCGGATTCCCCGCCTGGCGAGATCGGTGCCCACCGAGAAGGGCACGTCGATCGCGTGCAGCAGATCGCCCCGGCCACAGCCGACGTCGAGCAGGGTCCGGGTCTCCGGAGGGACCAGGGCGATCGTCGCCTTGATCCGCGCCCGCTCCGATTCGGTGCGGTGCGCGCCCGACTCCTCGTGCACCGAGGTCTCATCGAAGAGCTGAGCGCTGGTCCGCGACGAAGCCGGCGGATTCACGAGGTTGCCTCTTCCAGAATTGCTACCAGCTTCTCGGTCGCCGGACCGGCCTCGAACTGCCGGACCGCGACTTCGTTCCGCCGGAATTCCTCACCCGAGCGCTTGCGGGAGTACCAGAGCCCCAGCCCGCCGGCGATCTCACCCGCATCGAGGGCGACCCGCTCGCCCGCCTGCGTGTCGGTCAGGATCTGTCCCATTTCTTCGTTCGGCGTCACCGACAGGATCGGTCTCCCGCAGGCGAGATAGTCGAAAAATTTGCCCGACAGCTGGAGCCGGTGCTCCGGGCCCATGAGGTCGAGCAGGAGGTCGGCCTTGCCGAGTACGGCGCGACTCTCGGGAAGCGGCACCGGCGGGCGAATCCTGGTGTATTCATCGAGTCCCAGCCGGACAATTGCCATGTCGTCTTCGGCGGTGCGGGTGCCCAGCGTCGTGAGATACGCGTCTCCCGGGGCAAGTTTCCACTCGTCGATGAAGCGACGGTAGCCCGAGAGAAAGAGCTGGGCATTCTTGGCCGGGCGCAGGTGACCGAAATAGAGGATCTCGAAGGGACCGGTCTTTCCCGGCGGCTTCGGAGCCGGCCCGTACAACTCCGGTTCGAAGGAACTCCGCAGCACGGTGAACCGCTGAGCCGGAATGATTCCCCCGTAATGCGACCGGTACGCCTCGAGCGCGCTCTCGGTATTGAGGATGATCCGCGTCGCCCGCTGAAAGAACTCCCGTTCAAGCTGGTCCACCTTCCGGTTGGCCTCCGGTGTGCGCGCCTCCCGGTAGTACGGCTCGATGGACCAGGGATCTCTCAAGTCCAGCACCAGCGGCAGTCCGGTAGACTCGGCGAGCCTGGCACCAAGCATCTGGGCCGAGTGCGGCCCGGCATTGACGTAGATCACTTCGCTCTTCTCGCGGCGCAGGAATCTCCTCGCACCAAAAAATACCCAGGGGAGATACCTGCTGTACCGGTCCAGCGCGCCTTCGGTTCCCGGCGCGGTCTTCGGCTTGTAGGGATGCGCCTCGGGGCCTTTCCCGACCAGATCCTCCATCCAGGCGATCGGCCCCGAGCGGTAGCCGCGCCAGATGGGAACCTCGGGGACGAAGCGCTCGAGCGAGGGATCGCGCCCCAGCGTCTCCGGCAGCGCCACTACCGCGGGCATCCAGCCCAGCTCGGGCAGGTGGCGCGCGAAGTTCATGGGTCGCTTGGCCCCGATCACTCCCGAGGGAGGGAAGAACGGGGAAATCATCAACAATCGCCTCACCGCGCGTCACTCCGCGCGGCGCGACGATCCCAGAGACCGCGCAAGGTGGCGAGCCCGACCAGGTAGTGCAGGTCTCCCTTGGCGATCACGTGGGTGCACCGTCCCAGAATCAGATAGATCGTCGTCAGCACAGCGAGCCCGACCAGAAGCTGGAGCAGGTCTCCCTTCACGAACCGAAGCACGGCAAGGAGCGGCAACCCGGCGAGCCCCGCCACCAGAGTCGTGCGAAGCAGATGTTTGAAAGGCAGCACGCGAGACCAGTCGAGCTTCAGATGGACCCTGATCCGGCCCAGGAGCAGCACGATGTTGACGAAGAGCGCCAGATCTGACGCGAGTGCCGGACCCGCGATGCCCATCAGGTGATAGAGCGGAAAGATGAGCACTGCGTTGATGGCCAGGGCCACGAGCGACGAGGTGAGAATCGGCTTGGTCTCTCCCAGGGCCCGCAGCACCGAGCCATAGCTGCAGAGCCTGAGCGGGAGCAGGAACAGGTAGACCCGGAACGGCACGGCAGCGGCCGCGAATTCCGCCGAGAAGAGGAGCCGCATCGCGGGGTCGGCGAGAATCAGGAAATAGAAGAAGACCGGCATCATGATGGTGGCGATCTTCTCCACCGAGCCGTGCCAGTAGCGGAGGAAACCGTCCCGGTCTCCTTTCACGTGGGTCAGCGTAAGTGTCGGGACCAGCGTGTTGGTGACCGAATACGCCAGAGACGAAACCAGCGGCAGCTCCACCGCGCCAACAGTGTAGACCGCGAGAACCTCCTTGCTCGCCGCCAGCGCCACTCCGTACTTGTCCGCCTGCACGTTGAGCTTTCCTACCAGCGTGGAGAGTGAGAGCGGGAAGCCGTAGGCCAGCAGCTCGCGCGCGCTAACGTGCTTGCGCGAGAGACTCCCCTCCGCCGCGAACAGGAAATACCAGAGGAACATGAGGAGACGGAGTCCCGCCACGAGCAGGAACCACCCCATGATCGTCGTGAGTGACGCACCGAGGGCCGCCGGAATCGCCAGCGAAGCGAAGCGGCTGATGGCGAACGCCAGCGTGACGATGAAGAACGCCCGGTACGAGCGGCGGGCGAGCAGATAGGCCGGAAGCGCCTGCCCCGGAAAATCTCCCAGGATGTAGAGGCCGAGGAGCCGCAGAATCACCCACGACTGGGGATCCGACGAGATCAGCGGCGCCGCGACCACGAGAATCAGCGCCGCGGGAATCGCGAGGAGAAAGAGCAGGCCACCGGTCCAGAAGCCGAGCGCCCGGGCGCCCGGATCGCCGCGACGGGGGACGAAATAGGCCAGCGCCGCGGGAAGTCCCAGCGGCAGCAGCGCGCTGGTCGTGTCCTGAATCAGGTAGACGAGGGAGAACAGGCCGAAGTCGGCCTTGGAAAGAGCGCGGGTAAGGACCGTCAGGAGGAGAAGATTGAAGATCCCGCTGACCAGAAGGCCGAACGAGGCGAGGCCGGCACCGGCCGCGACTTCTTTTCGTTCCGCCAGCGCCGCGTCGGGGCGGTCATCGCGCGATTGCCGCCTCGAGCACCGCGGCGAAGCGACGTGCCTGCTCCTCCGCGTCGAAGGCAGACACAGACTCGGCGGGGATCTCTCCCCGATCGGGCGCCTGGCAGCGGACGCGAAGTCGCGCCAGCCCCGCCGCGATCGCCTCGGGGTTCGCCGGAGGAACCACGACCCCCGCTCCGGTCTGGTCCACGATCCGGCCCGGCTCGGGCTGATCGGTGATCGCCAGGATAGGACGACGGGCCGCGAGGTAGTCGTAGAGTTTGGCGGGCACCGTGAGGGCCATGTCTCCCACCGTCACCAGCGCCAGCACATCAGCACTGCGCATCACCCCGAGCGCCTCGCGGTAGGGGATATGCGGACGGCTCTCCACGTAGTCCGCGATACCAAGCGATGACGCGTGCCGCAGGTCTTCCTCTCGCGGAGTCCCCGCCAGCACCAGCGCCGCCTTGTCCGCACCGAGTCCTTCGCGCTGTACGAACTTGGCGAAGCCCTTGAGCAGCGGCTCGGATGGAACCAGCCGGCGGAAATGCCCAAAGTGGAGTACGGTGAACCGATCGTTTCGCTGAACCGGAGTCTCCTTGAAGACTCCGAGATCGAAAGCGTTCCGGATGCAGGTGAAGCGCTCCGACGGGACGCGGCCCCGGTACGCGGCGGTGTACGCGTCGTGGCACTCCTCGGTGTTGAGCACGATGCGCCGCGCGGTCCGGAACACTCGATACTCGGTCTGCCGGATGATCCAGCGGGTGGGCGGCGGACGCAGCGCCATCTTGGCTCGCTGGAGGGACCAGGGATCCCGGAAGTCCACCACCAGTGGCAGTCCAGGCGAATGCGCCAGCTTCATGCCCACCAAGAGCGGCGACCACGGATCGGCACAGACCACCACCGCACTCGGCCGATGCTTCTCGATGAGGTGCGTCGCTTCGCGCAGAGCGGCACCGTTGTGCCAGAGATAGCGATCGAAGGGAGTGATGTAACCGGCGTCCCACCCGAGGAACCGGCGTTCTTTCTCGCGGGGGCGTGGGGCGGACTCGAGTCGAGGCCTGCTTCCCTTCGCCGTAGGCGTAACTCACCGGCAGATCGGCGGGGATGAGGTCGGCGAGCCCGAGATCGACGTTCTCCCCCGCGGGGTCGCCGGCGAGTACCACCGGCTGCCAGCCGAAATGGGGGAGGTGGCGGACCAGGTTCAGCGGCCGCTTCGCCCCGACCACGCTCATCGGAGGGAAATACGGCGTGATCAGGAGGACCGTGGGCATGCGGCCTCCAAGGTAGTGGCGGCGTGGAGGGCGGACCAAGTACCTTGGCCAGCCCGAATGCGCATCGCCTACGCGTACGACGAGCCGTTGCCCCATACCGGTGCGGACGCCGAGCAGGTGGTCAACACCGTGGCCGCCCTCGGCCGCAATGGCGTTTCGGTCCAGCTGCTGATTCCCAGCACCTCGAACGACGCGCCCCAACCCGCGGCACTGCGGGAGTATTTCCAGGTAGAAGGTCCCTTCGAGGTCGGACTGATCCCCAAGTCTCCCCTTCGCGCTCGCTTCTTCGAGAAATGGACCCACGCGTTCCGCGCCGCGCGCGACCAGCGCACTCGAGCAGCCGATCTCGCCTACACCCGGAACCTGCCCAGCGTGGTGACGCTGCTCCGCCATGGGCATCGAGTGGTGTACGAGCACTTCCGCCCCTGGGGAGACCAATATCCCGCACTCCGCCCCGTGCTGCGCTGGATCGTCCACCATCCAAAGCTGGTCGGCGCCGTCTTTCACTCCGATCACACTCGACAGAGCTACATCAACCTGGGTGCGCCGCCCGAACGATTGATGGTGGCGCACAACGGGTGGGATCCGGGACGGATGGAGCCGCGCCTCTCTCGCCAGGCGGCACGAGTGCAGCTCGGGCTCCCACCGGAAAAACCGGTCGCAGTGTATACCGGCCGGGTAAATCGCAAGAAGGGACTCGAAATCCTGCTTGGCGCCGCCCGCAGGATGGAAGACATGACTCTGGTGCTGGTCGGATCCGAGGGAGAAGGGAGCATCGAGTCCGAGGCCAGAGAACTCTCCAACGTGCGAGTGGTCCCTGGCGGAAATTCAGCGAGCTGGCCCCATACCTCTACGCGGCCGACGTGCTGATCATCCCGCCGAGTCTCGAACCGCTCCAGCGTCACGGCAATACCGTCCTCCCGATCAAGCTGTTTCTCTATCTCGCGGCGGGCCGGGTGGTGCTGGCGCCCGAGGCACCGGACACGGCCGAGCTTCTCAAGGACGGGGTCAACGCCGCCCTGGTCCCTCCCGGAGATCTCGAGGCTTTGCTCACGACCCTGCGCCGGGTAACCAGCGACCGGGCGCTGGCCGAGCGGCTCAGTGCCGGGGCCATGGAGGCCGCCCGGGGGCTGACCTGGGACAGCCGCGCAGTACGAATCCGCGACTTCATTACCGCCCGCCTCGCCGTTACGCCCTAAGCCCCTCTGGGGGCCTGCTTCCTGCCACATAACCCATTCCCGACTAGGAAGTTGGGTTTATCTGACACGGTAGAGACGCAGCGGGTGCGCCTCTAAGTTATTGCTGGCAAACGAGATAGGCTATCAGTGGTGAGGTTGGGGCCACTGATCGTCATCCCAAATGAGATCGTGATGAAATCACACATCGCCATCCGCCACGGCACCAAGGTGTCAGTCGAATCGGGGCAGCTCAAACTGTTCTGCCCTGGTCCCGTTCTCACCAGCCCGCGGGTTCGGCATGCGATGTCTCGCGCCGACATCGCGCATCGTGACGATCTCTTCGTGGAGCTGCTCGATCGAGTGCGCGCCCGGCTCCAGGGCGTCGCTTCGGCGCCGGAGCACGAAGCGCTGGTGCTGGGCGGCGGCGGCACCGCCGCGACCGAGGCGGCCTTCGCGACCTTCATCGCGCCGGAAGAGCGGCTGCTCGTAGTCTCGAACGGCGCCTTTGGCGAGCGGATGGCGGAGATTGCCGTGGCCCTGGGAATTCCGGTAAGCCACCTGCGCTACGAGTGGGGCGACCGAGTTGTGCTGGAGCAGATCACCGGCATGCTCGAGGGCGACTCGCGGATTCGCGCGGTCGCGATGGTGCATCACGAGACTTCAGTCGGGCGGCTCAATCCGGTAGTCGAGGTGGGCCGCCTTCTTGCGCCGCGGCGCATTCGCTTCATGGTGGACGTGGTCTCGAGCCTCGGCGCCGAGGAGTTCGACACGGTGCGGTCTCGCGCCAGCGTCGTGATCGGCAGCGCCAACAAGTGCCTGCACAGCGTGGCGGGACTCGGGTTCGTGCTGGTGAAGCACGATCTCTGGGAAGACACCGAGCACGTGCGGCCCCGCTCCATGTACCTCGACCTGCGGCGCTATCGCGCGGCGGCGAAGGAGAGCGGGCAGACGCCGTTCACTCCTCCGGTCTCCGCGATTGCGGCGCTCGATGAAGCGCTCGCCGAGCTGGAAGATCAGGGTGGAACCTCGGCCCGCCGGGCGCACTACCAGGCGCTGCACCAGCAGATCCGCGAAGGGCTCAAGACGCTCGGCTTCAAGCTCCGGTTCGAGACTCCGGGCAACGCTTGCTCGCTGACGGTGGCGTCGTTGCCTCCGGGCATGACGTTCGACGTTTTCTACGCCGGGATGCGGGACCGCGGCTTCCTGGTCTACCGTGGCAAAGGCCCGATCAGCCACGATACTTTCCTCGTCGCCAACATGGGTCACCTGGATTCGGCCATGGTTGACGACTTCCTCGAAGCGGCGGCCGAGGTGTCGGGCCTCGCTCCGCGCGAGACTCCGCTCCGGGCCAGACAGCTTCCAGCTTAAATGCGGCGGCAGGCCGTTGTCCTCGTGGCGGGGAGCGGCCTGCGCCTTCGTCCCCTCACCGACAGTTCTCCCAAGTGCCTGCTCGAAGTGGGTGGCCGGACGATTCTTGAGCGGCTGCTGGAGCGCCTCGCCGAGGCCGACATCACCCGCGGCGTCCTGGTGACCGGCTATCTCGCCCACCGTATCGAAGAGCATCTCGCGCAGCACGCACCGCCATTCGAAGTTTCCCTCGCACCCAATCCGGATTACGCCACCACGAACAACGTGGTGAGCCTGCTCGCTGCGCGGTCCCACCTGGGACCGGGGTCGCTGGTCATCTGCGATGGGGACGTCGTGCTTTCGGGAGACGCGATAGCTCGTCTCATGGACGAGTCGGAGGCTTGTGCCCTGCTGGTGGACCAGGAGGCGCAACTCGCCGATGAGGAGATGAAGGTGATGCTCGATTCTCGCGGACGGGTCATAAGGCTTTCGAAGACGATTGATCCCAAGGTTGCGGCTGGAGAATCGATCGGCATTCAGAAGATCGGCGGCTCGGCACTCGGGCGGCTCTGGCCCACGCTGGATGATCTGGTGCGCTCGGGCCGGACCAATGTGTTCTACGAAGAAGGTTTTCAGCGGATGATCGACAGCGGTACCCCGTTCGGCGTGGTTCCGGTGAGCAGCGCCGAATGGACCGAGATCGACAGCTACGAAGACTTCGAAGACGCCTGCGCCCGCTTCGCCGGCCGCTGACCGGGAAAGGGAAGGGCGAGGTGAGCAAACCGGTCGAAGTCGAGGAGCTGGTGGACCTGCGTATCCATCGCCCGCTTGCCGCACGACTCATCCCGCTGCTGGTCCGCACCTCGATCACGCCCAATCAGGTCACCCTTCTCAGCGGGTTCACCGGCATTCTGGCCGGCGTCTGCCTGGCCCTTGGCGTGACGCGGCCGGTCATGTGCCTGGTCAGCGGAGCGCTGCTCTTTCTCTCCGTGGTTCTCGATTGCTGTGACGGGCAACTGGCGCGGGCGAGGGGTATCTCCTCGACCACCGGGGCCATCCTCGACGGCATCGCGGATTATCTGGTGGGAATCGCGCTCGCGATCGGCGCTTCTTACTTCATGGTGATGCAATACCACAGCCTTTGGTTCGCGCTGCTGGGACTGGCGGGCGCCGCGAGCTCTGCGCTGCAATCGGCCTTGTTCGACCATGCCAAGACCCGTTACATCGCGCTGGTCGGTGGCGGGTACCTGGAGCGCGAGGAGGATGTGGCCGAAGTGGTTCGAAACCGGGAAGCGGCACGGGCCGCCGGTCGCTGGGGCGACGTGTTCCTCTTCGCGGTCTACGAACGCTATTCGAGGGCTCAGCACGCGGCACTGCGCATCGACCCGGTGAACGATCCGGTTGCCTACCGCAGCCAGAACGCCGGCCGCATGCGGGCCTGGACCTGGCTCGGCATCGGAACCCATTTCGCGCTCGCCTATGTGTTTCTGGCGCTCACGGCGATCTGGCCACACGCTACCGCCGTCTACATGGCGCTCTGCGCGACGGTGCTCAACGTGTACCTCGCGGCCCTGGTGGCCATCGAGCCGCGAAGGGTCGGCGAGTGATTCGTTCTGCCAGGCTGATCGGTCCGCCCGCGGGCGACCCGGAAGCCGTGGTCGCCGGACTTCCGGTCCTGTTGCGCCAGCTGCTCTCGCTGCAGGACGCCGGCATTACGGAGGTCGAGGTTCCGGCAGGTATGCCGTCCGAGCTGGCTGCGGATTCGAGAATCACCCTGCACGTCACGTCCGCCGGTCCGCCGGTCCGCCCCCTCGCTACGCTCGGGGCAAGCACTGTCCGCCGGTCCGCCGCAGTTGACCGCGCATGTCGGTCTCGTCTGGCATCCGGCGATACCCAAGCGACTCGCCCAGGGGAACCAAGACACCGACATCGAAAGAGCGCCGCTCGCACCGGGTGAGTTCGTCGTGACGACCGAGACCGCGGCTGCTCGAAACCAGGCCGAACGTCTTCTGCTCAAGACTCTGTTCAAACCCACCGACGGAATCGTCTCCCGCAAACTCAACCGGCACATCTCGCTTCAGGTGACCCGGGCGCTCCTCAAGTGGCCGGTTACCCCCAACCAGATGACGGTCGTCGCGGCGCTGTTCGGTCTCGCTGCGATCGTAGTCGTGGCGGTACGAGGCACGTCGGGACTGATCCCGGGCGCACTGCTGCTCCTGGTTCAGTCGATACTCGACGGCTGCGATGGGGAAATCAGTCGCCTCAAGTATCTGCGATCCCGGCTCGGTGAATGGCTGGACCAGCTGTTCGATGATGTGGTCAACGTGGGCTACTTCGCCGCGGTGGGGTACACGCTCTATCGGGCGGGTTCGGTTCCCGCGGGTTGGATCACGCTGGTGGGCGTGATCGCACACCTGATTTATCAAACCGCGCTATATGCCGCTCTGCTCACCCGAGGCGGGGGAAGCGGCAGCGTCACCTCGATTCGCTGGTGGGGACAGAAGGCAGCGCCGACCAGTCAGCCTGCTGCCGGAAAGCGCGGGATCAAACAGGTGGTTGACGATTTGATCGAAATGGGCGCCCGGCGCGACTTCTTTACTTTCCTCTACCTCCCTTGCGCGCTACTGCACGTCGACCTGATCGCGGTGATCTGGTCGGCGGTGATTTTCCTGGTATCGGGAGCGATGACGGGAGGGCAGTGGGTGTTTGCGGGGGGGCCAGAAGCGGGAGACGGGAGACGGGAGACGGGAGATGGGAAGAAGGAGAAATGAGAAGGGCGAAGGGAACCACGAGCGTGGTCATTCCGAGGGAGCGAAGCGACCGAGGAATCCCGATGCCGACATTTCGTCAATCGATTGGCATTGGGATTCCTCGCTTCGCTCGGAATGACAGCCTGCCTGCTTTCCCTTCTCACGTCTCACTTCTCACGTCTCACTTCTCACTTCTCACGCTTTTTCTTTCCCGCCCTCCCGCCCTCAGCTCGCCCCAATCTTCTGCCGCCGGCCGGCTGACGCGAGCAGCACCTCGGCCTTGGAGTAATCCTCGGGCGTATCGACATCGGTCCAGCGAACACCGGTCAGCGAAACCGCCGCGAGCTGGTCTGCCGCGATCAACTTCCGCATGCCGAGGGTGACGGAAGGCGGCTCCACCTGGGCGACTTCTTTCAGTGCGCCGAAGACTCGGGGATCGAGCAGGAAGTAACCGGTGTCGACCGCATCGTAGTCCCAGACATCCTTCCCGATCGCGGTGATCCGCCCGTGCTGCACCTTCACCTTTGTGGCGTCGTCTTCGTCGATGCCCACCGGCTTGAAGTCCACCAGCAACCTCTGATAGCCCGCCGGAGCGGAGAGCCGGTCAGCCAGAATCGGCAGCACCGGTTCGGCGAAAAGATGATCGGCCATCTGCAGGAAGAACGGCCCGTCAATCAACGGCTCCGCCGTCATGAGGGAAACACCGTTCGGTTCCTGATAGCGTTCGTTGTGCACCAGTTTGACCGGCAGCGCAGTCCTGACGCTCGCGAGGTGATCGCGAATCAGCTCGGCGGCATTGCCGGTAACTACGATGGCCTCATCACAACCGGCGGCGGCGGCCTGCCCCAGGGCGTGATCGAGCAGAGTCTTGCCCGCGACCCGAACCAGCGGCTTGGGCAAATCCCCCCGGGTGGCGCTCAACCGTGAGCCGAACCCCGCGGCGAGAATGACCGTCTGACGAACAGACAATTGCGGCATAGTAGGATTCCGAGGGGCAACGATCAGGCCGCGGCGCCTGTTGGGAATCACAGTCGCAAACCCCAGCCGAGTAAGCAGTTAGTGACACCCCTCGGAGCCTGCCAGTGACTCCGGGTCAGACTTACCCGTGTCCGACGCACACGAGATTTCTGTAATGTGCCCGGGGCGATTGTCCCCTCTGCCCGACCCCACCACATTCCGCCCCTGTTTGACTCTGACGCTCGAGGTATTGGAGCCTGATGCTGCTCGCTCTTTCGCTGTTGGTCGCGCTGGACAGTGCCGTCGTGCGCACCGTGACGACCGCTCCCGCGGAATCGATCCGCGTCACCATTACAGGCACGGGGACGCCTGTGGTGATTATCCCGGGCCTCTCCGGACGCGCCTTTGCCTTCCGCAAGGTGATACCGTCGCTGGCCGAGAACGGGCTGCAGCTCATCGTGATCGAGCCACTCGGGACCGGCAATTCCTCGCGGCCGGGCAAGGCGAATTACTCGCTCACCTCACAGGCAGACCGCATCGCGGCGGTGATGGACAGCCTCCAGCTTCCGCCCTCGCTCATCGTCGCTCACTCGGTCTCGGCCTCGATGGCGTTGCGAATGGCGGTACGCCGGCCGGATCGGGTGGCTCAGATCCTCACGATAGATGGCGGGCCGGACGAGAAACTGGCCACAGCCGGGGTGAAGAAGGCGGTGAAGTTCGGTTTCCTGCTCAAGATCTTCGCGGGGCGCGGCAAGATTCGGAGTGAGGTGCGGAAGGGCCTGGTCTCTTCCTCGACCGATACCACCTGGATCACGAACGAGGTGATCGATGGTTACACCGAGGGAGCCGCTGGGGACATTGGCGCCGTGTTGAAGGTGCTCAAGGGGATGGTCAACGCGGTCGAGCCCGACTCGATCACCAATCACCTGAGCGAGATCAAGGTGCCGGTAACGCTCCTGCTCCCAACCGGCCGTCATGATTCCGGGATAAACTCGCACAAGGTCCAGGCGATGCGGGACCGGATTCCCCACTTCGCCGTCGATTCGGTGCCCGACTGCGGACTGCACGTCCACGAGGAGCGGCCGGATGTCGTGGTGGCCGAGGTGCTGAAGCTGGTGGAAGAGGGGAGGCGGCAGACAGGTGACGGAAATGCCAAAGACGTAAGAAGTGAGATGTAAGAAGTGAGAGGGGGAGATGTGATTGCAGATTGAAGATTGCAGATTGAAGATTGAACAGCAGAGCCCCAACGTTCTGTGCTGAAAATCTTCAACCTCAAGTTTTCAATCTGCAATCTTCAATCTTCAATCTTCAATCCCTTCACGACCTCCCCCACACTGCCCAGCACCCGATCCGGCACCACCCCGCTCTCGCTCAACTGCTCCTCTCGGAATTTGCCGGTGCGCACCAGCCAGCCTTGGCATCCTGCCTCCTGGGCTCCGCGCACGTCGGACCATACGTCGTCTCCGATCATCGCGATATCGCCATTCGATACATCCGGCGGTAGACCCAGGCTCTTCACCGCCGCATCATAGAACTCCCTGGTGGGTTTCCCGGTGACTCTCGCGGTGCGGCCGGAGGCGTACTCCAGTGCCGCGACGAAGGGACCCGCATCGAGGACCAGCCGGTTGCCCTTGAGCCAGTAGCGGTCGCGGGACAAGGCGACCAGCTCCGCCCCGTCGAGTAGAAAACCAAACGCTTCCTGCAACAGCTCGTAGGTCCACAGCTCGCCGAGATCGCCGATGATGACGGCACCAGGTCGAGCTTCCTTCGTCACTCGTCTGATCGTGCCGGCCACCAGATCGAGTCCCTGAAGATCCTCCAGCGTCGCCTCCGGCACATACGGTGCGACGGGACGGTAGCCCTGCTCCTGACAGAGCACGACCGCCGCTCGCACCGGAGTGAGGATCTCGTCCGCGGTCACCTCGAGCCCGTACCCTCTCAGCCTCTCGACCAGCTTGCTTCGCGGTCGCCCGGTGGTGTTGGTGACGAATCGGAATGGAATTCGGCGTGACCGCAGAGCGCCGATCGTCTCGAGCGCACCGGGTACCGCTCCGGCATCGGTATACATCGTGCCGTCGAGGTCGAACAAGAAGCCGCGCATGGATGTGAAAAAGGTACTACGGAAGGATTAGCGAAGGGCGCCGCGGCGGTCGGAAGGTGTGTCGGAAAGAATGAGGTCCAGCAGGGATACTGCGCCGAGTCCTTCGAAGGTTCGGGGCGCCGCATCTGCGCTGTACAACACCGCGCTGCGTCCGTCGGCCGACAGCTCCACGAAGCGGGCCGAGGGTGCCACGGCAAGAACGGTCCTGGCGCTGATCGTATCGGAATCGGGTCGGCCGACCGCGACCACATCGGGTGCAGTACGTTGGGCGGTCGCCGCGAGGTTGGCGCTGTTTCCTGCCTCAACGATCTCGACGTCGGCGCGCTGCCGCATCAGATACAGCAGTATCTCGCGCAGCATCCGGGGCATCCTGCCCAATAAGACTGTAAACCTGGCCACCATAGCCGTGCGCCCGGAAGCGGGAAGGCCTAATCTGCCGAGGAGGGACCCCGGCGAGAATGGACGATTTGGTTCAGAAGAGGTTCAGAGGGTGGACCTAGATCCGTTGGTCCCGTATCGATCCATCAGTAATCGGTCGAGGAGAGCAACTCCTGCGGGGTGGGCCGGCGAGGATCCTTGCCCCGCAGCCGGGCGGCCGCCTCGAAGCGCCGATGCACCCGCAGTTTTTCCAGCAGATTGTGCACGTGATTCTTGACAGTCGCGACCTCGATGCCGAGGCGAACCGCGATCTCCTTATTCGACAGTCCTTCATCGATCAGCTGTACGATTTCGGATTCCCGGGCGGTGAGCGGACTGCGTGGCGCGTGTTCCGCGGCGGGGCGCTCCCGCGAGGACAGCGCCTGCACCAGTTTCGCGGCCAGGGTCGCCGTGCAGCGCAGCTCTCCCCGTACCGCGCTCTCGATCGTTTCGACCAGATCCTCGAGTGAGGCGTCGCGCGGGACGAATCCTACCGCTCCGACCTCGGCCCAGTGCAGCATGGCCTCTTCCTGGTCGGGTACTCCGAGCACAACCACCCGGCAGGTGGGAGAGATGCGCCGGATGCCCCGCAGGGTCTCGAGGCTCCCGGGGAGTGCCTGATCCAGAAGGACTACATCAGGATCCCAACGCCTCACCTCGGCCAGCACGGCAGCGGCATGGACGGCGGTTCCGACCACCTCGAAGCCCGCCTGGGTTCCGAGGAACTGGCGCAGGCCTTCGCTATACAGCCTGACGTCGGAGCCGATGAGGAGGCGCGTCGTGACCATGCCAGGATGCTGGAAAGCGGGAAATGGGACAGAAGTACTCTGCGTAATACACGCCCAGTGTTGAAAGGTGTCAAGAGTTGACGTCGAAGATTGCACTATTGCCCTTCGGATCTAGATCTTCGGTCTAGTTCATTTTGCTGACAAATCAGCACTTGCGTGTCATCTGCCCGCTCAAATATTGGCCTGACATGAGGAGCCACTGATTTTCGACGGCTCCGGATCAGGGGTCTCGTGGGTCAATCCGGGTTGTTAGAGTGTGATCTGGTCATGAAGGGCGGGATCACGAGCGGGATCGTTTACCCTGCCGCGATCCTCCGCCTGAAGGATAAGTACCGCTTCCGCAACATCGGCGGGACTTCGGCCGGCGCCATGGCCGCGGCCTTGACCGCCGCCGCGGAGTACGGGCGGCAATCTCGCAAGCAGAATGGTCCCTGGTTGGAAGGCGGAAACGAAAGCCAGGGATTCGCCGGGCTCAAGAAGACCCGCGATGAGTTGTGTCAGCCGGGTCTGCTGCTCGGCCTCTTCCAACCGTCGCGCCCCACCCGCAGCCTCTTCCGCTTCCTCCTCTATCTGAAGACCGGACCGGTTCCACCCCGCTCGGTGCCATTGGGGTGGTTGTATCCCCTGCGCCTGCACCGCTATCTCAAGCGGCGTGGGATGTCATGACTCGTTCGCCCAGTGGAAGGCGCAGCGCCGCGTAACGAGCCAACGCCATCGTGGTGTACTGGATGTTCAGTGTGATGGCTGCCGGAAAGACGCTGGAATCCAGAATCCAGAGGTTATCGACGCCATGGACCTTGAGATTGCTGTCCACCACTCCGCGAGTCGGGTCCCGGTGGATCACGTTGCCGCCCTGCAGGTGGGCGCTTTGGACCTTGACGTAGGTGGCCGGACTGAAACCCCGATAGTAGGCCGCGATCCGTTCCCGGTCGCTCCGGACATCGCCGCTCAAGGCGACCGAGTGTCCGTCGTACCGGCTGTCGAACAACTCCACCGCTCCGGCCTGCCGCATGGCCTCGGCACACTGCACGAGCCCCCACTCCAGCCGTGCCCAGTCCGAGGGACCCAGATCGAAGCGGATCTGGGGACTGCTCCAGGGAGTGAGCGGCGCGTAGTCGATCGATCCGTACCCATCGCTCGAGAGGGTGGGGAACGACACGCCGTAATGGTTGTACTGGAGCGCCTTCTCCCGGAACCCGCTGCCCCACTGCGACAACATCATGCCCAGCACCGTGGGCGGAGCGAATGCGGTCTCGATGATCATCCGCTGCGGCGGGATCTCGATGATGTAACCGATCTGGATCCCACGTCCCGCGTTCATCGGCTCGGTGAAGCGCCCGATGACCGGGCTGGCGTAGTTGCAGCTGAAGCGCTGGCCCACCAGACGCCGGCGGCCATCGGCCGAGGTGAAGCCGCTCTTGAGGAGCAGCGCGCTGGACGCGAACGCTCCCGCGGTGAGCAGGACCTTGTCGGGACGCAGAGTGCGCTTGTGCCCGTCGCTTCCTTGCACCTCGACTCCGGCGACCCGGCGTGCGCCACCTTGTCCCTCCCAGAACAAGCGGGTTGCGGTGGCCTTGGGGATCAGCATCACCCGATCGCTCTGCCGAAGTGCTTCAGGGAGCAGCGTGATGAACGGCGCGCGATGCGCGTCGTAGGGGCATCCCTGATTGCACTGCCCGCAGGAGATGCAGTCCTCCAGGTTGGCCTGCAGGAGTCCCGCGTAGGTGCTGCCGGGAACTTCACCGAATCCGCTGAACGCTCGCTTCGTTCCGGTGGTCAGAATTCGCTGATCAATAACCCTGATGTGCAGCGGATCCCTCAGGTCATCAAACGCGCGGTCCAACCCGCTCCAATCGAGGTCGGCACCTTCCGAGCCCCAGCGCCAGTGCATGATGTCGGCCCAGGGCCCCTTGGGTTGCGGGCTCCCCGCGTTGTTCACCGTAGTGCCGCCGCCCACGCAGTGGCCCTGAATGAAGCCGATGCGCTGCGACTTCCCCGGCGTCGCTCCCGAATTGACGTAGAGCTGGTTGAACCCATCGAGCGTGGTACGAGGGAAAGCCTCGTTCGTGTGAAGCGCTCCGGACTCGAGCAGGATGATTCGCGCCGCTCGACCTTCCGGCCGCGACACGAGAGCGTGGGCCGCCGCGATACCGGCGCCACCGGCCCCGATGATGAGAATTGTCTCCTCGCCGGGGAACCGCTCCGGCAGGCTGGCCAGGGACCCGGCACGCTCTTTCACCAGCTTCCCCGGCGCCGAGGGTTCGGTCGGTTCGACTTCCGGTCCCGACGGGGGCACCAGCGTTACGCCGTCGAAGACCGGAAAGGCACCCGGCCGCGCGCGATAACCGATGCGCTCCCAGAACTCCGGCAGCTCGCAGAAGCTGCCGCTCACCATCGATTTGACCGTGGCCAGGACTCCCTGCGCATCCACCATCCAGCCCGGTGCCCTCCCGATGTTTTCCAGGAAGAGCCGGTCGAGATAGGTGCGTCGCCAGGCAAGCGGCCGTCCCGCGAACCTCAGCTTGGTCAAGAGTCCGCCCGGCATTACCAGCAGCGCCAGGTGGAAGGTGAATCGCAGGCCGAAGGAAGCGTGGTCGAGGAACTTGTCGAGCCGGTCAACGGCCTTGGCCGCCTGACCCAGCTCGTGATGCTCGAGGCCGAGTACCGCTTCGGCGAATGCGGTGAGGAAACGGCGTTCGATGGAAAGCATCGCCATGGGGACCTCCTGGCACAGGATGGCGCACCACATAGTGCAAATCCGTCCCCGGTCCCGCCAGTTGCATCATGGGGAACATCATGACAGCCAGTCCCGCTTCCCGAGCCGTGACCCGCCTCGAAACGGTGCTCCGGATACTGGCCGGGGTCTTCGTTCTGGGCGCGCTGCTCTACCAGGTCGGACCTATCTGGTCTCGCACCGCCGGGTTCTTCCAGACCCTTCCCTTCGTTTCCAATTCAATAGTGAAGGTGAGCCTGCTGCTGGGCATTTGCCTCTATGCGGCCGGCGACCTGATCCGGCGGAAGGGGCTGGTGCTGATTCTGATCATCGCGCACGCCGTCTCCGTGGTGGCGATGCTGATCATCCTGTTCGTGGGAGACACCAGCCGGATCGTGGACCCCGGAATCGGGGGGCCGCAGCCGGTGAGCCGGGTGCTCTGGGGCGCCATCGCCCTCGATGGCGTGATCATGATCTTCCTCCTGCTGCTTTATCTCCCCGCCAACCGTGCCTTGTCGAGCGTAGCCTGGCCAACCGAGCCCTCCAGCTGGCTCACTCCGGCCGAGCAGTGGCTGCGCCGCCTCCTCGTTCTCCTCACGGTGGTCTTCATCATCGGGGCGATCGGCTATGAAGCAGCACCGCTGCTCGGATTGGCGCCCGACCTGGTTCGCGAGCTGCCGTTCGTCACCAACTCGGTCGTCAAAGTCTCCACGCTGGCGATGCTGTGCGGTTACGTGGCGCAGGCCTTGAGGCCGCGTATGGCGCTGGTCGGGCCGATCATCGCGGTGCACTTCGTCTCGGTCGTGGCACAGGCGATCTATCTGCTGCTGATCCCCTCCTCGGACCTGGCCGTGGTGTACACCGTCGCCGGCCGCGCGATGCCGATGCAGCAGATCCTGATCGGCGCGATGGTCCTCGACGGCGTCATAGGGGTCCTGCTCTTCGCTCTCTACTACGCCGCCTGGACCTCGCGGCTCCAGAGCGAATTCTTCCGCCCGCTCGAATTCCGCACCCTCACTGCACTCACCGAGGTGATGATCGCCGGGCACAACGAGGCGATCCCGCCCGAGGTAGCCGCCCGCAATGCGGACCAGGCGCTGGCCCGGGTTCGCACCGAACGAAAGGGCAGCTTCCGCATCGCGCTGGCAGTAATTCACTACTGGCCCCTCTTCTCGCTCCACCCGCCCCTGCCGGAGCTGCGGCCCGCGCTCCGGTCCCGTTTCATCCGCGACCGCTTCACCCGCGACGCCGGGCGGCGCCAGAAATGGCGGCTGGTCCGCACCATGGTCCAGATCTTCCTCCGGGTCGGGCACCAGCTCTCGGTGCTCGGCTTCTACAACGACCCGAAGGTCCAATCGGCGATTCAATTCAAGCCGTTCACGGCGCGGGCGCGGGAAGCAGGACTTGCATTGCCGCCTCCCCAGCACCGGCCGCTCGCGGTCGAACGACCCTGGGACCGCAACGAGGAGATCCGTGAAACGGAGGTCTGCGTCATCGGCTCGGGGGCCGGCGGAGCCATCGCGGCCTACACCATGGCGGAACGGGGTCACGAGGTGCTGCTCGTGGAGCGGGGCGAGCACGTGCACCCCTCGCTCTTTGTCGAGGACGAGCTGCGGCAGATCGGCCAGCTCTACCAGCGGGGAATGCTGCAGATCTCGGAGGATTTCCGCTTCAACGTGCTGCAGGGGAATTGCGTCGGCGGTTCGACCACGATTAACAACGCGATCTGTTTCGCTCCTCCCGCCGACAAGATCGAGCGCTGGAACCGCAATGGCGCGGGACTCGACCAGGCCCAGCTCGAGCAGGCCACCGAATGGGTTCGCCGGTTCATGGAGGTGCGCTCGCTGGGCGACATCCGCCCCGGCGGGCATCATCCGGCCGCGAAAGTGATCGAGTCGGCGCTCGCTCGGATCGGGAACCAGGTCCGGCTCGCGATGCCGGAGCCCTTCGACGCGAACATCAGAGTCGGGCCCGACGGCTGCTACGGTTGCGGCAATTGCAACATCGGTTGCGCGTGGGACAAGAAACTTTCCATGCTCGACCACACACTCCCGCTGGCCCAGGCGCATTTCCCCGGCCGCGTCACCATCCTCGCCGAGTGCGACGCGGAACGCTTCCGCAGCATGAGCGGGAAGCGGATGCACGCCTGGGAATTGCTCGCCCGCGGAACCGACGGCCGCCAGATCCGGATTCACGCGGACCGGTTCATCATCTCCGCCGGCACCATCGCCTCGAGCGCGCTGTTGCTCCGGAGCGGCATCTCGCTCGGCCGCCCAGTCGGCAAGGATCTCTCCTTCAACATGCTCACCCCGGTCTTCGCCGAGTTTCCGGAGCCTCCGCAGAACTCCTATGCCGGAATCCAGATGGGGCACTACGTCAAGCACGCCGACGACGCCTTCATCATCGAGACCTGGTTCAGCCCGCCGGTGGGGCTCGCGACCGCGATGGCGGGCTGGTTCGACGAGCACTACCGCAACATGCAGCGATCCGGCTTGCTCGTGGCCTATGGCCTCGTGGTCGGCACCAGTGCCAAGGGACGCGCGTTCCTGTCTCCCCTGAACGGGGATGCGGCGTTCCGCTTCACGCCGCCTTCGTCGGACATGGACCGGCTGGGTCGCGGGCTGGAGGCGCTTGCCACCGTGCTGTTCGAGGCGGGTGCGCGACGGGTCCTGCTCAACACCTGGGACCACGGCAACATCACGAGTCCGGCGGACATCGCGCGGATTCGCACTCTGACCAAAGACCCGGAGTTCATCACCCTCGCGAGCTCGCATCCCCAGGGGGGCAACGCGATCAATCGCGATCCGCATCACGGCGTCGTGGATGAATCATTCAGGGTTCACGGTTACGACAACCTGTACGTCTGCGACGCCAGCGTGTTCCCCGGCAGCGTGCAGGTCAACCCGCAGATGACGGTGATGTCTCTCGCCCGCTACGCGGCGAACCGGATCGAGTAACCCGCTGCCGCGTCGGCGACGTTTTCAATAGGAGGAAGCGACCCATGCTGGTCGTCATCAGCGATATCCATCTCACGGACCTTTCCACTGCCCACAACGTCCACGCCACGGCGTTCGACCTGCTGTGCAAGGAGATCGCCACCGCGGCGCAGGCCAAAGGCGCGGTCGAGCTTCACATGGTGCTGCTGGGAGACATCTTCGATCTCGTTCGGACCGATTTCTGGCATCGGACCACGACACCGGACCAGCGTCCCTGGGGTGGCGATCTCGATCCCGAGACCGGCATGAACCGTGACACCGTGCTCATTCAGACTCAATTCTCCAAGGTGCTGGCGGGCGTGCTCGCCACTCCCGAGGCGAAGGCGCTGATCACGATGCTGAATGGGCTCTCGGCCCTCACCAAGCTGCCGACCAAAATCACCTACGTCGTCGGCAACCATGACCGCGTCTTCAACAACTTCCCCGCTCTGCAACAACAGGTGCGCGCCGTCTTGCCGGGTATCGAGTTTGCCAACCTGTTCAAGGCGGATGAGTACGGCGTACTCGCCCGCCACGGCCACGAGTGGGACGAGAACTGCCACGGTTTCACTTTCTACAACAAGGTGCTCCGGCCGGACGGCGCGCCTCAGCTCGGCCGCTTCGACGCCCGAAGCTACCAGATCATGGCGATCGGAGAGGTGGTGACCGCGGAGCTGATGTCCGGCCTGGTCCACTTCTCCCGCGCGGCCCAGCCGGGCAACGTCCCCGATTTCCCGCAGTTTATCGAGGCGTTCAAGGACATCAACAACATCCGGCCCACTCTCGACGTGTTCCCCTGGCTCGAGTGGTTCGCCCGCGATCAGCTCCCCGGGTACAAGCAGGCGTTGCACCAGGCGATGAAGCAATCGCTCGATGGGGTGCTGCAGTCCTCGCTGGCCAGGAAATGGGACCGGTTGGTGACCGACCTGCTCCTCCAGGGCGACCTCACCGACCGGCTTGCCCTGCTCAAGAATCACGTGCTGGGCAATTCCTTCGATGAATTTCGCGGGCGAGTCAACTCGCTGAGCAAGCTGCAGGGATTGGTGGATAAGGTTACCCCGGACAAGGATGACTGCGCCGAGGGCGCCGAGGAGGAGGAAATCTGGAGATTCTGGACGGCGAACCCGCCCGGCCCGACTCAGTACGTTCTGTACGGTCACACCCACAAAGCCCGCCACATCGCCTTCGGCGCCGCACTCGATGGAAGGGTGCGGATGTACATCAACACCGGCACCCTCCTGCCACTCATCCAGCGTACTGCCTCGCGCGACGGTTTCTCGACAGCCTCCCAGATGACGATGGCCTTCTTCTACAAGACCGAGGAGGACAAGACCGCGCGGGCCGATCGTGGCCCCACCCTGGACCTCTGGAACGGGATCCGGCGCAAGACCTACGTCTGACCGCCCAAGCGAGAGGAAGCCGACATGACGCCTCCATTCACACCCGGTCGCATCGCCCTGATCCTGCTCTTCTACGCCGCGCTGTATGTCGTGATCAGCATCAGCGACCGAACGCTGACCAAGGACGAGCGCAAGACCTTCCTGCTGCTCTGCGGTGCGGGATTCAGCATCGCGTTCGTCTCGAATTTCCTGCTGTTCAAGATCGGCGCGATGACCTTCCTGCCGTGGATCAACAACTTCCTCCACAGCTTCTTCTGGATTGGCCTGGGGTTCCCCTGGCTCTACTTCGCGACCCGTGGCCGTTCTCCTCTCGTAGTGTTCATCACGTTCACCACGCTGAGCCTGGTCGTGAAATACATCGAGCAGCTCCTGTTCGGGACCTGGGACGGTCCCAACTTCCTCCACATCATCCCCGGAAACCTCGGCTACATCCTCGGCTGGTCGCTGGTGGACGGCTGTCTCCCCTTCGTCATGTCCATCGGATTGAAGCTGCTCAGCCGATTTGTTCCCGGACTCGTGGTTGAATAGCGGTTCAGCAGAGCGGAGGTCGCATGTCGAGTCTGTTGCAAGTCCTGCTCTCGTTGGTGGGCACCGCGCTGGTGCTGGCACTCGCCGCGCAGAGCCAACGCGAGGGGAAGTCTTCTCGCGCAGCTGGGACTCAGCCTCAAACCGTCGAAGAAACGCTATGAGTTCGAACCAACTGGTCCCTGACCCGGTTCTGCTGAGGTAAGCAGAATGGACAACCGCGCGCTGGGTCTCGGGTTCGTGGCGGCCGCCGCGGTCGCGGTGGCTTCGATCGCCCGCCCCAGCGCGCCGCGTTCCGGACCGGCGGATTCCGCCAGCGTCGCTCAGGCCACGAAAGAGACCGGACCGGCCGACGCGCCCTTCGAGCGGGGTGAGGATCTGCTCGCCGGCTTCTTCGGTGCGGCTCCCACCGTCAGCGACACCTTCTCACTCGACGTTCTGATCGCCTGCGTCCCCGATCCCTACGACTCCCATCTCGACTGGTCCTTCGACGGGGCGCTGGAAACCATCCGGCGGGCGTTCGAGACCGCCGGCTACGTCACCGACCGCTTCTGGCTGCCAAGCCAGCGCGACAGCGTGCGGCGGGCCGGCCACGGGCGAGTTGCTCTGCGCGAGGTCCGGCCGGGGGTTGTGCTGTTCCGGAGCAGCAAGTCGAGTGACCGCCGCCTGCACTTGCTCTACCTGATTCACGAGCTGCCTACCCGCGGCATCTACAAGGAGGCACTGAGTACCGCGCTGGAAGAGCGCCGCCTGCTGCTGGGCCCCGGAAAACTGCCGCTCCGGGCGGAACGCGCCGGGCCGATCCGCATCATCGGCCCGAATTTCTCCGGCTCCGCCCTCTCCCTGCAGCTCGCGCTCAAGAGCTGGCTCGCCCGCCACGCCGAGGACTCGGTGGACATGCTGAGCGGAACTGCGACCAGCCGCGAGAACCTTGCAACGCTTGACCTCCCGGCGCAACGCATGCGCTTTCGGGCGACGATCAACACTGACGACCAACTCGAGGCCTCGATGCGGGCGGTGATCAGGCAATTGGGCGTCAGAGATTCGCAGGTCGCCCTGCTGCGTGAATCCTCGACCCAGTACGGGCAGGGGCTGACCGCGGGAGCGTTCCTGGTCGTTCCGTTTCCCATGAGCATCTCGAGCCTACGGGCCGAGTACCAGCGGGTTCCCTCGGCGGAGGAGGCAGCGCCCTTGCCTGGCGCGGGGGAAGCGCCACGGCTCCCCCTCGATCTGCTCGATCCGGCCCGGCCCAAAGAGGACTTCCCGGTCACCTCACGCCTCTCGCCGCTTGCCCTCGATCTGATGCTCGACGATCTGGCGCGAACCTTGACCCGCCGCCGGATCCGGATGGTAGGACTTCTCGCCACCGATGTGCGCGACAAGCTGTTTCTGGGAGAAGAACTCCGAAAGCGGATGCCGGATGTCCAGTTCTTCACCTACGAAAGCAACGTCTTATACCTTCGGACGGACAAGAATCTCGCCCTCCGCGGTATGCTGGTGTTCTCGACCTACCCGCTCATTCTGGACAATCAGGAGATGACGGCGGACGCGAAACAAAACCAGCGCTTCGCGTTCAGCAGCGATGGAATGCAGGGCACCTACAACGCCACGCTCTTGCAGCTCGGTTATCCCAGCGCGCTTCTCGACTACCGACCGATCCGCAAGGCTCTGGTCCAGCGGATTGACACCACTGCGAAAGCCGACGGCTCGGCAAGAATCGACACCGTCAGATTTGAGACCAACCAACGAGGGCTTCGGCCTCCGGTCTGGCTCTCGACCGTGGGAAACAAGACCTTTCTGCCCGTTGCCGTCACTCCGGTATACGGCTCGATCTATCTCGCTCAGGCCTGCGAGGTCGATCCGCTCTGTCCCCACGTGCCGCAGCGCTATTCCCGACCGACTCTTTCATTTCTGCCACTTACGGCGATAGTCCTCGCTTCATTCTGGCTCTTCGTCCTCGCGTTGGGCAACATCAAGCTCGACTTGCAACTGCGGTCGGCCGCGAAACACGGAGCCAGCTCGGAGTATGACCTCAGGCCGATTCCCGACCGATTGATGGAGGGCTCGCTGGGTCTCCACGAACGGTTCTATGGCCTGCTTCGCGTGGTCGCCTTCGTCTGTATTTTGCTCGCGACCTCTGCTCCGATTCTCCGTCTGCTCTATCAACCCAGTCGAGAGCCTTCTCCACTGTTCGTCGTTCTCGGCATTCTGCTGACAGTGGTCGCCGTGACGGGTCTGGGTGCGATACTCAGCGGGATCATCGCCGTGGGGACACTCGGTGCTCCACTGCTTCGTCCGGGGGTGAAGTATTTCGGCAGCGGTCCTTGGCGCATCCCGAGCGATCCATGGGCTTGGCGGGTAGAAGTCGTAGCCCGCCTTCTGACTGCCCTGTTCGGTGTTGTGTACCTCTCCTTGTCAATCGGGTTCGTCACCGACGTCCTCAATCTGGCCGATCCAGACCCTCAGCGGTTCTGGCTTTTCTTCCGCCGTGCGCTTGAGATCGACAGCATGGTCTCACCCGTGCTTCCGCTGGTCATTGGAGGTCTGGGTTATTCCGTCTGGTGCACTTGGCACCTCCGACGGATCGCGCTGCTCAAGCAACGGACCATCTTCGAGAGCGTCTGCGAGGCCGAGCTGAGCACGGCTCCCCCGCGTCGCCTGACATTCCGCTCGGCATTGCGGGATGACCTGCGACGCTCCGCCTCGGACATTCGAACCATTCGTCTCCGTCTCTTTCGCATTATTCCAACCAACTGGGCGGTCGGCCTCCTTGCGGCGTTCGTTTGCCTCGGATCTTGGCTCGTTCCTCAATTCGGCCTTTCTCTCGAGGCGGTCACCATCGGCTCACCGGATCAGATCCCGATGTTTGATAAGCTGTTCCGGGTGACCGTCCTGGCCATGCTTCTTGCGACGTCCTGGGGGGCCCTCCGGCTGGCAGCGGTTTGGATGGGACTGAGGCGGTGCCTCGAAGGATTTGCTCGCATGCCAGTCGTCACCGCGTTCGACCGCCTGCCGCCGCGCCTTGCACGCCTCACCAGGCTCTCGCTCCCCGGACGTGCAACAGGTACCGCCATTGGTGCGGTAGCGGATCTTCAATGGCTCCATCTGCAAGGCATCTACGAGGCGAAGAAACAGGAGTTCGCTGACGAGTTGGGCCCGGAGCGGACCGAGCTCACAGCGGAAATCGCCGAATTGATGAAGGCGCCGGCCGCGGAAGCCATGTGGCTGGACAGAGTCGGACGGCGCGCTCTGGTGGAACGCTACGGCACTCTTCACGATGTTCTGCGCGAGCTGTGGCGGCTCGAGCCGATGCAGAAGGATGTCGACGCGCTGATCGCGGGGTTGAACAAGGAATTCGAAAGGCCTTCACCGCGCGGCGGTGAAGAGGCATCCACCGCACTGCTGATCCGCCGGGGATTCTCCGGACCGGTCAGGCTCTGGCTGCGTGCGGCCGAGGAGTACACCGGGACCCGGATGGTGGAGTACGTCGAATGGGTCACTCGGCACCTGCGAGAACTCGCCCTGTTCATGCTGCTTTCGCTACTGCTGGCGACTGTTCTACTCTCGAGCTATCCCTATCCGCCGCAGAGCCTGTTGCGCCTGATTCTGCTGGTCGTGCTAGGAGGAACCGTCGGCACCCTGATCTTCGTGCTGGTACAGATGAATCGGGATGAAGTGCTGAGCCGGATCGATCGCACTGAGCCAGGAAGGGTGACCTGGAATTTCAGCTTCGTGATGAACCTGCTGACTTTCGGCGCCCTGCCGTTGCTCACCCTGCTGAGCTCCGAGTTCCCCGAACTGCGGAAATTCCTGTTTGCGTGGGCGGAGCCGATCTTGAAGATGCTGGCGAAACAGTAATACCAAGTACCGAGTACCGAGTGGTGAGGTGCAGGCGGCAACGGCGAACGGTTGAGCAGCCTGGTCGAACAAGCACCTCATCCCGAGGGAGTGAAACAACCGAGGGATCTGGTCAACCAGCCTTCGAGCCAAAGGTGACTAGATCCCTCGCTGCGCTCGGGATGAGGTGGTACCTCGGTACTCGGTACTCGGTACTTTTTTAGTACCTCCCCAAATAATTCTCCACCTCCCACCTCGTCACCTGGGTGTTGTACCGCAGCACCTCCTCCCGCTTGGCCTCGAGGAAGCGCTCGGTGAGGTGCTCGCCCAGGGCCGCCTTGATCACGTCGTCCTTCTCGAAGCGATCCAGCGCCTCGTGCAGGTCCCGGGGCAGGTCGTCGATCTGGTACTTCCGCCGGTCGCGATAGCTCATCCGGAAGATGTTGCGGTTGACCGGCTCCCGGCATTCGAGCTTCTGCACCACGCCGTCGAGCCCGGCCGCGAACTGCACCGCGAGCGACAGATAGGGATTGGCGGAAGGGTCCGGCATCCGAAGCTCACAGCGGGTGCCCACTCCACGCCGTTCCGGAATCCGGACCAGCGGAGAACGGTTGCGCATGGACCAGGCGACGTTGACCGGCGCCTCGTAGCCCGGCACCAGGCGTTTGTAGCTGTTGATCAGCGGATTGGTGATGGCGCAGAATCCCCGGGCATGCTGCAGCAGCCCCTCGACGTAGCTCAGCGCCACCGCCGAGAGCTGGTGGTCGGTCTTCGGGTCGAAGAAGGCGTTGTCCTTGCCGCGGAAGAGGGACTGGTGGGTGTGCATGCCGCTGCCGTTCTGGCCCATGATCGGCTTGGGCATGAAGGAAGCGACGAAGCCGTGCCGGTTCGCCACGTTCCGCACCACGAAGCGGAAGGTGGCGATGTTGTCCGCCGTGGTGAGCGCGTCGGCGTACTTGAAGTCCACCTCGTGCTGGCCCGGCGCCACCTCGTGGTGCGCGGCCTCGACCTCGAAGCCCATCAGTTCGAGGTCGTTCACGATCATCCGCCGGATTTCCTCGCCCCGGTCTACCGGGGTCAGATCGAAGTATGAGGCGTCGTCGTGGGTCGTCGTGGTCGGATTGCCGCGAGGCATCCTTCTCGAACAGGAAGAACTCCACCTCGCAGCCGGCCATCAGCGTGTAGCCCAGATCGTCGGCCTTTCCGATCGTGCGCTTGAGCGTGAGCCGCGGACAGCCCGCGAAGGCCTCGTGGTCCGGGGTGTAGATGTCGCAGATGAGGCGCGCCGACCCGCCCGCCCTCGTCATCCGACGGCAACAGCCGAAAGGTCGGCAGGTCGGGGACGAGGAGCATGTCGCTCTCCTCGATCCGCACGAACCCCTCGATGGACGAGCCATCGAACATGATCTCGCCGTCCAGCGCCTTCTCGAACTGGCTCTTCGGCACCTCGACGTTCTTGTTGATCCCCAGGATGTCGGTGAACTGGAGCCGGAGAAAGTCCACCTGGAACTCGGTGGCCAGCTTCAGTACCTCGGTCTTGGAGACCCGGTCGAAGTGGCGGGGGAAGTCGGAGGCGGGGGGACGAGATGGAGGCATGAAGACCTAGGTCCGAGTTCCCAGTTCCCAGTTCCGAGTTCTGGCAGCGAAACTCGGAACCCGGAACTCGGAACTGATTCCCTTTCTTTGTCTTTTCAGCTGAGACTATCGAGAATCTTCCACAGCTCGATCGGGCTGAACTCGTTGAACCGGTCGACGATGTCGCGCTCGGTCCATTCCCGGAAAATCCAGCCCGTACTGCGATGGCGGGAGCCTTCGACGAAGTGCAGCCGGCCTTCGGCCAGCCTGCCCTCGCTCCGAGTCTCCAGATACACGCTCCAGCGGACCTGGCTGCGCGCCAGGTCCCCCAGGTGCCGTGCGGCCGGGGCTTCGGGGAGCACTGCCGGTTGGGGGTGCTGAGGAATACCCATCGTCACTCCCTCCGTGGTTGTGTTCACGGTAATGCGGCCGGGGCCGGGCCGCTAGCCTTTGGGCGGTCAGGGCGAACAAGGCGATCGAGACGGACAGGGCGGACAAGAAATCGGCGCCCCTTGCCGTCCGTCCCGACCGCCCCAACCGTCCCGTCCGCCTTGTCCGTCCTGCCCGCCCTGTTCGCCTCCCGCCCTACCGCCATCCCGCCTACATTCCGCCACTCATGACCTGCCCCGCCTGCGGTGCCAATGTCACCGGAAACTTCTGCGCCGAATGCGGGACCGCTATGGCCCCCCGGCAATGCGTGAAATGCCAGGCCACACTCTCGCCCGGGGCCAAGTTCTGTCATCGCTGCGGCCATGCGGTCGCCGGAGGGGCCCGGCCCGGCTCGGCGACGCCCTGGATCGTGGCTGTGTCGATCATCGCCCTGTCGGTCGGAACGATCCTCTACGTGGTCCTGGTCAAGCATCCCGAGGCGGCGCGGCCCGACATGGCAAACAACGGCGCCCCGGCGAGCGGACCGGCTGGCCCCAGACCGCCCGACATCAGCCAGATGAGTCCGGATGAGCGGTTCATCCGGCTCAACGACCGGGTGATGAACGCGATCGAGCAGGGCGACTCGGCCACTGCCACTCAGTTCCTCCCGATGGCGCTCGCCGCCTACGGGCAACTGAATCGCACCGACATCGATCTCCGCTATCACGCCGCGATCCTGCACGTGGCGGCCGGCGATCTCCCCCAGGCCGCGGCACTCGCCGATTCGATTACCGCCGAGGTAAAGGATCACCTCTTTGGATCGATGATCCGCGCCGCCGTCGCCGAGGCCAAGGGAGATAAGGCAGGCATCGCGAAGGCCCATCAGGCGTTTCTGAGTCACTACGACGCGGAAATCGCCCGGAATCGCCCCGAATACCAGGAGCACAAGGCGGCGCTCGAAGAGTTCCGCCGCCAGGCATCCCAGACCCCATGACCACTACGATCCACGTCGCCCACAGTCCTGATTCCGACGACGCATTCATGTTCTACGCCCTCGCCGAGGGAAAGATCGACACCGGCGACCTGCGTTACGTGCACGAGCTGTCGGACATCGAGTCGCTGAATCGCCGCGCCCTCACGGGAGAGCTGGAGGTGACGGCAGTCTCGATTCACGCCTATGCCTATCTCCATCGGTCCTACGCCCTGCTGAACAGCGGCTCCTCGATGGGAGATCGCTATGGCCCGCGGCTCGTTTCGAAGGCGGCGCGACCCACGGATCCCAGATCGGCCCTCCGTGGGCTCCGGATAGGGATTCCGGGCAAGCTCACCACGGCCTATCTCGCCCTCAAGCTCTACCAGCCCGAATTCATCGAGGTCGTGCTGCCTTTCGACACGATCGAGGACGCGGTGCTTCGGGGAGAAGTGGATGCTGGGCCTGCTGATCCACGAGGGTCAGTTGACCTTCGGCGACCGGGGTCTCCACCTTTGGACCGACTTGGGAGAATGGTGGTACGAGGACACCGGGCTCCCCCTCCCCCTTGGCGGCAATGTGGTTCGGCGCGATCTCGGCCCGGCAGTTGTTCAGCAGGTGGCCCGGGATCTCAAGGCGAGCATCGTTTATGCTCTCGAACACCGCGCGCCGGCCTTAGCGCACGCCAGCCAATACAATCGGGGAATAGGCGAAGAGCGAACCGACCGGTTCGTCGGGATGTACGTGAACCATTGGACCGTAGACTATGGGGACAAGGGGCGGGAGGCGGTGCGTGCCCTGCTCGACCGGGCCTGGTCTGCCGGGCTCGTCCCGGAAAAAGTCGCTGTTGAGTTTGTCGTAGCCTTTCAGCTTGACTGACACGGGATATATTCTTAGAGGACTGAGGTTTAGGCGGACCAGCGGGTCCTGACTGACGGAGGCACAGTGCCCTTGTCCGACGCGCCGATCAGCATACTCGTGGTGGATGACGAGGAGCCGATCCGTAACGCACTGAAGAAATTCCTCACACAACAAGGGTACGACGTCAGCACCGCAGCCTCCGGAGACGAGGCACTGAAGGCCTTACAACGGCAGAAGATTGCCTGCGTGCTGCTGGACGTGCGGATGCCGGGCCGGAGCGGGATCGACCTGGTGCCCCAGGTGATCGAGATCGAGCCTGCGATCGCCATCCTGATGCTCACCGCGGTCAACGATGCCACGACCGCCGCACTGTGCATGCAGCGCGGCGCCATGGACTACCTCACCAAGCCGATCGATCTGAGCGACCTGGCCCGCGCCATCCTGCGGGCCATCCGGCGTCGCGACAGCATGATCGAGCAGCAGAACCTCAACCAGTGGCTCAAGGAAGAGGTCGCCGTTCGTACCGCCGAGCTGCGGCGGGAGCGGGGCAAGCTGGAGCGGATCTCGGTCGCGACGCTGGAGGCGCTGGTCAATGCGCTCGAGGCAAAGGACCCCTACCAGCGCGGGCATTCGGCCCGGGTTGCCGACATGGGAGCCATGATCGCCTCCGAGCTCGACATGAACGACGAGGATGTCGAGAGGGTCCGGATGGCCGGCCGGCTGCACGACATCGGCAAGATCGGTGTTCGGGAAGAGGTCCTGAACAAGGAGGGCCCACTCACCAGCGATGAGTACGAGTCGGTGAAGCAGCACGTGGTGGTCGGGTCCCAGATTCTCGCCCCGCTGGCTCATCTGGGAGAAATCATCTCCTTCGTGAGGAGCCATCACGAGCGCTGGGACGGGCAGGGGTATCCCGACAAGATCCGGGGTGACGCGATTCCCATGGGAGCCCGGATTCTGGCCGCGGCCGAGATCTACGACGCCCTCACCACATCACGCCCCTACCAGGAGAAGATGCCGCCCGACGTGGCCGTCGAGCGGATGCGGGACTTGGCGGGGACGGTGATCGACCCCGACGTGTACAAGGCGCTCGAGTCCGCGGTGAAGCGCAGACAGGCGCTGGTTTTTCTGGACGACGCAAGGGCGTGATCCTGCTCCGGGGCATTCCCCGTACGAGGTCGGGGGCCGCCCGGTTGGCGGCCTTTGCCTTTTGATACGGTGCGGTTTTCCGGCAAACCGGTCCGTTGCCCCGTTTCGTCGTGAGTGTGCCTGATGAGTAAGCTGGTTCTGGTCATCGAAGACGATCCCGATCAGCGGCGCTTCCTGGAACGGATGCTGGGCGCGAGTGGTTATCGCGTGGTTACCGTGGCGGACGGCGAAGCTGGACTCTCCGCCGCCGCGGCTCAGACTCCAGACGTGGTGGTGCTTGACGTGATGATGCCCCGCCTCAACGGGTACCAGACCTGCCGCAAACTGAAGAAGGACCCGCGCACCGCCCGGTGCCCGGTGATCATGCTCACCGCGAAAGATCAGGCCGCCGACGAGTACTGGGCGACCGAAGTTGGGGCCGACGCTTTTCTCAGCAAGCCCATAGACCTGCCCATCCTCCTGGAGACGCTAGGACGGCTCACGGAGCCTTCGTGAACTGGCTGACCATCATCCTGGGTTTTACCGCCACGGTCACCGTGGTTGGTCTCCTCGCCATCCTCACCTGGTTGCTGTACACCGGTCACCTGGCGCGGGCAGAGCGCCGTCTGGCCGAGCGGAAGGGCATCTATCGCGAAGTGGTGAGCGGGCTCGCCACCCGGGAACGAGCCCTGCTCGAACCCGAGATCCACCAGCTTCGCACTCTCCGCGACTTCGAGGCGTTGGAGGCAGTACTCGAGGAACAGGCCCGCAGCTCGACCGAACGTCCCGCCTGGTTGCTCGACGCCTACGATCGCCTCGGCCTGGTCGAGAACTACGCCACCCGGCTGAGAAAAGCGGAGAAGTGGCGGGAGCGCGCCTTTGCCGCCGAGCTGCTGGGACGGGTCGGCAACGCCAAAGCTGTCCCTGCCCTGCTCGAGACCATTCAGGCCACTCGCACCGAGGATGCCGACGTTCGGGAAATCGCGCTGCGCGCGCTAGCCCGGATCAAGGATCCGCGCGCCGTCGCGCCCCTGGTCGAGGCCCTGAGAAAGTCTGAGGTCTGGCTGGCCCCTCGGATCGCCGACATCCTGGGCCGCCACGGCGAGGTGGTCGTGGACCCGATGATCGCTTTTCTCACCGAAACCACTCGCCATCCCGCCCGGGCCTGGGCCGCCAACATTCTGGGCGAGCTCCGCGCTCCCCGGGCATTCCCGGTCCTGGTGCAGGCGCTGGGAGATCTGGACGACGAGGTTCGGGCCAAGGCGGCCGGGGCACTGGGCCGTTTGGGAGACCGCCGCGCCATCACCTACCTGCTCGACACGCTGCTCACCGACCCCGCGCCATTCGTACGCGCCCGGATCGCCGGCGCCCTGGGTCAATTCAATGAGCCCGAAGTAATCGAGCGGCTGGTACGCGCCCTCGGCGATCCGGCCTGGTGGGTCAGGATGCGCAGCGTCGAAGCGCTGGAGCAGATCGGGCCGGTCGCCGAGTCGCCCCTCCTGCTGGCACTGGACGATCCGGATCCGGAAATCCGTATTCGTGCTGCGGTCGCACTCGAGCGCCTCGGCGTCCCGGGCCGGCTCATCAGCCAGATCGAAAGCGGAGACCTCGGACAGGACGCGCTCGGCATTCTCACCAAGTTCGCGGTGGCCGGTGCCAGGGAGATGCTCGCCGAGCACCTCCACCACCCTTCGGCCAACGTCCGAGGTGCAATCATCGACGCCGCTCGGGTAGCGCAGCGGCGCGATCTGGGCGACGAATTGATCGAATGTGCTCAGCAGGATCCTGACCCGGCGGTCCGGGCCTCCGCACTCGAAGCCCTGCACGCTCTTGGAATCCGTGAGTCGGTGCCCGCGGCCCTCGATTGCCTGGGCGATGCCGATCCGAAGGTTCGCGCCCAAGCCATGTCTCTTCTGGGAGACCTTGGCGGTCAGGACCTCGCCGATGTGATTCGGCCTCGCTCGTCCGATCCTCAGCCGCTGGTTCGCGCGGCCGCAGCCCGGGCGCTTGGACTGGTTCGGGCGCGAGACGCGACCGAGGAGTTCACCCGACTGCTGCGAGACCCCGAGCCGCACGTCCGTGCCGCTGCCGCCGACGGTGTCGCCGCTGCCAATGCCCGAGTGGCTGCGCCCGTCCTCACCGATTTGCTGGGAGACAACGACCCCGAGGTCCGTCTCGCGGTTGCCCGGGCCCTCGGCGCTCTGGGCGACCCCGGCGCGGTGAAACCCCTGCTCCGTACCTTCCGCGATGCCGATCCCACACTGCGCCTGACACTGATTCAGAGCATTGCGCGACTCGACCCGGAGGCGCTGGAAGAGCTGATCGATCTCCTTCTGGAAGCGCGGGACGAGCCAAGCCGGGTCGGAGTGGTCGAGACGATCGGGCATCTCAAGTCCGAACGCTCATTCCATCTCCTGGAGCGCCTCTGGCGCGACGAGGCGCCCGCCGTTCGCGTCGCCGTTGCCAATGTGCTCTCCAAGTTCGACGCGGAACGGACCGCGCCCCTCCTCGCAAAGGGGCTCAGCGATCCCGAATCCCTGGTGCGGGCCCGCGCGGTGGATGGTCTGGTCCGGCTCGGACGCAACGATTTCGGCGGGGAGATCGTGAAGCTCCTCGCCAACGATCCCTCTCCCCTGGTCCGCGAACGGGCCGCTCTCGCCACCGGGATCTTTCGTCACTCCGGAGCGGAGATGGCACTGCTCAATGCCTGCCGCCCCGATCAGCCCCTGAACGTTCGCACGGCTGCCGCGCTGGCCATCGGCGCCTACGACCAGGAGAGCATGGTGACCCGGGTGCTGGAAATGGCGGACGAGTCCGACCTGCGCGACATGATTCGCGAGCGCCTGAAGGACGACTCGGAGTATCGCCTGCTCGGTCTGAGGTTACGCGAAGCGCGACACGTGGAGTTGCGCGCGCTTGCCTCGACCTCCCGGGAGCAGATGGAAGCCACCCTCGCCGAAGGAATGCGCGGCGTACTGAGCGCCGAGCAGCGGGTACGCCTCGTCGCGGGACTCAAGGCCTTCCAGGGCGAGCGTAGCCGCAGCGCGCTGCTTCAGGTGATCCGGGGAGACCCAAGCCCGGAGGTCCGCGCCGCGGCCCTCGCGGCGGTGGGAGAAATGCTGGAGGAGGAAGAGTTGTTCCTTACGGCGAGCCGCGCCCTGGCGGATCCGCACCGCGATGTGCGGCACGCGGCGATCGCCTTGTTCCAGCGGATCGGTCCCGAGAGGGCCCTGCCGGCATTGATCCGCCAGCTCAAAGGCGACGATGACCCGGTCACCCTGCAGGCCGTGGCCGACCGCGCCGAAGCCGACTTCGATGCCTTCGTGGATCTGGCACTCGGCGTAGCACTCGATGGGAAGGAAGCCATCATGGTGGCACGGGTCGCGCGCTTCATGCACCACCCCGGCCTGGCCCGTGTGCTCGGCGTGATTGCCCGAAGCGAGACTCCTGATGTCCGCGACGCCGTCGCCCGGGCTTGGGCCGGGCGACCCGACATGATCGACCAGGCGGCCCTCGAGAGCATGACGGCCGACCCCATGGTCTCGGTACGCCGCGGCGCCGTCCAGGCCTGGCGCGGAGCCCGGCACTGGGATCGGCTCGCGTTGATGCTCAACGACCCCGATCCCGGCATCCGTCAGGACGTGGCACTGGCCTTCCTCGATGCTCCCGATGTGGCGCCACTCGCGGCGCTCGAGCAGGATCCCGACGAAATGGTGCGCGCGATGCTCTTCGCGGTCCGCCTCCTCCACGGCGATACCGGCGAGATTTCCGGACTCTCGGTCTCCCGGCCGGCCGCCGCGACCGCGATCCGACGCGCGCGCCCCACCGACTTGCTCCGGGAAACGGCGCGGGGCGCTCTCGAAGGAAAGGAACGGGCTCCTGCGGCACTCGCCCTCGCGGTCCTGGATGATGAAGTGGCCTATCACGTCATGCGCGCCGATCCGCTGCGGACCATCCGCGACCAGGTGACCCGGATGCTCGCCAGCTGGCGGGAGTCGCCCGACGCCCGGCGCCAGGCATGAGCAAAGACCTCATCGCGGAGATCGCCGGAATAATCGGGGTCATTCTCCAGCCGTTCTTTCTCACCTATTTCCTGCTCTACAACGGCTACATGCTCACTCTGGTGGCGCTCTCCGCCCGTCAGGTGCGCCGCCGGGTGGCCGGGCATTTCGTCGAAGACCTCGACCTGATCGACGAGAGCGACTACACCAAGCCGATCACGATGGTGATCCCTGCCTTCAACGAGGAAGTGACGATCGTTGACAGCATCTCCAACCTCCTGCTCTGCGACTATCCCCGGTTCGAGGTGGTCGTGGTCAACGATGGTTCCCAGGATCAGACGATGGAGGTGCTGAAACGCGCCTTCCGGCTCCGCCGTACCGACTTGCCATACCGGGATGCCATCGGAACGGCCAGAGTCCGCGCCACCTACCAGGCCATGGTACCGCTGCCCAAGAACGTTTCGCAGCTGGTGGTGATCGACAAGGAAAATGCCGGCAAGGCCGACGCCTTGAACGCCGGTATCAATGCCTCGACCGCGCCGTACTTCGTCAGCCTCGATGCCGACTCGATTCTCGACCAGCGGGCACTCAAGGAGCTGATGCGGATGGTCCAGGAAGACCCGCGCATCGTCGCCGTGGGCGGCCAGGTTGCCATCGCGAATGGCTGCACCATCCGGCACAGCAAAGTGGTGAACGTGGGCCTGCCCTCCCATCCCTGGGCCCGGTTCCAGATGGTGGAGTACCTGCGCTCCTTCACCACCGGCCGGACCGGATTGGACCGGCTCGACTCGATCCTGATTCTTTCCGGCGTCTTCGCCGTCTTCGAGAAGGAGACGGTGATCCGGGCGGGTGGGTATCTCACGCCGCTGGTGCGTCACCGGCTGGTTGAGGAATACGTCGGCGAAGGCGCCGGCACGGTCTGCGAGGACATGGAGATCGTGGTCCGGCTGCATCGCTTCGTCCGAGACAAGCTACGGGACCGGAGGATCGCCTTTCTCCCCCATCCGGTCGCCTGGACCGAAGTGCCCGAGCGGCTCGACTCGCTTCGGAAACAGCGGGGACGCTGGTATCGCGGCCTTCGCGAGTCGCTCTTCTATCACCGGGAAATGCTGTTCAACCGGAAGTTCGGCCGGATTGGCTGGTTTGCGCTTCCCGCCTTCTGGCTCTTCGAGTACTACGGCCCGATGATCGAGATCATCGGCTACCTCTTCCTGCTCACGTTCCTCTTTCTCGAATTCGTCCTGAAGATTCACGTCCTGAACGAGCGCTACGCCGTTGCCTTCCTGCTTGCCTCGCTCGGCTGGGGCACGCTGGTGAATATCTTTGCCGTGCTGGTCGGGGCCTGGCGTTTCCGCTTCGGCCTGGCAGACAGTCTCCAGCGCGGCCTGCTGCCGTTCAACCGGCGGCGGGATGTGCTGATTCTTCTCGGGTACGCGCTGCTGGAAACCGTTTTCTGGCGCTTCCTGACGCTCTATTGGAGGCTTCGTGGTCTGATAGATGCCTGGCAGGGAAAGAGCAGCTGGGAGAAGTTCGCACGGGTAGGCTTCCAGAAACATCCGGAGGTTGTGCGTGCCTGAGACCACGGGGTTGCGGGTCCTCGCGGTGGATGATGATGATGCCGTTCTTCGCCTGATCGAAATGGTCCTCATCGCGGCAGGTTTCGACGCCACCCGTACGGCTCGCACCGCCAGGGAGGCGGTGGAACGGGCCGCCGACGCCGATGTAATACTCCTCGACTACAACCTCCCCGACGGGAACGGGATCGAGCTGCTGCCCAGCCTCCGGACGATTCCGGGCCAGCCCTCGGTCATCATGATCACTGCGCACGGCAACGAGTCGCTTGCGGCGGCGGCCCTTCGGCTCGGAGCGGAGGACTACCTCGTAAAGGACGCTTCGCTCGCCCAGCTGCTCCCCCAGGTCCTGGAGCGGGTGCGCCGAATCCGCGCCGTTCGCGAAGCGCTCGCGGCGGCAGAGCGGGACCTGGTACATGCGGAGCGGCTGGCCGCTATTGGACAGCTGAACGTCACCCTCCATCACACGATCAACAACCCGCTGATGGCCGCCTCCGCCGAGGCCGAGCTGCTGTTGAGCGACGCCGCCAACTTCACGCCGGAACAGCGGGAGTCGCTGGAGACGATCCGCTCTGCGCTCAAGACCATCCAGGAGACACTCCAGCGCGTCAGTACCCTGAGACACGACAAGACCGCGGAGTACGTGCAAGGGGTGTCCATGATTGATCTCTCCCGCCGGACTCAGGCTGCCCAGCTCGCCCTGGGCGAAGCGGTGGTGTTTCTTCCCGACGAAGATCTGGCCCGGGTTGTGAGCCTGCTGCTCAAACACGCCGGCTTCTCGGTGGAGCGGGTGGAACGACTGGAGAGCCTGGACGCGTCCGCTTCGCGCCTGGGGATCAACCTCGTTGTGTTGATGGGCACTACAGGCGACGGGGCGGACGCGTTTGGAGGTTTCCGACCGGCGGCGGATCGAGGCTACACCCTGGTCGCGCTGGTTGCGGGAGATGGAAGCGCCGCACGGGAGGGAGGGGCCGACCTCGTGGTCAGTCTTCCCTTCGATCCCGGTACCTTCGTGAGTGAGCTGCTGGCCGGAATGAAGGCCTAACTAGGCGAGCCGCTTCACCTGCCGGACAATCTCCCCGACCGAAACCGGCCGCCGCAGCACGATATTCCCTCCCGCCGCGAAACGATCCCAGACCGGCTCCGCATAGACCCCGACAATGAGGATCAGCTTCGCCTTGGGCACCAGGCGGAGTAGCGCATCCACTGTTTCGGGAGTGGCGAATTCGTCGCCGTGGAGGTCCAGCACCACGAGGGGAGGGTGTTCCGGCTCTCGCGCGAGGTGGTTCAACGCGCGCCGCAGCCCGGCCTGTGCATTCACTTCGTAACCCGCTTCCTGCAGCTCCGCCAGCACCAGCGCCCGGCTCTGCCAATCCTCCGCCACGAGCAGAAGGTCCTCCGGCACGACTAGCGCCTTCGGCTTTTCACCGAGGGCATCTCGCGGGTCATGATGTCCAATTCCTCGCGCGACGCCAGCCGCGGCAGCGTAGGATCCGCGTCGTCGACCGGCGAGAGGCACACGACCACCTCCCGCGGGAGGAGGTGACGGATCGAGTTGGCGTAGTACTCGAGGAGCGGACGCTGATTGGGAAGGATGACGAACTCGTCCCCCTGCAAGATTACCAGGCGCCGCATCTGGAACATCAGCCAGGCCCGGTTCCACACCTCCTCAACCGGAAGCTCCCGGCGCACGATCTTGGCATTGAACTCCGCGAGCCGATCTCTGATCTCATCCATCCGTTCGAAGAGTTCGTTGCGCCGGACCAGACTGGCGCTGCCGAACGACAGAAGCGTCGCGGCGGCAAGCGGCACCGGCGTGATCGGCACCACCTGACCGATCCGCTCCATGGCGTGGTCGGCCAGTCGCTGCATGTGCGGCAAGCGCTCCTCTTTCGGTAGCTCCAGGAGTTGCGGACGGTTGGTCCGCCAACCAGGCTCGAACCGAGACCGGAGTTCCGAAGCTCACCGCCACTTTGCCGTAGCGCTGCAGGCGACCGGTGATCAGCCGGAGCAGGTTGCTCCCCAGGTAGCTCACGACGCCGGTCAACTGGCTCCAGCGCGAAAGCCGGCGCCCGCCCACGATCCGCTCCCGGATCAGCGAACGGTCTTCCAGCACCCGGTCGTAGTTGATCCCGACCGGCACCAGCCAGATGTCGCGATCGAAGCCGGGGTCCCGCATCGTGCGCACGACGTAGTCGAGGAGCCCGATCTTGGCCGGCCTCAAGGCGCCATCACGAGTCAGCCCGCCTTCGAGAAAGAGCCCCTGGGTGACACCATTCCGGGTGATGAGCTGGACGTAGTGCTCGAGCACCGTGTGGTACAGCGGCTCCCGGAATTGTCGTCTGATGAAATAGCTGCCGAAGCTCTTGAAGACGTATTCGAGCGGCCAGGTCCGGGCCCACTCGCCGACTGCATAGCTGATGCTCACCACCCGGGCGAGCACATAGGCCACGACGACATAATCGGCATTGCTCCGGTGATTCATCAGGTAGAGCACCACGTCCCGCTTGGGGATCTGGTCCAGCGCCTGATGATCCCGGTACTCGATGTTCGATTTGTACAGCAGGTTGATCAGCAGGCGGGCGGTGTTGTACCCGATCCGGTAGTACGAAAGGACATTGAAGAAGGGGACGATCTCGTCGATGTACTGGTTGACCCTCATCCGGACCTGCGACTCCGCTTCCTCGTACTCCTGGGCGTGACGCTCGATCGCGGCGAGGATCTCGGGGTCGTGCAACAGCTGCTCGCGGATGATGTCGCGCTCGACCAGCTTGTAGCGATCCAGCCGGCCTCGGAACTGATGGATGGCGCGTCGCCCGGAGCGGCGCATCCGCTCCAGCACCGCCGCATGGGTGCGGCGGGTCAGCCAGATGACGCCGGCCAGCGCCAACAGGACGATGCCGACGGCAGCCAACAGTCGCATCAGCTCGCCGCGGCGGCCGGTGGCGACTCGCGCTTGGCCTGCTGGTAGGCCATCCCCTTGAGCCGGATCACCCGCTGAGCAATGGGAGGATGCGAGGCGAAGATGTCGCCCAGCACGCCTTCGCGCTCGCTGAACCTGTTGGAGGTGGGATCCACGATGCAGAGGTGAGCCGCTCCGTTGGTGATGGACCGGGTCGGTTCACCCGCGGCGGCGAGTTTCTCCAGTGCGGTGGCGAGCGCCCCGGGGTTCCGGGTGAGCTGGGCCGCCGTCGCGTCGGCCAGATACTCGCGCTTGCGGCTCACCGCCACCTGAAGCAGTCGGGAGATCACCGGTGCGATGATCAGGGTGAGGACCCAGAGCACCAGGATGATGAGTCCAACCGGATTCGAGTCCTTGCCGCTCTTGCCTCCGCCGCTCCCTCCCCCGCCGCCGCGACCCGCTCCGATCCGGACACCGCCTCGCAGCATGCGTCCCAGCCCGTCCGACATGAGGGCGATTGCCCCGACCATTCCGGCCAGCAGCGTCATGAGTCTGGTGTCGAAGTTCTGCACGTGTGACATCTCGTGCGCCACGACTCCCTGCAGCTCCTCGCGGTTGAGAGTGCGTAGGAGGCCCTCGGTCACCGCGATGCTGGCACTCCGCGGATCGATGCCGGTCGCGAACGCGTTGGGATCGGAATCGGGAACCACCCAGACCCTCGGCTTCGGAAGCCCTGCCGCAATGGCCATTTCCTCGACCACGTTCACCAGCCGGCGCTGATCGTCATCCGCCGGTTCGATCACCTCCCAGGCGCCGGTCGCCCAGAGGACGCGATTCGCGCCTTTCTTCCAGGAATCCCAGCACACGCCGCCCGCGATGAGCGTGACGACGATGCCGATGAAGGGAATGAAGTGATGGTAGGAACCGGCGGGCGCGTCACGGGTTTCGAGATAGAGTCCCGCATCTCCTCCGAAGCCCACCCAGGCGAAGAAAATGATGAAACCGGCAACCAGCCAGAAGGATCGCCGGCGATTGCTGGCTTGTTGTTCGAAGAGATTAGGGGCAGTCATGGAAGGTCGGGAAGGCGGCAGGGCGGTCAGGCGGTAGACCGGCATGCGCAGGCCTTGCCCGGACTTTCTTGGACCCGTAGCAGATGATCCCTTCCCGCCATCCCGCCATACCGCCTTACCGCCGTCAGCTTGCCGGCCTCTGCATCGACAGATCCACCTGCGGCACCGCCCGCTCACCTGCGTCCTCGATCTCCCAGAATTCGGCCGGTTCCGCCTTGGCCAGTCCGGCCACGAGGTTGGTCGGGAACTGCATCTGCTTGGTGTTGAACTCGGTGGCGACATCGTTGTAGAGCTGCCGCGCGAAGCCGATTTTGTTCTCGGTGCTGGTGAGTTCTTCCTGCAGCTGCTTCACGTTCTCCGTCGCCTTGAGCTGGGGATAGTTCTCGCTCAGCGCGAAGAACCGCCCCAACGCCTGGCTCAGCTCCCCTTCGGCCTTCGCTACCTGGGCGACGCCGGTAGCGCCGACGGCCTTGTTACGCGCCGCGATCACCGCCTCGAGGGTGCTGCGCTCGAAATCCATCGCCCCTTTCACGGTGTTGACCAGGTTGGGAATCAGATCGTGGCGCCGCTTGAGCTGCACGTCGATCTGCTTCCAGGCGTTCACCACCTGGTTCTTCAGGGAGATCAGCTTGTTGTAGGCGCCGATAATCCACAGGACGATGGCGACAAGGATGACCAGCAGTATGAGGCCCATCGGACTTCTCGCGTGAAAGGAATGACGGAAAAGTAGGGGATCAGCGGGACGACGGCGAGGGACGGCCGTCTATCGCATCGGCGAGAATTCGCTGAAACAGCGCCTGCAGTCTCGCTTCGTCGCCTCCGGCAAAGAGAGGATGCTCGTCGTCCACCAGAAGTTCGGCGCCCCGCCCAAGCAGGATGCGGCGCCAGGTCCGCGGCCGGTTGGTGGCCGGCTCCCGAGGGGGCGCGGCGGGGGTCCAGGTGTGAACGGCGCGGCCGACTTTCCCCCGGGGTGCCGTGGTCACGGCGGCGAGCGGGAGTTGCGCGGGAGAGAGGAGTCGCGGCCCCAGCGCCGCGGCGACCCGCCGTTCCAGTACATCGCCGGGGGTTGCGGCAAATTCACGCCCCAGAGTCTCGAGGGTGGCGCCTTCCATCTGCTGCAGCTTGATGGCGAGCACCTGCAGCAGGTGCCGATAACCATACGTCGCGGCGGTGCCTCGTCCCTCGGGCGGACTCACCAGTTTGCGGGTGACGTAGAACCGGATGGTGCGTTCGGTCGGCAGCTGGCGCGCCGTCGCGTTCACCGGAAAGGTCGCCGAGGCTTCGAGGATCGCTCCGGCCAGGCTGGAAAGGTCGCGCAGGCTCCACGGCGCGAGCGCCGCGTACTGTCGCAGAGTGCCGAGTGGATCAGTGGCGTGTGAGCTGGGCGCGGACACGGGAAGCCGGGTGAGAAGGAGAGAATCCCTGCGCTAGTATGAGCGCGAGTTCGAGCCCATGCAAGGCCGCGTCGATCGGGTGCGATGCCGCGTCACAATGATGATGGAAGGACCGCGGCTTCGTGCCACCGTGTGGCATGCCTCGCGGACTCACCCTGGTTGAAATGCTGCTCGCGCTCGTCATCGCGGGTCTGGTTTGCCTGATCGCCCTGCCTTCGGCGGGAGATCTGCGAAACCGCTTTCTCGTCGACCAGGCGGCGTACGAGATCTCTGCCGCCCACAGCAGAGCGCGCCTCACCGCGGTGGTGGAAGGCCGAGTGGCCCTTCTCACCATTCGCAGCGACAGCCTCCGCCTCGACGTGATTGATGGAGTAGACACCCTGTTCCGCTGGTCCGCCACCGGGCCAGCTCAGGCTGGCGTTACACTCGCCGGCGGCACTCGAACCATCCCCTTCGCTCCCATCGGCGTCGCCTTCGGATTGGCCAACGCCACGTACAACCTCAGCCGCGGGAGTCGCTCAAAACAGGTTGTGGTGTCGCGATACGGGAGGGTGAGAATTCAATGACGGAGCGCAGGACGGGAGGGAAATTGAAGATTGAAGATTTCAAATTGAAGATTGAAAGATCAATGCGCGCCAAATCTGCAATCTGAAATCTGCAATCTTCAACTCCCTCCCACTACTGATACCCAAACGTCACATCCACATGCACCTCGATCTTCTCCGACATCTTCAGCACGCCGAGAAATTTGCTGAGCCCACCGATCTCGTAGTCCTTGAGATTGAGCGGGGTGGTGCTGCGAACTCTCACGCCGTCGCTGAGGAACACCAACGTGGCGGGAAGTTCGACCTCCTTGGTCACCCCGTGAATCAGGAATTGGCCCCGCAGGACGACGTCCATGCTGTCGGCCAGAGCCCCCTGTGCTACCGCCTGCGTGAGCTCGAAGCGAATCGTCGGATACTTGTCCGACTCCATCGACTTGTTGAGATCACGATCGCGGCGGTCGTTGTCGGTGTCGAGGGTTTTGACCGGCGCTTCCACCCAGCCTTTGATTTCCGGCAGCGTGGCTCCGCCGCTCATCTCACCGGTAATCGTCGAAGTCTTCCCCGTGAAATCGCCCGTCGAGGCGTGTCCATCAAAGCTGAGCGTTCCCTCACGCACTGTCCCGGGACGAAGAGGGAGCTGGAGCTGGGAGGCAGCGGACGTGGGCGTAGTGAGTCCCAGGCCCGCCAGGACCATCAAGGCGAAGCGCACCATTGTCTTCCTCGAGGAAAAGCCTACTCCGGGCTCTCGGGCCCCGCGTCGAGCCGGTATTTCCGTACTTTGGCGAGGAGGGTCGAGCGGGCGATACCCAGCAGGTGGGCCGTACGTCTCTTGTTGCCGCCAGTGAACTTGAGGGCTTGCGCGATGTGCTGTCGTTCCACGGCTTCGAGAGGCTCGGGTTCGGTCGATTGCTCGGGTCCCAACGACGCCCGGAGCGTCCCCACCGCGAGGTCCGGAATCGCCAAGTCAATCACCAGGAGATCCAGTCCTGGTACCGCGAGGGCGCGGGCGGCATCCGCCCCGCTCTCCACAACCACCGGCACATGCCCCTCAACCTTCAGCGCCCCGACTAAAGCGTCGCGACGCGCCTGGTTCCGGTCGAGCACCAGAACATGACTCGTCTTCATCGGTCGAATCCTATTTACGGAGACGATGATCTTGCGGGTCTCCCCGCGCCAGCGGAGTCAACCGAACCCCTGGCTATAAGGGAGACGAGCCGACCCGATCGAAATTACACCACTTTCCCGGATCGTTACCCAGCCCCCCAGTCTCTGGGCCAGGCCCGTTCCGTTCCCCCGCTGGACGCGCTCCCCCCAAGTACCGTGCTCACGGATGTCTTTCTGATACAGGAGGTCGAGATCCGGGCCGGAACTTCGCCCCACACCCTGCTCACCTTGGGAAACCGAAGGGGGAGAATCCAGACCGCACCATTCTGGCCTCCCCTGAGCGACCAGATGCTGAGGCTCAGGCGGGGGGATGTGGTCGCCGTCGCTGGCGAGATTGGGATTTGGCGGGACCGGAAGCAGCTCCAGGTCGCATCGATCGAACCGATCGCGCCAGACAGAATCGAGTGGAGGGAGCTATTGCCGTCCATCGGAGAGGTCACTCCCTGGTGGGTCTTGCTTGATGATTGGCGGAACCAGGTCCGTGGTCCCCGGCTCCGGCGAACCTTGGCGCTCTTCTATGACGATCCCGGCTTTCGCACCCGCTTCGAGGAGTGTCCCGCCAGTCTCTCCGGACATCACGCCGAACTGGGAGGGCTGCTCAAGCACACCTGCGAAGTGGCCGCAATCGGGCGACGGATCGCCGAGGTTTGCGGCGCCGATATCGACTTGGTGCTCGCCGGCGTCCTGCTCCACGACATCGGGAAGACCGAGAGCTACCGGTGGCATGGCTGCTTCGAGATGACCACCGCCGGGTCTCTGATGGGGCACATCGTACTCGGCGCTCTCATGCTCGACCGGAAGCTGGAACAGCAGGGCTCCGCACCGTGTTCAGCGGAGGAGCGCACGATCCTGCACCATCTGATCCTGTCTCACCATGGCAAGCTCGAGTTCGGCGCACCGGTGCTACCCATGACACTCGAGGCCGAAGTCATTCACTATGCGGACAACGCCAGTGCAAAGGCCCGTGCCATGGCGGACGCGTTGAACACCCCGGCCAATTTTCCGGAGGGGAGAAGTGTGAGCAGTCGGGGAATCTGGGAACTGGACCGAAGGCGGGTCTATCGTGGCTCGAGCGACTGGGGAACCGAACCCAGCCAGTGACCGAAATACGAAACGGCCACCAGGCACGGGGGCTTGGTGACCGTTTCACACGCTGACTACCCGAGGCCGGAGCTTGCGCTGCCGTTCTTCTCCCACCTGCCGCCGGTTGGCTGTTCCGCCGATCGGTAGGGCTTGAGTGGGGCCTCAGCTTGGATCCCCAGGCCGGATGGCCGTCCCACCTGGTTCATCTGCGCGAGCGCTGCGAGTCGGATCGGGTCGCGGACCGACCCTTCGCACTGCATCCCGAGGCGCTAGATCGGGGTGGATGAAGCGCGCGACTGGCTTCAACTGCCTGAACCGGGGCGATCACCAAGGTCTTTGACCGGCCGAGCCCTTGTACGTAGACGGTCTACCTTGATATCCCGCTCAGACTCGCCAGCCTCCGCTTTCAGAACAGGGGGTTCCGACGCGCTGCAGTTGGCGGTTCTGTCCAAGATACCGACGTGGAAGAACCGCACAAGTGCCTGATTTTATTCGGGTTAGGCTACTTCGAGTGGAGGATTTGTGGATCACTAACTCTCGTACTGCAAGGCAAGTAACGAGCATCTCCACACGATGTGGAGATGTGAATCCACAGCTTCAACACCCGAAGATTACGGTGTGGAGGGCCTGGCGCCGAGTTCTGGATCGATAACGATGTCCAGTACGCCCAGGTACTGCTGTAATGGGACCCCGTAGCGCTGAATGGCATCGTCCGTCTTGCTGGACCGGCTGACTCCGTATCCCCGGAGATCTTCAGCGTGGGCCGGGTCAATGTAGGAGGTGAAGTCTGTGGTGCACTTGTCGAGCGAAGCGCGAAGGTCCTTGAGGGAGGCCAGCATTGCCTGGCGAGTCTTCTTGGGGTCCTTGGCCGGTTCAGGGCTGCCAGAGACCGTTTGCTGGGCCGAAGCGGCCGCCCTGCTCGAGCTCGCGCAGGCCGCAGTGATGCTCCGCGCCCGGGAACGAAGCACCGCGTCAGAGCTGCTGCGGAGATCGCGTTCCAGCCTCCCTCCGGCGGTTTGTACCACCAGGAGCGAGTCGCGCAGAGTCACGAGGGCACTGTGGATCTTCTCCTTCTCGGGAGAAAGCGGTGCGCGCGTGTTGGGAGTAACGACCTGTTGGGCCTGAGCTGCAGGAGCCAGGAGCAGCAGCGCGAACAAGAGAGATTTACCGGTCACGATTCCATTCCGACTTCGATGTAACGAAAGTTGGCCTCGGTATCACACGGCGCGAGCAAACAGCCTGCTGAGCTGGCGGCGAACCAGCCCGCAACGAGGGCGCGCGGCTGGTCGAGTTCGGCAAGGATAGGGCCCAGCCAGCGCCGGAGGTGGCGGATTTCCGGCGCCCGACGTCCGAGCAACGCCAGCAGGGCACCGACGCCCGCCGTTGCCCGAAGAAAGTGGGCCAGCGCGTGGGCTCGCTGGCTGAACTCGACCGCCTTTACCCCCGGTTCGTCGAAAAGGACCGCGCCTTCGAATACGTCCATCGGCGGCGCGTCGAGCCGGGGGCCAAGGTACACAAACTGGCGCCCGTTCTCGCCCTTCCGTTCGATCACCGCCGCCGCAGTCTCGTTGGTGAGCCGGGCAGCATGCACGGTGTCGTCGTCCTTGAGGATTCCCACGACCTTGGTCCATTCGAGTGCCGCCAGGGCGATGTCCAGCGGACAGCCGACGGCATCGTCGAACGCCAGAATCCGGGGGGCCTCGCCGGCGCGTAAGACGAAGTGCGCCAACGCTTCAGCCCGGTCGGTGAAACTCCGGATGGTCAGGGTTTGGGGGGTTGTCATAGCACCAAATATAGTGGGGTGCGACAGGAGTCGGGTTCCCGGGGACGGGGTAAAGCCATACGCCATAAGCCTTAGGCCGTAAGCTGTTATACCCCGCTTGGGCCCAACGGCTTATGGCTTTCGGCTTACGGCCTACGGCTTCCGGCCCTACGGGTTGAGCTCCGACTTCGAATCCACCCGCACAATCCACAGCCCCGAATTGATGTCCGGAACGTAGATGTAGCCTTCGCGGTAGATCGCCCCCCAGGCGTTGGCCGCGTTGGGGAGGTTCCCCGCCTTGTCACCGGTCACCACGTGGGCAATCTCCCGGCCTTGGGTCAGCAGGTCGCCTCGCAGCTCGCCGGAGATATCGAGCACCCGAAGGCCACCCTGATAATCACCGAGGTAGAGCGTATCGCCGGCGACCCACACGTTGTGGCTGCCGCCGTCCTTGGGCTCGTAGTAGGCAACGCTCTTGGGATGCTCGATATCGGAAACGTCGATCACGTGCAGCCGGCCATAGGCACGGCCCAGTCCGACTACGCCGCCGCCTTCAGTAGGCCGCGGCTTGGCGGAGAAGACTTCATCTCCCACGAAGACATACTTGCCTGCGCGCCAGGCGGTGTGGGTTCCGCGAATGAAGCCTGGTCCGCCGACCGCCTCGACATCGCGATAAAGGGCGTTGAGGTCGTACTTGTACTGGGAGACGAGCTGCGGGTTCTCGGGACTGCCGCCCTTGATGCCCTTACCGACATCGAGGATCACCAGCCCGTCATTCCAGTAACTCAGATAGGCCAGACCGTCCTGGACATCGATATCGTGGAGCATCCGGCCCGCTGCCGAGCGAGGCGTTTCCCAGCGCGCAACCTGCTTCGGCTTGTAGGGATCTCGAATGTCGATCACCCGCATCGAGCCGGTGGCATCATCCGTCAGATAGACATAGCCCTTGTAGATGAAGGTGCTGTGGACGCCGCCGGTAACCGTCTCGGTGAAATCGGCGATCGGCTTGGGATGCGCGGGATCCTCGAAAGAGAGCACCACGATCCCGTTCTTGCGCACCGATGATCCCTCACGGGTGAGCACGCCGTACTTCCCGTCTTCGGTCGTCATCACGTCATTGATTGTACGCGCGTCAACAACCACGGAATCGGTGATGGCTGGCTGGGTCGGATCAGACAGGTCGATCGCGTAGAGCCGATCGCCGATAGTGCTGAGGTAGCCGTGTTTCCCGTCGGGATGGAGCCAGAACTCAGCTGCCTGTCCCTTGATCGGAAGCCGCCCGACCAGCTCGGTGGGGCGGCGGACATCGCGAGGCCGCACGTCGATGATGGACTCCGCCGACCGGCCGGCGAAGGTTGCCACCACGCGATATTGTCCCGGGACCTCCGCGACGAAATCACCGTCGTTTTCGACCTGCCCGCTGCCCGGGTTGAGAGACCATTCCGGCACCGCGTCGGTCACGGCACGACTCCCCGCCTTGGCGGAGAACTTGATCGGGACGACGTCGCCGGCGCGGACGCTGGTCTTGGCCGGGTCGAGACTGACGCTGGTGACGGGATTCGCCGCGACCGTGATGGGAATCGTTCTGGTCGCGCGCCCTGCCGTGGCGGTGATGTTCGCCTTGCCGGCCGCTTTTGCCACGAGGCGTCCTTCCGGCGAAACGGTGACGACCGCCGCCGATCTGAAGTCCAGGCTACCTGGTCGTAACGCCGATCATCGTTCGCCGCGAAGGGCGTCGCCGTGATCAGCATGGATTGCCCGACGTAAAGCTTGGTGGGCACTGGATCGAGATCGACGCGAGCGGCCGGAGGAGGCAGGATCGTGATTCGCGCGATCGCCGTGACCGGCTTGCCTCCGCTCTTCGGACGGACCAGAGCGGTGACATTGATGGTTCCGGTGGATCCGCCGGTGACGAGTCCGGTTGAGTCCACTCCTCCCTCGAAGAATCCGCCCGAGGTGAACCAGCTCGAGGAATAGTCGGTGTAAGCCCGCCCGGCCGAATCGAAGGCGGAAACCGAGAGCCGGAGCGTATCGCCCACCGTCACGGCCGCCTCGGCCGGCTGCACCACTGCCTTGGCAATCGGCGCTTGCATCGTCGGCTTGGGCGGCGGCGGAGGCGCGGTCGGTTGTTGCAGGGCGACGACCAGCAATGCTGCGATCATGAGCAACCTCGAGCGGGGAGTTGAAGGTAAATCTACCTTCCCAGCCTCTTCACGATGCGAGATATAAGGGTTCTGGCGATGTTACGACATTAGCAGGTCGGCTGGTTACACCGCCGCAGCGCCTTGCCGAGAAATGGTTCCCGGGATATCTCCTCACCACCCATGGCCGCCCACTATACCTGGACCACGTTCCCTTCCCCGATCGGCTCGCTGATTCTGGCCGAGGTGGATGGGCAACCCCTCGTTGTCGAGTACGCCCTGCGCGCCGGACGCATGAAATGGGTCGAGAGCCTGCGGGCGCGCCGTCCGGGCGCGCAGATCGAGCTGGGTCGCTGCCAGACGACGGTCGGATTGCTTCAGAGCTATTTCCAGGGTCGGCCGCGCCGTTTCCCCTTCCCGGAATACCTTCGGGACCATCTGGAGCTGAGCGGGGCGGAGGAGAAAGTCTGGAGTCTCCTCTGCGACATCCCCATGGGAGAGACTCGAAGCTACGAGGAGCTGGCCCATGCGACCGGCTTCCACGCTCGCCAAATTGGACAACTCGTCGGGGCCAATAAGTTGGCCATCGTCATTCCCTGCCACCGGGTCGTGGGGAAGCGCGGTGGGCTGGTTGGCTACGGTGGAGGGCTGGACCGGAAGCGCTGGCTCCTCGACCACGAAATCCGGGTATCCGGTGTGCGCCTGGTCTAGCCGGCCGGTGGGGAGACCCGCCCTTCTTGACAAGTTTCGGCCTGAACCTGACCTTATGGCCATGCTTCTGCAGTCGAACTCCAGTTCATAGATCTCAGGCAGTCATCGCCGCTCGGACAACTGCTCCGACGGCTCGTTTTTTCCCGGCCATTCGGGCTGGGATGTTTCCGGAGCCGGTGAGCTCCCATTCGAAGAGGTTGCAGCGATGGCGAAGGGTACTGTGAAGTGGTTCAACGATGCGAAGGGGTTCGGGTTCATCGCCCAAGAAGGTGGCAAGGATGTGTTCGTCCATCATACGGCGATCATGATGGATGGATTCCGCTCGCTCGCCGAAGGTGACCAGGTAGAATTCGACATTGTCGAAGGCCCGAAAGGCCTGCAGGCGTCAAACGTCCGCAAACCCTGAACGCGTCGTACCCCATCGTACCCTTCCAGCAACTGTAAGGCGGACGGCGGCTGACCCGAGTGATTCTCGGGGCGGTCGCCTGCGCCTCGCGGCGTTGGTCGCGGCCCTCGCGCTGGCGCCTGCCTCAGCGCGCAATCCACGGCTGTGCGCCGACGATCCCCCGCCGCTCGAATTCCTGGGCTTTCGCGCCGGCGCCTCGCTGCACCGAAGTCTCCGACCTCGTACAGGAACTCGGTGGCAAGCGACTTCGCTGCGATCGCGCCAAGCGGGATCCCGATGTCTCGGAGTGCCGAGCCGACCTCTGGGATCCGCAAGGCCGGAACACCCGTCTCACTGTGGCTCTCCGCTGTAGACAGCCTCACCATGGTTCTGACCCTGTCCGGTCCGGTGAACGCTGCACAGCTGACTGACTGGAAAGACACTCTCGAAAACCGCTTCGGATTGGTTGGGGCGCGAGTCCAGGGCACCCAGTGGATGATGCAGTGGGTCCGTCAGGGCCGGATGCTGCGCCTCACCTGGCGAATCGAAAAGACCCAGAAGCTGGCTTCGGTCAGCCTCGTTGACGGCCGCTTGCTCGATGACTGGGGAAAGACCCGGGAAACCGGGGGGAAGTAGCTCAGTCAGAAAGCAGAATCAGGAAGCTTCCTTCACTGTCTTCCAACAGGTAGTCGCGGACTAGTCGCCCTTCGGTCCGGAGTCGCTTGAGCAGGCTGCGTACCCGAGTCCGGATCGGCGCGCCCTGGCCACCACGTCCCCGTCCGGTAATCAGTCGCACTACAGCACCGCGTCGTACTCGCGCCTGCACCGCTAGAAAGGCTTCTGCGTTGCCAACCGCTTCGAGCACGCTTTGCCCGTGGAGGTCGAAGGTCGCCACCGGGGCGCGGTAGGTCCATTCCTGCATCGTTGGAATAGAGGGATTGCCCCGGGAGGGACGCAACTATAGCCTTCGTCCGCCCCTCCTCCGAACCTGCATGGAGTCTACGTGCTCGCTCGCTTGCGTCGCACCTTCTTTGTCGTCCAAATCCCGTCGCTCCTGCTTCTTTCCCTCGCCGCGTGTGGTGACAGCGGCGGACCGATTCGTATAGGCCTCGCAGGTCCGTTCAGCGATCCGGTCGGGGCACCTATGAAGCGGGCGGCCGAATTGGCCGTGGAGGAAATCAACGCGGCAGGCGGTGTGGGGGGACGGCCGCTGGAACTGGTGGCCCGGGACGATTTCGGCGATCCCGATTCGGCGGTCGCGGTCGCCTCTGCGCTGGTGGAGGCGAGGGTCGTCGCGGTGATCGGCGATGTGTACTCGGGAACTACCCTGGCCGCCGCTCCGATCTATAACGACGCGCGCGATCCGGTAGTCGCAGATTTCCCCGTCGTCTTCTTCGCCTGATGTGACCAACGCCGGAGCCTACACCTTCCGGGTCTGCCCCAGCGACATGGCCCACGGTGCGGCGCTCGCTCGCTACGCCAGGGAACAGCTCGGGCTCGACCGTGTCGCGATCCTCTACCTCAACGACGACTACGGTCGCGGAATCCGGCGGACCTTCACCGCCGAATTCACCCAGCGGGGCGGCACCGTGGTGGAGTCCGATCCCTACCTGGGCGCCACGCCGAACGTCGACGCCTACCTGGACCGGATCGTCCTGCGAAAGCGCAGCCAGTTTGTTCTCGTCGCGGGCAATCGCAGCGAGGCCGAGGAGGCGCTCCTTGGCGCCCGGAAGCGCGGACTCAAGGTTCCCTTCATGGGAGGCGACGGCCTCGAAGGTATCGAAGAAGCGGGGCCGCTGGCGGAAGGCACTTACGTCTCCGCCGCGTATCTTCCGGGGGTCAACAGCCCCAAGAATCGCCAGTTCACCGTGTCTTACCGGCGCAAGTATCCCGACGCGGGCCTGCCGAACCAGCCCGCCGCGGCAACCTATGACGTGGTGTACCTGCTGCGCGACGTGATCGAATCCGCGGGCACCAGCCGCAAGGCGATTCGTGATGCCGTCGCGGCGATCGGTCGCACCGCGCCGGCTTTCGAAGGAGTGACCGGGAAGATTGCCTTCGACGAGAATGGCGACGTACCGGAGCAGCGTGTGATCATCGGGATCGTGCAGGGAGGCAACGTTCAGCCCGCGGGGGGCCAGTGAAACTGTCGCACAGCCTTCGTCGCCTCATCGGCGTCATGATGGCAGCGCTGATGGTCCTGGTGCTGGCCATGACGGTGCTCGGCGCCTGGTCCATTCGTTCGATCAGCCGCTCCGTCGAGACGGACATGCAGACCGTGCAAACCAGCGCCGAAATCGCCAATGCCCTGGTCACCTCAGTGCTGGGGGAGATTCGCGCCGCGGAGCATTACCTGCTGAACCCGAGTCCCGAGGTGAAGGAAGAGTTCGTTGCGAACGGCGATTCTGCCTACTCCTATCAGGCTCGCTACCGCGAACTCAGGACCCTCAGCAATGCCGATCGCCGGATCGTGAATGAGATCGGCGCCAATCAGGCGACCCTCGAAGTGGCGTACGCCACTGCCCACGCGCTCTCCGACGTCGGGAAACCTGACCAGGCTCGGGCCATCGCGGCGCGGGCCAGCGGTGCCACCGACAGCCTTGTTGCCGACGTGCGCCGCCTCAGCGACGCACAGGCCGAGCAGGCGTTGAACCGGGCACAGGCTCTCCGCGGAAAGGCCAGTCGCAACCAGGCGCTGGTCATTCTGCTGTGCATCATCGCTCTCGTGGTCGGCGCCGGCGCCTCCACCTGGACCGTGCGGGAAGTGGACCGGCAGCTCAACCGGCTCATCGCCGCGGCGGATCGCTTCGGCGCGGGAGACCTGCGCGCTATTCAGCTCTCCGACATGCCTCAGGAGCTGGCGAGACTGGCCCGGGCGCTGGACAACATGGCGGGACAGCTCCGCGGGGTGGTCGCGGCGGTGGTGAAGGAGTCCTCGCACCTGGGCGCCAGCGCGGGAGATTTTTCGGCGATGAGCGAGGAGATCGCCGCGTCAAGCGGCCAGATTTCTGCCGCAATGGTGAAGATCTCGGCCGGCGCCGAGCAGCAGCGGCATGGCATGTCCGAAGCTGATCAGCTACTCGCCGCTCTGCGGAGCGGTGCCGCCACCAACGCCGAGGCCGCGGGACGCGCCGTCCGCCTCGGCGAAGAGATCCGCCGGGTCTCCGCGCGGAACCACGGCGATGTCGAAACCGCACGGCGTACCCTCCTGGACGTGCGCGAGGTCGTGACCACTTCGGCCCAGCAGGTGCGAGCCTTGGCCGCCCGGTCGGAGCAGATCACCCAGTTCATCGATCTGATCAAGCAGATCTCCTCGCAGACCAACCTTCTGGCGCTGAACGCCGCCATCGAGGCGGCCCGGGCGGGCGAGCACGGTCGCGGCTTCGCGGTGGTGGCGGAGGAGGTCCGTCAACTCGCGGACTCAAGCTCCAAGGCCGCCGAGGAAGTGACCAAGACCGTCGAATTCATCCGCAGCCAGGTGCGGGAAGTGTCAGAGACGATGCAGGTGGGGACCACCAAGGTCGGCGGGATCGAGCATATCGCCGAAGCCGTGGGGAAAGGCTTCGAAGAGATCGGCAAGGCCATTGCCGAGGTGCAGGAAGCAGCGGCGCTGGTGGCCAAGCATACTGAGGAGAATCGGGTTGTGGTGGCGGATCTGGCGGAACGGACGGTCGGAGTCTCCCGCTCCGCCGCGGATCATGCCTCCAGCAGCGAGGAGGTCTCCGCCGCGGCCGAAGAGCAGAGCGCGTCAACCGAGGATATGGCCAGCTCGGCGAGCGAGTTGCTCGACGCGTCTAGCCGGCTCAGCAAACTGGTCGAGGGATTCAGAACCTGAGGCTGGACTACCGCTTTACCGGCGCTTCTTCGCCGGCCTCTTCGCCGCGTGCGGCTTGGCCTTGGGTTTGGTCTTCGCCTTAACCGGCCGGACCCGAGCCTCCGACTTCTCGATCCGGCGCTGATGGGCCGCGTGAATCTCCATCAGAACCCGGTCGCCCTCTTCCGCCCCCACCAGCCCTCGCCGCACCGCGTACTTCACCAGCTCATCGGCATCGGCAATCTGAAACTCCGCGAGTCGTGCCGCGGAGCGAATCACGTTGAGCAACGCATCGGCCACCGGGCTTCGCAGCACGTTTGCGATGCCAGGCAGAGTCTCCAGGAGCGTCGAGATCTGGGAGCCGCCGAGTTCCGAAGCCAAGCTATCCTCCAATTGCGGGCGGGCGAACCTACCGTTGCCCGCCGGACCAGTCAAGCGATTGCGCTGGGCACTTCCGAGCGGGAAATAAGACCGGTCCCGCTTTCTTCATAAGGCGTAGCTAGCACTACTACTAGTGACCAAGAATAAGACCAGACAATAGATGCTCAGCTAAATCTATATTTTATCAGAAGTTATACCGCAGAAGCCCGGAGAATCCCCACCCGGTCAGCGAGTAGGATGTCCCAAGTTGTTCGATCGATCCCAGATCGAATCGACCACCGGGAGCGAAGACGAGCCGCGGGGATAGTGTAAAGCGCAGGGCAGCACCAGCACCATAAAGCTGGCCGCTCCCCTCTTCCGGAGACCAGAACCGTGCTTCCGCCAGCGGCTGTAACTGAACCGTGCGGCCGAGCGGCCATCCGCCGGAAAGTCCGAAGGTAAGCACGTTCTCTTTGTTGGAGGTGGCGACCGCCGAATTGTCGCCAGCGGTGCGATAGAAGTCCCAGGCATAAGCGGTGATGCTGCCGGAGCCGGCGGGAGAGGTCAAATTTACCTCTCCGATCAGTCGGTTGCCGGGACTGTACCGGCCGCTTCCGGTCGCAAGGCCGCTGAACTGATCGTTGTCGAAGGTGCTGAAGGTCAGGCCGAGTGCCAGTCGTGAGGAACCGATCAGGCGGTCGGCACCTGCGCGGATCCGACCTTCGAGACCCGGCTGGTAGCGTACCGAGGTCGATGCCGCATCGCTGAAGGGCTGGTACTCTGAATTCAACCGCAGACTTCCCGCGACTCCGACATTCCAGCTTCCCGCTGGAATCGCTACCGCGACACCGCCGGTGGCCGAGAAGCCGTTGCCGTAGGAATTGACCGGGAAGAGCAGGAAGTTCGAGGCCACATTCGAAGTGACGTTGAACTCCTTCAGCGATTGGGTCTCCTGACCGGTCGGAATGTTGACCATCAGGGAGGTGACTACCCGATCATTGCCGAAGACGTAGGAGCCGCGGAGCTGAGTGTCGGTGAAACCGGAGAAGGATGCTTCCCGACCGATCGCATCAGCTACCGTCGTCGTTGCGTAGGCAGTCCCAATGTCCACCGAGAATCGCTTCCCGAAGGGGATCAGCACCGCCACGGGGTAGGCGAACTGCCGAATCGCGTGAACGACGTAGCCCTCTTCGAACTCGTATCTCCGACCCTCGACTCCTCCCCCAATGCTTGCCGGACCGAACAAGCTCTGAGCCTGTCCCGTCGTCGCGACGGGCCAGGCGAAAAGGGCTACGAGGAGTCCCGCGCGGAGGGGCGCTCTCACGGCCGGGTCACGATGATGGTGATGATTCCGAAGAGGCCACCACCCGGGACGTCGGTTCCGCTCGCTTCGGGCAATGACGGTCGATTCGCTGGGGGAGGCGTCGAGATCGGGCCGATCCGATTGATGAGTCCGCCGCCTGTGCTCGGCACCGTGATGGTTACGGCGGTTTCCAGCGTCGAAGCTTCGCGGCCCAGCCCTGGACCCGGCACCGTGCCAGGGCCGGGGCGCTCGAGGCCGGCAAACTGCTGGGGCGGGAGACTGGCCGCGCTGGAGACCCGTACCATCTCGTCTCTCCGCTCCTTCGCGGCGCGGAAGTTGGGATCTCTGGCAACCGCCTCGTCATAAGCAGCTTCGGCGGCTTGGTAGTCACCACGATCTTCCGCGTCGAGCCCTCGGCTGAACGCGAGGAAAGCCTGAAGATCGGCCGTCGGACGTTCGCTGAGAGCGCGCTGCTCGGCGGGCGAAAGGGTGATGTTCAGCCGCTGCAACAACTGCATCACCACCTGTTTCTCCATGTCGAACAGCTGCTGCAGACGGTTCGAGGCCGAACCAGTGGCCTGCACTCCCGCAGGTCTCCGTGTTCACCACATCGGCGTCGAGCTTGAGCTGATCGCTGGCGGGGACTTCCTGCAGCGAGCCCTGGACCACGCTTTCCGCCCGGAGCAGTCGTCCTGAGCGTGCGCCGGTCGCCGGATCCGTTCTCCCCTCGTCGGAGAGCTTCATCTCGTCTACCAGGGCCTGCACCCGCTCCCGCTCCAGCAGCCGCAATCGGCCGACCTTGCTGAGGTCGGTGATCATGAGGTGAGTCACCCCGCGCTCCAGCGGGCGCAACGCGGTATCGCTTCCGAAATAGCGGACCGGAAAAACCGCGATGGCGTTCGCGGTCGGGGCTTGCTGCGAAAGCGTGGCCTCCTGGGCCAGCGCAGTGCGCGCAGCCTGATGGAGTTCCTTGCGGGTAAGGAGAGCCAGACGGTTGCTGATCTCGTTCCGCTGATCCTGGCTCTGGGTAAGCGGCGGACGCCTTGTTGTATGACACCCGGGCCGAATCGAGCTGTCCCAGCTCCTCATACGTCAGCCCGAGATAGACCAGCGTGCTGTAGCTGTTCTGGTCGAGCGCGAGACTGCTCTGCAGGACGTCGCGAGCCCGGTCGTAATTCCTGGCTTCGTAGTAGGCGACACCCAGCCGGGTCATCAACTCGGGGTCGGTGGGATTGCCGCTGGCTCTGGCTCTCGAGGGCCGGGACGTCCTGGGGCGTCACTGTCGGCGGCGGGCCGCCGGCACAGCCTGAGGCTAGGCCGAGAACAAGAGCGTAGGCCGGCAGTCTGGGGCGCATACTGTCCTGGGGTCCTGAGCTTGTATGGGGGAGCAATTCCAATGTATGGGTACCCCCTTGGGGCGGGAAGGGCCCGGGGGTCCTTGGCCTTATGGCCCTTCGCTTTGCGCCCCGCGAGGTCGACCGGTAAATTGGGCAAGGCGGGTGCCGTACATCCGGCGGTTTACCACCCGCTGGAAGGACCTTCCGTGGGTCGTCGCGGAGTCAAGGAGTTCCGGGCAGCCGAAGCACTGGCGTTGATCGCGGCCGACCGCGACCACAAACGTCTTGGTTTGTCCCACCTGTGGCTCGGCAACCATCGAACGGAACCCGAAGCGTGGCGACCTCTCGTCGGGCCGAATTACCCTAACCTGCAAGACCTGTAGCCGCTGCGCAGTCTACCTGGCGCGCGGCGCCCCGCCTTCTCCGGAGGAGCCCCGGAAGATGATGAAGTGATGAATCCCGCCGCCGCGATCATCTTCTTCACCGTCTTTCTTGATCTCATCGGGTTCGGCATCGTTCTCCCCCTGCTGCCGAGTTACGCCGCACAACACCAGGTCAGCGACGCCGCGGTGGGGGCCCTGGTCGCCGAGTTTTTCCCTGATGCAATTCATCTTCGCTCCGATCTGGGGGCGTTTGAGCGACCGGGTCGGGCGCCGACCGATCCTGCTCGTCGGGCTGGCGGGAAGCGCAGTCTCCTATCTCATCTTCGCCTTTGCCGGCGGGTTCTGGACGCTACTGATTTCCCGAGTTGTCGCTGGAGGCATGGGAGCCACGGTGAACGTGGCTCAGGCTTATCTCGCCGACATCACTCCACTCGAACGGCGTACCAAGGCGATGGGCCTCATCGGTGCGGCATTCGGACTGGGATTCGTAGTGGGTCCGGCGCTCGGTGGAATCAGCAGTCGCTGGGGAGACGCTGCACCAGGCCTGGTGGCTTCAGCTCTCACCGGAGCCAACTTCCTGCTCGCCGCATGGCGCTTGCCGGAATCCAGAGTCCACGTATCCACGAAGGTCGCGAAGGTGCCGGTCCACTGGTCGCTGCTCTGGGAACCTTTCGTTGTGATCGGACTGACCACTGTGGCGTTCACCGTGTTATACGTCGTCTTCCCGCTCCAGGTCGAGCGGGGACTGGGATATGACCGGCACCATGTTGCCTACCTGTTCGTGATGTTGGAGTCGTCAACGCGCTGGTACAGGGTGGCCTGATTGGGAGATTGGTGCCCCGTTCGGGGGAACGGCCACTGATGGTGGTTGGCGGTGTACTCCTCGCGATGGGGCTGGTGCGGACTGGGAGTCGTGCTGGGTGGGGTAGTGTCCGATCGACCGCTACCTGCTCTTGCTGGCCAGCCTGTGCCTGGTAGCACTCGGCTCGGGGCTGGTCGCCCCCAGCGCTACCGGCCTAGTGTCGCGAGTGGCACCCGTCGAGGAACAGGGTCGGGCGTTGGGGATGCTGCAGGGAGTGGCGATCGGTCGCACGCGTCGTTGGTCCACTCCTGGCCGGGGTGCTGACCAGTCATTGGAGTCCGCGAACAGCTTTTTGGGTGGCGGCGGGAATGGGGGGTACTGGCGGCCAGCGTGCCGGTAGCGGCGCGGGCAGGAGCCCGCGACGCTAGCGGGGCAGGGCGAAGATGCGCTTCCAGCGGACGGCGGTGAAGAACGGCATGGGGCGCCAGCTCTTGGCATCGTAACTGAAGTACACAATGAGAGGAGTACCTCGAACGCTGGTTCGCGGCAGGAATCCCCAGTAGCGGCCGTCGTAGGAGTTATCCCGGTTGTCGCCCATCATGAAGAATGAGTCCGCGGGCACCACGATCGGTCCCCAGTCCTGAAGATCGGGATCGTAGGTCGTTCGGGTCGCGCCCTGACCAGGTGCTGCACCTGCCACTGCCGCATCTTGGCGCGCAGCATCGGATCTTCGGACTTGGTCGGATCCTCGTGCTTGACGTACGGCTCGGCAACTGTCCTTGCCGTTTCGGTGACAGCTCGCCGTGCTCCATGCTCAGCGTGTCGCCCGGCACCCCGATCAGCCGCTTGACCACCTTGAGTCCTTCTTCCTCCACCGAGTCGAAGACCAGCACGTCGCCCCGCTCGCGGCTCCCGAAAGGCGGGGAGTCGCTTCGTGCACCAGCGGCACTTCGGCGCCGTAGACCGCCTTGTTGACGAACAGGAAATCGCCCACCAGCAGGGTGTTCTCCATGCTGCCGGAGGGGATCCGGAAGGCCTCGACCAGGAAGGTGCGCAGGAGGAACCAGACGACCAGCGCGATGAAGATCGACTTCACCCATTCCCAGAGCGAACGGGTGATACGGGGTGGACACGGCGCTTTCCGTCACTCGACCCAGTCGGCGATGAACAGATCGGTGTCGCCCTCGGTGCATCGCCGTGGCGGTTCGATGCCCACACCAGTTTACGGCCGTCGGGGCTGAACATCGGAAAGCCGTCGAACGCCCACGTCGGTCGTGACCTTTTCGAGACCGCTGCCGTCCACGTTCACCAGGATACAGGTCGAACGCGCCGCTCCGGGGACTCTCGTAGTTCGATGAGAAGATGATCCGCTTGCCGTCGGGATGAAAGAACGGCGCAAAGTTGGCTCCGCCCAGATGGGTGATCTGGTCGGGGTTGGCTTCCATCGGCATTGGCGATCCAGAGCTCGACCTTGCCGGGACGAACCAGCCGCTGGGCGAGCAGGCCCTCGTAGTCGGCGGTGTCGGCCGCGGTTACCGGATATCCCGCCCGCCAGATGATCTGCTTGCCGTCGGGTGAGTAGAAGGCACCGCCGTCGTAGCCGACCCGGTTGGTCAGCCGGTGAACGTCGGTGCCATCGGTCTTCATCGTGTAGAGGTCGATGTCCCCATCACGGGTGCTGGTGAAGATGATCCGCGAGCCGTCGGGCGAAACCGTGCTCTCAGCATTGTACGCGCCGTTGTCGGTCAACTGTTTCAAGTCCGACCCGTCGGGACGCGAAGTGTAGATCTCCAGGTGGCCGATCGGCCAGACGTACCCATGTGACTTGTCGGGCACCGGCGGGCATGCGGGAGAATTCTTGAACGTGGAGCTGTAGAGCACCCTGCGGTCGTTGTCGTAGAAGTAGCCGCACGTCGTCCGGCCCAGACCGTTGGAAATGCGCCGCATGCCGGATCCATCGATGTTCATGATGTACTGCTGGTCGCAGGCGGAATCGACCTTCTCCTGCCGCTGGAAGATCAACTGTTTGCCGGAGCGGGAGAAATACGCTTCGGCATTGTTCCCCCGCGACGTGAGCTGCCGAATGTTTCGCAGATGGCGCTCACCGGGCGCCGGCGGAAGAAAAGTCGCCGATTGGGCCGCGCCTGACGAATTACGACCGCATGCCGCCAGGAGACCGGCGACCGCGAACAAAGCCGTGCGACGAATGATCCCCTCCTGAAAGAAGGCATCCCGAAAACCAAGCGGGGAAGAATAATCGCCCACCCGACCCGGCAAGGAGGGCAAAGCATCGGGGGGCCGGAACCCGATCCTTCTGGATCCCGGCCCCCCGACGTCCTGCGGAACTGCGATTACGGCGCCTTCCGCAACTCGACCCGCCGGTTCTGTGCCCGTCCCGCCGCGGTCTTGTTATCCGCGATCGGCTCCTCGGGTCCATGGCCGTAGGTATCGATACGGTCGGCAGTGACTCCCTTCGAAACCAGGTACTTCTTCACTGCATCGGCCCGGCGCCTTGGACAATCTTGTCGTTGGTGGCCTTGGAGCCGGTGTTGTCGGTGTAGCCGTGGATCTCCACCCGGACTCCGGGATTGTCCACCAGGCCCACGGCGACCTTGTCGAGCGCCGCCTTGCCGGCCGCGGTCAGTGTCGACTTACCGGTGGCGAAGGTTGCCCCTTCGAGCACCAATCCGCGTTCGGTCTGCTCAAACAACAACTCGCAGCCGGTTTCGTCTACCTTGGCGCCCGGACGGGTGTTGGGGCAGCGATCCTTGGCATCGCTTACGCCATCCTTGTCGCTGTCCGCCGAGCAGCCGTTGGCGTCGACCGCGTCACCCGCCGGTGTATCCGGGCACTGATCAATAGCATCGCGTACGCCGTCCTTGTCGGTATCCACGGAGCATCCGGTGGCATCGACCTTGTCTCCGGGCGGGCTGCTCGGGCACTGATCGACATCGTCGGTCACACCGTCGGCATCGGCATCCTTCGGCAGCGAGCAGCCGTTGGCGTCCACCTTGTCGCCGGCAGGAGTGTCCGGGCACTTGTCGATCGCGTCGCGAACGGTGTCCTTGTCGGTATCGAGCGAGCAGCCGTTAGCGTCGACCTTGTCTCCCGGCGGGCTGCTGGGACACTGGTCGAGGCCGTCCTTCACGCCGTCGCCGTCGGAGTCAAGCGAACACCCGTTGGCGTCGACCTTGTCCCCGGTCGGCGTATTGGGACACTGATCCGCCTTGTCCAGTACGCCGTCTTTGTCGGAATCCTTGTTGTACCCCCCGAACATGAGGCTAAGTCCGGCCTGGACGCCGTAGTGAAGGTTCTTGTCGTCCTGTTCGATGCTGGGGATTCCCTGGACACCAATCGGAGGACCCTGACTGAAGCGGCTCTCGGGATTGAAGATGTAGTCGATCGTACCATCGACTCTGATGGAAAGCGTGCTCCCGGTGCCCAGTCGGAAACCGAGAAGTCCGCCGATGCCGTGTTCGGTCTCCCGGTAAGCCTCACGGAACCAGTTGTCAGTGTAGCGGGCTCCAATCAGAAACGCGGAAGTCGACCCGACCCCAATGTTGTAGACCAGCCCGGCATGCCACGGGATATACCGAACGAAATCCCCCTCGGCTGTATACAGCGGATTGTAGGACCCATCCAATTCAATCGCGAGGTTTTGTACAAAGAAGACGCCGAGCCGTCCGCCTATGCCGGTCCGGTCGTCGAAATGAAGTTGTTCATCTGTGCTGTTGAACCGGCCAAAAACGCCGATTTCGACAGCGCCGGGCTTTTGCGCGGCAAGCGGTGCGGCGCCAGCAAGAAGCAGCAAGCCCGCCATGGCACGACGTAGTAGTCGCATGCGACCCCCCCATCCGTAAATTGAGCGTAGCCCCGTCACGAAAACGGGGCCGGTCCAGCACGAACGGTCCGCACCCGGCCTTGAGGCGGCCGAACGTGGCTAATATCTCGCTCTCCAGCGCCCAGTCAACTGCCCTTTAGACGTAGATGAGTGATTTGTATCACCTTGGAGGCCGCTACCGCACGGTTTCCAGAGCCTCCAGGACCTCCCTCGCGTGGCCTTTGGGCTTCACTTTCTGGAATACCTTGGCGATGCTCCCCTTCCCATCGATCAGATAGGTAGTCCGCAGGATTCCCTTGTACTTCCTGCCGTACATGGACTTCTCTCCCCAGGCTCCATACGCCTCCGCGACCGCGTGGTCCTCGTCGGCCAGCAGGGGAAACGGCAAGGTGTATTTCTTCTTGAATTTCTGGTGCGAGGCGGCGCTATCAGGCGATACGCCGAGGACGACGGCACCGAGCCCCTCGACCGCCTTCCAGCTATCGCGGAACTCGCAAGCTTCGACCGTGCAACCGCTGGTATCGTCCTTGGGATAGAAGTACAGCACGACAGGCTTGCCCCGGAGGCCCTTGAGGGACACGGTCCCACCGGCGTCACTGGGGAGGGAAAAGTCGGGAGCGGGAGAGCCGGGCTTGAGCATGAGCGTCGAGGGGAAAGGACGGGTGGGAGTACCTAGTACCTAGTACCTGGTAGTTCCGAGTTCCGAGTTCCGAGTTCCGAGTTCCGAGTTCCGAGTTGGGGCTGACGGCTCCAAGCTATGGCACCAGCTCCATCGGGGCCACCAGCGGTTGCCGAAGTCGGGCCACAGGGAACACGCCACCCACCGCATTATCCCGATCGAGGAAGTTCCAGGTCACGAAGCCATCTTCGCTCATCGGTTCCAGCATGTAGCTGGCGAAGACGCCAAGACGTTGGGAGGTAGGAACGTAGAACCAGCCTTCCGGCATGGTGACCTCACCAGAAGCCCAGCGGCCGAGGAGGCCGACCGCCCGGTGGCCTTCGAAGACGGTGGTCGTCAGATCCACGCTGTCCACGGTGAACCGCTCCGCAGAGCCGTGCCATGCGCCGGCCCGAAAGACGATGACGCCCTGGGCACGAAGCTTGGCGATCAGGTCAGCATGCTCCGGGGGAACCAGGTAGGCGGCGGGCCGGACCTCGCGTATAGCCGGGGCGAAGCGGTCGAAGACCGGCATCCGGATCGTTTTGAAGACGCCGCTTCGCTTCCGCCGCGCGAAACCGCCGTTTCCTTCTCCATCCGGCTGGGTGATTTCCGCGATCACATCCTGCATGGTGGGAGGCCCCAGAACGGAGTGCAGGGTGACCGAGTCGGGCAGCCACGCGTCCGCCGCTTCGACCACCGCTCGCACCCGGCTACGCTCTTCAGCCGCGAGAGCCAGGACCTCATGCACGAGGTTGTAGGTGGCCTCGATCCGGTCCTTGAACGGCGCGTTGCTGTAGCCCTCGCTGAGAATCGCCAGCCGTCCCTTCAAGCCCCAGGCGTTGGTGCCGAACCGGGGACGGGGATCGTATGTCTCCCAGCCTTGAACCAGCGAATCGGGATTCTGATTGCGGAAATTGCCGTACCAGAAAGTCTCCTCACGGTGGCGCTTGCGCATCCGCTCCCTGATCAGCGGGAGGAAATGATCGCGCACGTAGTCGTTGGCCGGGCCACTGTTGGGATTGAGACCCGGCGCGTAGGTGAGGGCGTAGCCGTGATAGCTGCCGTTGGTGGTGTGGAGATCGATGAAGAAATCGGGCTCCCACTCCGCGAGGAGAGCCAGCGCCCCGCGGGTCTCCGGCGCCTCGAGCTTCACATAGTCGCGGTTGAGGTTGAGCCCTTGGCCGTTGGTGTTGCGGCCCACGATGGCGGGCCCATTCTGGCCCGGGCGGTTCTTCTCGCCGGGGGCGAGGTCATCGTTGCCGTCGGCATTGTAGATCGGGACCACCAGCAGGATGACGCTGTCGAGCAGGGGACGGAGGTTACCGAGCGTGAGGTCACGCAGCAGCATCTGCGCCGCTTCTTTTCCTTCGACTTCGCCGGCGTGAATGTTTCCCTGGATGTACAGGATGGGTTTGCCGCTGCGGTGGGCCGAGCCGGGAGAATCCACCATGGGCCGGGCCGCGATCACGTAGGGAATTCGCCGTCCCTGCGGACTCGAGCCCAGGGTCCCGATCCGCAGGCCCGCGCCGAGCCGCTGGAGCGAATCGAGAAAGGCCAGAACATCCGCGTGGGTCGAGGTCTCGCGGAACTGAGTGCGCTCCGGGCGCGTGGTCTGTGCGGCGAGCGGCGAGCCGACGAGCACCGCCCCCAGCACCAGCCAGCTCCAGGCGCTTCGTGACTTGCCCAGCCGTCAGTCCTTTCCGCTGCTATCCACTTTGGTAACCGGTCCGCCGCTGTCTCCCGGAGTGACCGGACCGCGCTCGACGACGGTCGCCATGACGGGAGCGCCTTCGGCGAGGCGCTCCTGTCCCCCGACAACGACCTGTTCGCCGGCCTGAACGCCGCTTTTGACCTCGACAAAACCCGGTGAGCGCACCCCGATCTCAACCTGGCGCCGAGTGGCCTTGCCATCGCTGATGACCCAGACGTAATACGCGCGCTGCAGCGGGACGATCGCGTCTTCGGGAACGACGACGGCCTTGGGCCGGACTTCGGTCGCGAGGCGCACCTCGACGAACATGCCGGCTTGGAGCTGACGGCGACCGTTGGGAACCAGCGCCTTGACCAGAATGGTGCGCGCGGGCAGCTGGACCACCGGATCCACGAAATCCACCGTGCCCTGAAACTCCTGCCCGCTCAGCGAGGCGACCCGGAACACGACCCGCTGGCCCCGGCCCAACCGACTGGCATACCGCTCAGGCACCGCAAAGGCGATGCGCTGCGGGTTCACTGTTTGCAGAGTCGCCAGCTTGTCGCTGGTGGTCACGTAGTCGCCCAGACTGACGAAGCGTTGACCCGAGGTTCCTCCGAACGGCGCCCGCACCGTGGTGCGCGCGAGGCGAACCTTCAGCAGATCGAGCTGGGCCTGGGCCATTCGCGACGTTGCCTCGGCACGCTCCAGGTCGGCCGCGGACGAGGCATTCTGTTCGGTGAGTTGCTGGGCCCGGGTCAGGGACTGGTTTGCCAAGTCACGATCGGCTTCGGCCCGCGCCACTTCGGCCTTCAGCTCCTGGTCGTCGATTCGAAACAGCGGCTGTCCCTGAGCCACTTCCGAACCCTCCCGCACCAGGATCTCGACCAACCGCCCCTCGACCTCGGGGCGGAGTTCGATCTGCTGTACGGGCTCGACTTGCCCGGTTGCGCTGATGGCGTCGACCACCGTGTCCTGCTTCGCCACGGCTGTCTCCACCGGCATCGCGGGAGCGCCGCCACCGGCGCCAGGACCGCCATTCCCCGCGGCGTCGGTTTTCTTCTTGCACGCCGGCAGCACGAGCAGCAGAAGGGGCACGAGGATTAGCCGCATCACAAGCCTTCTCCAAGGCGTTCCGGGAACAGTCGCTGGCCCAGGATGCTCTCGAGTCCGGCGAGCGCCAGCAGGTTGGCATAGCGAGCCTGCACCAGAACAGCCTCCGCATCGCTCAGGCCATTCTGGGCGCTCAACAGGTCGATGATGGTGCTGGCGCCGGCTCGGTAGCGAACGTCCTGCACCCGGTAGTTTTCCTGGGCAACGGCCACGGCTTCCGCGGCAAGATCGGTGGTGAAGCGCGCGGTTTCGTATCCCTCATATGCGAAGGTCACGTCTCGCGCCGCGGCCCGCTCGAGATCGCCGCGCACCGCCTGGGACACCTCGTGTGCCGTGCGGGCCTGCTTGACTGCCAGCTCGCGTTGTCCATCGTCCCAGATGGGCAACCGTATACCCAGGTCCAGAGAAGAAAAATTCGCGGCGCTGGGAAACACCTTGGTGTCGAAGCGGGAATGACTCCCGGTGAGCGCGATGACCGGGAGGTAGGCACCCTGCTGCCCCTTGAGGAATGACTTTGCCGCCCGTTCGTTGGCCCGAGCCACGCGGTACTCCGGTCCTTGTTCCAGAGCTTGGGTGATCGCGTCCGGCAGGGTGATAGGGAGGTCGGGCGCGGGCAGGGTGTCCAACGGAACCGCGTCCGCCGGTCCCGCGATTCCGATCCGACGACCCAACTCGAGGCGGGCCACCGACAGAGCAGTCTCGCGGAGCCGCACTCCGACGCGAGCGCGGGTGAATTCGAGCCGCGCTTCGAGCGAGTCGGTCTGCACCGCCGCGCCGGTTTCTACCCGCGCGCGGGCTACCCCCAACTGCTCACTGGCTCGGTCCATCCGTTCCCTGGCCACCCGGGTGAGCTCCCCCTGGGCCAGCACGTCGTAGTACGCGGCCTCGGTCAGCATCGCCGCGGCAAATCGCTGCTGCATCTCCGAAGCGGAAGCCGATTCAAGCTCGGCGCTGGTCCGGGAGAGATCGGTGAACTTCCTGACCGACAGCTCGTAACGCGCAGTAGCCTGAAACACGACCGACGTCGACTGAAGCCCGCCGGTGCCCAGGTTGAAGAAGGGTTGCGAGTACTTGGTGATGTCGAGACCCACCGACACCGACGGCAAGACGAAAACCAGCCGGGCGGCGGTCCGGGCCCATTCCGCTTCGTTGACGAAGCCCAGGGCCTGTACGTAGTCGGGATTCAGCTGGACGGAGCGCTGCAGGGCCTCCCGCAGAGTGACGCGGGGGATCGAATCCTGGGCTGACCGGCGCGGCCTGAAGCAGGAGCAGCAGCGGCAGGATCACGACACCTCCTCGAGCGGAGCCACCGCCGGAACCCGGGCTTCCTTCCGGTGGCGGAGTCGATCGAGCAGGGTGTAGACGACGGGCACGAGGTAGAGTGTGAGAGCGGTGGAGAAGAACACGCCCCCGACGATGGCGTAGCCCAGCGGGCGGCGGCTGATTGAGCCGGCCCCGAGTCCAAGCGCGATTGGCACGGCGCTCGTGATGGTGGCCACCGAAGTCATGAGGATGGGTCGCAGCCGGATCCGGCCCGCTTCGAGCATTGCCTCCACCGGGTTCAGTCCTTTCTCCTGGAGCTGGTTGGCATATTCCACCAGTAGAATCGAGTTCTTGGTCACCAGTCCGATCAGCAGGATCATGCCGATCTGACTGTACAGGTTGATGGTAGAGCCCGCCAGCTTCAGCACAACGAGCGCGCCGGTCACCGCGAGCGGCACGGCCAGCAGCACTGTGAACGGGTGGAGCAGCGACTCGAACTGCGAGGCAAGCACCATGAACACCACGAGCAGCGCCAGCATGAAGGCGAAGTAGAGCGATCCGCCGCTTTCCTCCAGCTCGCGCGACTCGCCGGCGAGGGCGGTAGTGCTGCCGCGCGGCAGGACTTCCTTGGCCAGGTTGTTCAGCGAGTCGATCGCTTCTCCCAGGGTGAAGCCGGGCGCCAGGCTCGCATCCATCGTGAAGTCGGCGATCCGGTTGTAGTGGTTGAGCTGCTTCGGGCCCAACACCCTCGTCCACCCGAGTCACCGCGGAGAGCTGGACCAGCTGATCATTCCGGCCCCGGACATAGAGACCGGAAACATCCGAGGGAGTAGAGCGTTCGGTCGGATCGAGCTGCACCATCACGTCGTACAGCTTGTTCTCCCGGGTAAAGGTGCTGACCTTGCGGCCGCCCAGCATGGTCTGCAGCGTGCTGGCGATCGCCTCGACCGGCACGCCGAGGTCCTCGGCCCGGTCGCGGTCGAAATGGATAGTTAATTGCGGCTTGTTGACCCGCAGATCGGTATCGATGTTGACCAGCCCGGGAATCTGCCGCGCCCGGGTGACGAATGTGTCCATGGTTGCGCCCAGCACGGCGTAGTCGGGATTCTGCACCACGAACTGCACCGGCTTCCCGAATCCGCCGATCGCGGGGGGGTTGAAGGCGAAAGCGAAAAGGCCGGCAACGCCGAAGAACTGGGGCTGCACCTCGCCGATGATCTGCTCCACGGTGCGCTTGCGGTCCTTGTAGTCCTTGAGCTTGGTGAACACCAGACCGTTATTCACCCCGCCGCCGAAGTTCACCACCCCGAAGTAGCTCTCGACCTCCGGCACCTTGGAAATGATCTGCTCCACCTGCTTCTGGTATCCGTCGGTGAACGACAGTGACGAGCCTTCCGGGGCGATGGTCGCCGTCATGAACCACCCCTGGTCGTCCGCCGGAATGAACTCCCGTTTGAGGCTATTGAAGAGCACCCAGGCCATCCCCGCTATGACGAACGCACCCAGGACTACGACCAGGCGGTGGCGTAGAGACCACGCCAGGGAACTGGTGTAACCCTCGGTCAGCCTGCGAAACCCGTTTTCGAAGGCCTGGTACAGGACGCCGTGCCGCTCCGGAACCCGGAGAACCTTGGCGCACAGCATCGGGGTGAGCGTCAGAGCCACGAAGCCCGAGATGATCACCGATCCCGCCACCGCGATGCCGAATTCGTTGAACAAACGCCCGGTATTACCCTGCAGGAAGGCGAGCGGAGTAAAGACCGCCACCAGTGAGATCGTAGTCGCGATGACCGCAAAGGCGATTTCCCGGGTGCCGTTTGTCGCCGCCACTTCGGGCGATTCGTGCAGCTCCTCCTGGTGACGGTAGGCGTTCTCCAGCACAATGATCGCGTCATCCACCACGATGCCAATGGCCAGGGTCAGAGCCAGCAGAGTCAGGTTATTGATGGAGAAGCCGAGGAAATACATCACCGCGAAGGTCGCGATGATTGACGTCGGAATCGCCAGGCCGGGGATGATCGTGGCCCGGAGATTTCTCAGGAACACGAAGATGATGATGATCACCAGTACCGCCGCGATCAGCAGCGTGTCCTGCGCCTCGCTGATCGAGCGAGTTACGAATTCCGAGCCGTCGAACGCCGTCTCGATGGCGACGCCCGGTGGCAGGGAGGCCTGGATCGCCGGCAATTCGTTCCGGATTTCCTGGGCGACCTGGATCAGGTTGGCCTTGGACTGCCGCACCACCCCGATGGCGACGGCCGAGTTCCCCTTGAATCGAAGCACACTGCGGTCGTCCTGAGGTCCCAGCTCCACTCGGCCCAGATCCTTGAGCCGTACCGGCTGGCCGCCCTGGTCGGTGACCACCAGGTCCTCGAATTCGAGCGGCGTCTTGAGCTCGCCGAGAGAGCGGACCGAGAACTCCCGACGATCGGATTCGATCCGGCCGGCCGGGACTTCGACATTGCGGCTTTGAATGGCGGATTCGACGTCCTGCACCGTCAACCCGCGGGCCGCCATTTCTGGCGCCGAGAGCCAGACCCGCATGGAGAAACGGCGCTCGCCGAAGATCTGGGCACTGCCCACACCGGACAGGCTCTGCAGCCTGGCCTTTACCCGCCGATCGGCAATGTCAGAAAGCTGTAAGAGGTCGTAGTTGGCCCCCGAAAGCGCCATCCAGTAGAACGGCTGGGCGTCCGCCTCCTGCTTGGCGACCACGGGCTCTTCGATGTCGCGCGGCAGTCGGCCACGGACCCGGGAGACCTTGTCCCGGACGTCCTGGGACACCACATCGACGTTCTTATCGAGAGTGAACTCGAGGGTGATGTTGCTGAGTTGCTCGCCGCTCGAGCTGGTGAGAGTCCGCAGTCCGGCGACCGTGCTTAACTCCTCTTCCAGCACGTCGGTAACCGCCGATTCCACGACCTGGGGATCGGCTCCGGGCAACACGGTCGTGACCGATATGATGGGCGGATCGATGTCCGGGTAGTCCCGCACCGGAAGGCGGGTATACCCGATGATGCCGAAGACGACCAGCCCGACACTCAGCATGCTGGTGAGCACCGGGCGCCTGATGGACACATCCGACAGCTTCATCGGATCACCACACTTCGTAATGGAGGAGACGGCCGGGGGCCGAACGCGCTACTTGGTACGCGGAACGACTGCCTGACGTTGCGGAGTCCAGCAGGTTTCACGCGAGGGGATCAACGTACTATTGTTCAACCATGGGAGTCAAACTGAATGCGCGCCAGCAGGCACAACTCGCCTACCTCCAGGGACTGACCCAGAAGTTCCAGAAAATCCACAGCACCATCGAGCTTATGGCCAACATGCAGGCCGACGAGAGCGTGGTGCGTTCTTTCGGTCGCACCCTGGATGAAATCAAGTCGGGGGCCGGTCAGATGAGCCTCAACGGCCTGGCCGAAACCGCCGGCTTGATGAGTACCATGGCGCGCCGCGGTGGCGGGCAGCAGATGAAGATCCGGGGACTCCGGGAGCTGTTTGGAAGCCTGAAAATCAACTACGACGCGGCGGTAAAGGCGGCGAGTGCGGCGGAAGGGGCGGGCGCGGAGGAGGAGAAGCCGTAAGCCTTAAGTCATAAGCTACAGCTACCGTTGCGATTACTTGACGTTCCCCGGCTCGAAAACTTCGTGGCCCTTCTTGCGTAGGTAATCGTCGATCGGCTTCCCCGCCATCAGCAGGATCATCCCGTGGATCAGGACACCGATAAGCAGCGACACGAAGGTCAGGGCCATGAGCACGCCGCCGGCACCGATTGCGGCGAAAATGCGACCGATGATTTCCATCGTCTACTCCGGGATCAGGGCTTGAGACGAGACATAGCTTAGCCGGTTCCCGGCGAGGATTCAACATTTCGGACCCACCACCCCCCGTGCCGTCAGTGAGACCAGCCATGCGCGCCATGACCGCAGTCCTGATCAGCAGCTTCGTCGCCACGACGCTCAATGCCCAGGAGCATGATCACAGCATGGCGATCGACGGGGGCGGCAAGTTTCCCCCCGGCTGGATGGTCCGCACCGACGAAAATGCGCCCGCCACCACGGTGAAGTTCGAGGCGATGCCTCCCGGCTGGCATATCACGACGGGCAGCTCGACCATCATCTACCGCCCGGTTGACCAGGCCAAGACCCAGTACAGCGTGAGGTCCCAGATGCACCTGTTTCCCAGCAAGGGATCGCACGAGGAAGCCTTCGGATTGTTCATCGGTGGGCAGAACCTGGACGGGGCGGGCGAGCGCTACACCTACTTCCTGATTCGGGGCGACGGCACCTTCAAGGTGAAGCGGCGGAACGGTGCGGAAACCACCGACCTCACCAAGGACTGGACACCGAGTCCGGTGGTCAAGATGGTGTCGAGCGACGGTTCAGTGGCCAACAACCTTGCTCTGCAGGTGGTTAAGGGGAAGGTGAGTTTCCTGGTCAACGGGCAGGTCGTCTACTCAGTCGCCGCAGACAGCGTGGATACCGATGGAATCGTGGGACTCAGAATGAATCACAACCTGAGTGTGCACGTGGAGAATCTGGATATTGGGAGGATGTGAGAGGGCGGGAGGGCGGTAGGGCGGGACGACGGACGGGGCGGACAGGGCGGACAGGGCGGACAGGGCGGACCGGGTAGCTAGCGAGGGCCCAAAGCCTGGACCGCTGCGTCGCGAACCTGCCCGTCAGCCTCAGCCGCGATCCGGGAGAGGGCCTGTCGCGAGGCCTCGGTCCTGGCATTAGCAAGCGCACTTACCACTTCGAGTCGCTCCGAAGTCGGGCGGCCGCGGCCCAGCAGCCCTCGCCGCTCGGTCGCGACCTTGACCAGTACCGCCCGGGCCTCCGGCGCATCGATCCCGGCGAGCGCCTGAAGCAGCTCGACCCGCACCATGTGATCCTTTTCCTGATCCAGAGCGGCGAGAAGCGGCATCGCGATGGCGCCGGAGTGGCGGCCGGCCAGCGCCTTTCCGGCATGCGCGCGAGTGCGGGGCGAGGGATGGTTCAGCAGCTGGCGCAGTCCGTCGACTACTCGTTTGTCGCGGAAGCGGGCTAGCGCGTCGATGACCGCCAGCCGTACCCGTTCGTCGGGGTGATTTGCCCGGGCAACCAACGGTGGGATCGCGCGGGCGTTGCCCATGCGACCCAGGACGTCTGCCGCGAGCCGGAGATCACTCCAGCGCTCATTGGAGAGCAGGGCGACGGCCAGTGGATAGGCATCCGGCATGCCTCCCAGCGCATCGAGCAGGAATGCTCGGGGCCCGACTGCCTCCGCCGCACGAAGATTTTCCAGGATCAACTCCGCAGCATCCAGACCGGCCCACCGGAGCAGCTCCACGGTGCGAGGCTGTTCCTCGCTCACCCGATACGCCTGCTCGATGAACGCCTGTAGCACTGGGCGTGATAGGATGCGGCGGAGGGCGATCCCATATCCGCGCCGCTCTTCTTCCGGCATCCCGGCGTGGAGACGGAGAACAGCCTGAGCGTTGTGCAGCACCTCGAGCCACGCACCCCGTCGCACGGAGGTTTGGACCAGGTCCAGCAGTTGACGAAGGGTTGCCGCCAGGCGGTGGCTGGTACGGATTCGATCGGTGAGCACCGGGGGCGTATCGCCCGGGAAAGTCCGCTCAGGGATCACGGTGAAACGCTCCCCGTCATCTCCCTGCGCGGCTTCGAGGATCTGACCGATTGTCGGGATCAGATCAACCTGGACGCCGGGTGTGCTGGGAAGCGGTCCGTCGTCTTCGGCCAGCGCCCGAGCCAGGGCCAGGAGATCATCCCGACTGGCTCCCGCCGCGACCCGAATCGCGTCAACTCCCCGGGAAAGCAGCCGGCCCCTCAGGTCGTCGCCATCCAGCGACCAGGAATTCTCAATGCCGGCCTCGACGACGGCAGGCACGCCGGCCACCCGGCCGACGACCTTATCAAGGGCGGCGCCGAACGAGGCGTGGTCGCCGGGGTGCGCCCTCACCTGACTGACGAGGTCACCCAGAGTTTGTTCGAAAGTTTCTGCGGCTGGCCCGGCGGGGAGTTCATCCATGGATGGCTCAACGTGGGGTTTGGCACTCGGTTAGTCAACCTGCCAACAGCCTCGTTGCTCCTTGCTTGACAGGCTCATGCACCCCCGGTAGATATCGCTATGTCCTTACCTGACAATCGAAAGGCAATCTTTCTCAATCCGTTCGGCTAAACCCGACGGGCGGCGTATGTCAGGTCCCGGACCTAAGGTCTGACGCCGGTCCGCTCGGGTGAGGGCGGGCCGGTTCTTTGTTCACTTCCCTGAGGAGACCACATGAGACGCTCGTTCATCGTCGGAGGGGCCGTCCTCGGCCTAGCCTTTGGGCTCGCGGGTTCCGCCACGGCCCAGGTGACGCTCGGCGCAGACGCTGCTTTCAACAGCGCCTACGTCTGGAGAGGGTTGTCGTTGACCAACAACTTCGTGATTCAGCCCGATCTCTATCTGTCAATCCCGATCTCGTCGACCGCTCTCACGGTCGGTGGGTGGGCAAACATCGAGCCCAGCAAGTACGACAATGTGCCCGATGACATCAGTGAGGGCGGCGGACTTGCCGGACCCGATCTGACAGAATTCGACTGGTGGGCGGAATTGGGTATCCCGATCGGAAAGGTCACCCTCACGCCGGGTGCAACGGGCTACATCTATCCCAATGATGCCGGGCTGACCGAGGACAACAACACGATCGAAGTCTACGGGAAACTCTCGGCCGATATCTTCCTGAACCCCAAGCTCAACATCTACTACGACGTGGACAAGATCAAAGGCGCCTACATCGAGGCCGCTGTTTCACACGACATTCCCCTGTCCGCCGAGCTGCCGCTCACCATCGGTGCGCTGGCCGGCTTCAGCGCCGGACAGGAAGTCAACAACAGCGATCCGAACGAGCTGGCCAACTTTAACGAGAGCGGTCTCACCCACCTCGACTTCTCGCTGGCACTGCCCTTCTCGGCCGGGCCGCTATCGATCGCGCCGTCCTTCCACTTCCTGGTCAACAACGACGAGTTCGTTAAGATCACCAAGACCACCAGCGGACCCACAGGCGTGAACCAGGAAGACACCAAGATCTGGTTCGGCGCCACCATCAGCTGGAGCCATGATTTCGGCGGCAGCGAGGAAGCGTCGGAGTAGAGGGATGTAGGGATGTAGGGATGTAGGGATGTTTGGATGTTTGGATGTTTGGATGTTGGGATGTTGGGATGTGGGAAGAATGCGAAAGGGTGGGAGGCCGGAATTTCCGCGCCTGCCACCCTTTTCTCTTCTCCACAGCCTTACCCCGTCCTCACGATCTGTCTTTACATCCAAACATCCAAACATCCTCACATCTTCATATCCTTTAGCGTGTCCTCCAACCTGTTCAGCATCTCCTTGAGCAGTTCCATCGGGATGCCGAGGGCAGGCTCGATTCGGATCGTACGGGCCTTGGAGTAGGTACCGGCCACCAGCACGCCCCGCTTGAACAGACCGGAGGCGCACTTCCAGCCTATCGGGTCGCTGTGAAATTCCATTCCGATCAACAGGCCCTTGCCATGGACGTCGCTCAGAATCTGGGGGAACCGCTGCATCAGCCCGCGCAGCTCGGTGAGGAGGTAGTCTCCCTTCATCGCGGCCTGGCCTGGCAGATCTTCCTCCAAAGTCACCTGAATCGCAGCGATTCCCGCCGCACAGGCAATCGGATTCCCCCCGAAGGTCGTCGAGTGGATGATTGGATTGGGGATCAGCACCTCCCAGATCTCGGGAGTCGAGATGAACGCGGAAAGCGGCATGACGCCGCCGCCGATCGACTTGCCGACGCAGAGGATGTCGGGCTGGACGTCCCAGTGGTCCACACCCCAGAGCCGGCCGGTGCGACCCATACCGGTCTGGATCTCGTCGGCCACCATGAGAGTGCCGAAGCGGGTGCAGAGATCGCGCACCCGCGGCAGGTAATCGTCAGGAGGAACCACACCGCCCGCCTCTCCCTGCACCGGCTCGACCACGAACGCCGCGATTGGCGTGCCGACCTGTTCCGCCTTGGACAGCTCGGCTTCGAGTGCCTCGGCATCTCCGTAAGGCACGAAGCGTACGTCCTGCAGACCGCCCAGGAACGGCTCCCGGAATGAGGCCTTTCCCATCAGCGACAGCGAGCCCATCGATTTGCCGTGGAAGCCGCCCAGCGTGGAGACGAAGGTATTTCGCCTGGTGTGAAGGCGGGCCAGCTTGATCGCGCCTTCGATGGCATCGGTTCCGTTGTTGATGAAAAAGCAGTTCTGGAGCCGTCCCGGAGTGACCGCCGAGAGCAACCGGGCGAGTGCAGCCCGCCACGGCTCCAACAGCTCCTGGCTGTTGAGCGCCATGCGCTGCATCTGGTCGGTCACCGCCTTCACGATCTTCGGGTGATTGATCCCCGCGCTGAAGATGCCGTACCCGCCCAGGCAGTCGATGTATTCCCGGCCCAGGAGATCCCACAGTACGGAACCCTGGCCCGACCATTCCAGCGCCGCGAACTGTCCGGCCTCGGTGACCGACTTGCGGTAGCCAATGAACCCGCGGTTGACGTACTGCTCGTAGGCCTCCACCGTCTCGGTGATGAAGGCCTGCTTCTCCTCCAGCGACATCTCCTGGCCGCCAATGAGCCGGAGGTAGCGCTCGCTCTGCTTCAGGACTTCACTCTCGGGCAACCGCACTCGATCCTCCCTGCTATGCGTTCTTGATCTCGCTCCAGACCTGATCCCACAGCGCGGCTGCTGCACCCAGGTCCTTCTGATACTCGAGGCGCTTCATCTCGTCCGCCGTCGGGAACGGCACCGGGTTGGTCATCTTCTCCATGGCACCCTGGTTAGGCGTTCCGTAGCCGGTGAAGTTTGAGATGGCGGCACCCACTTCCGGCCGAAGGACGTAGTTCATGAACTCATGTGCCGCCCGCTTGTGTTGGGCGGAGCTGGTCAAGGCCAGGTTATCGGTCCAGATGGTGCAGCCTTCCTTGGGAAGCCGGTAGTCCAGATTGGGCTGCTTTGCCCGCGCCTGCGCAGTATCGCCGTTCCACAGTTGGGCGAGCCATACCTCACCCGAAATCAGCTGTTCCTTGACCGGCGCGGAGACGTAGCCCTTGAGATTGCCTCGGGCCGCGATGGCATCCGCCTTGGCCGCCGCGAGCTCTCCGGGTTCGGTCGAATTGAGGGAATGCCCCCGGTAGTGGAGCCACGCGCCGATGACCTCGCGTTCGTCGTCCATCTGGGTCATCCTGCCCTTCAACTTCTGATCGAGGAATGCGGCCCAGCTGTCTGGAGGAGGGTTGAGCTTGTCGGTCCGATAGGCCAGACCGGTGGTTCCCCATTGCCAGGGCACGGTGTGGGCATTGTCGGGATCGAACGGAGGATCGAGGAAGATAGGCGCGACGTTGGTCCAGTTGGTAAGGAAATTCTGGTCGATTGGGGCGATGAGGCCCTTGGCCAGGAGCATGGGTACGACATAGCCTGACGGCACTATGACGTCGTAGCGGGCTTGGCCGCTCTCGACGCGAGCCAGCATTTCCTCGTTGCTCTCGTACTGCTCGTAGGTGACCTTGACGCCGAATTCCTTCTCGAAGTTGGGAACGGTCTCCCTGGCGATGTAGTCGGACCAGTTATAGATGCTCAGCTCTTTCTCGATCGGTCCCAATTCGGAGCTTTCGCCGTGGGCTCCCTTCCCGGATTCCCGACAAGCGGCAAGCACTCCACCGATCGCACCGAGACCCAGTCCAAATGCCGCGGCGCGCGTCACGAACTCGCGGCGCGAAATCCCGCCTCGCTCGAGGTCTTCGATCAGGTCTTTCACGTCGCGAGGTGCGCTCAATCAATTCCCCATGGAGAAAAATCCGCCCTCAAGGCCCGTGGCTTGTGGCTGACGGCTGACGGCTGACGGCTGACGGCTGAGCCGCTCACCCTACCCAATCCCGCAACCTGAAGTACGCCCCCGCAATGGGCAGGAACCAGGGCCTGCCGTGATAGAGTGGAAGCGCCGGAAAGGGGAGACCCCAGAGTGGAGTCCGTTCTCCCTTGCCCGCCAGCAGCTCTCCCATCCGATGCCCTAGATAACTGGCGAGGGCAACACCGTGGCCGGCGTAGGCCAGGGCGTAATGCACCCCTTCGAAGGTGCCGGCGTGCGGCAGATAGTCCAGAGCGAACCCCAGTTGGCCGCCCCAGGAATACTCGATCGGGACATGCGCGATCTCGGGATAGACCTCTTCTACCCCTCGCCGGAGGATGTTCCGGCTCTGCCGCTCCGCGTCGGCGGAGAAAGATGCGCGACCGCCGAATACGAGGCGGCGGTTCCAAACCCGGAAATAGTACAGCAGGTTCTTGGTATCGCTCAGCACTCGACCACGGGGCACCAGGCGGAGCGCAATCTCCTCCTCCAGCGGCACGGTCGCGATGATGAAACTGCCGATGGGAATCACCCGGCGGGCGAGGTCGGGTAGCACGCGGCCTCCATACCCGTTCGTCGCGACCAGCACCTCGCGCGTCCGCAACACTCCCTGCGCCGTGTCCAGCTCGAACCCGTCGCCCTGCCGGCTGATTCTCCGTACCTCACAGCGCTCGACCGTCCTGGCACCGGCTCGCACCGCAGCACGAGCGAGACCGGCGAAGTAGGCAGCAGGCTGCAGCCCTCCGGCTGCGGGATCCAGCAGACCGCCGTAGTAACGGGATGAGCCGATATCCTGGCGAACCTGGGTGCGGTCCAGCAAGACGGTCTCGTGGCCGAAGCGCTCCTGCAGCAGGACGCGCTCTCGTTCCAGTTCCTTGAGATGCGACGGTCGCGCGGCGAGAGCCACGTGGCCGCATCGCCTGAAATCGCAGTCGATGTGCTCCTGGGCGACCACCCGCTCGACGAAATCCACCGCGTCGAGGGAAAATCGCCAGAGCGCGCGGGCTCGCTCGAGGCCGAACCGTCTGGCGAGAGCGGCAACTTCCGCCTTGTAGCCCGGCAACACGAACCCGCCATTCCGCGAGCTGGCTCCCCAGCCCAAAGTCTCCTGTTCCAGCACGACAACGTCCACACCGTGGCTCGCCAGGCTGCGAGCCGCCGACATTCCGGTATAGCCGCCGCCGACGATCGCCACGTCGGCGCGTTCCGGCGGGCTGGCCAGTGACGTGATGTCGAGCGGGGCGGTAGTGGCGGTCCACAGATTCATCCGACCAGGGCCTCGACCGATTCCCGGAAGACCGCCGTGTGACGGTCGATATCCGATTCGGTAACCGTCGGCGCGATGAGCGCCATGTTGTGGAATGGGGTGAGCAGAATGCCGCGGTTGAGAGCCGCGAGGTGCATGTAGCGGTCCAGCTCCACATCCACAGCCGCGGCGGCTTCTCCCCCGTTCCGCGGGGGCGCCGGACGAAACCAATACTCCGCCCGGCACCCCAGCTGCTTCACGATCCAGGGCAGCGCGTACTCGGCGATCACCGTTTCGACTCCGGAGCGGAACCGGTCCGCCATCGGGATGGTCCGCCGGTAACTCTCCGGCGTAAGCACCAGCTCCAACGTCGCGCGCATCGCCGCCAGCGAGAGCGAGTTGCCGGCGAGCGTGCCGCCTATCCCGCCGGTATCACAGTCGGAAACCGGAATGCGCGACTCAAGGGCTTTCGCCACCTTCGCGCTGAAGCCGTAGGCGGCGCCGGGAACTCCGGCTCCGATAGCCTTTCCGACAGTGACGAAATCGGGGCGGAGATTCATCGTAGCCGTGCAGCCACCGGGTCCGGCGCAAAGGGTATGGGTCTCGTCGATGACGACCAGCGTGCCGGTTCTCGCGGCAAGATCGCTCAAGGCGGCAAGAAATCCGGGATCGGGGTGGATGATCCCGATGTTGGTCATCGCCGGCTCGGCCAGAATGCACGCGACGTCACCGTGGGACAACGCCTCCGCGAGCGCAGGCAGATCATTGAACTCGACCACCCTGGTGGTCTCCACTGGATTAACCGCGGGACCAATGTTGCCCGGTCGCATTTGGGGAACGCCATCCTGCAGGATGACCAGCGTCTCGTCCACAGTGCCGTGATAACACCAATTGAAAACCAGAATCCTGGGCCGACCGGTGATCATTCGAGCGAGCCGGATCGCGAAGCGATTGGCATCCGTGGCGCTGAGAGCGAATTGCCAGTGGGGGAGACCGAAGCGGCGTCCCAGTTCCTCCGCCACCCAGAGCGAGTCCTCCGTCGGAAGCATCGTGGTGATCCCACGCGTCGCCTGGCGATGGATCGCCTCGATGGTGTCGGGCGGGGCATGACCGGTCATGGCACCGGTGTCTCCCAAACACAGATCGAGATATTGGAGGCCATCGACGTCGGTGAGATATGCGCTTTGCGCGGAGGCCACGAACACGGGGAATCCGCCGGCCCATTTCTTCATCCAGTGCATCGGGACGCCCTCGAGCAGCGATCGCTGAGCGCGGTCGTAGAGGGCCCTCGAGCGGGGATGAGTGTCGAGGAAGCGCTGCTGTTCGAGAGCGTACTGGCGGACGAGACGGGAGCGGTCGAGCATGGTCAATGGTCGATGGTCGATGGTCTCGGGTCACTATCGACCATCGACGATTACCCCACCACTACCTCGAGCGCCTTCTCCATCGCATCCAGCCCTTCATCCAGTACCGCGTCCTCGACCGTGAGCGGGACCAGCACTCGCACCACGTTCCCCAGGGTGCCGGCCGAGAGCAGGATGACACCGCGCTTGAGAGCCTCCGCGAGGAGTTTGCCGGTCAATTCCTTGGCGGGAGCCTTGGTGGTCCGGTCGGTGACCAGCTCCACGGCGATCATTCCGCCGAGTCCCCGGACGTCGCCTATCTGGGGGAAGCGCTCCGCCCATTTCTGGAAGCGGGCACGAATTCGCTCCCCGATCTTCGCCCCGCGTTCGGTGAGCCGATCTTCCTTCATGACGTCGAGTACCGCGAGCGCCGCCACGCAGGCCAGCGGGTTCCCACCGTAGGTACCGCCCAGCCCACCGGGCTGCGCCGACTCAAGAACGTCGGCCCGGCCGGTGACCGCGGCGAGCGGCAACCCGCCCGCCAATGACTTCGCCGTCGTCATCAGATCGGGAACCAGGCCGTAGTGCTCGCTGGCGAACATCTTCCCAGTGCGCCCGAAGCCGGTCTGAATCTCGTCGGCGATGAACAGGATTCCGTGATCTTTCGCGAAAGCCGCGAGGACCTTTACGAATTCGGGCGGTGCCGGAACGAACCCGCCTTCGCCCAGCTCCAGCTCCATGATGATCGCCGCGACCGACTGCGGGTCCACCATCGCCGCGAACTGTTGTTCCAGGTACTCGCGACTCGCCATGCAACACGAGCCACCTCCACCCTTCCCGCCCTGTCCGCCCTGTCCGCCCTGTGCACAGCGGTAGCAGTAGGGAAACGGCATCCGGTAAACCTCAGGCGCGAACGGCCCGAAACCCTTCTTGTACGGCATCACCTTCGAAGTGAGTGCCATGGCGAGATAGGTGCGCCCATGGAAAGCGTGCTCGAAACAGACGATCGCCTGGCGGCCGGTGAAATGGCGAGCTGCCTTCACGGCATTCTCCACCGCCTCCGCCCCGCTGTTCACGAAGAAGGTGCGCTTCTCGTGCGCCCCAGGGGTGAGCGCGTTGAGTTTCTCGGCCAGCTCCACGTAGGGCTCGTAGGTGGAGACCGGAAAGCAGACGTGGGTGAAGTGATCCAGCTGCTGCCGGACCGCCTCCACCACCCGGGGATTCCGGTGGCCGGCGTTCACCACACCGATGCCGCCCCCGAAGTCGATCAGCCGGTTTCCGTCCGCGTCGGTTATGACGGCGTTCTCTGCGTGGACTACGGCAAGCGGTGTAGTTGACGGCACGCCGCGGGGGACTGCCTTGGCACGGCGGGCGTTCAGGGCCTGGCTCTTGGGACCGGGAATGGCCGTCTTGAGATCAATCACGGGGGGCATCGGAGGCTCCGCATGCTGCGAGAGGCTGGAACGCCGAGATTAGCCGTCGCCCTGTGAAATGTCGAGGGTAGGGTGATCCCCGGCCTTCCCATTCAAGTGCTGCACTGTAGGTTCTCTGCATTGTCACCATCCGCTTCAGCGGTCCCACCTATGCCCTTCGAGGTCAGATCATGACAGGAGTCCGTTCGAGCGTGCTTCGCTCCTTGCTGCTCGGCGCCGTTGCAGCCGGACTGGCTTGCGGCGGCGAAAAGGCCGGCGGCGGGGCCGGCGGGGCCGTCGAGAAGATCACCATCACGCCCACTTCGGACGCCCGCGCCGACGCGAAGACCTATCTCGCCAAGCTGTGTCCCAAGCCGATCGGGGGCGAGCTCAACTTCATGGTGTGGGAGGGCTACACCGACACGCTGTTCGCCAAGCCGTTCGAGGATGCCTGCGGTGTCAAGGTGAATGCCACCTACATGCAGTCGAGCGACGAGCTGGTGGCCAAGCTCCGGGCCGGCGGCGCACAGACCATCGACCTGGTCTCGCCCTCAAGCGACGCGATCACCCAGATCATCGACGCCAACCTCGCCCAGCCGCTCGATATGAAGCGGCTACCCAGTTACGGCGATCTCATGGCAAGCTTCCGTGGCCTGACCATGGCGCGCAAGGACTCGCTGGTCTACGGCCTGCCGTGGGCGTTCGGGCCCAACCCGCTGATCTACGACACGGCGAAGGTCACGCCGGCTCCAAGCTCATGGGCCGAGTTGTGGGACAAGAAGTATCGCGGCAAGCTGTCGCTGCAGGATGACATCGCGACGTTGTGGATGGTCGCCCAGACTCTCGGGCTCGACGATCCGAACGATCGCAGCAAGCTGTACAATCTCTCCGATGAAGACCTCGCGAAGGTCAAGGCGAAAGCGCTCGAGCTCAAGCCCAATGTCCGGAAGTACTGGTCCACCGCCGGCGACATGACCCAGCTCTTTCAGAGCGGGGAGATCGTTGCCGGAGAAGGCTGGCCGCTCATGACCGCTCAGCTTCGCGGGGCCGGCTTCCCGGCTGGAGAGGTGATTCCCAAGGAAGGCACCACCGCCTGGGCCGACCACTGGGTACTCACTTCCGGGGCGACCAATCTCAATGCGGCATACGCCTGGCTGGAGTACGCTTCGCAGCCCTTCACTCAGAAGCTGATGGCCGACGTGACCAACTACATCGTGGCCAGTCCGGGAGCCAAGGCGTACATGGCACCGCAGCAGGTCGCAACACAGCGTGACATCGCCGAGTACGGCACCAAGGTGAACTTCTGGCAGTGGAGTCCTCGGCGCGACAAGTACCAGGAAGTGTGGAATGAGGTGAAGGCGGCGAAGAGTGAGAGTCAGGTAGTCGAGGTCGGTAGTCGGTGGTGGGTGGTGGGTAGTGGGTAGTGGGGCGAGATCCAACCTGCGCACCCCACCACCCACCACCGACACCCCACAACCTCCAGCCCCGAGCGGCACCATCCCTTCCATCCTCCAACTCCGCCACCTCACCAAACGCTTCGACGCTTTCACCGCCGTCGATGATCTCTCGCTCGACATCGCGGCTGGAGAGTTCCTGACCTTCCTCGGCGCCTCGGGCTCGGGAAAGACGACGACGCTGCGCATGATCGCCGGATTCGAGCGCCCCACGTCCGGCGAAATCCTGATGGAGGGCACGTCGATCACGCCGCTCCCTCCCTTTAAACGGGACATCAATACCGTATTCCAGTCCTACGCGCTGTTCCCTCACATGAGCGTGCGGGACAACGTCGGGTACGGCCTGCGCATGCGGGGAGTCCCCAAGGCGGAAATCGGGAACCGGGTGGAGGAGGCGCTGCAGATGGTCCAGCTCGGCCATCTGGGAGAGCGGGCCCCCCGCCAGCTCTCGGGAGGGCAACAGCAGCGTGTGGCACTCGCCCGAGCCCTGGTCAATCGTCCCCGAGTCCTGCTGCTGGACGAGCCGCTCGGCGCACTCGATTTGAAGCTGCGCAAGGAGATGCAGCTCGAATTGAAGCAGCTCAACAAACGGTTGGGGATCACCTTCATCTACGTGACCCACGATCAGGAAGAGGCGCTCACCATGTCCGACCGCATCGCCCTGATGCGGAATGGAAAGATCGAGCAACTGAGTGGACCGCGGGAGATGTACGAGGAACCTGTCTCCCGCTACGTCGCCGATTTCATTGGTGAGACCAATCTCCTGGCAGACGACCGCGGCTCGGCGGTTCGGCGGTTCGGCGGCTCGGTTGACAATTGCAGGAAGAGACTTTGAAGCGAGTGCCACGCCATCGTGGGTCGAGGGGAAACCTGCGTGGCTCGCGGTGCGACCGGAGCACGTCCGACCGGCAAGTACAGACGGGCCCGGTTGCTTGCCAGTGACAGTGGTCGATGCGGTGTTCACCGGGGTGATAACCCGGGTGCATACGACGATCGATGGCGGCGGCCACCTGGTGCTGCACTGGCCCGCGGAGCAACCCCCACCGGAAGCCGGGGCCACACTCATGGTCACCTGGCCAACAGAGCGGGGCCGCTGTGTCGGAGACTAGTCGAGCCGCCGAGCCGCCGAGCCGCCGAGCCGCCAAACCCGACTGGCTCGACTGGGTCCGGGCCCGACCCCGGGTTCGCACCTTCATCGGCGCGGGATTGCCAGTCGGTTTTGTGACTGTCCTGCTCCTCCTGCCGTACCTGTTTCTGTTCGCCCACTCGTTCTTCCGGCTCACCAACGGCAGGCTCACCCACGAGCTGACGCTGGAGAACTACCGCCGGCTTTTCGGCACGCCCCTTTATCCCAACACGATCCTCTTCTCCGCCGGTATCGCGGCACGGGTCACCATCGTGGCCCTGCTGCTCGCCTACCCACTGGCCTACCTGTTGGCCTTCAAGGTCAAGCGACATCGGGACCTGATGTACATGGCGGTGATCATTCCGCTGTGGGTCAGCTATCTCGTGCGGGCCTATGCCTGGAAGATCATCCTGGGGCAGGAAGGGATCCTGAACGGTTTTCTGCAGTGGGCGCATCTGATCGATCAGCCGGTCGCCTTCCTTCTCTACAGCAAGTGGGCGGTGATCATCGCGCTGATTCACATCTACACGCCGTTCACCCTGATGCCGATCTATGCGGTGCTCGAATCCATACCTGCCGGCGTTGAAGGAAGCGAGCCAGGATCTCTACGCCAGCCGCTGGCAGACTTTTCGGCACGTGGTGCTCCCGCTCTCCCTCCCCGGCGTGGTGGCAGGGTGCACCTTCAGCTTCGTGCTCAGCATGGGTGATTTCATCGCGCCGGGACTCCTGGGCGGGAACGACAGCGCCCTCATGGTGTCGAATCTGGTGGTGAGTCTCTTCGGCGTGGCGTACAACTGGCCGCTCGGAGCCGCCGTCTCGGTCGTGATGCTGGTCCTGACCTTCACCTTGCTCTGGCTGGCGAACAAGATCGAGACCGCGATGAACTACACCGGCTCGACCGGCAAGGTCCAGGCTGCCGCAGCCGCCGCGGTGGGCACGGCAGGTTCGGCCAAGTGAACGCGACCCGGGTCGCCACCGCTCCCGGCTCCGATTGGTGGAGTCGCGCGCTCTGGACCGCGGGAGCTGGCGTCTTCGCTTTCATCTATCTCCCCCTCGTGGTCGTGGTGCTCTACGCCTTCCACGACTCGAGCATCGTGGCCTGGCCGTTCCGGCCTTTCACGCTCCATTGGTTCGTGGACCTGGCACACGATCGCGGCATGATCGCGGCAACGCTGGCCAGTGCAAAACTCGCCCTGCTGGCGGTGGGGATCGCACTTCTGGTAGGGGTGCCCGGCGCGTTCGCGCTCGACCGGCTCGAGTTCCCGGGGAAGGCCGCCTTTCGCCGGCTGGTCCTTCTGCCGCTCATCCTGCCCGGCATCATCACTGGCGTCGCTCTGCTCACCTATTTCTCATTCATCGGGCTGAGCCTTTCGAGCGGATTCCCCATCATCCCCGGCTGGCCCGTGGTATTGGGTCACGGCGCGGCACTCACCTCGGTGGTAGTGACCCAGGTGTACGCCCGGTTGCAGCGGTTCGACCGCACGCTTGAAGAAGCCAGCCAGGACCTTTATGCCAGCGAATGGCAGACGTTCTGGCTCGTCACTCTCCCCAATATTCGCTCGGCGGTGCTGGGGGCCGGACTCCTGGTGTTCACCCTGAGTCTCGACGAGATCGCGGTGACCTTCTTCCTCATCGGCAGACAGAATACCCTGCCGCTCCAGATCTGGGGGCAGCTCCGCCGGGGGATCACGCCAGAAGTGAATGCAATCGGCACGGTGATCTTCCTGGTCTCGGTGGTGGTGATCGTGATATGGGCCCGGCTGATGCGGGAGAAGACCGGATCCTGAGCCCTCGCGGCTCGTCCCAAATGAGGTTGCGCCGTCTGGGCCTGCCGTTAGGTTCTCCCGATGACCGTCGTGACATCTTCCAACCGCGGGGTCGGGCTTCGGCTCGATAAGGATGAATGGTGAAGAGCCTCAGCTCTTAGGCTGTTGGCGCGACACTATTCACCACGTTCCGAGATCCCCAATGTCTTCCCAATACGATGCCATCATCATCGGCGGTGGCCATAACGGCTTGGTCACCGCCGCATATCTCGCCCGCGCCGGTCGCAAAGTCCTCGTGCTCGAGCGACGCGAACTGGTCGGCGGCTGCGCCGTGACCGAAGAGCTGTGGCCCGGCTTCAAAGTCTCGACCGCCAGTTACGTCAACAGCCTCTTCCGACCCGAGATCATTCGTGACCTGGAGCTCAAGCGGCATGGCTTCGCCATGTTGCCGCGGAGCCCGTCCAGCTTCACCCCGTTCCCCGACGGCCGGTATCTCCTGATGGGTCCCGACAAGGAGATGACTCACCGGGAGGTATCCAAGTTTTCGAAGAAGGATGCCGAGGCGCTTCCCAAGTATGAGGCGATGCTGGAGCGAGTCGCCGATTTCCTGGAGCCGACACTGGTCCAGACCCCGCCCAATCCCTGGTCAATGGCGCCGGGCAACCTGCTTCAATTGCTCAAGCTGGGACTCGCCTTCAAGAAACTCGGCACCGACGGCCAGAAGGCGGTTGAAATCCTCACCGGTGCCGCCAATCCGATCCTCGATCGCTGGTTCGAATCGGAAGAGGTCAAGGCAACGATCGCGACCGATGCGATCATCGGTGCCTTCGCCACTCCTTCGATGCCGGGGACGGCCTATGTGCTGTTCCACCACGTGATGGGTGAGTGCGACGGGGTACGCGGAGTCTGGGGATACGTGCGCGGCGGGATGGGTGGACTCAGTAACGCGATCGCGTCCGCTGCGAAGGAAAAGGGCGCCGAGATCAAGGTGAACGCTCCGGTCGCCCGAATTCTCACCAACGGTGGGCGCACTGTCGGAGTAGCGATGAAGGATGGCACCGAGTATCGGGCCACAAAGGTCGTGTCTTCAGTCGACGCGCACGTCACCTTCCTGCAGCTGATGGATCCCAGGGAGCTGCCGACGGATTTCGCGGATTCGGTCCGTCATCTCGACTACGCCAGCGCGAGCTGCAAGGTGAACCTGGCGCTGTCCGAGGTGCCGAATTTCACCTGTCTACCCGGGAACACCCCAGGACCTCAGCATCGCGGCACGATCCACCTCTGCCCCACCCGGGACTATATCGAGAAGGCGTTCGATCGGGCCAAGTACGGTTACATCTCGGACAATCCGATCGTCGAGGCCACAATCCCCAGCTCGCTGGATGACACGGTGGCTCCCAAGGGCCAGCACGTGATGTCGATGTTCACCCAGTATTTCCCCTACAAGCTCGCTGCCGACGCGGGGACGCTGGAGGAGAACAAGAAACGCTACGCGGAACGTTGCATCGACATCATGACGGAGTACGCCCCCAACTTCCGGAAAGCGGTGATCAACTACCAGGTCCTCGCTCCGGCGGATCTCGAGACCCGCTTCGGACTGACCGGCGGAAATATCATGCAGGGGACGATGTCGCTCTCCAGTCTTTCGTTCATGCGACCGGTCCCCGGCTACGCGGATTACCGCACACCGATCAAGGGGCTGTACATGTGCGGCGCGGCGACCCATCCCGGGCGGCGGCGTGATGGGAGCGTGCGGGTACAATGCGGCAAGGGAGATATTGAAGGACGGCTAGTCAGGAGACGAGAGTCTAGAGTCGAAAGTCTAAAGTCGAGAGCCAAAGACTCAGAAGTGAATCGAGACAGCGAGATTCTCGGCTCTCGACTCCAGACTATCGACTATTGACTCCAGACTGCCCCCGCAAAAACCGAATCAAACCGCGCAGCATCAGATTGATCTCGCGGGCTTCGCGCTCCAGCGCGGCGAGTGTTTCGCGATTGCCGTAGCCCAGATCCGCGGCGAGCATGAGCTGGCACTGGACCTCGCAGACCGAGCCTCGCGCGATCTTGGCGAATCGTCCGAGATCAGGATCTCCGGTTCGGCCACAACCTTCGGCGACGTTGGATGCGACAGAAACAGCGGCACGGCGAAGCTGAGAGGTTATACCGTAGAGCTCTGAGGCGGGGAATTCTCTGGTTGCCTTATAGACCCCCAGAGTAAGCGCATAGGATCGTTTCCAGACTTCAAGATGCTTAAAGTCGCCCATCGGCTAAAGGTGTTTTAGAATGACGACATCAGACTAACCATTTCGTTGCAGTGGTGGGCCTAACTACGCCGCCTCAAGTAGCGATCTTTACGATTTGTGACTCTTGACTCTAGACTTTGGACTCTCGACTCCGATCTCATCATGGCAACCTACCAGATGTACATCAATGGCAAGTTCGTCGACGCGAGCAGCCGCAAGACCTTCAACGTCTACGATCCCGCCACCGAGGACGTGATCGCCACCTGCCCCGCGGGAGACGCAAAGGACATCGACAAGGCGGCGCAGGCGGCCAAGAAGGCGTTCTATGGAGGATGGAAAAACACCTCCGCCCAGGAGCGAGGTCGAATCCTGCTCCGACTCGCCGAGCGGGTCCGGGCCCGGCGGGACGAGCTGGCCAAGATCGAAACCTTGAACTCCGGCAAACCGATCGTCGAGTCCGAGTACGACATGGATGATTCGGCGACCTGCTTCGAGTACTACGGCGGGCTCGCCACCAAGATCAACGGCGAAGTGATCCCGGTTCCGACCAACGCCATGGTGCTCGCGGTGAAGGAGCCGATGGGTGTCGCCGGACAGATCATCCCCTGGAACTACCCGCTCGCGATGGCCGCCTGGAAGCTCGGACCCGCCCTCGCGGCCGGTTGCACCGTGGTCATCAAGCCCGCTGAGCAGACGCCTCTCTCCCTGCTCGACCTCGCCAAGGATTTCGAGGCAATCGGGCTTCCACCGGGTGTCGTGAACATCGTTACCGGACTCGGCCCCGATGCTGGCGGGCCCATCGTAGTCCATCCCGAAATCCGGAAGATTGCCTTCACCGGCTCGGCCGAAGTCGGCAAGCTGATCATGAGGAACGCTTCGGATCAGCTCAAGCGAGTCTCGCTGGAGCTGGGCGGGAAGTCTCCCAACATCTTCTTTTCCGATGCGGACTTCGAAGCGGCGGTGGACGGAGCCCTGTTCGGGACCTTCATCAACCAGGGCGAGGTCTGCTCGGCGGGGAGCCGAGTGCTGGTCCAGAAGGACATCTACAAGAAGTTCGTGGAGGCCTGCGCCGCGAAGGCCAAGACCATCAAGCTGGGACCGGGCATCGAGCGGGATACCAAGATGGGGCCGCTGGTCAGCGCGGAGCAGCGAGACCGCGTGGTGAAGTATCAGGCGATCGGACGAAAAGAAGCCAAGGTCGCCGCGGGCGGCGGGGTGCCTAAGTTCGACAAGGGCTGGTACGTCGAGCCGACCATTTTCTACGACGTGGACAACAACGCCAAGATCGCGCAGGAAGAAATCTTCGGACCGGTGATGAGCGTGATCCCGTTCAAGGACGAGGCGGAAGCGATCGAGATCGCCAACGCCACACCTTACGGTCTCGCTGCAGCGGTGTGGACCCGCGACATCTTCAAGGCATTCCGCGTGGTGAAGAGCCTCGAGGCCGGAGTGGTCTGGGTCAATCACATGCAGCCCACCATGCTCGAGGCGCCGTGGGGCGGCTACAAGATGTCAGGCTTCGGCCGCGAGCTCGGCCACTGGGGTGTGGAGGAGTACATGGAGACGAAGCAGGTGTACATCAATTTGGATGAGGCGCCGATAGGGTGGTATTAGCCGGTCAGCCGTTAGCCGTCAGCCTTAGCGGTTAGCTGAGCGTAACAAGCGAAACCCTCCGATGGAAGTCGACGGAGGGTTTCGCTTTCTACGGCACAGCTAACAGCTAATGGCTAACAGCTGACGGCTGCGTCTACTTCGCCGCCACCGCGATCTCCCGCGGCTTCGCCTTCTCGGCCTTGGGCAGGGTGATCGTCAGCACCCCGTTCTCGAACGAGGCGGCCACCTTCTCCGCGTCCACGGTGTTGGGCAGGGAGAACGACCGCTCGAACGTGCCATAGCTCCGCTCATAGCGATGCACCCGTTCATTCTTCTCCTCGGCAACCTGCTTCTTCTCACCACGGAGAGTGAGGGTGTTGTTCTCCATCGTGATCTTCACGTCTTCCGGCTTCAGGCCAGGCAGCTCGGCCACGATCTTGAGGCTCTCCTTGTCCTCGAAGACATCCACGGCCGGCAGCCAGGCAGAAGTCGCGACTCCGTTACCGGGCCATCCGGAAAAGGCGTCGTCGAGGAGTGCGTTAAGCCGGTGCACTCCGAGAAGATCGTTGGAAGGCGCGAAGCGGCGCAGCATCAGGGACATATGTACCTCCGAAAACTCGGTATTGGGATTGTTTAGTAGCGGGGCAACAGGGCCCGGAACGACGTCCCGTCCCTGAGCAGTCTCTGTGCCGGGTTTTTTGGCCACTTTGACAGGAGAACGGTGGAGACGGCAGGCCGTGTGGACCAAACCGGCAGCACCGGGGGCCCCCCGAAAAAGAATTTCCAAAGCCACGCGGTCACGCCGAGAGATCGTTACCCCGGCGAGGTGGGACCCATCACCTGATCCGCGATGCGGGCCAGGTCATCGAGGGCGAACGGCTTTTCGAGAATCGGACAACGGGTCTTGCGGAGGAAGACGGCAGCATCCGGGGAAGCGGTATCTCCGGTCGCGATGACCAGGCGATTTAACAACGCGGGTTTGGTCGCGGCGAGTCCGTTGTGCACATCAATGCCCGACATCCCGGGCATCTTCAGATCTGAAATCACGAGGTCATACAGCTCGTCGTCCGGGGCAGCGAGAACCGCCGCGAGACCGGGTTGTCCGTCTTCGGCCTCCTCGACCGTCCACCCGCGCCGCTCGAAGAACCGGCGCATCGCGGCTCGGACCGGCGCTTCGTCGTCAATGATCAGCACTCGCGGGCTTCGCCCAGGCTCTGCCTTCGGCAGGCGAGGAGAGCGGGTCCTCCACGGGAACCGGTGGCACCCTCGGGGTGAGGCGACGATCGGTGGCAGCAACTCCGAACGGAAGCAGGACGGTGAAGCGCGCTCCGTGCTCAGGGCCCGGCCGGTTCTCCGCCGTGAGTCGGCCTCCATGTTGTTCCACGATGCCGAGGGAAACGGAGAGTCCCAGACCGGTTCCCTGTCCCGCCGCTCGGGTGGTGAAGAACGGTTCGAAGATCCGCGGCAGCAATTCGGGCCGGATCCCCTCACCACTATCCTCGACCACGATCTGCAACCCCTCACGGACCGTCTGAGCGCGAAGGGCAACCCAGCCGCGTTTCCCGGCCGCTCGCATCGCATTGTCGAGCAGGTTGGTCAAAACCTGCTCCAAGCCGACCGAATCCCCGATGATCGCCGGCAGTCCCGACCCGACTTCCACCTCCATCCGAAGCTCCAGCCGTTCGATCTCCCTCCGCATGGCCTTGGTCACTCGCTCGACCAGATCATTCGTCGCGATGTGCTCCCGGCGCTCCTCGCGACGGCGAACAAAGGCGAGAAGGTCACGCACAATGGCACGGGCTCGCTGAGCCTGATCCCGAATGACCACGAGTGGTTCGGTGGGGAGTCCCGGTGCCGGCTCGCGCAGAAGGTCTTCACTGAAAGTGAGGATCGCCGCCAGCGGGTTGTTGAGCTCGTGGGCCACACCGGAGACGAGTCGCCCCACCGCCTCCATCCGTAACGACTGGGCAAGCCGGGTGGTCAGCTCCTCTCGCTCGGCCTCGGCCGCCAGCCGCTCCGACACATCGTTCAGCACGACTATCCGCATTAGCGAGTCTGCCAGACGCCGGGTAGAAACCGAGCATTCCAGCGGCAACTCGCTGCCGTCGGGACGCAATCCCGGAAAACGAGAGGGCGGGCCCGGGCGGTTGAGCGGATCGTCGCTCTGGGCAAGCAGCGCCTCGACCTGGGCCCGCGCGCGAGGAGCAATGAGTTCGCTAAAGGGTTTGCCGGTTGCGGCCGAAGCCGCGAGGTGGAACATCCGTTCCGCGGCGGGATTGAAGATCGCCACGCAGTAAGACTCGTCGAGTGTTACGATCGCCTCGTTCGCCGCACCGATCAATCCGACCATTCGCGCTTCCGAGGCCGAGACATCCCTCAGTCGAGCTATCCTGGCGTGGTCGACCTCGCGCCGCGAGTCCTCCAGAAGAATGACAACCATCCCGTAGCCCAGCAGCAGCGCCAGGACGATATCGAAATAGGAGTTGAACTGAGCGAAGGTAGAAAGCGGTGAAGCTACGACCTGCGGCCCTACCTTCTGTAATCCGCCAAAGACCAGGAGGTAAACCACCCAAAGCGCTGCGAGCAGGGTGAAGGTGACTCCGGTAACCCGGGTGCCCGGAGTCCTCCGCTCCGCGGGAAGGGCCAGCATCAGCCAGGCGCAGGTGGCATAGACAGCCACTCCGAGGAAACCCTGCCAGAAAACGATCCGGTCGAGGTCCGGCGATTGGACTACCGTCGCAGCCGCATAGATCCCGATGGCCGCTGCCCACGGCAGCCAGTTCCGCGGGACCTGACGGCCGTGGGCAAATTCGATCGTACCGGAAACCAGGAGCCCGAGATGCAGCAGCTTCGCGGACTGGTAGAGGAGATAAAGCAGAGTCGCCAGAGGACTCTTTTCCGCGAGAAGCACCGGGCTGAGCCCCGGAGCCAGGAAGTAGCGGAGCAGAATCGCCGTGACGGCGACCAGCAGCACCAGCCAGGCTTGGGCCCAGATGACGAAATAGGAGCGGGTTCCCGCATGGCGGGACAGCAGCCGGAACAGCGTGAGCAGGAGGAGAATTCCGCCCAGCTGTACCCAGGTTCCGAGGTATGAAATCAGACCTGCGGCGTCGGTCATCAGGGCGGGGAAGGGGTGCTGCAACCTAATAGAGGGGGACGCGAACGGTCAGATGACCGAATTGAGGGCGCGATCCTCCTGGGCCAGGGCTCGAATCCGTCGCATTACGTCCTCGGCAACCGCCCGAGCCGGAACCCCCTCCGCCAGGTCAGACGATGCGCTGTAATCCACCAGCTCCCCGAAATGAACCCGGACTGGGGAACCCTCTCGCCGTCCCCGCCCAAGCTCATGACCCAGGCTGTTGGAGAGTCCCGCAATGAACACCGGCACGAGCTGGGGGCGAGCCTCGAGAATGAGATGGCCAATCCCAGGTTGGGCATCGAGTAAGGAGTAGGGGTCCTCGCTCTTGTTTCGAGTCCCTTCAGGGTGGTAGCCGATCAGCCGGCCTCCTCCCTCCCGGCACAGGTCAGCGAGAATCCGAAAGGCGTACTGATCGAAACGGCGTCTACCGGGGGTGAGAAAGAACGGCGGGTACATCGCCCACCAGGCGCCGACGAAGTTGACCAGGACGCCGAGGGGGACTGATAGAAAAACCGGCCACGTACCGGGAAGTAGATGTCGCGCCACCCGCTCGTCCGCCGGAAGAGCAGGGACATCACGACATACATGTCGAAGAAGCTGCGATGATTTGCCGCGAGGAGGAGAGGTCGCTCGCGGCTGGCGGTGGCGATTCGTTCGAGTCCGTGGATCTCGAGCCGGGATCCGATGAACGCGTCTATCCAGCGCGCGCCGATCTGCCGGCCACACCAGCACCAGAGTCGCTTCCAGCGACCCTGATTCATCCGGCGAACCAGACGGAACGCCGCGCGTTCGAACGGGGTCAGGGAGTCGAGCTGCGCTCGACCGGCATCCCCGCCGACAGCCATCCAGCGAATCCGGGGGTAAGATTGGCCAAACGGGTGAACCCGCCGGCGAGCAGCAGGCTCGCGGCGATCGAGGAGCGGGATCCACTCTGACAGTGGACTACGAGATCCCCGTCCCGCGGGATCTCATCCAGCCGGTCGGGCAGCCGGCCCAGCGGAATGTGTCGGGCTCCGGGAAGGTGGCCGCCGGCCCACTCCGAGTCGTCCCGAACATCGAGGACAACACGACGATCCCGGGAAGCAGCCAGAGCCGAGACTTCAACCTGGGGAACTGTCCCCAGCGGTCCCTCGGTCTCCTTCCAGGCCACCAGGGCTTCGCTGCCGAAATAGCCTCCGATCCGGTCGAGCCCGATCAATGCCAGGTCCCTGACCGCGGCGTCTACGGCCGCAGTGGTGCTCTCGTCGACGATGAGATAGAAGTCGCGGTCATACGGGAGGAGCCACCCGGCCCATCCGGTGAAGCTGCGGTTGAGCGGGATATTGATGGAGCCGGGTGCGTGGCCGCCGGCGAAGTCGGCCGCGGTTCGGAGATCCACGACCAGGGCGCCATCGCGAAGCAAGGGACGCAAGCGGGTTTCCGGCAACCTCGCCGGACGGCGAAGACCACCCAGAATTGCGGGGCCCAGCTTGTTCAGTCGCTTCATCTCGCCGAAGTAGCGCGGCGGATCCGGCTGGCCCGAGAGAACCTGCCGAACGAATTCCGGCTCGTCCGGAATCTGAAAAGCCCAGTTGAAAAGCTTCTCATAGCCGACCGTGGACTGCGGCACGGCGCTCATGGCCTTGCCGCACGCCGAGCCCGCACCATGACCGGGCCAGACCTGGAGGTGATCCGGCATCGAGCGGAAACGCTGGACGCTGGCGAACTGGGCCTTGGCGGAACGCTCGGATGCACCGCTGACTCGGGCTGCCTTTTCCAGCAGGTCGGGACGGCCCACGTCTCCCACGAAGAGGAAATCACCGGTAACGACGCCCATCGGCGAGTCCGCCACGGCACCGTCGGTGACCATGAAACTCATGTGCTCGGGCGTATGACCCGGAGTGTGCAACGCTTCGATCTTGATGTTGCCGATTCGGAGCTGGCTTCCTTCGTTCAGCAGTCCGGCGTTCGCGGGGCCGGCCCAGGTGTATTTCCAGTCCCGGTCGCCGGCGTCGGACAGATACGGCTTGGCGCCGGTGCGTTGCGCCAGTTCGCGCACCCCGGAGACAAAATCGGCGTGAATGTGGGTCTCGGTCACTGCGGTGATCTTGAGCCCGGACCGATCGGCTGCCTTGATGTACTGCTCGATGTCCCGGTTGGGGTCAACGACCAGCGCCTCACCGGTCTGCCCGCAGCCGATGAGATAGCTCACTTGCGCGAGCTGTTCCTGGTAGAATCGGAGGAAGATCATCGCAACAGAATAACCGCACGAAGTATACTTCTGCCATGACCATTTGGCGCGACATCCTGCACCGGGCCCGCCGTACCCTCGACGCGCCGCTGACGGCGCAAGTCACCGGCACGCGGCGGGGAGACATAGCGATCGAGCGTCTGGAGGACACTCGTTCGCGGTTCCTGAAACCCAGACGGACAGTAGACGTGTTCCTTCCCATCGGCTACTACGGCCCGGGAGCGGAGCGATATCCGGTGCTCTATCTGAACGATGGACAGGATTCCGAGAGCCTCGACCTCGCGGCCGCTCTCGAACGCTCCCAGCGGGATGGTTCGGCGGCGCCAATCGTGGTTGTGGCGATCCACGCAACCGGCGACCGGATCCGCGAGTACGGAACCGCCGGGGTTCCCAATGCTCAGGGTTACGGGGACCGCGCGAGCCAATACGAGCAATTCATCCTGACTGAATTGATGCCCTTCATCCAGAGCCGCTACCGGGTGCTGACCGGTCCTCCCGCCACGGCGATCGCGGGACTGTCGCTGGGTGGCCTGTCGGCATTCGACCTGGCCTGGCGCAATCCGGATCGCGTCGGGGCGGTAGGAGTCATGTCGGGATCGTTCTGGTGGCGCACCAACGATCGTTCACCCGAGTTGAAGCAGGCCTCTCGGATCATGCATCGCCGGGTGCGGGAGACCTCTGGCCGCCCCGCTCTCCGTATGTGGTTCGAAACCGGGATCCGCGACGAAGCCGCCGACCGCGACGGCGATGGCGTAATCGACTCGATCCAGGACACCGAAGAACTGGTGGAGGAAATTCTGGGGAAAGGCTACCAGGCCGGGCGGGACGTGACTCATGTGACGATGCCAGGGGGTCACGATCTCCCCACTTGGCGCGGGGCTCTCCCGGAAATGCTCCGCTGGCTCTACGGAAGGGCCGAAGCGGTTCAGCTCGGAGCGCGGTGGCTGAGCAGCTCCTGAATACAGAGCAACAGATCCCCCGCATCCCACGGCTTCTGCACCAGCCGAACTCCCGGCGGGATCTGCATTGTCGACCCGTCGCGCTCGGTATAACCGCTCATGAAGAGGAAGGGCACCTGAACCCCTTCTCTCCGTAGAGCGGAATAGAGCCCGGGACCGCTGAGTCTTGGCATGACGACGTCCGAAAGCACCAGGGCGACCCGATCCCGGTGCATTCGAAACATGTGCAGCGCTTCCTCGCCATCCGCGGCAGTCAGCACCCGATATCCCTTGCGTTCCAGGATCCGAGTCGCCGAGCGCCGTAGGGCGGTTTCGTCTTCGACCAGGAGAATGGTCTCCGTACCCGCCGGGGCCGGGACCGGGAGGAGCGGCGCCGGTGTGGGCTGTTCCAGCGCCGGAGGGAAGTACAGAGTCACCGTCGTCCCAATGCCCGGCGTACTCTGCACTTCGATGAACCCGCCGTGCTGCTTCATCAGCCCGTACACCATCGCCATCCCCAGACCGGTGCCCTGACCGGGAGGCTTTGTAGTGAAGAAGGGCTCGAAAATTCGCTCCCGCACCCCCTGCTCCATTCCGAGTCCCGAATCGCTGAGCCGCAGTGCGGTGTAGCTACCGGTCCGCCCCCATCCCAGTCGGCTGATTTGGCGCGGGTCCAGCCGGACCAGGTCGATCGACAGGTGCAGCTTCCCTCCGTCGGGCATCGCATCACGTGCGTTGGTCGCAAGATTGAGGAGGATCTGCTCGAGCACCGCGGGGTCGGTGCTTATCGGGTGGACGGTGTGATCGGTGTCCACCAGCACCTCGACATGCGAGGGAGCACCCGGCGCAGCATCTGCGCCGATTCGGTCACGAGCTGGGCGAGATCGTACGACCGGAACTGCAGCTGCCCGCTCCGGCTGAACGCCAGCAGCTTGCGAATCATCTCCGCGCCACGCTCGGCGGCGTGCTTCAAGTCGCTGAGGTCGGTTCGCGCCTCCGTCGCGTGCGGCGGCAACTCGGCCTCGATCAGCTCCGCGGTTGAGAGGATCACCGTGAGCAGATTGTTGAAGTCGTGCGCAATGCCGCCCGTAAGCTGACCGACAGCCTCCATCTTCTGCGCCTGCCGGAGCTGGGCCTCGCTGGCGCGCAGAGACTCCTCCGACTCCCGCACCCGTTGGTGCATACGCCAGGATACGAAGACGGCGAGCGCCACCAGCAGCGCGGCGGCGCCAACGATCGCAACGAACACGACCCGCGCAGCCCATCGCGCGCCGTCTCCCATGGTTCTCGAGAAAGCGTCTTCCAGCTGGGTCAGCTCGCCGCTGAGCTTGTCGACATCGTTCAACAAACTCTCGAGGTGGACAGGGTCGGGTCGCCCGGAAGTGATTTCCGCGTTGACCTGGGAGCCCACCGAAGCCAGCTCGCCGATAAGGGAATCGGCCTGGGCCCAAATGCCGACCGCCTGGTCCACGAAGCTGACCTTGCGAAAACGCCGGAAGAACGTGGCCATTCGCTCGATATCCTGAGGGTGATTGCGCCCCAGGAGAAAACCCACCTTCACACGCCACGGGTCGGGATCGGGGCTTTCGAGCTGCAATCTGGCATCGCGATCACCCAGTGGCACCGTCAGGTTCTTTCTGAACGCCGCGTACTCTGCTGGATCGGAACTGCGGGCGTAGCGGATCAGGTGATAGACCGCATCCTTCTGCGCCTTGGACCAGAAGCCCTCGCCTCCCACGTAGGCGCGGGCTGACGACAGAGTTTCGAATCCGAGATAGGTGAGGCCAAGCAGGGAGGCGACGACCGCGCCGAGAATCAGGAGGCCGAGAATCGCCTGACGCTCCGGGGAGCCGAGACGCGAAACGCGGCCAGACAGCAGGTCCAGAGTTTGCCTCCAGCTAGAGTGGGTCTTGCTGCTCTACCATACCGCGCGGAGCGCGCGGTGTCACGCGTCAGGCTTTCAGATAGACCTCTCCGCCACTGGCCCGGAACTCCTCGGCCTTTCGAGCCATCTCGGCCGCGGCGTAGTCCCGCACTTCATGAGTGATCTTCATGGAACAGAACTTCGGCCCGCACATCGAGCAGAAGTGGGCCAGCTTGGCGCCTTCCGCGGGCAGGGTCTCGTCGTGAAAGGCCCGCGCGGTGACGGGATCGAGTGCCAGGTTGAACTGGTCCTCCCATCGGAACTCGAATCGCGCCTTGCTCAGGGCATCGTCCCAGGCGCGCGCATGCGGGTGACCCTTGGCCAGGTCCGCGGCGTGAGCGGCGATCTTGTACGCGATCACCCCGGCCTTCACATCGTCCCGGTCCGGCAAGCCGAGGTGTTCCTTCGGCGTGACGTAGCAGAGCATGGCGGTACCGTACCAGCCGATCATCGCGGCGCCGATGGCGCTCGTGATGTGATCGTATCCCGGAGCGATGTCGGTGGTCAGCGGGCCCAGGGTGTAGAACGGAGCCTCGTCGCACCACTCCAGCTGCTTGTCCATGTTCTCCCGGATCAAGTGCATCGGGATGTGGCCCGGCCCTTCGTTCATGACCTGGACCTCATGCTCCCACGCAATCCGGGTGAGCTCTCCCTGGGTCCGAAGCTCCGCAAACTGCGCCTCGTCATTCGCGTCGGCGATGGAGCCGGGGCGGAGCCCGTCACCAAGCGAGAACGAGACGTCGTAGGCCCGCATGATCTCGCAGATCTCGCGGAAGCGGGTATAGAGGAAACTCTCGGTGTGATGGGACAGACACCACTTGGCCATGATCGATCCGCCGCGGGAGACGATGCCGGTCACCCGGCCTGCGGTTAGCGGTACGTAGCGCAGCAGCACTCCGGCGTGCACCGTGAAGTAGTCCACTCCCTGTTCCGCCTGCTCGATCAGCGTATCCCGGTAAATCTCCCAGGTCAGATCTTCGGCCACGCCGCCGACTTTTTCGAGCGCCTGGTAGATCGGCACGGTCCCGATGGGCACCGCCGAGTTGCGGATGATCCATTGCCGGGTCTCGTGGATGTTCTTGCCGGTCGAAAGATCCATCACGGTATCGGCACCCCAGAGCGTCGCCCAGCGCAGCTTCTCGACCTCCTCGTCGATACTGCTCGCCACCACCGAGTTCCCGATGTTGGCGTTGATCTTCACGTGAAAGTTGCGACCGATGATCATCGGCTCGAGCTCGGGATGGTTGATGTTGGCGGGTATGATTGCCCTGCCTCGGGCGACTTCCTGCCGGACGAAATCGGCCGGCAAGCCCTCGCGGATCGCGACGAACTCCATCTCCGGAGTGATGTCTCCCCGGCGAGCGAAATGGAGCTGGGTCACCCCGCCTCGTCCCCGGTACACCTGGCGGCGCAGACTGCGGGGGATCAGTCCGCCCTCACTGCTGTCCGGCTCAGATACCCGCTCCACATCCCGCTCCATGATCCAGGTGGCCCGCAACGCCGGAATCCCCCGGGTCGGATCGCTTCCCTGCGGACCGCTCGGGTCGTAGACCCGTAGAGGCGACTCTCCGCCGCTGAGCGTTATCTCCCGCATCGGCACCCGAACTCCGAAGCGGCCATCGACATAGACCTTGGCGGAGCCGGGGAAGGCTTTGCGATAGGTAATTGAGGGATCGGCGGGCGAGGTGCGTCTAATCATGGAAAGACTCCTTCCGAAATTCCGGAAACGGAAGGAGCGCCTGCACCGCGCTCCCTACGCCGGTCTGAACCGGATCAGGTTCCAAGGGTGCGATCTCAATCGGGCGAGTCGGAACTCGCGGACATCCCGCGCGTTTACTAGAGGGATGTGCTATTCCGAGGGGCCCGATGCCCCTGGCGGTTAGGTGAATGGTATTCTGACACCCGACGCGGTCAATCCCGCAGGATGACGGAACCCGTTCTGGCTGTAGGGATTCCGGCTGGGCCCGGGGTGGTGAGAAGCTGACAGACGAAACGGCACAGGGATTGCCAATATTCTGGACCAGGCAGGGCCGTCATAGTGGGCTGAATCACACGACTTGGTGTTGGAGGTTTCTCTGAACGGCAGAGTACTGGGCCTTATGGGCTGTGGGGGCGGGCATGCTAACCGGCGGAATGGCCGGGGCATCGTCCACACCCCTGAGGGACCGCGAGGGTAAGGCAGACGCGCAACAGCGCCGCCGCACCGCCCCCGCGATCCCAATGGACGCGGGGGCGGATTCGTTTTCAGGCAGCAGCAAGCAGGTGACAGAAATGAAGCTCATCGGGTTGGCTCTTACAGGATTGTTCTCGCTCGCATACGCGGGCAGCGTGGATCCGGCTGAATATCCGGACCCCGAGGCCGCGGTCACGATCGTAGCCACTGATACCCTCCGCGACGTGGCAGTGGCGGTGTACGATCGGCAGCACCCGATGATTTACGTGAATCCCATCCGGATGCAGCGCTTCGGCCAGCAGCTTGGCGATTTCTTCCTCGCTCACGAGTTCGGGCACATTCATTACCATCACACCAGGGCCAACGCCCTTACTGCAGACCGCCAGCGGCGCGACGCGCTCATGCAGAGCCGGGAGCTGGAGGCGGATTGCTACGCCGCGGCTACGCTGGGTCGGAGCGACCGGCAAGCGGTGCTGGAGGCGGCGCGGTTCTTCGGCCAACTGGGTCCCTACCGGTTTGACCGGGAACATCCGGCCGGCAGCCAGCGCGCGGCGCGGATTCTCGCGTGCCTGCCGGCGGAGCGGGCTCCTTCGGAGTAACCCATAACTGCGTACCTCGGAAGACGCGGATCCACGCGGATCACGCGGAGGTTGCTTGAGTGTGTTCCGCGGTAATGTTGTTTGGTCTAGTCCAAGATGTGGATGGGCTAGCGCACTGCATGTGCGGCTCTGTAACATCGTAGTCCGCAGGTCAACTTGCCCCACAGAGCGGGCAGCCCAACATTCCTGACATGCGGATGGAGTCTCGTTTCGGGGCGTTCTTCACTGCTGCCTTCCTTTCCTGGAACGCCGGCCCGGCAGACGCTCAGGGGTTGCACCTGATCCCCGGGGTCCCGGAAATCGCCAGCGATACCATCGACGATATCGCGATTGCGACCGTGGATCTGCCGCAGCCCGTCATCTACTACAATCCGATTCGTGCCCGCCGCTACGGACCGCAGCTCACCGAGTTCTTTCTGGCCCACGAGTACGGCCACATCGCGCTGCACCACACCCGTGCCGGCTTGGGCAGTCCTGCCGGATGAGGCGCGGGATTCCGCGCTTCGGGTTCAGGAGCTGGAGGCCGACTGCTACGCGGCACGACGATCCAGATCCCGGGCCCGGGTGGCGAGCGAGGCCGCCATCCGTTTCTTCACCCGGCTCGGACCGTTCCGTTTCGATGCAGTCCATCCGACCGGGGCGCAGCGCGCCGCGCGGATCCGGGACTGCATGCCGGTTGCTCCAGGCGAGGGAGCAGAGGTCGGGACTGGGTGAGACCGGAGTCGAGGTAGGGCCGGTCAGCGGCGACGTGGAACTCATCACCTTCAACGTGAACATGGCTGCGCTGGCCCAGACCGAGCGCGGGCGCGAGGCCCAGCTCTGGGTGGATGGACTCAACGTGGGCCGGATTTCCAACATGCGGATCCCCTGGTCGCTCGCGATCAACCAGTTCGGAGCCGGGATACACAGCTATCGGATGGAGTTGGCTCTGTACGACGAGGAAGGCATCCTGCAGTTCAGCCGGTCGGGGAGCGTGGTCGGACACGGGCCACATCGTGGTGCGGGAGGGAGACTCCTTCACGGTGGACTGGATCCCGGGATCACCTCCCGCCCTGGTCAAGACCTCCGGACCTTAGCCGCTTGCAATTCGCCACCCGGCGGGCCGCCTCATCCAGAACCTCGCGAACCCGCCGCGCCAGCATATCGGGTGTGAAGGGCTTCTGGATGAACGGCACGCTGTCGTCCAGCAGCAGCCGCTGTTCCACCGAGGTCGCCGCGTACCCCGACATGTAGACCACGCTCATGGAGCGCCGCTCGGCGAGCAGGTGCTCCGCCAGTTTGATACCGCTCATTCCCGGCATCACCACGTCGGTCAGCAGCAGATCGATCTGCTTCCTGAAACCCCGGCTCAGATCAAGGCCTGCTCGGGGTGCTGCGCCTCGAGCACCTTGTACCCCCGCTGCGCAAGCACCCGGCGGGCCAGCGTACGCACGGTCGCCTCGTCCTCCACGAGCAGGATCGTTTCGGTACCGCCGGAACGCCGTTCCACGGCGGGGACCACCGACGTCGATCCGTGGCTCGTCAGGAGACCGCGGGAAGTCGATGAGGAACGTCGTCCCGTGGCCCCGGCTGCTGCTCACCGAGATGTGACCACCGGACTGCTTCACGATGCCGTACACCGTGGCGAGACCGAGCCCGGTACCCTTGCCGAGTTCCTTGGTGGTGAAGAAGGGTTCGAAGATGTGGGCCAGCACCTCCGGAGTCATACCGACCCCGGTGTCAGCGACACGAATCCGCACGACGGCTCCCGACTCGTGACTGGACGTTCATCGTCTCGATGGTGAGCCGGCCTCCTTCGGGCATCGCATCACGGGCGTTCACCGCCAGGTTGAGCAGCACCTGCTCGAGCTGGATGGCATCGGCGTGCACCCGGCCCAGCTCGGGAGCCAGATCGGTGACCAGCTCGATGTCTTCGCCGATGGTCCGGTCCAGCATTCGGGTGATACCGGCAACGATCTGGTTGAGGTCAACGACCCGGCGCTCGAGTACCTGCTTCCTGCTGAAAGCGAGCAGCTGTTGGGTCAGGGCGGCCGCGCGAAGCGCCGCCTGTTTGATCTCCTGCAGATCCTCGTGGAACGGGTTGCTGGGATCCGCCTGAGTCAGCGCCAGATCGGCGTGGCCGAGTACCGCGGTGAGAAGATTGTTGAAGTCGTGGGCTACTCCTCCGGCCAGCCGGCCCACTGCCTCCATCTTCATGGCCTGCCGCAGCTGATCTTCGCTGTGCCGCAGTGCCGCTTCGGCCTCTTTCCGTTCGCTGACGTCCATCATCGCGCCGACCATGCGCACCGCCCGACCGTTCGCATCGCGGAGGATGGTGGCTCGATCGAGCAGGTGGCAGTAGCTCGCCGTCTCGCTTACGCATCCGGTATTCCGCCGACCAGAGTCGGCCTTTCCCAGAGATCGCCTCACGGAGACCGGCCCAAATCCGCTCGCGGTCCTCGGGATGCAGCGCGCGAGTCCACGAGTCGCCCTGGAATTCGTCGGGATGGAATCCAAGCAGGTTGCGCAGGGTGGGCGCCCACCAGATCTCCTGCGTCGAGAGATCCCAGTCCCACAGCACGTCGTTAGTGGTCTGCACGAACTGTTCGACGCGCTCCTGGCTGTGCTGCAGCTCTCGCGCGATGCGCTTGCGCTCGGTGACGTCGGTCAGGATCGCCAGGGACGGATCACCTTGCCGTCGCCATCCTTTTCGGAAATGGCCGACAGGAGCACGTCGAGGACCTGCCGCCGCTGGTTACCATCTGGTGCTCGACATCGGTGCAGGATCCGTCGCGCATCAACGCCGGGAGGACGGTCTCCCGCGCCTTCCGGGCGGATTCGGGCGTGAGGAAATCGGTAACCGGCCGTCCCAGCACCTCATCGCGCTGGTAGCCCAGGGTGGCGAGCCAGAAGTCGCTGACCGCGACGATGCGACCTTCCAGGTCGATCGAGTGTGCCATCACCGGCGACCGGTTGTACAGCGCGCGGTAGCGGCTTTCGCTCTCGGCCAGCGCCTCGATCGCGTGTTTCTGTTCGGTGATATCCCGGGCGACCCAGACGACCGAGTCGTCGGTCATCGGTGAAACCGTCGCCGCGAACCAGACCCGGCGGTCTTCGATGGTCAGCGCGTAGTCCGCGTGAACCACTTCTCCGGAGTGAAGCGCCCGGGTGATATGCCTGAGAAACTCGTCGGCCTGGCGCGGTGGGAACACATCGTGCAGAGTGCGGCCCGAGGAGCACATCAGCCGATTGGTAGAGCAGGCCCGGATTGGTGGGGGCAACTTTCCGGTACCGGCCCGTCGCATCGAGCACCAGGATGACGTCCCGCATCGCGGAGAACACCGCGCGCAGCTCACCCTCCGAGGCACGCAAAGCCTCCTCGCCGCGTTTGCGCTCGATCGCCATCGCCACCTGGGTCGAGACGAACTGCAGGATGTCCCGATCGCGCTCGGTGTAACGGACCCCCTCGTCGTAGCTCTGGGCGGTGAGCACGCCGATGGTCCGGTCGCCGGTCTTGAGCGGCACCCCGAGCCAGTCGGAGGAGGCCGCACCGATGGATTCGACTTCACCGCGAGTCACCAGATCGTCGTACACGCCGGGCCGATCGAGCAGCGCCTGGCCGGACCGCAGCACGTATTCGGTCAGGCCCTTGCGGAGCCGCCTGGGAGCTGGAGGCGGATCCTTCTCGTCGACGAAGTAGGGAAAGCTCAGCGTGTCGGTCGCCGGGTCGTGCAGCGCGATGTAGAAGTTGCGGGCCGGCATCAGGTCGCCCACGATCGCGTGCAGCTCGCTGAAGAGCGCCTGCAGGGTGGGAGCGGTGTGGGCGGCCTCGGAGATGCGATACAGCGCCCGCTGGACCCGCTCCGATTCCGCGCCCGCCCCGAGGTCCTGGTACGCCGGCACGGCAGCCTCCCGGGTGGGAGACGGACGAGGTGGACGACTGACAGGTCTCTCGAGGGTTTCTGGTTCGAAGCCCAGCAGATGACGCACCGCCGCATGCATCGCCGAGCGCAGGGATGTTCCCATGATCAGTTGGTTTTCTCTTCCTCGAGCGGGGGAAACAGCACCCTCTGGTGACTCCAGTCTCGCATCATCGAGACGAAAGAGCTCACCAGCTCAGGCTCAAACTCCAGGCCGGCCCGTTCCTCGAGGTACGCGAGTGCCGCTTCAGCCATCCAGGCGTCGCGGTAAGGCCGATTGGTGCACAGGGCATCGTACACGTCGCAGACGTGGACCAGCTTGCTCGCGTTATGACACTCACGCTTGTAGCGCAACGACGGGTATCCCTCGCCGTTGAGCATGATGTGATGTTCATAGGCCACCACGGCCGCGAGGTCCAGCCCCTTCTCCCGCTCCAGAATCAGCCGGGCGCCATCCACTGGATGCCGCCGCATGATGGCGACTTCCTGCTCGGTAAAGGCGCCGGGCTTGGTGAGGATTTCCTTGGGAATCCGCACCTTTCCCAGATCGTGCAGCAGACCGGCCGTCCCGAATTCCCGTACTTCCCGCGCCCCCAGTCCGATGAACTCGGCGAGGGCCATCGACAGCACCGCCACATTGGTAGCGTGCGTCGTGGTGTACTGATCGAAGCTCTTGAGCTGCAGCAACGGGAGGATGATGTGGCTCTCCGAGTGCATCGCGAGCGAGAGCGATCGGACCACTCCTTCCGCCTCCGCCATGTCCAGCACTGAGCCGGCCCGGACCTGCTCATGCACCCACTGCACCGCGCCCACTTCATCACCCAGGCGTGTAGGCGATGGTCGCGGTAGCCACAGCCTCTGCCGCGCCCTCCGACGTAGTACCGCGGACACTGACCGCGCCAAATCGGATGCTGGGCCGCCGCAGCTGGCGAGCCTCGCTGGTGTCCGGCGTTACCCGTGTGCACCTGCTGATGCACGCGGACAGAAATCCTTCGAACTCCTCGCGGGTCACATCCTCGTCGAATTCCATCCGCTGGATGCCGACCTTGGAAAGCTTGCGTGCCCCAGTCCCAGCCGCTCAGCTCCCGCAGCACCTGCTGGCGGTAGAGCACCTCTTCGTCGAGGAACGAGAAGTTCGGGCGCTGGTCGGTCTTCCCGACGCTCAGCAACTGGTCGTAAGCGGCATCAACCGCGCGTTCGCGCGCCGGATGCTTGGGCCCGTACAGCGCCATCGCGGAAAGCGCCTGTCCCAGCGTGTTCAGGAAGCGGACCGGATCGCTCATGCCCGCTCCCGGCTCAACTGGACGGCGGCCCGGATTTCGGCGTCGCCGCTCGACTGCGCCCGACGGAGCACGTCCGCCGCGACCTTGTCATTGCGCCAGCCTCGCGCCAGTACCGACACGATGGCCAGCTATCTCCGGCGATTTGTGCATCAGCCGACGCCCCCGGAACAGCTTTTTCCTGGTCAACGCGTGGTCCACCAGCCAGTCGCGGGTCGCCGGGGTGCGCACCGTCCCCAACACCCGGATCCCCAAGGCCCGCAACTCAACGTCATTGGGGTGGGTTCGCAGCATGGTCATGAGACGGGGCACCGCAGGCGACGGACATCCCTCCGCCGCGGCGGTCAGGCCCAGCCGGATGACCTGCTCGTCGTCGTCGGCGAAGGTGGCACCGATCGCCTCGTCGCGATAATCCGGCAGCCGCAACATCAATTTCAGCGCCTCCCGACGCACCCGCGGATCGGAGTGGGCGGCATAGGTGGTGGGCGAGAAGCTGCGGGGCCACGAGGGCATGGAGCCAATCAGTGCCAGCAGGTTACGCTGCACGAACCAGGGGGAGCCGGGCAGCCGGTCCACCACTGCCTGACCGATGTCGGTGCCGAGCTTGCCGAGACGGGTCAGCAGGCGTCGGCGGGCGGTGCGGGAATCGGCGATCTCCAGCGCGTCCAGCATCGGCTCCGCCGCGTCCATGCCCATCCGCGCGACCAGCCGTTCGACGACCTCGGTGTCGCGCGGCTCGTTCATGAGTAGCTGCCGGATGCTCTGCGGGGTGGCCAGGTGACGCCCAGATGTCGTCGACAAGATCGGGCGGCGCCTGCGGGTCCGTCGAGCAGCTGCAGCAGCTCCATCGCCTTGTCCTTCTTCCAGCATCTCGATCCACCGCCCGCTTCACGCTGGCTCCCATGGTGCCGATTTCGAGGCTCATCTCGACGATGCGCCGGGCCTCGAACAGCGGTGGCTCCGGTCTGGGGGCTGCCGCTGGCACCGTGACCGGCCAGCCGCTCCAGCACCTTGGTGTAGGAACCCGGGATTGGGATCATCCAGTGTCCAGTTGGATACCAGTTCGCGCACCGTGTCACGCAGTGCGAGGTCGGCGTCGTGACGGATCTGCTGGCTTCCCTGCTCTGCGTGCAATGCGAGCTTGGTGAGCAGCCGGACCATCGAGTGTGAGATCGTCTGCTTCGGCTGCTGGCCGCGGTTGCCTTGAGCAAGCGCGAGCACCGCCTGGACCGGCATGGTCTGAACCGCGTCGCCCACCAGCTGGCGTCGTTGGGCCAGGTCGCCGCCCAGCTCCAGCAGGTGGTTGAGCGTCTTCTGGTCGAGCTCCGCCGAGCAGCGAGCCCAGCCGGTCCTTGAGCTCCACCGCCTCGGAGCCGTGACTCATCCGCAGCTCCTGGCTCAGCTGCATCAGGTAGTTGACGATGACCTGGTCGTAGGTGGCTTCCCGTCGGCGGGAATTGATCGCCCGAGCGATTTCTTTGGGATCCGAAGGCAGCTCTTCACCGCTCTCTCGCATCAGTGCCGCCGAGGCGAGGCCCAGCCAGAGGCGGCCCCGCGAGACTCGCCGGGCTGTGCGACTTGCCCAGCTTGGCGGCGCCGTCCTCGGTCAGTTCGAGCTGATCGTAGGCCTGGGGGAACAGCCGGATGTGAGGCCAGCGCTGCAGATCCTCGAGCGACTGGTTGCCCAGCGGCTCGGTGCGGGAATCGGAGCTCAGGGTGCGCATGACGTCGGCGATTTCGGCTCGGAGCCGCGCCTTGGGAGAACTTGAGCGCTCCCAGTTGATGGCGATGCAGCCGGTTCGCGAGGTCGCGGAGCACCGGGTTCTCCGGGTCGGTGGCGAGCCTTCGATCAGCATTTGGTTGCGCGCGACGCCGATCAGCAGGGTAGGCCGCTGATTGAGCAGCGCGTGGAGCCGGAGGGTGACCGCTTCCACCGCCGATCCCAGGAGGGGATGCCCCTCGGGATAGGCGCTGTTCTTGTGCAGCGCGATGGAGAACTGGACCAGAAATACCGATAGGTCGCGCGAGAGCGCCGCGCGTTCCTGTCCGTTCCGGAGTGGAGGTCACGTCAGGCTCGACATCATGCGACCACCTTCCATGGTCACCGGGACGTCGGGGCTATGCGGGGCCCGGCACATGTTCCTTGTGCCGTGACTCGTAACCTAATGGGGGGCTATGATTCGTGGGAGAGGGCGCGAACCCGCTACTTCGCCCGGTCGAGATACTCGCCGGTATTGGGATTGACCCGGACCTTCTCGCCGGTCTGGATGAATTCGGGAACGTTGACCGAGACGCCGTTCTCCAGCATGGCCGGCTTGTTCGAGGCGTTCTTGGTCGCGGTCTTCATGACCGGCGCCGTCTCCGTCACTTCAAAGACCAGGGCATTGGGGAGCTGAATGCCGATCGGCCGACCGTTGAAGTACTCGGCGATCAGCTTCATCCCACCAGTCATCCATTTCGCGGCGTCACCCAGGTCCTCTTCATTCATCTCGAGCTGGTCGAAATTCTCGGTGTTCATGAAGTGGTAGCAGTCGCCGCCGGAGTACATGAACTCCAGCTCGTGGGTCTCGAGGTCGGCGGTATCAACCGTGTCGGTAGACCGGAAGCGATGCTCGAACTGGGTGCCGGTGCGCAGCTTCCGCAGCTTGGTCTGGACCATCGCCCGAAGGTTGCCCGGGGTATGGTGATGGAAGTCGAGCACCCGGACCGGCTCCCCGTCGAAGAGGAGTGTCATTCCGCGGCGGATTTCGCTTGCGATGATACCCATGGCTACTTCCTGAAGAACGTAGCGGTGAGCGGTATGCTGACCGCTGACCGGTTAGATCGCGCACAACTATAAGAGGAGGCCCTGCTCTGGCGGTAGGGGCGCTCGGCCTAGATTGGGAAGTCTTTCTCCCGCAGGAGCTTCCATGTCATCCCGCCGGGCGTTTATCGGCTGCACTAGCCGTGGCCGCCCTCCCGACCTTCCGTCCCGATGCGCTGCGCCGAGTGTCGGGACCTTTGCGGCCGCGATCCGGGGGCCCGAGGGCGGCGCCCCGGACGACGAGGACTTCTGGGTCGAGATCCAGCGCGCCTTCGACGCCGACCGCACGATGGTCAACCTCAACAACGGCGGATGCAGCCCCGCCCCGACCCACGTGCTCGAGCAGATGATCCGGGACCTCCGGTTCAGCAACGAGCTCCCGGTCGATCCACATGTGGCAGACGCTGGAGCCCCGGATCGAGAGCGTCCGGCGCGATCTGGCCCGGGAGTTCGGCTGCGACCCCGAGGAGATGGCGATCACCCGGAACGCCTCCGAGGCCAACGAGATCATGATCTTCGGTCTCGATCTCAAGGCGGGAGACGAGGTCATCGTCACCAATCAGAACTACGGCCGGATGCTCACCAGCTGGGAGCAGCGGGTCCGCCGCGAGGGAATCGTGCTCAAGCAGATCTCCTTCAAGGTCCCGCCGCCCTCACAGCAGTACATCGTCGATCAGTTCAAGGCAGGCGGTCACCCCGAGGACCCGGGTCATCGAGGTCACCCACATCACCAACCTCACCGGCCAGATCATGCCGGTGCGGGAGCTGGTGGAGTTCGCCCGGCCGCGCGGCATCGAGGTGTTCGTCGACGGCGCCCACGCCTTCGCCCATTTCCCGTTCACGCGCGACGAGCTGGGCTGCGACTACTACGGCACCAGCCTGCACAAGTGGCTGCTGGCGCCCGATCGGCACCGGCTTCCTCTATGTGCGGAAGGAGAAGCAGAAGGCGCTGTGGCCGCTGATGGCGGCGCCGCCCGAGATGGACGAGAACATCCGGAAGTACGAGGAGATCGGCACCCACCCGGCGGCCAACCACAACGCCATCGCGGCGGCGCTCGCCTTCCATCGCGGCATCGGCGGCGGAGCGGAAGATCGCGCGGCTCCGCTATCTGCGGGATCGCTGGGCCAAGCGGCTCCGGTCCGAGAGCGATCGGGTGAAGATGCTCACCCAGCTCGACTCTCCCTACACCGGCGGCATCGGGCTGCTCCACATCGACGGCATGGACCCGGGCAAGCTGGGCGCGTGGCTCCTCGACAAGCACCGGATCGTGACCACACCGATCGTACACCCCGAGTTCGACGGGCTCCGGATCACGCCGAACGTCTACACCACGGTCGACGAGGTGGATCTGTTCGCCGACCGGGTACTCGACGCGATCAGAAAGGGCATGGCCTGAGCGTCGGGTTATACTTGTCAGTAGACGACTCAAGTTTTTGGAGGTTGGCACATGCTTCGCCGGTTCTTGATGTTGTTGACGATGCCCCTCTTTTGGGCCACTTCGGCGCACGCCCAGAAGGAGCCCGATTTCCAGGGCCACCCGCTCCATGAGCTCATCGCTGATCTGAAAGCGGCCGCGCCGATGACTCGCAACGCGGCCGCCTATTCCATCGCGGGAATCGGGCCCGCCGCCGCACCCGCGGTTCCCGCTCTGATCGAAGCCCTGCACGATGAACAGGCTTCGGTCCGCTTCCCAGTCTGCGTCGCGCTCCGCGAAATCGGACCCGCCGCCAGCGCCGCACTCCCCGCGCTGGAAGAGGCTCTCGATGACCGCAACGACGACGTAGCATCGATGGCCAAGAAAGCCATCACCGCGATCAAGGGGGCTGATTCGGGCCCGTCGTAAGAAGTGGCGAAGGACCTGGAGCGCTACCGGGCGCTCACTCGGCTCGCGGACGAGGCCATACTAGTTCCCATCATCGGGACTCGTATCGGCCTCGATCCTTTGATGGGTCTGGTACCGGGAGTGGGAGACCTGGCCGGCGGACTGCTGTCGGCCTACGGCCTCCTTGTCGGCTGGCGAGCGGGCGCACCCGGATCGGTCCTCATGCGAATGATGCTCAACATCGGCATCGACACTCTGGTGGGTGAAGTCCCCTTACTGGGAGACCTGTTCGACTTCGGATTCAAGTCCAACACCCGGAACTATCGTCTCCTGGAGCAGTACCTGGATCGCCCGGCTCCGACGAAGAGAGAAAGCCGGCTCCTGTTGCTGGGCCTCCTCTTCGCACTGCTCGTCCTGCTCGGTGCCGGCATCTGGGTGACGGTGAAGCTGGCAGGACTGATTCTCCACGCGATGGGATCGCTATGACATCGATGGCGCGCTTGATTGGCCACCTGGCCTGGGCCGACCAACTGGTACTCGAGTCACTCGAACGCTCATCCGAACCGAACCCCGACAGTCTCGAGCTGCTGGCGCACATCCTCGCCGCGGAGCATGTCTGGATTTCGCGGCTGCTGAGAAGGCCTGCCGAGTTGCCGACCTGGCCGGCGATGAGCACGGTCGAGTGCGCTCGCCTTGCCGAACGGAATCGGCGGGAGCTTACCGAGTATGTCGGCACGAGGACCGAGCAGGACCTGGGCGAGGAAGTCACTTACGTGAACAGCGCGGGCAAGCAGTTCACGTCCAGGGCGGACGACATCCTGCTTCAGGTTTTCCTGCACGGAGCGTATCATCGCGGGCAGATCGCGCGGGCGCTCCGGATTGCGGGGCAGGAACCCAACCCGACCGACTACATCGCGTTCATTCGCGGCGCTCCCGCGGCCACCCGGCAGGACTCCAGTGAAAGCGATCCATGACCGGCCACGGACTCCACATTCCAGTGCCTCCGTCGAGCGCCCTGCTGGGAATGCGCCCTCAAGTCGCCGAACGGGGCCGGGTGGTGATGGTCCTCGAGCCTGGAGATCATCTCTACAACCCGGTCGGGGTAGTGCAGGGTGGGTTGATTACGGCACTCCTCGACGCAGCGATGGGCTGCGCCGTCGCCACCCTGCTCGCCTCGGGCGAGGGCTACAACACGCTTGAGCTGAAGGTGAATCTGGTTCGGCCTCTCACCGCAGCCGCCGGCCCGGTAGAAGCCGAAGGGAAGGTGGTTCACCCCGGCGGGCGGGTCGCTACCGCGGAGGGTCGTGTCACCGACCGGGAGGGCCGGCTGTACGCCCACGGAACGACCACCTGCCTCATAACCCGCCACTCCCAACCCGCCTCTTGACGATTCCGGGCCTTAATATTTGATTATCCGGATACTAGGATATGAGGCCGGGCTTGGGTACACCGATTCTCGATCGCCTGCAGTCCCTGGCCGACGCCACCCGGTGCCGGCTGCTGCTGGTACTGGAGCGCCACGAGCTGTCGGTGACGGACCTGTGCGGCGCGCTGCAGTTGCCCGCAGTCCACCGTCAGCCGCCATCTCAAGACCCTGAGCGACGAGGGATGGGTGGTTTCCAGGGCGGACGGAGCCAGCCGACGTACTATCGGATGCCAGGGCAGGATCTCGACCCTGGCGGCCCGGCGGCTCTGGCAGTTGGTGAGAGAGCAGGTCGCGGCTACACCGGCGGCGCTGCGCGACGGGGATCGCCTTCGCGGGGTGCTGGCGCGAGCGCCGGATCCGGTCGGATGAGTTCTTCGCGAGCGCGGCGGGCCAGTGGGACCGGCATGCGGGAAGAGCTCTTCGGCAGCCGCACCGAGCTGCTGGCTCCGCTGCTCGGCCTGCTGGATCGGACGTCGGATCGTGGGAGACCTGGGCTGCAGGCACCGGCCAGCTCAGCCAGACGCTGGCCCCGTTCGTCGGCCGGGTGATCGCGGTGGACGGGTCGCCGCGATGCTGCGAAGCCGCCAAGGCCCGGGTGGCGGACCTGCCCAACGTCGATATCCGGCGCGGCGAGCTCGAGGCATTGCCGATCGACGGTGCAGACTGAATCTCGCGGTGCCTGGCGCTGGTGCTGCCCTACGTGGCGGAGCCGATCGCGGTCTTCGCGGAGGCCGCGCGGGTCACTCGCCGGGCGGGCGGCTGATCGTCGCCGACATGCAGCCGCACGATCACGCCGAGTACCGCCAGACCATGGGGCACCTGTGGCAGGGCTTCGCGGCGAAGCAGATCGTGGCCTGGATGGAAGGCGCGGGGTTCGAGTCGTGCCGCTATGCGCCGATTCCGCCTGATCCCAAGGCCAAGGGGCCGATTGTTTGTGGCGGCGGCGTGAGACGTGAGACGTGAGACGTAGACGTCGACGTGAGACGTGAGACGTCCGAGCAATATCGACTCTAGACCTTAGACTCTAGACCTTAGACTCAAGACTTTAGACCCAAGACCCAAGACCAGGACCCAATGGCCACTACTGCAATCGCCCAGCATCCGTTCACCGCCGCACGCGAGGCGGGACGCGAGCCGTTCAAGGTGAAGGACCTCTCGCTCGCCGAGTTCGGCCGCAACGAGATCCGGCTCGCCGAGTTCGAGATGCCCGGACTGATGGCGCTCCGCAAGGAGTTCGCCGACAGGCAGCCGCTGGCCGGCGCCCAGATCATGGGCTCGCTGCACATGACGGTGCAGACCGCGGTCCTGATCGAGACGCTGGTTGACCTCGGCGCCGACGTGCGCTGGGTCACCTGCAACATCTTCTCGACCCAGGATCACGCCGCCGCCGCGGTCGTGGTGGGCCGGCATGGCACCGTGGCCAATCCCCAGGGTATTCCGGTGTTCGCCTGGAAGGGCGAGACGCTTCCGGAATACTGGTGGTGCACCGAGCAGGCGCTGATGTGGCCCGATGGCAGCGGCCCGACGCTGCTCCTGGATGACGGTGGCGACGCCACGCTGCTGGTCCACAAGGGCGCCGACTTCGAGGCCGCGGGCAAGGTGCCGGCGTTCGATCCGGCCAGCGATTCCGAAGAGTGGGGCGTGATCCTCGAGCTGATCCGCGCCGAGCAGAAGAAGCATCCGGGCCGCTGGACCAAGGTGGCGGCCGACCTGCGGGGCGTTTCCGAGGAAACCACCACCGGCGTGCACCGGCTCTACGAGATGATGCAGGCGGGCACTCTGCGCTTCCCGGCGATCAACGTCAACGACTCGGTGACCAAGTCGCAAGTTCGACAACCTGTACGGTTGCCGTCACTCGCTGACCGACGGGATCCTGCGCGCCTCCGACGTGATGCTGGCCGGCAAGGTCGCGGTGATCTGCGGCTACGGCGACGTCGGCAAGGGCTGCGCCCAGGCGCTCAAGGGGCAGGGCGCCCGGGTCGTCATCACCGAGATCGATCCGATCTGCGCGCTGCAGGCGGCCATGGAAGGCTATCAGGTCACGACCCTGGAAGACGTGGTCGAGACGGCCGACATCTTCATCACGGCGACCGGCAACAAGGACATCATCACCGCCGCAGCACATGGCGCGGATGAAGGACAAGGCGATCGTCGGCAACATCGGCCACTTCGACAACGAGATCGACATGGCCGGCCTGAAGAAGGTGAAGGGCATCAAGCGGATCAACATCAAGCCGCAGTACGATGAGTGGGTCTTCCCCGACGGCCACAGCGTGCTGATCCTGGCCGAGGGCCGGCTGCTCAACCTGGGCTGCGCCACCGGCCACCCGAGCTTCGTGATGAGCTCGAGCTTCACCAATCAGGTGATGGCCCAGATCGATCTGCACCTGAACGCCACCGGGCCAGCCGACGCTCTCGGGCACCAAGTACGAGCGAGCGAAGGTCTACGTGCTGCCCAAGAAGCTGGACGAGAAGGTCGCCCGGCTGCACCTCGACAAGCTGGGTGTGAAGCTGACCAAGCTTTCGAAGGAGCAGGCGGACTATATCGGCGTGCCGGTGGAGGGGCCGTACAAGGCGGAGCACTACCGGTATTGATGATTGAGGATTGCAGATTGAAGATTGCAGATTGAACAGCAGTACTCTTTCAATCGCTCAATCTTCAATCTTCAATCCCGTCCTAGCGGGCTCCGAGCCGTTTGTCCCAGGATGGCCACCGCATCGGTGAGCTGACGGTCGGACAGGTACGGGGCAGGCCCGAGCCGGAGCATGTTGCCCCGGGAGTCGGTAAACACCCCCGCACGATGTAACGCGGCAGAGAGGGCTCCCGCCGCTGGAGCCTCAAGGGCGAGAAAACCCCCGATCTGGTCCAGCGGCACAGTCTGATCGCGACGGATCACCGCGGGGTCAGCATCGAGGGCATCGAAGCTTCGGGCCAGCACACCGATCTGGTGCTGGCTCACTACCCGCAACAACTCCGGCGTGAGTCCCACCTCGTCGTGAAAGTCGAAGACCGCCGCGGCCCGGTAGTGGCTTGCCGGGTCGTAGGTCGCGCCCGCGAAACGATCGCCCCCCTCTCCATAGGCGACCTGTCCCGGTTGCTGCTTTTCGGTCAAGGCGGAGAACTCGCTGAACCAGCCGGTGATCACGGGCCGCAGCGTCGTGGCCGCGGGGAATCGGAGAAAACAGTTTCCCTCACCCAACTGGCAGTACTTGTAACCGCCACCGACTACGAACGCGTCGAGCAGTCCCTCCTTGAGCAGTGAGAATGGCACCACGTTGAGCGCGTGATACGACATCAACCAGCAGCGATGCTCCATGCCGCCGGCACTGCTCGGCGACATCGGCAAGACGGGGCGCGATGCGACCGCTGTCGAAGAACACCGCGGAGACGAGCACCGCGGCGGTCCTGTCATCCACCGCCAGGCGCAGTCGCTCCACCAGTCCTTCGAGCGGAGCCTCCGGGACCCGGACCAGCTCGATGCCTTCCTCGGCCAGGCGATCGAGCTGACGGCGGATCGTGTGAAATTCGCCGTCGGTGGTTACCAGGCGCGGGCGCTCACGCAGGGGAAGCGCGGATAGGAAGCGGACCACCAGCTCGTGAGTATTGGGAGCCAGCGCGATGTAGCCGTCACGGTCATCCAGCAGCCGACGGAAACCAAGGCGGACTCGTTCGGCCCGGGCGAAGGCATGCTCCCACTTGTCGTCCACGAACCGTGCGGCATCCAGCCAGGCCTGGGCCTGGGCGTCGAAGCCGCGATCCGGCCAGGCCTGATGAGAGTGCCCGGTCAGCAGCAACCGTTCCGCCACGCCGAAGCGGCGGTAGTGGTCTGCGATGGCATTGGGTGAGGCGTACAGCGTTGCCGGATTCACAACTCGGTCCGAATGGCCCAGAGATCGGGGAAGAGCGGCTGGTTGAGCGTGGTAGCCAGGTACTCCGCCCCGGCGCTCCCGCCGGTGCCGCGCCGAGTCCCGATAGTGCGCTGCACCATTTTCACATGGCGGTATCGCCACTCCATCACGCCTTCGTCCAGATCGACAAGACGCTCGCACAGCTCGGTCAACGCCGGGTTATTGCGATAGATGTCGATCAGGATGCGTTGCAGGTCGGGAGAAGGCTCGATCGGCCCGCTCACGTCGCGCTTGAGAAGTGAGACGGGAACCGCGGCCCCGCTCGCGGCGAGGAAACGAAGGAACGCATCCCAAAGGGTCGGGGACCCCAGGCGCCGCTCGAGTGCGAGTCGCGCCGCCGGAACCGGAAGGGTAGCGTTCCAGCGCCCGCGGGTCCTTCCGACCTAGCGCGAACTCCAGCTCGCGGAACTGGTAAGACTGGAAGCCGCTGCCCGAGTCGAGGCGGTCCCGGAATGAGAGGAACTCGAGCGGGGTCATCGTTTCCAGGATGTCCAGCTGGGCCACCAGGACCTTGAGGATCGTCAGGATCCGCTTGAGCGTGTGTTGCGCTCTGGCGGCGTCGTGCCGGTCGAGTTGCTGCTCGAGGTACGCGAGCTCGTGCAGTATCTCCTTGAACCAGAGCTCGTAGACCTGGTGGATGACGATGAAGAGCATCTCGTCATGTTCGGGCCCGCGCGAAAGCGGGCGCTGCAGCGCCAGAAGCTCTTCGAGCTTGAGGTATTCGGAATAGGTAGGCATACCGACTCGGTCTTCGGGACTACTTCAGTCGCGGCGAATAGCGCTCCAACGATTCGTATTGCCTGGGCCAGCGAACCGGGTACTCCAGCTCGGATGCGGCGTGACGGGTCCAATATGGATCCCACAGATGGGCCCGAGCCAGCACGACCAGATCCGCCCGCCCCGCGGCCAGGATGGTATTCACGTCGGCGTAGGAGGAGATATTGCCCACCGCCATCGTCGCGATGCCTGCCTCATGACGAATCCGGTCACTGAATGGCGTCTGGAACTGGCGGCCGTAAACTGGTTTGGCGTCGGGTACGGTCTGTCCGGCCGAGACATCCACTACATCGACCCCGTGTGAGGCGAGCAGTCGAGCCACCTCAACCGCGGCGTCGGGCTCCAGTCCACCTGGTGCCCAATCTACCGCGCTGATTCGGACCGAGAGCGGCTTATGGTCCGGCCACACGCCGCGGACCGCATCCACCACCTCAAGCGGAAACCGCATGCGGCCCGGCAATCCGGCGCCGTACTCATCGGTCCGCCGGTTGGTGAGCGGCGAGATGAAGCTGGCGAGCAGATAGCCGTGGGCGAAGTGGAGTTCAAGCAGGTCAAACCCCGCGGCTTCGGCACCCTCGGCGGCGCGGACATACTGGTCTCTGACCCGATCCATGTCGGCCCGGTTCATCTCCCTCGGCACCTGGCCGTAGGGATGATAGGGCAACGGCGAAGGTGCCATGATCGGCCAATTGCCCGCCTCAAGCGGTTCGTCGATCCCCTCCCATGCCAGGCGGGTTGAAGCCTTCCGGCCCGCGTGGCCCAGTTGCATGCCGATCTTTGCTTCGCTGTGGGTATGGACGAACTCCACGATCCGCTTCCAGGCCGCGACATGCTCCGGGGAATACAACCCGGCGCATCCCGGGGTAATCCGGCCCTCGGGACTCACGTCGGTCATCTCCGTCATCACCAGTCCCGCGCCACCAATGGCACGGCTGCCGATATGCACCAGGTGCCAGTCGTTCGGCATCCCGTCGGTCGCGCTGTACATGGACATCGGCGAGACCACGACGCGATTGGGCAGGACGAAGGTCGCGCAGGCGGAATGGGGTGAACAGGGGTGGCGGTGGCGGGTCGAGCGGCACCGGCTGGCCGCTCTGCTGCTCTGCGCCCTGTGCGAACCAGCGGTCCACCTTAGCCACGAAGGCGGGATCTCGTACCCTGAGATTGTCGTGGGTAATCCGCAGGCTTCGGGTCAGGAGATTGAAGGCGAACTGGATCGGCTCCAGGTCCATGTACCGCTCGGTGTCCTCGAACCATTGCAGGCTCACCTGGGCCGCGCGCTGGAGACTCTCGACGGCGGGGCGCCGTTCAGCCTCATAAGCGGCGAGGGCCTCAGGTACGCCCCGGTGCCGGTGCAACGCCCCTGCCAACGCGATCGCGTCCTCCATGGCGAGCTTGGTTCCGGAGCCGACTGAAAAATGCGCGGTATGCGCGGCGTCCCCCAGGAGCACAACGTTCCCCGCGTGCCACCGCGCATTTCGGACGGTGGGAAACCGGCGCCACAGCGAGCGGTTCTTGAGCAGACGGTGCCCCTGCAGCTCCTCGGCGAAGAGTGCCTCACAGAAGGCCAGGGTGGCGTCTTCATCGTTCTCCCCGAGACCGGTCGCGCGCCAGGTGGCATCGGTAGTCTCGACGATGAACGTGGAGCTGCCGGGAGCATACTGGTAGGCGTGAATCCGCCAGAGCCCGTGCGGCGAATGCTTGAAGAAGAAGGTGAAGGCCGGAAAGGGTCGGGTTGTACCGAGCCAGACGAACCGATTGGGCCGCCACTCGAGGCGAGGAGCGAACTGCGCGGCGTACTTGTCCCGCAGGATGCTGCTCATGCCGTCCGCGGCGACGACCACATCCGCCGAGCCGAGGGCGGCGGGATCGGTCATCTCCACGCCGAAGCGGAGATCCACCTCCAGCTCACAGGCGCGGCGTGCCAGGATGCCGAGCAGGGCTCGTCGTTCGATTCCCGCGAAGCCATGTCCGGTCGAGGTGATGACCGAACCGCGATAGTGGATGTCGATGTCTTCCCACCGGGCCAGCGCGCGGGTCATTTCCCCGGCCGTCTCGGGATCGGCCTGCGCCAGATTCTCCTGGGTAGCCTCGGAAAAAACCACGCCAAAACCGAAGGTGTCATCGCCTTGATTCCGCTCGACGACGAGCACCTCGTGGCTCGGGTCGGCCCGCTTCATCAGGATGGCGAGGTAGAGACCCGCTGGTCCGCCACCGACGATGTGAACCTTCACACCGGATCTCCCGGTTGCCAGGGAGGCGCCACCAGGCGGCGACGGCCGTCGGCGGTGAGCGCCAGACCCGCTTCATCGAGTCCCTTGTGATCCCAGAGTTTGCAGGTCACCGGCTTGTGCACCTGATCCAGTCCCTCGCAATAGTTGGTGAACACGCATCGCCGGACCAGCGTCCCCTGCCCCAAGCGAACTTTCCGGAACCAATCGGGATCCGCCAGCGACTGCCGGGCCGAGGCCACGACGTCAGCCTCACCCCGAAGGAGAATCGCTTCGGCCTGCTCGAAGGTGGAAATCCCCCCGCACAGAACCACGGGGGTGCCGAAGCCTGCCGCACGCACCGCCTTCCGGACCTGAGCAGTGGCCGCGACGTTACGCCCGAAGGGTCCCGCTGCATCGGAGCGCACCGTGGGCATGCATTCGTATCCGCTGAGTCCGGTATAGGGGTATCGCGCCCAGCCGATCCGGGGCTGCTTCGCATCCTCGAACTTTCCACCCCGTGAGAGCGAAAGGTAGTCCATCCCGGCGCGTGCGAATTCCGCCCCGAACCAGGCCGAATCCTTCGCCGAGTTGCCGCCGGGAATGCATTCTTCGGTCAGAAACCGGCAGCCGACAACGAATCGCTTGGTGACCGCGCCGCGCACCGCCTGATAGACCTCGATCGGAAGCCGCAACCGGTTCGCTCGCGCACCGCCATAACCGTCGTGGCGGTCGTTGAGTGCCGAGAGAAATGAGGCGAGGGTGTAAGCGTGGGCGTAATGCAGCTCAACGCCGTCGAATCCAGCCCGCTCGGCGCGGCGCGCGGCGGCGGCAAAGACCTCCGGGAGTACCTGCGGGAGATCTCTGATATGGGGAAGGTCAAGATCAGTTACCAGCTCGCGCTCGCCGTACATGAGTGCGTCGAACTCACGGGGCGTGAGTATGTCGCGCAGCTCGGCTTCCGACATCGCGGTGAGGGCCGAGCGGATTTCAGGGTCGGTGCCAGGTACCAAGGCTCGGTGGCGGTCGGTGATGGCCAGAAATTCGCCGAGGTAGCGCGCGGGTTCCGGGCGCCGACGGATCCTGAGGAAATCGATGATCTGGATGAACAGCCGGGTGTGGCCACCGCTCGCCTGCCGCACCGTCTCGACCAGTTTGGTGAGGCCGGGAATGAATCGGTCGTGGCCTATCCGGAGCAGCGGGCCGCTTCGAATGTCCCTGACTCCCGTCGCCTCGACGACGATGGCCCCCGGCCGGCCTCGGGCGAAGCGCTCATACCAGGCCAACACCTCGGGAGTGACGTCTCCCTCTTCAGTGGCGCGCCACGGCACCATGGCGGGCACCCAGGTACGCTGCTCCAGCGTGAGAGGCCCGATGCGCACCGGGCTGAACCAGCGGGAGCCCGCCGCCTCGGCTTCACTGGGCCAGCGGGCGCCCGGAATTTCATGCTTGATTGGGGGATCCGGATGCCACATGCGCGAGCCGATCAGTGGGCATCAGAGGTCTTCGGTCCTGCGGCCTTGAGCAGTTCTCCCGCGATGATCAGCTGCTGAACCTCGGTGGTCCCTTCATAGATCCGAAGAGCCCTCACCGAACGGTACAGCCGGTCGACTGGATGGTCGACGAGTACCCCGCGGCCTCCCAGCAGCTGAACGGCCGCATCGACCACGCGCTGGGCCGCCTCGGTGGCGAAGGCCTTGGCCATCGCGGCCTCAACCGTGATCCGGTCGCGGCCTCCGTCTTTCTCCCAAGCCGCGCGATAGACCAGAAGGCGGGCCGCAGTGAGATCGGTCGCCATCGTGGCGAGTTTCTCCTGAACCAGCTGAAATTCGGCGAGATGTTTTCCGAACTGCCGGCGCTGCCGCACGTGGGCCAGCGCCTCTGCGAGTGCGCGAGCCGCCATTCCGCAGGCCGCCGCTGCCACAGTGGGGCGGAGCCGGTCGAGTGTGGCGAGACCGAGTTTGAAGCCCTCTCCCTCGGCGCCGACGATGGCCTCAGCGGGAACCCGGCAGTCTTCGAAGGCAATTTCACCCAACGGATGCGGCGCGCTCAGCTCGAGCGCGCGAACGAAGCGGAGGCCTTTGGTTTGGGCCGGCACCGCGAAGCAGGAGATTCCCCGGTGCCCGCGGTTCGGGTCGGTCACCGCAAAGACCGTGTACCAGTCGGCGATTCCTGCGTTGGAGATGAACGTCTTGATCCCATTGAGTACGTAGTGATCGCCGTCCCTCCTGGCCGTGGTCGTCATCGAGGCCACGTCCGACCCGGCCTCCGGCTCAGTCATCGCGAAAGCGGACATCAACCGACCCTCGACCGCGCCCGGAACCCAGCGATCTCGAAGCGACTGCCCGCCTGCGATGATCAGAGGGGTGGAGCCGAGAGCCTGGAGGGCGAAGACAGCGTCTGCCAGCGGAGAGGCCGCTGCCAGCGCTTCGCGCACCAGACAGCAACCACGGAGATCCTGCGCGAGAATCGGGCGGAGCCAGCCGCCGCGGCCGAGCATGCCGAGCAGTTCGCGGGCTTCGGTTCGTGCAGAACGATCGTCACGCGGCTCCGGCCGTGGGGCGATGTCGTTCCCGGCGAAGGTCGCGACCTCAACCGCCATCTCGAGGTGGCCCTGGCTCAGGAAGGCACGAACCGCATCGGTATCGGGCATCATGGCCCTACTGAAATTTCGGCTCCCGCTTAGCGCGGAATGCCTCGTAGGCCTCTTTGAAGTTCGGATCCAGCATGCAGGCTGCCTGCGCCTGGGCCTCCGCCTCGAGTGCTGAAGCCAGATCCATCGTCGCCTCTCGATCGAGGGCGTCCTTGGTAATGCCCAGGGCAAAGGAAGGCCCCTTGGCGAGACGGGTGGCGAACTCGGTCGCCTCGGCAAGCACGCGATCGACTGGTACTACCCGGTTGTAGAGGCCAATAGCGAGCGCGCGCTCCGCGGTGATGAAGTCTCCCGTCATGAGCAGCTCGGTCGCGAGGCCCAATCCCACGATGCGGGGCAGCAGCCAGGCGGATCCCATGTCGGCGCCGGAGAGACCGACCTTGCAGAAAAGAAATGCGATCTTGGCGGTCTCGGCCGCGATGCGCATGTCACACGCGGCGGCGATCACGGCGCCCGCGCCGGCCACGGTGCCATTCAAGGCGGCTACCACGGGGCGCCGGCAACGGCGGATTGCCAGAATGAGGTCGCAGGTGAGTCGGGTGAACTCGAGCAAACCGTCGTGGTCCCGGGCGAACAGCGCCCCGATGATGTCTTCGACATCTCCCCCGGAACAAAACGCGCGCCCGTTGCCGGTGATCACGATCGCGCGGACGCCCGCCTCGGCATCGAGTGCCTGGAACGCGTCACGCAGCTCGGCGTACACCTCGAAGGTGAGGGCATTGAGTCGCTCGGGCCGGTTCAGCGTGATAGTGGCCACGCCGGTTGTGCTGTCGAGCCGGTACTGAAAGGAACGGGCGGCGAAGGGCATGGTTGCCGAAGGCTCCAGTCGTTGAATTGATCGGCGAAGTTATTCTCGACCGAGCACAGCCGTCGTTTCGATCTCCACCTTGGCCCCGGGGTCTACCAGACCCCGGACCTCAACCACCGCCATCGCCGGGTAATGGCGACCCATGCGGCGGCGGTATACCTCGCCCAGCGGCTTGAGGCTGCCGCGATACTCGTCGAGACTGGTGACATAGATCGTGAACCGGCCCACGTCATCCGGACTGCCCCCGGCGGCTCGCAGTACCTCGAGCGCATTCCCCAGAGCCCGATCGAATTGCTCGACGAAGCCCGTCTCCAGCAACTCGTCCGGAGTCATCGCGCGCAGTCTGACCGGCGATAAAGAGTAGCCGCCCGCTCGTGGCGGCCAGCAGGCCGTTGTTCCACCCGCGTGGGACTCCGAGTGAGTCGGGGTTGATGATCTGGTAACGGGACATGGATTGGGACTCGGGTTCAGGTCAGGCCAGCGCCATCCAGCACGATCGTCTGGCCGTTGATCTCACGCGCGTCCTCCGCACAGAGCCTGAGCACCTCGGACGGCGACCTCGTCCGGAGTAATCAGCCGGCCCTGGGGTGTTCCCGTAAGCACCGCCACCAGGGCCTGCTCCCGGCTCCGGCCGGTCTTCATCGCAATGCGTTCGAGCGATTCTCGGGTCATCTCGGTGTCGACGTAGCCAGGGCAGACTGCGTTCACTGTTACGCCAGCGGCCGCGACTTCCAGCGCCGCGCAACGGGTAAATCCAACCACCGCGTGTTTGGAGGCGGCATAGGCCGCGATGTACCTGCCTCCGCTGAGGCCGGCAACCGACGCCACATTCACTACCCGGCCCCACCCCCGCTTGACCATGGCAGGCAGAAAGGCCTTGGTGCAAAGGAACGTGCCGGTCGCGTTCACCGCCATGACCCGATTCCAATCGTCGAGTGTGAGGCGCTCGAGGGGAGCCGCGTGACCGATGCCGGCGTTGTTGACGAGGAGAGTTACTTCCCCGAAGCGTTCGGCCGAGAACTGGGCGAGGGCGTCGACGCTCGCGGGATCGGTCACGTCGCAGACCGTCGCCGCAGCTTCATGCCCGAGTGTTCGAAGCTCGGCGGCCACCCTCTCAACCGAGTTGCGGGTCCGTGCCCCCAGTACCACCCGGGCGCCGGCTCCGGCCAGCGCACGGGCACACGCAGCGCCGATGCCCCTGCCGGCGCCGGTCACCACGGCCGTTTTTCCCGCCAGAGAAATCACGCGGAGTCCATCGGTCGGCCCAGCTCCGCGAGCACGGCTTCCTCGAGGATGGCGCCCAGAGTCTCGACCGTCGCCTCACCTTCCTCCGGCGTAGCAGCTGCCGGCGCGCCGAAGTATGCCTGAGGGCCGCCCGCATCTTCGAAGGTCCGCTTCCCTTCGCGGATTGCGACTGAGAGCGATGACGGATTGGGCGTCAGGCTCGTGCGCAGCCGTTCCCGAACCGCGTCCGGTCGCTCGGCGAGCACGATCGAGGTCTCGAACTGACCCGCGTGGCACGCTCCGCTCCGAAACTCGTCGGAGAGCCGAAGCGACCAGGGGCGGGAAGCGATATTGGGAAAGGCGACCCGGAGCCGGCCCTCGCGACGGATTTCCACCGCGGCTGCCTCGAGCGAACCCAGATGCGCCGGATCGAGGTGCGCATTCGCGAGCGCGAGCACGGCAACCTTGTGCCTCGTCAGGCTGCGGGCGATATCGACCACCGTGGCGGTGACCGTCTCGGGCCGGAGTGACAAGGTCCCGGGGAACCCGGCCGCAAACTCGGCCGCGGTGTAGACCAGCGGTGGAAGGATCACAACGGGATAATGGCGCGCCGAAAGCCGCCGCGCCCCCGCACGAGCCATTGCACCGGCGATGACAACGTCGGTATCGAGCGGCAGATGGGGACCGTGGGCCTCGACGGCGCCGGCGGGAAGAATGGCGACCAGGGCCTGGCCGTCGAGGTCGCGCACTTCCTCCCACGTCATTGCGGCGAGTTCGTGCACGGTTATTGTGTCCTTGGAGAGCGCCAGAACCAACCCGGGATGATCATGTCCTTCCATCCGCCCGAGCAGTTCAACATCGCGGACTACTTTCTCGATGCGCGAGTCCGCGAGGGCCGCGGCGAACGGACCGCACTAATCACCGATGAGGGACGGCTGAGCTATGGCCAGGTGGAGGTTCTGGCGAACCGCTTCGGCCACCTTTTGCGCCAGGCAGGGGCAGAGCCCGAGCAACGGGTACTGATCGCGCTGCCGGACAGCCCTGCGTTCGTCGGGGCGCTCTTTGGCACCCTGAAGATTGGCGCGGTCGTGGTGATGGTCAACCCGGAACTCAAGCCCGACGCGGTCGAATACTTTCTCAACTACTCCCGCGCCACGGTGGCTGTGATCCACCGCGATGCATCGAAGGCCTTCGAAGCGGCCGCGAGTCGTTCGATGCACCTCAAGCGGCTGCTGGTAGTTGAGGATGCGGATTGGCAGGCGCGTCTTGCCGATGCCCCGGCGGCGCTGACGAATTTTCCCTCACACCGAGACGACCCCGCGATTTGGCTTTTCTCCGGTGGGACCACCGGGCATCCCAAGGCCGTGGTTCAGACCCACACCTCGTTCGCCAATACCACCGAGTGCTACGCCCGCCACGTCATCGGCTACACCGAGACCGACGTCACGCTCTCCGTACCCAAACTTTTCTTCGGTTACGCGACCGGGTCCAATCTGCTGTTTCCGTTCTCGGTGGGCGCCTCGGCGGTGCTTTTTCCGGAGCGCTGTACGGCTCAGGTCGTGTTCGAGAAAATCGCCCGCCACCGGCCCACGATTCTGATCAACGTCCCCACCATGATCAACCATATGGTGAACGACCCGGAGGCGGGTCGCGCCGATCTCTCCTCGCTCCGACTGGCCACCTCGGCAGGCGAAGGGCTGCCGGCGGAGCTTCATGGCCGCTGGGATAAGGCCTTCGGCGTTCCCCTGCTCGACGGCCTCGGCACGGCGGAGATGTGGCACATCTTCCTATCCAACCGGCTTGGTCGGATTCGTCCCGGGACCCTGGGTGAGGTTGTACCGGGCTTCGAGGTGAAGGTCTGTGACGAGGGAGGGAGAGAACTCGCCGACGGCGAGGTGGGATATTTGTGGGTCCGCGGCGGATCGCGCGCCATCGGATACTGGCAACAGATGGAGAAGACCCAGCAGGGATTTCGCGGCGAGTGGTTCGTTTCGGGCGACATGTTGAGCCGCTCTTCGGATGGCTTCTTCAGCTACTGCGGTCGGTCGGACGACATGCTGAAGGTCTCGGGGAAGTGGCTCGCTCCGCAGGAAGTCGAGAATTGCCTCTCGCAACATCCCGCTGTCCTGCAGGTGGCGGTGGTCGGAGTGGTGGACTCGAGCGGCCTGTTGAAGCCACATGCGTTCGTAGTGCCCCGCGAGCAGCGGCCCGATCTGGCGGAAGAGCTCAAGGCCTTCGTACGGGATCGGCTCGAACCGTACAAGCATCCCCGTGTCATCCGCTTCGTCGATGGGCTTCCACTGACCCACTTGGGGAAGGTTGACCGGGGCAAGCTGCGGGGGGACGGAGGGGACGGATAAATCTGAAATCTGCAATCTTCAATTGCTTCCCTTGGCACTCTTCTCCACGTCCTCCAGCATCCCGTCCAGCGCCCGCCGGTCGTACCACACGCCACGCAACATCACGCCCTGGATGCGTGACGCGTTGGCGATGTCACTCAGGGGATTGGCGTCGAGCAACACGAGATCGGCCCGTTTTCCCGGCGCGATGGTGCCAGCGTCGGTGCGGCCCAGCCACTCGGCGGCGTTACGGGTTGCCGCTTCGAGGACGGCGTAGGTGGGTATTCCGGCGTGGGCCATTGCCTGCATCTCTCGGTGGGTGCCGAAACCGGCGACCAGGAAAATCTGGGGAGCATCACCGCTCACCAGCAGTCGAGCCCCGGCACGATACAAGGCCACCGCAATCGAATCCCGGACCGCGAGGTAAACCGGCAGCGACCCGGGAGCATCGGTTTTCATCTGATCGCTCCAGCTCGAAATCGTCTGCGCTGGGACGTACTTCATCTCGGGTGCCGTGGCGAGTTCCGCGGGTGATTTGCCGCTGGCGAAGACCTGGAAGATCGCGAGAGTCAGCCCGTTCCAAACCCCGGCCCTCTTGGTCTTCTCGGCGATCGCTCGAATCCCCTCGGGAGTGACTTTTGCCGAGATCTCGTCCGGGATGATCTGGTCGTCGGGCGCGGCCACGCCTGCCGGGAGGGCCGCGGCGATGTACCCGTCCAGGTGTTCGACTTGCTGTCCGGCTGCCAACGCACGATCCAGCCCGTAACCCTGAGTCACGTGTCCCACCAACCGAAGACCCGTTGCCTTCGCCGCGGCTACGATTGCGTCGTAGCTTTCCGCCGTCAGTCCCCCGTGGGTCTTGAGCAGGTCGTATCCCTGGCGCTTGGCGTCTTCGACCATCCGCCGGCCGGTCTCAGGGTCGGGGACTGACTTGCCGTTGAGAGAGGGTCCCGCGACGTAGAGCGTCGGGCCGAGGATCGCGCCCGAATTCACTTTGTCTCGGATCGGGATGATCCCGGGCGGGGCGACGAGGCCGCGCAACGTGGTGACCCCGTTGGCGAGTGCCAGGCGCAGCTGCCGTCCCAGACCGTCTCCCGGATCTCCCGCACCCGGACTGAGGTGGGTATGCATCTCGGTGAGACCGGGGATGAGATACTTCCCCCGCCCGTCGATTCGGACCGCATCCTGTGGTACCGACACCTTGTCGCCGGGACCGAGCGTCTCGATGGCACCGTTTCGGACAATTACCGTATAGCCTTCGAGTACCCGCTCACGATCCATAGGCAGCACGCTGACGCCGATAATCGCGTAAGGCGGCGGAGGCGTTGTGGGGCAGGGATCGAGCCCCAGAATCCCGCAGATCGGAACGACCAGTGCGAGGAGATGAACCATTGCGTTCACTCAGCCATGTGGGGAGCCTCCGTACGGCGGCCCCTAGTGAAAGATCCAAACCGGGTCAGTGACCCAACCTGAAACATGCCAGTGACTTACCTCTCCGCGGCGAAATCGGCCACCTCTCGCGGTTTCCCTTCGTCTTGCCGACGGTCCTTGGCGGCTCTATGCTCCCTCCCCTTCCCGAATCCGGGATTTCCAATGTCGCTTCGCCTGGTCGCCGTCATGTGCGCTCTCGCTATCCCAATTGAAGCCGCTTCACCCCAGGATCCGCCGGTGGCTCGGCAGATTCCCAAGGTCGATACCCTGCACGGGGAGGTGCGGGTAGACGACTACTTCTGGCTCCGGGAAAAGACCAATCCCGAAGTCACGGCCTACCTCGAAGCCGAGAATGCGTACACGACGCAGAAGATGAAGCACACCGAGGCGCTGCAGGACAAGCTCTACCAGGAGATGCTGGGCCGGATCAAGGAAACCGATCTCTCCGTGCCGGTGTTCGACACCGGCTGGTGGTACTACAGCCGCACCGAGCAGGGCAAGAACTACCCGATCTTCTGCCGCAAGCGCGGCTCGTTATCGGCGCCGGAGGAAGTGTACCTCGACCAGAACGCCCTGGCGGAGGGGAAAAAGTTCCACGCGCTGGGCGGCGTCGATGTCAGTCCCGATGGCGAGACCCTGCTGTACCTCGAAGATCTCACCGCCTTCCGGGAATACACGCTCTACGTCAAGGATCTCAAGACCGGCAAGATCGTCGACCAGATTCCCAACGTCTGGAACGGGACGGCCTGGGCGAACGACAATAAGACGTTCTTCTATATGACCGCCGATTCCGCCAAGCGGGGGAACACCGTCTGGCGGCATGTGATCGGCACCCCGCGGGAGCAGGACGCCAAGGTGTTTGAGGAAGACAACGTCCTCAACAATGTCGGCGTGCAGCGGTCGCGGAGCGGGAAGTACGTCTTCATCACCGCCGACGGCTTTACCTCATCCGAGTGGCGGATCATTCCCACTGCCAGTCCCACCCGTGAGCCCCGGGTGGTCGCGGCCCGCCGGCCCAACGTCGAATACAGCGTAGACCACGCCGACGGATTCTTCCTGATCCTCACCAACGATTCGGCCACCAACTTCCGGATCGTAAAGGCGCCGGAGGACAACCCCGGGCCGGCCAACTGGGTGGATTGGCTTCCGCACCGCGACTCGGTCTTCGTCGAGGGCGTGGACGCGTTCAAGAACTTCGTCGTGGTCAGCGAGCGCTCGGGCGGGCTTCGCCGGCTCCGGGTGGCGGACCTCAAGAACAACAAGACCCACTACGTCACGTTCCCGGAGAAGGCCTACGGCGTATACCCCGGCGGCAATCCCGAGTTCAACACTCAGACCTACCGGTTCAGCTATTCCTCGCTGGTGACGCCCAACTCGGTGTACGACTACGATCTGGCGACCCGGAAGCGGGAACTGAAGAAGCGGCAGGAGATTCCCAGCGGCTACGACGCGAACAGCTACGAGGTGCAGCGGTTCATGGCGCCGGCCCGGGATGGGGTCTCGGTCCCGGTATCGGTGCTGCTCCGCAAGGGCACCCAGCTCGACGGCTCTCACCCGCTGCTGCTCTACGCCTACGGATCGTATGGCTTCACTCTCGAGCCCACGTTCAACTCCAACGTGTTGAGCATGGTGGATCGCGGGTTCATCTACGCCATCGCGCACATTCGCGGCGGGCAGGAGATGGGTCGCCGCTGGTACGACGACGGCAAGATGCTGAACAAGAAGAACACCTTCAACGATTTCATCGACGTCGCCGAGGAGCTGATTCGCCGCAAATACACCACTTCCGAGCGGCTCGTAGCCAACGGCGGCAGCGCCGGCGGGTTGCTCATGGGTGCGGTGGCCAACATGCGCCCCGACCTGTTCCGGGCGATCGTCGCGGACGTGCCGTTCGTGGATGTGATCAATACGATGAGCGATGCGTCGCTCCCGTTGACCGCCCAGGAGTGGGAGCAGTGGGGAAACCCGGCTGTGCCGGAGCAGTATGCCTATATGCGGAGCTACTCGCCCTACGACAACGTAGCGGCGAAGGACTACCCGTGGATGCTGGTCACCACGTCGCTGAACGATTCGCAGGTCATGTACTGGGAGCCCGCCAAGTGGGTGGCTCGGCTCCGCTCGCTCAAGACCGACCAGAATCCGCTCTATCTCAAGACCAACATGGCAGGCGGACATGGCGGCTCCTCAGGACGCTACGAGCGCCTCCACGAAGCCGCCTTCCGTTACGCGTTCATGATGGACGCGGTCGGGTTGGCCGGGCCGACGACGTCAGCCGTTCCGTGAGAGGGAACGGCCGATTGAAGATTTCAGATTGAAGATTGAAGATTGAACAACCTAAAGCCTATGGCTTACGGCTTAGGGTTTTGTCTGACGGCCGATGGCTGATGGCTGACGGCTGACGGCTGACGGCTTACCGCATTCCCACCTCTGCTCCCTCGACAATGACCCGGAATCTTCGCTCGGCACTTCTTCTCCCGCTCCTCCTCACAACTCTCGCTGCTCGAACCGATGACCCGACCCCGCTGCGGGGGTTCTCCGCGGCCCGGTCCCGGGACCAACGGGATTGGGAAGCGAAGTTCCGGGACATGATCACGCCCGATTCGGCGCGGGAGTCGATGCGGCGACTGACCGCGCGGCCCCATCACCTGGGATCGGCCTACGACCGGGACAACGCCGAGTGGTTGTACGGGAAGTTCAAGAGCTGGGGACTCGACGCGTCGATCGACACCTTCCAGGTGCTGTTCCCTACCCCTCTCGAACGCCACGTCGAGCTGGTGGCGCCGACCAGGTTTGTCGCGACGCTCAAGGAACCGGCACTGAAGAACGATCCGACAACGTCGCAGTCGGCCGAGCAGCTGCCGACCTTCAACGCCTACTCCCGGGACGGCGACGTGACCGCCCCGCTGGTCTACGTGAACTACGGGATGCCGGCCGACTACGAGCGGCTGGAGCGGATGGGCGTTTCGGTCAAGGGCGCCATCGTGCTCGCCCGCTACGGAGCCGGCTGGCGGGGACTCAAGCCCAAGCTGGCGGGGGAGCATGGCGCGGTCGGCTGTCTCATCTATTCCGATCCGCAGGACGACGGCTACGGCGCCGGTGACACCTATCCCAAAGGCGCCTATCGGCCAAAGAAGGGCGTGCAGCGCGGGCAGCGTGAAGGATCAACCGATCGCGTCCGGCGATCCCCTGACTCCATTCGTTGGCGCCAAACCCGGCGTGCATCGTCTGCCGCTGGATTCGGCGTGGGGCATCACCAAGATCCCGGTGCTGCCGATTTCGCCGGGAGACGCACAGCCGCTTCTCGCAGCCCTCGGTGGACCAATGGCGCCCCAGGAGTGGCGTGGCGGATTGCCGCTCGCCTACCACCTGGGCAGTGACGGCGCGGCAAAGGTCCATCTCAAGCTCAAGTTCGATTGGAAGCTGGTCCCGCTCTACGACGTGATCGGCCGCATTCCGGGCAGTGACGCCGCCGACGAGTGGATCGTCCGCGGTAATCATCACGATGCCTGGGTCAACGGGGCGGAGGATCCGATCTGCCGGCCTCGTCGCCCCTGCTCGGAAGAGGCGCGCGCGCTGGGCGCTCTCGCACACCAAGGGCTGGAGACCGCGTCGCACTATCGTCTTTGCGGCATGGGACGGCGAGGAGCAGGGACTGCTGGGATCGACCGAGTGGGCCGAGCAGCACGGGGAGGAATTGCGGGCACACGCCGCGGTCTACATCAATACCGATGGCAACGACCGCGGATTCTTCGGCGCAGCCGGGTCTCACACCCTGGAACAGGCGGTGAACGACGCTGCCCGCGACGTGACCGATCCGGAGACCGGACTCTCGGTATGGAAGCGCGCTCAGTTGCGGAGATCGCGACCGGCGCCGGGAGCTCCGACGACCGCCGCGAAGCCCGGGATCGGGCCGATCTGAGGATCGGTGCGCTCGGGATCCGGCTCCGACTTCACGCCCTTCCTACAGCACCTGGGAATCGCCTCGCTCAACCTCGGCTTCGGTGGAGAGGACCCGGGCTCGGATGGGGTCTATCACTCCATCTACGACAGCTTTGCCTGGTATACCCGGTTCGCCGACACCGGCTTCACCTACAATCGGGCTCTCTCCCAGGTGGCCGGGACCCTGGTCATGCGATTGGCTGGAGCGGACGTCCTGCCTTTCCGCGCTTCGACTCTCGCCGAGACGGTCGCGGGATACACCGGACAGGTGAAGGCTCTCGCGGCAACCCGCCGCGATTCGATCCTCGAACGCAACCGCCAGATAAGTGAAGGGGTCTACACCGCAATCTCGGATCCCCGTCAGCCCCTGGTGCCTCCGGCGCGCGCGGCGGAACCGCCGTTCCTGAATTTCGCTCCCCTGGATAACGCCGGAGCTCGGCTCAAGGAAAGCGCTCTCCGCTACGATGCGGCTTACGACAGTCTGGCGGCTGGAGACGGCGCGGGTCTGGAAAAGCCGGCCGCGCGCTCGGTCAGCGCCGTAATGGCCCAGCTCGAGCGCACGTTCCTTCAGGAGGATGGCCTGCCGGGGCGCCCGTGGTATCGCCACTACCTCTATGCACCGGGACTCCACACCGGCTATTCCGTGAAGACACTGCCCGCGGTGCGTGAGGCGATCGAACAGGGCAGCTGGGATGCGGTCGATACTCAGGTCACTCGTACCGCTGCCGTGTTGGAGAAGGCGGCGAGCCTGATCGACAGTGCCGCCACCGTGCTGGAGAAGGCTCGTACACCGTAACCTGGGGCCGATACCAATGCGCCTGCACCCTCTCGCGGCCACGCTCGTCATTCTCGTGGGCGCGCCTGCCCTCGCCGCCCAGCAGGATTCCTCGCTGGTCACCCTCGAGCGGCTCTTCACCTCGGACGACTTTTCACCGGATTTCTTTGGGCCAGCACGGTGGTTGCGCGACTCGGGCTACACCACCTTCGAGCGTGCTCCTGATGGCCGGGGGCGTGACCTGGTGCGAACCGATCCGGCCAGCGGACAGAAGCAGGTCCTCCTGGCGGCGGCGAAGTTGATCCCGACCGGCGATTCGGTCCCCCTCAGGGTAGAAAACTTCACGTTTTCCACCGACGGGCAGCGGGTCCTGCTGTACACCAACTCCACGCGGGTCTGGCGGCCAGAACACCCGGGGCGACTACTGGGTGCTCGACCTCGCGACCGGAAAGCTGCGGAAGCTCGGCGGCTCGGCGGCGCAGCCGTCGACCCTCATGTTCGCCAAGTTCTCGCCCCGACGGCCGATCGCGTCGCCTACGTGCGGGAGAACAACCTCTATGTGGAGCGGCTCGACGACGGGAAGATCACCCGGCTCACCACGGACGGCTCTCGCACCACGATCAACGGCACCTTCGACTGGGTCTACGAGGAGGAGTTCGACGCATCGGGACGGTTTCCGCTGGAGCCCCGACGGCAAGCGGATCGCCTACTGGCAGCTCGACGCCTCGGGCGTGCGCGATTTCCTGCTGATCAACAACACCGACTCGCTCTACTCCTTCACGATTCCGGTGCAGTACCCCAAGGCGGGGACCACCAACTCTCGCTGCCGGGTCGGCGTGGTGAGCGCCGATGGCGGAAAGACCCGCTGGCTGCAGATCCCGGGCGATCCCCGCAACACCTACCTCGCGCGGATGGAGTGGGCCGCCAACTCGGACGAAGTGGTGCTGCAGCACCTCAACCGGCTGCAGGACACGCTGCAGCTGATGCTGGGCGACGCCAAGAGCGGCAAGGTGCGCACCGATCCTGACCGATCAGGACAGCGCCTGGGTGGACGTGGTGGACGACATGCGCTGGCTGGACGGTGGCAAGCGCTTCACCTGGGTCAGCGAGCGCGACGGCTGGCGCCACGTGTACACCGTCTCGCGCGACGGGAGCGACCTGCACCTCTGACGCCGGGCAACTTCGACATCGCGCAGGTGCGTCGACCATCGATGAGGCAGGGGGCTGGGTCTACTACCACGCTTCGCCCGACAACCCGACGCAGCGTTATCTCTACCGGGCGCGACTCGACGGCAGGGCGCCGGCCGAGCGACTGACACCGGCGATCAGGCCGGCACCCACCACTATTCAATCGCGCCGGGCGCGGCGTGGGCCTTCCACTACTACTCGTCTTTCGGCGTGCCACCGGTGACCGAGCTGATTCATCTCCCCGATCACAAGGTGGTCCGCACCCTGGTAGACAACGCCAAGCTCAAGGAGACCGTCGCTCGGCTCAAGCGTGGGCCAGCGGGGTTCTTCCAGGTGGATGCGGGGAATGGCGTCGACTCTCGATGGGTAGGTGATGCGCCCGCCGGAGTTCGACTCGACCCGGAAGTATCCGGTGTTGTTCAACGTCTACGGCGAGCCGGCCGGCGCAGACCGTGATGGACGGCTGGGGCTGGGAGGACTACCTCTGGCACCTCATGCTCACCCAGCAGGGCTACGTGGTCATGAGCCTCGACAACCGGGGCACGCCGTCGCTCCGCGGACGGGAATGGCGCAAGTGCGATCTACCGGAAGATCGGTCTGCTGGTCTCGGACGATCAGGCCGGCGCCGCGCGAGCCATCGGCCGCTGGAACTGGGTGGACTCGACCCGGCTCGGCGTCTGGGGCTGGAGTGGTGGCGGATCGATGACGCTCAACCTCATGTTCCGCGATCCCGACGTGTACCGCATGGGGATGGCGGTGGCACCGGTGCCCGACGTGCACCTGTACGACACGATCTACCAGGAGCGCTACATGGGGCTCCCCGCAGCAGAACGAGGAGGACTACAAGCGGAGCTCGCCGCTCAACTTCGCCGCCAACCTGAAAGGCGAAGCTGCTGGTCGTCCATGGCAGCGGCGACGACAACGTGCACTACCAGGGCACCGAGCGGCTGATCAACGCGCTGGTGGCCGCGAACCGGCCCTTCACGATGATGGAGTATCCCAACCGGACCCACGGGATCTTCGAGGGAGAGGGCACGACGCTGCACCTCTACAGCCTGCTGACGCGGTTCGTCGAGGAGAATCTTCCGGCCGGGGGGCACTGAGGCCGTTGGGACGCGGAGGGTTCCGATGAATCGATCGGAAACCAGCTCCCTGATTCCGCCGTACGCACCGTGTGATCCTCCGATTCCCACACACAATGCTCAAACACTCGGCGACCTCTGCGCCTCTGCGTTTCATCTGGTCAAAACTGCCAAACGCGGAGACGCAGAGAACGCGGAGGAACCCAACAAAACATTGATCTCGACTTAAGACTGCATTCCGTCAGGCCTCGGCGACATCCGTGCCACTGATTTTCTTTGTCGCAATCGCCATCCTCTTCCCGGGGCGCCTTCACGCCCAAGAGCAGGATGTGATGACCATGCGGATCGCCCCGGTGGTGGCGAGCGTCTACGTCATCTCCGGCTTCTCCAACGGCAACATCGTCGCTCTGGTTGGCTCCAAGGGCGTACTGCTGGTCGATGGCCAGAGCGGGCGCCGAGTGGGCCTGGCTGATTCGGCGCTGCGCACCGTGACGAAGTTGCCGGTCCAGCTGGTGGTGAACACCCACTATCACGCCGATCACATCGAGGGCAATCCGCACTGGCGGGCACAGGGTGCGCGCATCTTCGCCCAACGGCTCCTGGTCGGCGAAGCGAAGAAGGACACGGTGATTACCGAGTGGGAGGAATGGCACCGGGAGGCAGCCGACCCGGCGGCCTTGCCGGACAGCGTGTTCGACGATTCGCTGGCCTTGCCCTTCGAGGGCCATGTCACGGCATTGCACGCCGATTCGGCCCACACCAGCGGCGACGCCGTCATCTGGTTCCGGGACGCGAACGTGATTCACACCGGGGATATCGTCGAGCTGGGAGCGCCTCCCTTCCTCGACTGGTGGGGCGGCGGCACGCTGGACGGAATGATCCGGGGAGTGGATCTCGTCCTGGCCCATGCCGACGACAAGACCCGCATCGTGCCCGGGCACGGCTGGGTGACCAACCGCGGCGAAGTCGCGACCTACCGGAAGATGCTGGTGACGATGCGGGAGCGAACCCTTGCGGCTATCGGGGCGGGTCAATCGGTGGAGCAATACCTCGCTACTCAACCGACTCGAGAATTCGATCAGGCTTTCGGCGGATCTCGTTACGGCGAGCGTTTCGCCCGCCTGCTTTATGTCGGCTTGAGCAGGCGGTCGCCCTGAAGGCGGTTCCTACTGCAGTAGCGGGATGGACCTGGCCAGATCGTAATCGATGACCGCGTCGAGCTTGTGCTCGAGCTGGAAATACCGGGCGACTTTCCGGGTCGGCAGGATCTTCTTGAACTTCTTCACGTAGTCCTTCTCCAGGTTCAGCTTGTCCTTCTGAAAATCCATGTAGTTCGACATCAGCTTGTCCGCCTGCGCGTCGGTCATCGAGTTATACGTGGCGGCGTACTCCTTGATCACCGCCACCTGCCGGTCGGTCACTTCGGCCATCTTGGTGCGGTATTCCCGGTAGAGCGGCCAGAACTTCGTGCTTTCCGAATCGGTCAGTTCCATCGCCCGGTTGATGATCGCCTGCCGCTCAGCCTGGATCTGGGTCCGGGAAAGCTCGATATCACCGCCCCCGCCGCTCCCGGAGGAGTCCTGCGCGGCAAGCGGCAGCGCCAATACCGTAAGAACCAGGAGCCAGGAAAGACGGGCGATGCATGCGCGCAGTGCGACCATTGTGTGACCCATACTGGTGGCTGGTTACTTCGCCCTGAGCTTCAAGCCGAAGGTGATCGGGATCATGTCGACGTCCTTACTGGCGAAAATGTGGTGATACCGCGCGTCCAGAAAAATCGCGGCGGTCCGCTTCTTGTTCATGTAGAGGTCGATGCCCGCGCCACCGTTCACTCCGAAGGGATAGTTGGTGTCGCTCGATCCGTTCAGTTCCAGCTCATGGAAGTACCCCCCGATTCCGCCGGCGAAGGTGACCCGGACAGCGGACTTGGATCGCGGGTCGGTCGGGAAGCTGACGAGCAGAGACGTGGTAAGCGCAATGATCTTAGTCTTGCCGAACGCACCGCCTTTCAGGTCCATTTCATGATAGGCGAAGGACATTTCGCCGCCGAACGGAGAGCGGGCGCGAGTATACTGCGCATTCAGGAGGACGTTCCATCCGGTCGTGAAGTTGTCCGCCGTCGTAGCGGCGGGAATCGTGGCGCCGCCACCGAATCCGATCGTGACTCGTTCCTGGGCGGAAAGGCCCGCGGGTATAAGCAGCAGGAGAGCCAGCGCGAGCCGGCGACGAACCGAGATCCAGTGATCGGCCATGAAGAAGTCCTGGGGGAAGAGAGGAAACTAGCTCTAGGAGTCGTCCGGCGGACCGCCGCTGCGGGCGACCTGGTCGGCTCTGATCTTGTTGACATCGAATTTCGCTACGGCAGCAAGCATCTTGGCGATCGTGGCATCGAATGGTGGCTTCTTCTCCGATTTGTCCCACCGCAGGGGATTGATTCTCGCCAGGACGAACGCCTTGAGGTAAGGACTCTCGAAGCCTCGCTTCTTGAGCGCTGCAACCGCCTCGGCCACCGCGGCATCGAGCTCCAGCAGTTGAGTAGCCCGCTCCCGCCGCACTTCGAGAGCACGGGAAAGCTTGAGAGCCATGAAACTCTCGACCCGCTTGAGCACCGGCTGGTAGGCGCCACCCGAAAAGCGACCGTTGACCTGGTAGCAACAGCCCAGCGTCAGCAGAGACGGCTCCTCGAACTCGGTCTCGTAGCTGCTCTCGAGACCGTCATCGAGCTGGGCCAGGTCCTCCGCCAGACGAATCACCTCGAAGGCGCGCTCCCGGACGTTGTGGGCCTTCTCGGTATTGAGAACCAGGATGCGGTGGGCAACCTCCGCTTCCGGGACCACCAGTGCCATTATCGACCGGGCACCCAGGGCGCGCATCGCGGCAAGCCGATGATGGCCATTCGGCGTCCAGTAGAGGCCATCGGGCGTACGGACCGCCACGATCGGATCCATGAAGCGGCCCAGTTTGTCGATCGCCTGGGACAAACGGGTGACGTGGGCCGGGGACAGATCACGCTGGTAAGGAGTCGCTGAGACCTTCTCGATAGGCAGTGCCGCCACCAGCTGCCACATGCCTCCCAGTGGCTCGCGATAGGTACCTACTACAGCGCCCCCGTCCGCCACGACCCCAGCGGACAGTTCGTCAATGACCTCAACCGATCCACCGACGACTTCAGGAGCCGCCAGCCCACGGGGGGCGGCGGTCTTCTTCCGTCGGGTTGCTTTCTTTTTCGCAGGCTTCGTCTCGTCAGCCATTACAGCGCCTCGCCAATACACCAGAGGAAGTACGAGGAAACCGTCAGAGAATTCTAACCCCTCAATCAATCTTCAATCTGAATTCTTCAATCTTCAATTCCCTCAGTCTCTCTGCGCCATCGAAAGCCAGGCCGCGAAGAACGGATCCTCCAGCCGATACCTCACCCCCTCGGCCGATTCGTCCTCCCGGATCAGACCCAGGGTGTCGAGCGACCGGAGCGCGCGCTGCAATGACGAGGCGGCGAGCCCGTGACGCTGGAGGACGGCTCGGGCCAGCAGCTCGCGCCCCTGTTCCTCGATCACCGCCTTGAACGCTTTCTTCTGCACCTGGGTCAGGCTCTGCCACACCTGCATGTAAGCCGGATTCTCGCCCTGCACCACGGTACGAAGCGCCGAGTCAACCTGCGCGGCGGTAAGGGTGTGGTCGGTTGAGACCCGCAACTCCTCCCAGCAGGCGCTGGCGAGGCGCTGCACGTTGTAGGGCACGTCTTCCGAGAGATCCAGGATCCGTTCGACCCCTTCCGGAGTAGAAGTGAAGCCGGCAAAGGAAAATCCCCGCTCGAGGAAGGGGCGGAAGGCTTCTCGCGGGATGGGCCCGAGAAAGAGTCGTTGTCCCAGCTTCCAGAAAGCGCGACCAGGATCGCTGGTGATGTCGGCCAACAGGCGGGTCTTGGATCCGGCGAACACGTATGCCACGTGGCGATGGCGCTGGATCGCGGCCCGGAGCTGTCGCTCCGCCTCCTCGCCGCCTTCGCGAATCACCTGCTGGAACTCGTCGAGCACTACCGCCACCGGCCGTCGTTCCTTGGCCGCCAGTTGCTCGATGCCGTCCAGCACGTCGGTAAGCAGGGGCAGCTCCGTCTTGCCCCGCTCGGGCGATACCCCGATCGATACCGAGAGGCGATGGTCTGCCAGGTCATAGGTGACGTTGGGCCGCAGCTTGGCGAAGAATTTCCGCGTCGTTTCCCCGGCGCGATCGAGCGAGCCGGCGAGGTGCCGGGCAGCTCCGCTCAACAGGGCCTGCGCCAGGCGGCCCAGGCTCTCGTATGCCTCGGCATCGTAGCGCAGGACAGCGATCCCCGATTGCGCCAGCCGTTCTTCAGTGGCATTGAGGATCGAGGTCTTCCCAAAACGCCGCGGCCCGATGAAAAAGAGCTTCCCTCGATTGGTGATGACTCGGGAGATGGCTTCAAGCTCCGTCTCCCGGTCCACCAGTTCATTGGCGCCCAGCTCGCGGCCGAATTCGAAGGGATTGCGAGGGGCGGAGGGAAGTGCCTTGACCATGGGCTCGGACCGGAGTGGAAGGCGTTACGCAGTACGGGTTACGCATAATGCGTAATACAAGTAGCGGCCTCCCGCCCCGGCGCGCAAGTTGGGGCATGCGATCACAACTCCTGATGCTTCTGGTTCTCCTGGTCGCCTGCCATGGGAGCCCGGGAAGAACGGCGCCCCGGACCTACGTCCCCTACCTCATACCCCAGAAGAGCGGGACCTCGTTCCGGCTTCAGGCCGTGAGTGTCGTGGACGACAAAGTGGTCTGGGCCAGCGGGGCCGGCGGCACCTATGTCCGGACCACTGACGGCGGCAACACCTGGACGGCGGGCCGGGTGAACGGGGCGGATTCTCTCGAATTCCGCGATGTCTACGCGGTAGACGACAAGACCGCCTGGCTTCTCAGTGCGGGACCGGGGGATCGGTCCCGGATCTACAAGACGATCGATGGTGGCCGGCGCTGGTTGCTCCAGTTTACCAACCAGGATCCCCAAGGGTTCTACGACTGCTTCGGCTTCTGGGACTCCAGGCGCGGCCTGGTGGTTGGCGACGCGATTCAGGGCCAGCTGCCGATCCTAACGACAACAGATGGCGGATCTTCCTGGGCCCGGGTTCCTCCCGAGCGGGTGCCGCCCGCGTCTCCAGGTGAGGGCGCCTTTGCGGCGAGCGGGACATGCCTCATCACCGTCGGCGAGCAGGACGCGTGGGTTGGAACGGCCGCCGGTGCGCAGGCGCGGGTACTGATGACCAGCGATGGGGGGAAGAACTGGACCAGCCACGAGACCCCAGTCATTGGCGGGACCCAGACCACGGGAATCGCATCCCTCGCGTTTCGAGACCGACGACACGGAATCGCCGCGGGCGGCGACATCGCAGCACCTGATTCCTCGCGGGGCAACATGGCCTTCACTGCCGACGGAGGCGTCAGCTGGTTCAGCAGCAATCCGCCTACCTTCGCGGGGCCGATATACGGCGTCTTCTACATCGCGGGCGGCCCGCTTCTCGTCGCTGTGGGCCCACGCGGGGCAAGCTACTCCCAGGACGATGGGCAAAGCTGGCTACTGCTCGATACGCAGAGTTACTGGAGTGCCGGATTTGCCAGCACGCGGGCGGGATGGTTGGTCGGACCGGAGGGGAGGATTACGAGGGTGGAGTTCGAGAGGTAGAGCGGAGTACTGAGTGGACTGAGGACTGAGGACGGGAGTTTCTACTGAGTGCTGATTCACTCAGTCTCGTCCAGTCCTTCGCGAGATCCCTCGCTGCGCTCGGGATGACCGCTCTACGGCGGTCACTTAAATGACAGCAGCTCCACCTCAAACATCAGCGTCGCGTTCGGCCCGATCTTGGGCGGTGAGCCACCCTCACCGTAGGCCAGAGGCGCCGGAACCCAGAACTGATACTTGGATCCCGCGGTCATCAGCTGCAGTCCTTCGGTCCAGCCCGGGATGACCTGATTGAGCGGGAAGGTCGCCGGCTCGTTGCGGGAATAGGAGCTGTCGAACTCATCCCCGTTGAGCAGGGTTCCGCGGTAATGCACGGTCACGACACTGGTCTTGGCCGGATGAGGACCAGTTCCTTCCTTGACCACCTTGTATTGCAGTCCGCTCGCGGTGGTCTTCACTCCGTCCTTGGTCTTGTTGCTCGCCAGGAATTCGTTGCCTTCCTTCTCATTGGTCAGGGCGGACGCCGAGTCCTTGGTGTGCTGAGCCTGCATCATCTGCTGCTGGAAAGCCATCATGGTGTTACGGATCTCGTCGTCGGTCATCAGGGCCTTCCCGCCCGCCTGGCCATCGTTGAAGCCTTTGATCAGCAGATCCTGCTTGACCGTGATGCTCTGCTCCTTGAGGCTCTTGCCCATTTGAAGGCCGATGATGTAGCTGACCTTGTCCTCGGTGCTGGAGAGACTGCTGGCGCCACCGCCAGTGCTCCCGCCGGTCTTGTTGCAGCCGAGTAGAACGGCGCAGGCGGCCAATGTGGCCAGTTTCCTCATACTGTCTCCAGGGTACAGGGTATGGTCATTTGGAACGGGGCGGGAATATAAACCCGGGAGCGGCGGAGTGGGGTGGTGCGAAATAAGACGGGTGGCCGGCCCCCAAGGACCGACCACCCGGAGAGAGAGGGACCGGCTCAGACGGCAGGAATGGTCCGCGTCACGGTGTACTGGCCGCAGCCGGTGAAATCGATTGTGACATTGACGATGTGGCCGTTCCTGGTCACGGTCAGCATGAGTTGCCCGGACGTGAACCGGGGAGCCACGCTGCAGGTAGGGTCATAATGCAGCGCAGTGGTCGTCGTGGTCTGCACGCCCCAGGTCCGGGCGCCCTTGGTCCAGGTAGACGAGCCGGCAAAGGACCAGTCGCCACTTGGTAGTGGCGAGTCCAACGCAATCGATCCCGGCACCTCGGCATCGAAGTGCCCGGTCCAGTTGCGGACGTGGGTGGCCGTTGCTCCGCTGGCGAAGGTGTATTCGGTCAAGAAATTATTGATCGAGTGATTCAGCTCATCCGCATTGGCGCTGATCTGCCGGGTGCCGTTGTGAATCACCGAACGGGTTCGGTTCGTCTGGGTATTGGTCCAGGTCCGGCCGAAGTCATTGAAAACGAGACGAACCGCAAACTCTGGCACCGTGGGGCTCGGATCTATCAGATCGATAGTCCCGCTCACCGAGACGTCGAAGGGTCCCCGCGTAAAGCTGCATCCGGTAAAGTCGAACCGGGCCGAGTCGGGAATCGCGTCGCTGTCACTGTTGCTGAGAGGGTCTGGGCTGATAGCTGGATCGCACGGAGGGGGACCCGGAAAGAAGTGCGGGATGATCTTGACGTGGTGTCGCAGGACTACCGCACTCGTGGAAGAGAATTCTGAGGCCGCCACCAGCTCGTCCGCATCCTGAGTGATCACCTCGGCCAGCGAATCCGCTTGTGCAGCCGTCAATTCGTCCGAGGTTGAATCCGGGCTGTTGCTGTCACTACACGCGAACAGGCCCGCCGTGAGTAGCGCGGCTCCGGCCGCAAGGAGGAAGCCGTGTCTGGCCATATGGTTAGCTCCTGTCAGAGTCGAGGGATCGGCAAGATGATTCGGAGGGTAGACCGTGCTACTCGTCTCAGCGTTAAGCGACTATCCCTGACTCTCATGGTGATCTGCTCCACGATCCCGGCTTGCCGGGCGAAGCTAGACAAATCGGATGACGCCAAGGCCTCTGCCGCCGACACCGGATTCGCCGGCGTGCAGGCCAGAGGTCAGGCTGTCATGGGAGTCGATCAGTACACCTCACAACACGTATTCGAAGATCTGCCGGATGGAGGCCGAGTGGTGCTGGAGCGGGACGATGCCGGCGACTCGGTGGGGATCGCTACGATTCGAGCGCACATGCGGGACATCGCACGCCGCTTTGGGGCGGGAGACTTTGCGCTACCGGGTGTGGTTCATGACCGGGATGTGCCGGGAACCGACGTGATGGCCGCTCGACGCTCGGCTATCTCGTACACCACTCTGGAGCGTCCCCGAGGCGGGGAGTTGAGAATTGCCAGCCAGGATTCCGTCGCGGTCGCGGCGATCCACCAATTCCTTGCCTTCCAGCGCATGGACCATCATGCGATGGGTCACATGCCTGAGTAGGCGCCCCGCTGGATGAAAGTTGGCTCCGAAGAAATGCTGGACTGATTCGGGGAAGCGTAAAATGGCGGGTAGTATCAGCAGGATGCGAGCGTTAATTCACCTTGTGGGTTTCCATTCAGTCACGGATTTGGTCCAGTTGTAAAGGAGGCCGGCCTTAGAAACGCAGGCGGAAACCGACGAATCCGTGAGAGCCTCGGCGAGCATAGCCCCCGAAAACAGTGAAGCGGTCGTCGATCGACTGCTCCAGACGGCCTTGCCACACTGCGCGAGTGTCCGGCGCGGTGACCGCCCATCCAGGGAGCAGCAAACTGGACGCGGGAGACAGCACGCTGTTTTGCCTTTGCGGCGCCGCGGCGGACGTGGACCTGACGGACGCTCGGTGGGCGGCGCTGCTGGGAAGAACCATGAGCACATCGCCAACCTGGGCTCGAAGGGGAGATCCAAACCCCAGGAGGCAAACCCAAAGGGCGGCGGCGGCCGATTTTGAACAGTGCGAGCGGAGAGGCAAGGGCTGAACCACCTGAAGCGAGACCCGACGAAGTAAGGAACATACCAGCCGGTACTATCAAACGGAACGGTGCAATCCCGTGCAAGGCCCGGGGACAATCGGCTTCAGGGCAAAGCCGGCAGTATCTTCACAGCCGTCCCAGTCCGACATCCTTCGTGAATTCAGTGAGTTTCATCGGCCCTCAGGCAACGCAAACTCCTCCACGAGCACCATCGTGATGTTGCTGGTGGACTCGTGGCGCATCCGCTTGGCTTCCTGGTAGTCGGGATCGTTGTAGAGTCCGAGCGCCGCCTCCCGTGAGGGAAACCGGATGATCGCGTTCATCGTTCGCGCCTTTCCCTCTATGACATAGGGCGATGTATCCGAAGCGAGGACCTTGCCCCCGTACTTGGGAAGCAATGCCAGAACCCGCGGAGGATATCCCTGGAATTGCTCCGGGTCGTCGATGTCGTACATCCCGATGTAGTAGACGGACACGATTCCGGCCTCCTCACGAACGGCACGTTGATTGAACGACTCTCGTGCTCAATTCCCACGGCTCGCCGCGGCGTGCGCTTCCCGCAGCGATTGGGCGCATTCCTCGCAGCATACTTCGACGATGTTTCCGCCGATCTTCACCTTGATGGCGTTGGCGTCCAGCTCGCAATCGCAAGCGGCGCAGGTCTTGGTGGTCATCTCTTTGATCTCCATGTTAGGGCCGACCATTCGGCCGGAGATCAAAGAAACAATTTGCCACGAACCGGGCTATCAAAATCTTTAGCGATCTGGATCTGCTGGCGTTCGCGAGTTGAAAGCGCCCACATCCCCCCCAAAAGCTTACCGCGGATTACGCGGAGCACACTGATCACGCGGAGAGTGTCCTGTTATCCGCCTCTTGAAACATTTCCGCGTGTTCCGCGTGTTCCCGCGTCGTCCGCGGTGGGCAGTCAGGTCCTCCTGCTCGAAAACGAAGGGGAGTCAGCGCAGGTGCGCCGATTGCTGGAATTCGGCGGGAGTGCGCCCGTAAGCCTGCCGGAAGGCCGCGGTGAAATGGCTGTGACTGGAGAAGCCGAGGTCGATACTCAGTGCGGTGAGATTGTCGTACTCGCCAAGCAGGTCCAGGGCCCGAGCCAGACGTAACCTCAGGTGATACCGGTAAAGCGGCACGGCTTCGACCTGCGCGAACACCTGGGTGAGATACACCGGTGAGACGCCGACTTCTGCGGCGATCTCCGCCAGGGTCCACCGCCGAGCCATGTCCGAGGTCAGGACCAGCTTGGTACGATCCACCAGCCTCTGGCGGCCAAAGGTCCCGCGCGTGGCGTGCGAGGTCCGCTCGCCTAAAGCGCGCCGCATGAGAGTGAAGGCCAGGGTTTCCGCTTCCAGCGGTTCGGCAGCGTGACGGGTCAAACCATGTCGCAGCAGCGCCACCAGGACCTGGGCGCGCGGGTCGATGCGAAGGTGGAGCCGGCGAAAGGCTGGCGGGTCGCCCTCGCGCAGTTGATGCCTCGGCGCCAGCTCGCCGAGCAGCTCTGGGCCGACGGTAAGTGACAGGCAGGCGTCGCCACCCTCGACGGGGTGGCTGACGCGGTAGCTCTCCATCGCATTGAACAGCACAACCTGGTTGGCTTCGGCCACGGCGTCGTCCGGGCCGACATGGTACACGTAGACGCCGCGATAGGGAAACACCACGTGGGTGGTGCGCGACCACTCTTCGCTGCTCTTGGACCGATGCTCACCCCGGCAAATGACGTCCCGGATGGTGATGGCCTTGGTGCTCAGGAGGAGTTGGGCTAAGAGGTCCGGCATGGAGGGCTACCGTCGGGGCCGCACTAACCGCAGGTTCGACGAAAACGGCAGTGGCTAGGGAGGGAATCGAACCCCCGACACGCGGATTTTCAGTCCGCTGCTCTACCAACTGAGCTACCTAGCCCTTTGGGGGGCGGGAATATAGCGGGAAGGGCGGGCGACGGGGAATGGTGAACGGCGGAATGGCGGAATGGCGGAATGGCGGAATGGCGGAATGGCGGATCAGCGGATGCATGGTCGTCCGATACCGCCAGCTCGCCTGCCTTACCACCTCGTCCGCCCTGTTCGTCCCGTCCGCCCTGTTCGCCCTGTCGCCTTCCCGCCCTCCCGCCCCTCCCGCATATTCCCCCGCCATGGGCCGCCCCCAGTTCTCCAACCTGACCGTCCTCGATCACCCTCTGATTCAGCACAAGCTTACGCTGCTTCGTGACCGGACGACCAGCACCCGGGACTTCAAGCAGCTGGTCAATGAGATCGCGATGCTGATGGCCTACGAGGTGACCAAGGACCTGGCTACCGAACCGGTGGAGATCGAGACCCCGCTCGAGCGCATGACGGGGCGCATGGTCTCCGGCAAGAAGTTGACCCTGGTGCCGATTCTCCGCGCGGGCCTCGGCATGGCTGACGGAATTTCCGCGCTGCTCCCGAGCGCCAGGGTCGGGCACATCGGGTTGTATCGCGAGGAGGATTCTCTCCAGCCGGTCCGCTACTACGCCAAGCTCCCCGCCGATGAGGGCGAGCGGGACTACTTTGTACTCGATCCCATGCTCGCCACCGGGGGCTCCGCGACCGCGGCGGTCACGACACTCAAGACGGCCGGCGCCCGCCGCATCCGGCTGCTTTGCCTCGTTGCAGCGCCGGAAGGCGTGAAGCGCATGCTGGATGGTCACCCCGATGTGCCCATCTTCGCCGCGGCGCTGGATCGCGGGCTCAACGAACACGGGTACATCCTTCCCGGCCTGGGCGATGCCGGGGACCGGCTGTTCGGAACCAGGTAATACAATGGCAGAATGGAGGAACGGCTGACCCGCATCACCTTCTACGGCGCCGCAGGTCAGGTCACCGGCTCGATGCATCTGCTGGAGGCCGCCGGTGCCCGCATTCTGCTCGACGCCGGACTCTTTCAGGGACGGCGGAGCGAGACCCGCAGCCTCAACGCGAACCTTCCGGTTGACCCTCGTCGCATCGATGCCGTCATCCTCAGTCACGCGCACATCGACCACTCCGGACGGTTGCCTCTCCTGGTGAACCGTGGCTTTCACGGACCCATATTCGCGACGCCGGCCACCCGCGATCTCATGGCGGTGATGCTTCCCGATGCCGCCCACATTCAGCAGAAGGACGCGGAGTATCTCCAGCGGCACGGCAAAGGGCGGACCCGAGTCCGAGCCGCTCTACGAGATGGCCGACGCGTTCGCCGTGCAGGATCTCACGGTCGGCCTGCCGTACCGGCGGGCTCATCACCTTCGGAAGTTCCTCACGTTCGAGTTCACCGACGCGGGCCACATCCTGGGCTCGGCCAGCGTCGATCTCCGGGTGACCGAGGCGGGAACCCACCGCCTGGTCTTCTCCGGAGACATCGGACGCCGCGGGCTCCCGATCATTCGCGATCCCGATCCGCCCGCGGGGCCGGTGGACACTCTGATCATCGAATCCACCTACGCCGACCGGGTTCATGAGTCGGTCAGCCAGTCGGAGACCCGGCTCGGCGAGCTGGTGAGGCGAGTGGCCGCGCGGGGCGGCAAGATCCTGATCCCGGCCTTCGCCCTCGGAAGGATTCAGGAGCTGGTCTACAGCCTCCACCGGCTGCATCGCGACGGACAGATCCCGGAAATCCCGGTTTACATCGACAGCCCGCTCGCGGTGGACGCCACGGATGTCTTCCGGCTCCATCCCGATCTTTTCGATCGCGGCGAAGATCTGCTGCTCCGTTCCGCCCGGTTGTTCGATTTTTCCCTGGTCCGCTACATCCGGTCGGTGGAGGATTCCAAACGCCTCAACCAGATGCCTGGCCCGGCAATCATCATCGCCGCATCGGGAATGGTGGAGGCAGGACGAATCCTGCATCACATCGCCAATCACGTCGGCGACCATCGAACCATGGTGGTCTTCGTGGGATTCCAGGCGGACCACACCCTTGGGCGTCGGATTCAGGAAGGCGCCCGCACCATCAAGGTCTTAGGGCGAGGAAGTCGCGGTCCAGGCCGAGATAGAGACGCTGGCGGGCTACTCGGCTCACGCCGACCGGGACGAACTGCGGGCGTGGGTGCGGAGACTCGGCGGGCCGATCCGCCGGGCATTCGTGGTTCATGGCGAGCCGGCGGCGGCCCTAGCCATGGCGAAGATCCTCCGGGAGGAAGGCATCCGGCAGGTGGACATCCCCCGCCATGGCGAGGGGTTCGATCTTTGAGGATCAGCCATCGTCGAGCGGTGATCTACGCGATCGCTGCTCTCGTGAGCATCTACGTCATTTGCTTCATCGCGGTGCTCTTGGCCAGCCGTCAGGATCGGCGCCAGCCCGCCGACGTCATCGTGGTGCTGGGCGCCGCGCAGTACAACGGAAAGCCCTCGCCCGTACTGCGCGCCCGGCTGGATCACGCAATCATTCTCTACCGTGCCGGGCTGGCCCCGAAGATTGTGGTCACCGGGGGGATCGGTGAGGGAGACCGCGTCAGCGAGGCGGCGGTCGGGCAGAGCTACCTGGTCCTCAATCGGGTGCGGGAGACCGACATCGTCGTTCGCCCCGAAGGCCGCTCGACCGGTGCCTCCATGGCCTCGGTGGCCCAATGGCTCGGGGAGCGATCCCTCCATCGGGCCCTGCTAGTGAGCGACCCGTTCCATTCGCTCCGGCTTCGGCTCGAAGCCCACCGAGTCTCAATCAACGCCTACACTTCCCCTACCACGACGAGTCCCATCTCCCGCCAGTTCAGCAGCGAACTCCCCTATCTCCTCGCCGAGTCCGCCAAGATCCCGGTAGTCTGGCTCAGATCTGTGCTCTAGGCCCTTGTGCGGGCCGGGAAGCCACCCCATGTTGGCTCAGAATGAGTCTGATCTCCTCGGAGCGGAAGTACCACGGGCGGGTGATAAGCCTCGATGTCGATACGGTCGAGTTCCCCGATGGGTCCCAAGGACAGCTCGAGATGGTTCGCCACCCCGGAGCCAGCGCCATCGTGCCGCTGCTCGATCCTCCGGATTCGGCCGATCCTCGGGTGCTGCTGCTCCGGCAGTTCCGCCACGCCGCTGACGGCTGCGTCTGGGAGATCCCGGCGGGCCGGTTAGACCCGGGCGAGTCACCGGAGGAGTGCGCGCACCGGGAGCTGAAAGAGGAAACCGGGATGCAGGCAGGTCGCCTTCGGCACCTGATCTCGATCTGGACCACCCCGGGATTCACCGATGAACGAATCCATCTGTTCGTGGCAGACGGATTGATAGAAGGGCAACACCGTAGAGAAGCCGATGAGTTCATGGACGTGCACCCGACGCGATGGTCGGACGTCATGACTCTCATCTCAAAGGGTGAAATCAGCGACGGAAAAACACTCGCGGCGCTGCTCTATCTGCGCTGCGTCACGCAGGTTGGCCGACCAGGCCGGTAGGAGCGCAGGGTGGCAACTCTCACGCGGCTGATCAAGGGTGTAGTTCAAGGGCCGAAGGCTCCTCCGGCGCCTGAGCCGGAAGCAGCAGCGGCCGCCGAGGTGAACGAGTTGATCACCGCGCACCTGAAAGGAGATTCGCGGGCGTTCGAGATTCTGGTCGACCGCTATCAGGTCCGGCTGCTCAACTTCGTCTACCGGATGATCGGGGACCGGGAGCGGGCCGAGGACCTGGTGCAGGAAGCCTTCCTCCGGGTGTACCGTCACCTCGATCGCTTCGATCCGGCCCGAAAGTTCTCCACCTGGCTCTATACCATCGCCTCCAATCTCGCCAAGAACGAGCTGCGCAACCGGAGCCGTTCCCCGCTGGTCCTGTTTCAATATTTCCGTCAACGCCAGAACGAGGACGAATCCCGCCCTTACGAGTACGAGGATCCTGCCACCCGGCCCGACGACTTGTACGCCCGTCGCCAGTTGCGTGACTTGGTGGACCGGACCGTCGTCAAGCTGGCGTCCCGGCATCGTGAGGTGTTCGTCCTGCGGGAATTGGAAGGGAAGAGCTACGAAGAGATCGCCGAGATCACCCACTGCAACCTGGGAACAGTGAAGAGCCGGCTCAACCGGGCCCGGCAGGCATTTGCCGAACTCATAAGGCCGTACCTCGATTAATTTCAGTCACTTAGGAACTTTCCCCGGGTTTGCCTGTATACTGGAAAGGATGCGTCGGGCCGACGTATTCAGGCTGGTGTTCGGAGGACTCCCCTCAGCTCCCGGATCTCCATGCGCTGCCGAGACTTCCGCCGTCTGTATTCGACCTACCGAGATGGGACGGATCCTGCCCTGGTGGCTGAAATGGAGGATCACCTTGCGGCCTGCTCCGAGTGCACCGCCTACGACAAAGCGGTGAGCCATGGGGTGGACATGCTGCGGGGTGCACGGCTCAACCCCTCGCCCGAATTCCGGGACCGACTTAATGCCCGCATAGCGTCGGGCGAGGTCGTGCCCGAACCTATCCCGCCGCGAGTTTCTCCTTGGGCCGCCACCGCGGCCGCGATTGTATTAGCAACCTTGGTGGTCTTTACCATTCGGCAGTCTACCGACGTGCCCCCTGTGTCCGCCGCCGAAAAACCGGCGGTGCTCGCCCGTCCCCAGATGATTCCTGGAATTCCATTCGTGGCCTTTCGGAGGGCGCCTTAGGAGGCAAAAAAGAAGCAGCAATTTCCGCCTAGCTTGTCCCCCGTCTTCACCCCTAAAATTCGGGCATGCCACGCCATACCACCGATGATCTGCTCCGGGCCCTTTCCCGGAGCGAGTTGTCGCCGGTCTACTATCTCTGCGGAACGGAGGTAGTGCTCCGGGAAGAAGCTCTCCAGACCATTCTCGATCTCGCAATACCCGCGGCGGACCGGTCCCTCGGTCTGGAGCAGAGGTCGGCGGCTGGTCTGGACCCCGACGACCTGCATGGCGCGCTCAACGCTTTGCCGATGTTCGGGGCACGGCGGGTGCTCGTGTTGCGCGACACCGAGGTCTGGAAGCGGAAGACCACCGCGCGTCCGGTTCTCCTCAAGTATCTTGAGAACCCCGCATCAGAGACCGTAGTCATCCTGGTGGAAAACGCTCCCAGCGAAGACAAGATTCGGGAGTGGGAGCCGGATGGCGAACTGGTCGCGCGGACGTACTCGGTAGACTTCGAGCCGCTGAAGCCCGAACGCGTAATCCGGTGGGTGACATATCGGGCGGAACGGCTCGGGGTTCGCCTCGAACCTGGGGCGGCGGAGCATCTCGCAGCAGCGTGCGGCAATGACCTCGGCGCGTTGCGCAGCGAGCTGGAAAAGCTTGCGTCCCTGCCGGAGACCGCCGAACCACTCACGACTGAACGCGTGGGTGAGCTGGTCGGTGTGCGCCACGGTGAGACCGCCCTCGATTGGCGCGACGCCGTGCTGAGCGACGATGCTCCGCGCGCGATTCGCGTATTACAACCGGTGCTGAATCAGGCAGGCATGTCGGGAGTCAAGCTGGTCACGCTACTCGGCTCCTCGCTGCTGGGTCTCTCGATCGCACGGAGCCATTACGACCGGAAACTGCGGGGAAATGCACTCGAACGGGTCGTGTTCGGTGCGATCAAGCAGCTGAGACTCTTCGGACTGGGGAAGTGGACAGAAGAGGCGCGTAATTGGAGTCGCTGGGCCGAAGCGTGGCCGGCGGATAGGCTCAACGCGGCAATTGCAACAGCCCTCGCCGCCGACCGGGCCCTCAAGGACAGTCGTGTATCGGATGAAGGTGGAGTGTTGACCGGATTGGTCCTTCAACTCGGCGGCTCGGCGGCTCGACAGCTCGGCGGGACCAGAGCGCGGGCGAGTCAGGGCGCGCCGGTAGGAGCCTGAACGTGGAGCCTCGAAGCCGAGCCGCCCTGCCACCCTTCCGCCTTGCCGTGCTCTTAACAGTCATCGGGATGGTGAGCCTCGCCGTCCCGCTCCAGGCTCAAACCGATCCTCGTCTGGTCGAAGCGGTGAGACTGGCCCAGGAAGGTATGGGAGATTCCGCTCGCGCTTCGGTCAATCGCGTACTCAACCAGCTCACGGCGGCCGACAGTCTCTATCCCCAGGCGCTGTATACCCTCGGCCTCGTGTCCCGCAGCGTAGATGAGATGAGGCGGCAATACACTCGCGTCGCAGTCGAATACACCTACTCCGACTGGGCCGACGACGCACTCGTTCGGCTCGGCATGCTGGATTACGCCGGAGGGAATCCGCAGGGGACGCTTCGACAGATGGAGAAGGTGGCGACCGACTATCCCCAGAGTCCGCTGATTCCTACCGCGGCCGTCTGGGCAGCGCGGGCGGCGTTCGAGACCCGGAAACCGGCTGACGGGTGTCGCTGGGTAGCGACCGGCCTTGCCGCAGCGGGCAGCGACGTTGAACTCAAGAACCAGCTCGAGTTTTACAACGGGCGCTGCGCCGGCGGAGTCCCGCCTGAGAGCACCCAGGCGGCGGCCGATACCACCAAGCCGCCTCCGCCCGCAACGGCATCGCGGGAGGGATATGGCCTTCAGGTCGGCGCCGTTACTACTCAGGCCGCAGCCGACAAATTGCTTGCCTCACTCAAGGCCGCGGGTCTGCAAGGTTACGCGGTGAAGGACGGGAATCTTCTCAAGGTGAGAGCCGGCCCGTACTCCGATCGCGATAAGGCTCTGGCGGCCATACCGAAAGTGCGCGGAGCGGTTGGCGGCTCCCCATTCGTGGTGAAGGAGAAGTGACAGAACGCGTGGCGGATGCCGCCGGCAGTCCACTGATGCAGCAGTATCGCGAGATCAAGTCCCGCCACCGGAACGCGATACTGTTTTTCCGCATGGGCGACTTCTACGAGATGTTTTTCGAAGACGCCCATCTGGCCTCCCGAGTACTGAGTATCACCCTCACCTCGCGGGGTGACGGAGTCCCGCTCGCCGGCGTGCCGGTCAAAGCGGCGGCGGATTATCTCCGGCAGTTGATCGCGGCAGGACACCGGGTTGCGATCTGCGAACAGGTCGAAGATCCGAAACTGGCGAAGGGAATCGTCCGGCGGGAAGTGGTCGAGACGGTAACGCCCGGAGCCATTCTCGATGAAAGCACCCTGCCGGGAAGCCGCAACAACTATCTCGCCTCGGTAAGCGGCCAGGCCGGTTCCGACGGCCAGCCGGTTGGCATTGCGGCGATCGATCTCAGCACCGGCGAATTCCTGCTGGAAACTGTCCCCTCCGATTCGCTAAGAGATACGCTCGACCGGATTGCGCCCAGCGAAGTGGTCCTCCCCGGCGACTGGGAGCTGACTCTGGGAGACGGGATCCTGCCCACCCAAAGGGAACGCTGGGAATTCGACCCTGAGCTTGCACGGGAAGAGCTGGCGCGGCGCTTCGAGTTGAAGGGGCTGGACGGACTGGGCGTCGGTCCCGATGACGCACCAGCACTCGGCGCGGCCGGCGCGCTGTTGCGTTACATCGGAGAGCTCCGGCCCGCCGGACTGCGGCACCTCGATCGTCCCTCGATCCGCCGCTCCGCGCGCTACCTCTGGATCGACGAGATGACCCGTCGGAATCTCGAGCTGGTTGAACCGCTCCGAGCCGGTGCGCGCGGTGTCACGCTGCTCGAGGCGCTTGACGTGACGATGACGCCGATGGGCGCCCGGCTCCTGCGCCAATGGGTCCTCTCGCCACTCGCGGATCCGGTCGCCATCAACGCGAGACTGGATGCGGTGGAAGTCGCGGTGAACGATCACCGCGGGAGGGCGCGAGTCCGTGAAGCGCTGGACGGCGTGCGCGACGTGGAACGCCTTTCGGCCCGAGCCGCCGCCGGCCGCGCCACGCCGCGAGAGATGGGCGCCCTGCGCGATTCATTCCTGCGGCTGCCCGACGCGCTGGAGGCCCTTACCGGTCTGGCCGACAGAGACCGCAGCGCAGAGCTGGGCAAGCTGGTCGATTCGTTCGATCTCCTGGGAGACTTGGCGAAGGAACTTCAGGCCGGACTCTCCGAACGGCCACCGGTCTCACTGGCCGATGGCAATGTGATCCGCCCGGGATTCGACTCGAGTCTCGATGAGCTGCGCCAGTTGCGGGACGGGGGAAAGCAGTACATCGCAACGCTGCAACAACGGGAGCGGGAGCGCACCGGAATTCCCTCGCTCAAGGTTGGGTACAACAAGGTCTTCGGGTATTTCCTCGAAATCACCAATGCGCATGCCGCCCGGGTCCCCAACGACTACGAGCGCCGGCAGACACTTTCTGGTGCCGAGCGCTATGTGACGCCGGAGCTCAAGGACTACGAAGCCAAAGTCCTGGGCGCCGAGGAAAAAATCGCCGAGCGAGAAGCGGAGCTGTTCGCCGCCTTGCGCGACCGGATTGGCTCGGCCGCCCAGCGGGTCCATCGGACTGCAAAAGTGCTGGCCCATCTCGACGCGTGGGCCGCCTTGGCGGAGGTCGCCGTCAGCAACCGCTATGTCCGTCCCGAGGTGCACGACGGCCTGAATCTCTCGCTCCGAGCCTGCCGTCATCCGGTGATCGAGCGGCTGATGCCGCGGGAATCCTTCATTCCCAACGATGTGCGGTTCGAGCCGGCGGAACGGGTGCTGCTGGTCACGGGACCCAACATGGCCGGTAAGTCCACCATCCTGCGGCAAATCGGCCTCTCGGTAGTAATGGCCCAGCTCGGCTCGTTCGTGCCGGCGTCGTCTGCGGAGATCGGGGTCGCGGACCGGCTCTTTACCAGGGTCGGCGCGAGCGACAACCTGGCCCGCGGGCAGTCCACCTTCATGGTCGAAATGAGCGAGACCAGCGCCATCCTCCATAGCGCGACCGAACGGAGTCTGGTGTTGCTGGATGAGATCGGTCGCGGAACCTCGACGTACGATGGCGTCGCCATAGCGTGGGCGGTGACCGAATACCTCCACGACACGGTCGGCTGCCGCACGATGTTCGCGACCCACTACCACGAGCTGATGCAACTCCCCGAGGAACTGGCCCACGCGAGGAATCTCAACGTGGCGGTGAAGGAATCGGGGGACCGGGTGATTTTTCTCTATCATCTGGAGCCGGGCGGGACCGACCGCTCCTACGGAATTCACGTGGCCCAGCTCGCCGGCTTGCCCGGCGGAGTCGTCCATCGGGCCAAGGAGTTGCTCCGCACTCTCGAGAGCAAGCATCGCGTGGTGCCGGGAGCGCCCGCTCCGCCCGCGGATCCCGGCCAGCTGCCGCTCTTCGCCGAACCCGCGCGAGAGCATCCGGTGATGGAAGAGTTGCGCGGTATCGACCTCGACCGGCTCACGCCGCTCGAGGCTCTCAACCGCCTGGCCGATCTCAAGCGCCGCAGCGGAGACGGATAGGCATGGCAGGCCCCGGGGAGTTGCTCGCCCATTTACCCGGGCCCACGGTCCTGAGCGCCGTCGCCCTCATCGTGCTGGTGGCGATCGTAATCAAGATCGGAAGGATCCTCTGATGGCCGCGATCTTCGGCGGCGATCGCCGGGGGCGCCTCCTTCAGCCAGGGCAACACCCCCAAGACGGCGGCACTGCACGCCGCGTTGGCTTTCGGAGCCGCGGCCATGATGTTCTTCCTGCTGAAAGTGGCCAAGAGCATGGCCATGTGGCTTCTCATCACCGCCGCCGGAGTCGCGGCCTTACTCGCCTTTGGATTCCGGCCATGACGAGACGAACTGTTCACTGGGTGGCCGCCGCCTGTCTGGCGGTGGCCTGTACCAAACCCGATAACGGAACGGTGAAACTTCCCGATCAGACTCCGGTCGTGAGCGGGGATGAGCCGCCGGTGATGGTAAGCCCCGAGTCGCCGGTGGAGTACCCTCCGGCGCTGTTCGCACAGAGCGAATCGAGGGAAAGGTGATCCTTCGCATGTTCGTGGATACCGCAGGCACCGTGGTCCCCGAATCCACCAGGATTGCCGAATCGAGCGGTTATCCGTTGCTGGATTCGGCCGCCGTTCGTGCCTCGCCGAATTTTCGCTTCGCACCCGCGCTCAGGAATGGGGAACCCGTGGCCACGCTCTTTCTGCAACCGGTACATTTCCGCCATCCGGAATCCGGAGGGCTGACGCCGTGACCCCGCCACATCTCCGAGCCTACGACTCGGTGCTCGAGACCATTGGATGGACCCCGCTCATCAGGTTGGCGCGGATCGGGAGTGGCATTCGCACCCCGATCTACGGAAAGGCGGAATACGCCAATCCCGGAGGTTCGGTCAAGGATCGGATTGGTCTCGCGATCATCGAGGACGCGGAGCGAAAGGGAGAGCTGAAACCCGGCGGGACTATCGTGGAAGGAACATCGGGCAATACCGGCGTCGGACTCGCGATCGCGGCAGCACTCAAGGGCTACCGCTGCATCTTCACGATGCCAGACAAGATGTCGCAGGAAAAGGTGCGGCTGCTAAAGGCCTACGGCGCCGAGGTGGTCATCACCCCGACAGCCGTCCCGCCCGATCATCCGGACAATTACGTGATGAAGGCCAAGCAGATCGTCGCCGACACTCCCGGGGCGATTCTGGCCAACCAGTTCTACAATCAGGTGAATCCCGAGGCCCACTACCGGACCACCGGCCCGGAAATCTGGGCCCAGACCGAAGGACGGATCACCCACTTCGTTGCGGCGCCGGGGACGGGCGGCACGGTGAGCGGGGCCGGGAAGTTTCTAAAGGAGAAGAACCCGAAGATTCGGGTGATCGCGGGGGATCCCCAGGGTTCACTGTACACCGGCTATTCGAAGACCCACGCCATGGGCGAGGGACACCCATACAAGGTGGAGGGGATCGGGGGAGACAAGATTCCCACGACCCTCTGGTTCGACGTGGTAGACGAGTTTCGTCAGGTATCGGACCGAACGTCGATGGCCATGGCGCGGCGACTCGCCCGGGAAGAGGGGCTCCTGACTGGCGGATCATCCGGTTTGAATGTTGCTGTCGCTCTCGAGATAGCCCGCGAACTGGATGATCCGGAAGCCGTCGTAGTCACCCTGCTCTGCGACACCGGAGAACGCTATCTCTCCAAGGTGTTCAACGACGAGTGGATGCAGGAGAACCAGCTGCTGGAGGTCCCCCGAGTCACGGTCGAGGAGCTGCTGGCTCGGCGGCATGGCAATGCGCCCGCCCTCGTGAGCCTTGCACCGGCGGCCGCGGTTCGCCAGGCACTCAACCTCATGAGCACCTGGGAAGTGAGCCAGATCCCCGTCGTCGAGGACGGTAAGTGCATCGGAGGACTGGTGGAGAGCTCGCTCATGACGCAGGCCCTGGCCCAGCCGTCTCTGCTGGATCGACCGGTGCGTGAGGCAATGGAGCCGCCGTTCCCGGTGGTGGATGCCCAGCTCTCCACCGACCGCCTGGCTCCGCTACTGACTCGGGAGAGCCCTGCTGCCCTGGTGCAGAAGGACGGGAAACTGATCGGGATCGTGAGCCGTTACGATGTCCTGCAGCAGTTGATCGGGACGCGGTAGGAATCAGCCCAGAAGGAGCCGCGGATGAACGCGGATTTATGCCTCGGAGCGCGGTGGAGTGGTTTTGACCTCGGTGAATTGTTGCGGCACCGTATGGGCAAAACCACCAAGGTCGATCGGATGACCCGCTACTCCCGCACCGGCTTGGCGCACGAAGAACTGACCGGAGAAATCCTTTCGGCCTTCTATCTGGTCTACAACGAGCTGGGTTATGGGTTTCTTGAGTCGGTCTACGAGTCCGCGTTGACGATTGCACTCGAGAGGTCGGGACTCCGAGTGAGTCGACAAGCGGAGTTGCAGGTCTGGTTTCAGCGTCAGCGAGTCGGAAAGTTTCGAGCCGACCTTGTGGTGGAGGATCGGGTTATTGTAGAGCTAAAGGCTGCCCGAGCGCTTGAGGCCTCCCACGTTGCCCAACTACTGAATGCACTTAGGGCGACCGACATTGAAGTCGGCCTCCTGCTCAACTTCGGACCAAGAGCGGAGTTCAAGAGAATGGCCTTCACGAACTCAAGAAAGCAGATTCCGCCTGATCCGCGTTCATCCGCGGCTCATTCGTGAAAATTACCGTCCTCACCGGCGGCTCCTCCGAGGAGCGGGACGTCGCCTTCGCCAGCGCGGTGCAGATCGTGGGCGGGCTGCGCGAGCGGGGGCATCAGGTCGCAGTGGTGGACACGGTGACCGGAGTGCTCTCCCCGGAGGAAGAGCGCGGGGTGCTCAAGGGGAGCGTCGGCGTCGCCCCTCCATCGACTCGGGAACTGGTCACCCGGGAACGAGCGTTCCTTCTATCAGGACTCGGTGCCCTGCGCGAAGTGCAGGAGGCCGACGTGCTGTTCCTCGCCCTGCACGGAGGGCGAGGGGAAGACGGAACGATTCAGGCCCTGCTCGACACCATTGGGGTGCCTTACACCGGGAGCCGCTCGCTGGGCAGTGCGCTGGCCATGGATAAGGACGTCTCCAAACGGCTATTCCGCGACGCGGGCGTGCCGACCGCTCCCTGGCTGATGGCTCCGGTTTCCGCGGGAGACGTGACCAAGGAACTCGGGTGGCCGGTGGTTGTAAAACCTTCGAAACAAGGGTCTACGGTAGGATTGACGGTGGTGAAACGGCCGGAAGATTTGGAGGCAGCGGTCTGGTACGCGAGTGAGTTCGATGATGAGGTGATGATCGAACAATTCGTTCCGGGGCGGGAGCTGACTGTCGGCATTCTCGAGGGCCAGGCCCTGCCGGTGGGGGAAATCATTCCCAAGCACGAGATCTTCGACTACGAGTGCAAGTACACCCAGGGAATGTCCGAGGAAATTTTCCCCGCCGACGTTTCCGAATCGGTCGCAGCGGAGTCCGGTCGGCTGAGCGTCATCTCACACCGCGTCCTCAAGCTGGGAGGCTACTCCCGAGTCGATTTTCGCTTGACACCGAATGGGGGATTGTTCTGTTTAGAGGTCAACACCCTTCCGGGTCTCACCTCGGCCAGCCTCTTCCCCAAAGCGGCGAAGGCAGCGGGCATTGAGTTTGCGGACCTCTGTGAGAGGATCTGTCGCGCGGCACGAGCGGGCTTCCCGCCGGAACAAAAGGTAACCTCATCGGGTTTAAGTAGTTAAGAGCAATGGCCCTCAGCAACCCTTCCCTGCCCAGACCAACCCCCGTGGTGGCTCGACTCATCGCGGCGTGTGTAGTCGTGCAACTGCTGCTGGCCACGCTTTTCACTTCCGACGCCGTAGTCGCGACACTCAGGCTGGATCCGGCTCGCGGACTCCGGGCTCCGTGGACCCCTTTCACCTACATGTTCGTCCACGCGGGCCTGCTGCACCTGGCCGCGAACATGTTGGTTCTCTACCTCTTCGGCACTGCGGTCGAGGCCCGGATGGGGTCTCGGCAGTTCTTCCTCTTCTATCTCTATTGCGGCGTGGGCGCAGCGGTGTTCGCCCTCGGCCTCAATCAGTTGACCCCGCTGGTCCCGTTCATTGGCGCCTCGGGTGCGGTAATGGGTGTGGCGCTGGCGTTCGCGGCCTACTGGCCCGATGCCGATGTGATGGTCTTTCCGATTCCGATTCCCATCAAGGCTCGGACCCTGATCATCGTGCTGGCGCTCATTGACCTCGTGCTCGCGAGGGTCACGACGGACGGCATCGCTCACGAAGCCCACCTGGGCGGTCTGCTGTTCGGATGGCTCTATTTCCGGCTGGCCGCGCTCCGCCAGCGTCGTCCGGGTCCCCAACCCCGGCAGGTCGAGCGAGTCGTCATGGTACAGACTGCTTCCCGGGACTCAGAGTCCAGAGGAGCCGCGCCGATTCGCCAGGTCCCCCGTCCGGGATCCGATCCGGTTGCGGCCGAAATGGATCGCGTGCTGGACAAGATTAGCGCCAAGGGTATCGCGAGCCTGACCCCGGAGGAGCGCCGCTTCCTGGATGAGGTATCAAAGCGGAAACAACGGGAAGTGAACTAGCTCTCGCCTTCCCCGCTAAAATCGAAAACCCTCCGGCGAAAATCTCCGGAGGGTTTCGTTTTCAGGCCTCGCTGCCTACTTCCGAACGAGGTACCGCCGCTGTGTCTTGCCGTACCCGCCGAGATCGGGCAGCTCGTCCTGAGCGACCGTCGCCTGAATCGTGCCCGGCTCTGCCGCCGGCTCCGTCGCGGTGCAGCCATCAGGCATCGGGCCGGTGACCCAGATCGCCTCGCCGCCATCTTCCAGTTGCCAATCGCTCTTCGTGACGGGCGGCGATCCCTTTGCCATCGTGGGCGACGAATATCCCATGCAGCGACCGGTGACTTCAACCATCCGTCCCACCAGCGCATTGCTCGCCAGCAATTCGTGAACGGTGGTGGTGGTCGGTGGCCCGGGAGCGGGTGTTTGAGCGCCGCCACCGTTCCCCGAACGGCAAGCACCCACGATGATCAGTGTAAGGCCCAGTAGTACCGGCTTCATTGCGCACCTCGCCTGGTCGGGAAAGTAAGCTGCCAGGGACCGAGCGGGGTCGACGGACGCTGGGTGCCCTGCGTCGGCTCTTCTGCCCTTGTAGCCCGCAACTTCCTGATCGTCGCCACCTGCGCGGCGGTGAGGTCGTGATGGTTGGTGCTGGGCCGCCGAGAGAAGCTTCCCGCAACTCCCATAGGTGCCGGTGGCGACGGAAACTGCTGTACCCCGACGTATTGCAAATTGGTGTAGTCTCCCGCTTCCGCCTCACCGAGACTCGGACTCGGATCATCCTCAACCGGGGTGATCATCGACAGCTGGTGGAAGTTTGGACTATACAGGAGGCTGAAATCACCAGTCTGATCGTACCGATAGGCCAGATCATACTGCGGCTCGAAGTCCTGCGGATCGGTCCAAAGATGGGCATAGACCTTGTAGTCGCCAACCTGCACGTACCGGTTGGTGAGATACCCCTCGAAATTGACTCCCGCGTCACGCGAGTCACTGGAGAAGGTCCCGTTGGGCGACACACTCCCGAGGTACGGAATGTAGAGGTTTCCGTCCGGCTCCAGCACCCAGAAGTCGAGGTCCGCTCCCGCCGCGATGGCGTTGTTGTCCCAGACCACATAGGCCTCGAACTGGGTTGCATCGCCCTGGTCGAACGTCGCGGTCGTGCCCTGGCCGCCGCCATTTACGTACGAGGAGAGGAAGGATTCCCACGCCAATCCATTATACGCCGCATGGTAGGCCGCGAGACTTCTCGAGCCGGTTGCGTTGAAAACATCCGGGTCAAGGCCGCTGGGCAGCACGATGTTGATGCCGGTGGATCCGCTGACGTCCGGCTCACCCTGGCCACCGACGCCGTTGCGAGCCTTGCTGGCGATCCTGAAAGCGGGAGCGGTCGCCGCGGTCTTGAGTGCCGCAAGCTTATTGAGCAACTGGGTCTGGCCTGCCACCAGCGGAGTCAGATGATCGACAAAACTCCCGATGTCGGTGAGCTCCGGAATGGTGTACTTCTGGCTCGCCGCAGCGGCCTGACTCACCTCGGTCCCGACTGCGGGGAGCCCGGCGGAGAGTTCCGTTCCCACGTCGTTCACGGCCGAGAGAAAGGTCTGGAGCTGGGCCATGTCGTAGGCCGAGATCGTGGTAGAGGCCTTGTCTCCCTGATAGGAGGCATCGAACCGGTCCACGATGAGTTGTGAGACCTCGCGCGGAGTCATCGTGGGATCGGCCTGGAGTCCGTCGATGATCGAGGTATACGGATTGCCGGCTCCCGGGACGACCTCTTCCGAGAATACCACCTGGCTGACCAAGTCACCCACCTTCACCAGGGTCTCGTAACCCGCCATGAGACACATGTCGAAGTCGAGCACGTCGATTCCGCTGCCGGTGAGGGCGGTCTTGAGCTCGTCCACCGACATGAGCCCACTGCCCGATGACGTCTGGTCCTGGATCAGGCCGGTGTAACCGCCACCGTGATTCCACAAGACCAGGAGATAGTGGTTCGCCGGATAGGTCGCCTTCGCGTAATCGATGAAGTTCTTCAGCGTGGTGGGATTCGTCATGTCGACGTTCCCGATATCCGTCGCCGCGCCGTTGGGCCCGTTTACATCGTTGCCCTGCCCCGTGATCTCATAGCGGAAGGTGTTGAAGTTGGGGCGGTTGAAGCATGAGGCATCGCAGCCGTTGTACTGTGCGATGACGTCCGGGCTGAACTCGGCTTGCACGACAGTGGTAACGCTCGTCGTGACGCCGGCCGCCTCCATCTCGTCCATGTCGAAGACGCCTTGCGCCGCGAGACTGTTGTCGGCCGCCATGTACACCATGACGGTCCACTCACGGTTCCCGCCACCCGGCGGCGGGTTGGTTCCGCCATTGTCGCCACCGCCGCACGCAGCGGCTAGAAGGACGCATGCCAGTACTGCCTGTCGTATCCTCGCCATTGGTCGCGTCCTTTCAGTCCATGTTCCAGGGATAGAATGCCGAAGCGTCGGTATTGGCGTACTTCAACAGCAGGGCGTCACCGCCCCAATCGTCCTTCCCGAATTCCCAGTAGATCGTCTCTGGGTCTTTCCCGATGTTCTTCTCGTAGTTCCACTCAGACCGGCAATTGTCTTCGCTCTTCATGCGCGCTTCGTGCGGGTAGACCGTGAACGACTGGGTCGCGGGGTCCACCGATACCGTCCCGGTTTTCCAGAAGAACACCACGTTGGTGCAACCGTAAGCCGAGGTGTAGAGTCGGTAGCCGAAGGAGTAGTGGCCGTCCGCGGTCAGACTGTAGAACAATCCGTCGCCGTATGATCCGTCCCAGTGGCCCGTGGTCGGGTCGTAGAAGTTGGAGGGCGACACTTCACCGTGATACCAGGCACCCTGCAATGCCGCCGGCACGTCCGTCTGCGGAGTGGGTTGATCGTTCGGTCCGCTCCCGTCGCTGCCGTCACTCCCCCCACAGGCGAGCGCCGCCGTTGTCCCTACCGTGAGGGCGATCTTCCTGATCGTCTTCATCCAGCCCTGCCTTTCCAAGTCTGCTGTTCGTGAACCGGAACCCGCGCCAGCCGGCGGAAAATCTCGGCGTGCGAGCCGGTGATGAGTTTCACGCAGGATCCACCTTGAACTGAGTAACCATGCCGTGCATCAGGTGCGGCTTGCCGTCCTTCGCATCAGGCACGAAGCAGATCAGCGCATAGTTGCCGGCGATCAGGTGCGCATCGATGTACGACTTGCCGCCAGAGGTGAGGCCAACCACTCCACCGAGGAAACTTCCCGGAGGCGGCCCGCTCATGGTCTCGACCCAACCGAGCAGATCCTCCAGAGTCTTGCCGTCCTCGATCCTGGCGATGACGACCTCGTGCTCCTGTGGCCCGGTGTTTTCGACGGCGATCACCTGATGCCCTGCCCGAACCGGGCCGCTCAAGCGGAAGCTGTAGTCGGCCAGCTGGAGGGTGACATCGGCCTTGGGCTCAGTCGCCCGCGACGCCGCATTGCCGCCCACCACATCGAACTCCTGGACCATGCCCTTCATGAAGTGCGGGACCTTGTCCGCACCAGGGATGAAGCAGAGCGCCACGTAGTGACCGGGTTCCAGCGACTGGATCGTGGCGGTGGTGTCTCCCGGCTGAGCCGCGTTAGGTCCGCCGACTGGAATGGCCCAATCCGGCCTGGTGCCGCCCTCGATTGCCTTGCCCAGATCGGCTGCAGTGTGACCATCGGCCAGACGCACCAGCTGCACATGGTGCAGTTCCTGACCCTGGTTGACGATCTGAATTCGAGATACCCCAGCAGGAATGACGGCAGGGATCTGGTAGCCGAACTCATGGGCGGTGATGGTCACTGTCGGCAGCGGCGTGTCGGCAGCGGACTTGGCGCACCCGACCAATCCGGCGAGCAGAAGCGCGACCACAGGCTTGGCGGTATTACGAATCATGATCCTCTCCTTGGGGGGCTCCGAGAGCCCGGCATGGTTTATCTGCAGCGAACAACAGCAGTGACTTTGGTGCCTTTGTCGGTTTGACCAACGACGGTCAGGGTGCTTCCACCTGCTTCTTCTCCGATCTGAACCGATCCAGAGCCGGCATGGCTTGCCGACTCCTGCCTCGTGTCGATTTCGTAGACCACTCCGTCGCTCAGCGTGCCAAACACGAGGCCGAGGTAGAACTGTCCTGTGTCCGCGGACTGCGGAATCACCAGCTGCAGGCTCCGGAGTCCTTCCCGCGGACCTTTCCAATCGCTGAACTGGACGCTCCAACTACCGGGGCCAATCAGGCCGGGCAGGCAGGCCGGATCCTGGGAGACAGCGTCGTAGCTGCCCGAACCAGCTCCATCCTCCAGAATCACCCGGACCGTGGTGGCCGGAGCCGGAGCTTCGCGGTTACACCCGTTTGCCCCCAGGGCCAGGGTGACGAGACCCACCGTTACCCTCACCGAAGCACCTCGGTCAGTGGAACCTTCGGCAACGGACCCTCCCGGTCTCAGTTCTGGCGCTTGATCACCCGTGCGACGACGGATACACTAGGGCGCGCCATCACCTGCCAGTCGTCGTCGGTATCAACTCCGGATCAACTCGCGTAACGTGCTGCGACTCAAGGTCTTCGGCGGGCTATCCATCGAGCGGGGCCAAGGTCCCGTCGAGGGGGCGGGGGCTCAGCGGAGGCGGCTTGCCCTGCTTGCTCTGCTGGATGGGGCGGGAGACCGGGGGCTCACCCGCGACAAGATCCTCGGTTTTCTGTGGCCGGAAAGCGAGCCGGAGAAGGCGCGTCGGATACTGACTCAGGCGCTATACGCGTTGCGCCGGGACTTGGGAGAGGAAGACCTCTTTCTGGGCAGTAACGAGGTCCGCCTGAACCCCGACCTGATGACCAGCGACAGGTTCGACTTTCAAAAAGCCATTGAGGCAGGCCAGCTGGAGCGCGCCGTGTCGTGTTATTCCGGACCCTTCCTGGACGGCTTCTATGTGCCGGAAGCACCGGAATTCGAGCGTTGGGTAGAAATCGAAAGAGCCACGTTTCAGAATCAGTACGCCGGCGCGCTCGAGGAGCTGGCTGCCGCCACCGCGGCACGGGGAGAATCCCGGGCCGCCATTGTCTGGTGGCGGAAGCTCGCCACAGTGGATCCCCACAACGGGCAGGTGGCGCTGGGTTTGATGAAGGCCCTGGTCGCGAGCGGCGATCGAAGCGCGGCCCTGCAACACTATCGAGTCTTCGAGGCGCTGTGCCGCCAGGAACTCGATCTCGACGTTGAGCCTGAGGTCGCGGTCTACGCGGCATCGCTCAAGCGCCAAGTGAGCACGACACCGGGGCTCACGCCGGCGTCCACGCCACCGGCGCCCGCCGCCAAGCCTCAACCCCCTCCGCCACCGGCACCGCCCCTCAGACAACCGATTTCACCCCACACCGACGAGTACGCTCGACCTCGTCCGGCCCCTGATCGAGCGGTTCCTGAACCGGAGCCGGCGCAACGTTCCGGCCCGGATTGGGTAGTTGCTCCCTCAGCGGCTCCGGCAACGAAGCGGCGAATCACTCGACCCCTCGCCATGGCGGCGGGGATGGTTGCGCTGCTGCTCATGCTGGGGATTCTGCTCGCCTTGATGACGGGCCGCTTTCCAGGACGACGGAAACCACCGGTTGTAGCCGTGGGGTTGATCACCGACTACACCAAGAGCGATCAGGAGCTGGGGCGTCCGCTCGCCGACATGCTGGCAACCGATCTGGCGCGCTCCCCTGATCTTCAGGTCATCAGCACGGCGCGCATGTATGACCTATTAGGAAAGCGCGGTCCCAGTTCGGACAGCGCGGGAGCGGTCTTTCGCGCGGCGCGGGAGGCGGGAGCCACCGAGCTTCTGGACGGCACCCTGTTCGATATGGGTGGTGGACGTCTTCGCCTCGACTTGAGAAGAACCGACATCGAGAGCGGAAATCTCCGGCAGGCCTACAGCGTCGAAGGGAAGGATCTATTCGCCCTGGTGGAAAGCGGCACTCGTGAGCTGGTCGCGAATCTGGGAGGACAGCGGCCCGGTTCATCGCTGGCCGAGGCGACGACCTCCTCCCTCGCGGCATACCGGCTGTACGAACGAGGGCTCCGCGCGCTGTTTAGCGGAAAACCGGGCGCGACCGAGCTTTTGGAGTCCGCCCTTCAGGAGGATTCCAGCTTTGCGATGGCGGCCTATTACCTCGCGCTATCGTACGGAGCCGATCGTGACCGGATGATCCCCGCGATGGAACGGGCGGTGCGACTCGCCCAGCACGCCTCCGATCATGAGCGGCTGCTCATCGAGGGAGGCTGGGCCGATGCGACCGACGACCCCTCCCGCCTCGCCATCGCAGAGACGCTCACCGTTCGTTATCCGACTGAACCAGAAGGCTATCTCTTCCTGGGCCACGCCCTGATCTGGGACGGCGATTTTCTTGGAGCGCTGGTGCCCCTCCGCCGGGTGATCGAGATGGACTCGAGCAGTCTCCGCGTCGATCCCAGATCGAACGAGGCCCCCGCCCGGTGCCTGGCCTGCGGCGCCCTGGTCGAAATGATTGGCGCCTACACCTTCGCCGATTCCTTCCCCGCCGCGGAGCGCGTCGCGCGCCAGTGGACCCGGACTCAACCCGCTTCTTTCATGGCCTGGGGGAATCTGTCAGAGCTCTACTACTACGCCGGACGCTTTCAGGAAGCCCTCGCGGCCAATCAGACCGTCGTGGGACTTGCCCCTCACATCGACCAGCTCCCGTTTCGAATGTGGCTTCGGCTCCGCTCGGGAGACTACGCCACGGCCGACCAATACTTCCGGGAGCAGATCCAGGAAGGGGATCCGGCGACCCGCGCCGCGAATCTCGAGTGGCTCACCAACAGCCTCCGTATTCAGGGCCGGCTTGGGGAAGCGGTGGAGACGGCGGCTCTACTGCGTCGGGCCCATGGCCTGAATGAAGCCGGCGAGCCGGAGCGTCTTCCTGCCGGGTCCGCGCCCTACAGCGCGCGCTGGGAGGCACAGGTCAACTTCGAGCTGGGACGCTATCGGCAAGCCGCGGCGCTCTTCGACTCGATCAGCAAGTCCGGTGGGGGAGAAACTCCTTCGAGGAAGGCGCGGCACCGGGCCTGGATTCAGACGTTGCGAGCCGAGGCACTGGCAACCGCGGGCGATACCGTGCTGCTGAACCAGATCGCCGACAGTGTCCAGGTCTGGGGCCAACAGAGCGGCTATGGCAGAGATCGGCGTCTCTACCATCATGTTCGTGGCCTGCTGCTGGCCGCCCGCGGTAGGTTCACTGAAGCAGAAGACGAGTTTCGGGCCGCCATTTTCTCCCCGGTGAATGGCTACTCTCGAACCAACACCGAGCTCGCCCAGGTACTGCTTCAGCTCAAACGGCCACTCGACGCTGCCGCTCTGGCAGAATCCGCGTTGCGAGGGCCGTTCGATGGCCCCAACACCTACGTGACACGGGCTGATCTCTTCGAACTGGCCGGCCGCGCCTACGATGCGGCGGGAAAGCGAGACAGCGCACTCGCCTGTTTTCGCCGCGTCGCCGAGGCCTGGCAACATGCCGATCCCATTTTTGCGGAGCGGCGCCGACACGTGGAGGAGTGGATCCAGGCTCTCGAGACGCCGCGCTAGAAATTTTTCCCCTTGCATCTCCGCACGAACTTCCGATATTCCTGCTCCGTGCTGATCAATCTCATACCAGAATTCCTCGCAGTACTCCAAACCGCCGACCGCGAAGCGGCCTTCCAGGACTACCTCAACGCTCATCGCTCCGTCCTGAGCGCTTACTGGCATAACTACGTCCTGGATCTCGACAGTCCCCAGGCCTCGGCAATCGTCACCCACTCGCTCCACGCCGACCGGAGCGATCTGCACGAGCTTCTAGCGTCAACCGACGTCGAAGGCATCGTGGAAGACGCGATCGCCCAGTCGGAGGACCTGCTCCAGGTGGACCGCCCCACCGATGTGTACCTGATGGTGGGCATGGGGGCGGCAAACGCAGGGGAACTAGTCGTCGGTGGGCGAGGGGCGGTCTTCATCTGCCTGGAGCATTTCACCGGGCGGGCCAATCCCGAGACCTACGGAATGGGATTGCCGCCAGAGTTGCTGCCACTTTGGGTGGCGCATGAGATGGCACACACGGTTCGCTACACCTCGCCGACCAGCGGGAGCGAGCTGAAGCGGCTGATCGCCGAGCAGGGCGGGTATTACGACTACTGGGCGACGGGAAGCCGGGCGACCCTGAGGGAACTCCTGGTAAATGAGGGTCTTGCCGTACACGCTTCCGAAGCCGTGGCGCCTGGATTCGATCCGGCCAACTATTTCGGTTATCCCCGACGCCAATACCGCAGGCTTCGTGAGCTCGAGGCCTTCCTGCGGCGAGTGGTAGATCTCGAACTCGATGGGACCGGGATCGGCCTACGGCTACGCTATCTCTCCGGCGGCATGAGCCCGTCCGCCCGACTTGTCGGTGGCCGTGTGCTCCCCGAACGCTCCGGCTACTACCTCGGTCACCGGATGACGGAGGCCCTGGTGGCCCAGCGCGGAATTGCTGCCGCGGTGCGTGCGCCAGCCCAGGATTTTCAGGCTGCGGAGGACGCCTCGCGCGGCATCCAGACCGCCTGACACCGACTCATTACCCGCCAAGTAGTCCCCCGCAGGATCCTTCAAGCCGCCTCAACCGATCACGCGAGCGGAGCTCGTCTCCTCCCCCACCCACCCAAATAGGCTTAGCTTTGAGGTCGGAACCGGTCACTTTCTCTGGAGCCCGAGTACACAATGGCGGACCAGCAACTCAGTCAGCAGATCGTCGACCTTCGAAATCGCCTCGGCACGATCGACAGCCAGCTGAATAAGGTCGGTGACGCCCCGGAAGGACTGGAGGACCTCAAGGCGGCGGTGGACAGCCTGCGCAACAACGTATGGGCTATCCTCTCCGCTTCGCGGACCAGCAATTACCACGTGAATGTCGAACGGTTCCGGCTACGCCGGGCCATCGAAATCACCAAGGGGCTCATCGGAGAGATCGACAACGGCCAGATGAAGACGCTCCATCCCGAACACTCGGAGCTTCAGATCGTGCTCCAGCAGCTCAACGAGCGGATCGGCCGACTGCGTCTGGGAGGCAAGTAGTGGAAGGATCAGGTCCGCTTCGTATCACCTGCAAACCGCTTGGCAGTATCGTCATTCCAGGGCCGGTAATCATCCAGGATGCGGACGGGAATGAACTCCCTCTGCCTCCCAGAAAGGATCCCTCGGTCGTCAAGTTGTGCGGCTGCGGCCGTTCGGGGAATCGCCCTTTCTGCGATGGATCCCACAAGCGAGTTCCTTCACCAGCTTCGCCGCCACCCGAGCCGTAAGATCCCGCAGGTCGTTGTCCGGGTTGTATTCCACGATGTCCGCACCGATCAGCCCCTCAACCGACTGGATCAGGCTCAGGGCCTGTCGGGTGGTGAAACCGCCCGGTTCCGGATGGGAAACACCAGGCGCCGAGGCGGGATCCAGGCCGTCCAAATCGAAGGAGATGTACACCGCCCCTTCGGACTTGAGCTGCCAGCCATCCTTCCAGTCCTTCATCTCAATAATTTCAGTTCCGAACCGGTCGGCCTGCTCTCGCTGATGGCGGTTCATCGTCCGGATCCCCACCTGGACCAGGCGGTCGGCGAGACCCTCTTCCATAACGCGCGCGAATGGGCAGGCGTGGGAGTACTTGTCGCCCTCGAACTCATCGTACAGATCCGGATGGGCGTCCACGTGGAGGATTGTGAGCGGGCGGTGGTGGCGGCGGAAGGCCCGAAGAACGGGGAGAGTGATGGAATGGTCGCCTCCGAGCACGATCGGGGCATGGCCCAGGTCGAGGAGGTGACCTACGGCTGCCTGGATCGCACCGAACGGGTCCGGCGAGCGATCCAGAACCAGATCGTCCTGAACGGTGATGAAACCGGGGGTGGCGGTGTCCACCAGCGATTCGCTCCAACTGTTGCTGGATTCGTGGCGCAGCGCCGCACGGATCGCAGGAGGAGCCTTGGCGGCGCCGCGCTGGTAGGACGAAGCACCATCGTACGGCACACCGAGAAGAGCGACGCCCATTTCAGGCCAGGAGCACGGGATCGCCGATCGCGAATCGGCCGACACCGGAGTGGACTGCGTTCATGCCGAAGCATGACCTCGTTTCCCACTCGACGGAACGTGGCGAGGGTCCGGAGCGGCTCCTTGCCGATCATCGCCGTCTCCTGATCGGTGGTCGTGACGACACAGCGTTCGCACGGCTTTACCACTTCCAGCTCGAGCGGTCCGATCCGGATGTGTTGCCAGCCGTCTTCGGCGAAGGGATCTGCCCCGCTCACCACGAGGTTGGGGCGGAACCGATTCATCGGCAACGGTGTCGCCATCCGGCGATTCAGATCATCCAGAGACGACTGGCCGATGAGCAGAAAGGGAAACGCGTCGGCGAAGCTCGCCTGGCCGCCATTGCGTGCATAGAACGGATTCAACGGGCGCTTTACCCGGTCCGGCATATGGGCCAGCCTCACTTCCTCACCCAGAAACTCGCTGAACCAGCGATCCGCCTCCGGCTCGGGGCAACAGGCGTCCATCACATCTCGCCACACCACTACGCGGACCGGACGCAGCTCCGGCGGGAAAAGGCTGACTTGAATCGCGGGCTTCCCTTCGGTCTCGACGGTGAAACGTTCGTCGTCCATCGTGATCCTGACCAAGGCAAGGCGCCGATGCGTCCGTTGGCTCAGAAACACGCCCCGCTCATCGATCAACATCCAGCGCCGATCAAACTGGAAGCCGAACCGGTCTACCGACCAGGAATCCGGACTCAGCCCTCGGCACGACTTGATGGGATAGACGTGAATGGCGGAGAGGTGCATGGGGCCAAGAGCGTGAGAAGTAAGAAGTAAGAGGTGAGAAGGTAGATCGGTCGGTGTGAACAGCAAGTGCGGGAACACCGCTACCCCTCTCACCTCTCACGTCTCACGTAGTTTCATTTCCCCACGCAGAACCCCGCAAACAGCCGGTCCAGCACCTGCTCCAGATCGACCGTGCCGATCAATTCGTCGAGGGCTTGAGTCGCTTCGCGCACATGGTGCGCGGCGAGCACAGGATCGCCGGTTAGAGATAGATGCGGCGCGGCTGCGACCAGCGCGTCACGCGCTTTCGAGAGGCGCGTCGCGATGTCGGGCACGGGTGAGTGCGGGTTCCAGGTCCATGAGCGAGACCTGATCGCCGAAGATTCGCTGCGCGACGCGGAGCCGGAGTGTTCCGAGCCCGTCGCCGGTCACGGCGGAGACCGCAACGCCGGCGCCGGAGGACTCCCGAAGATCGCTCTTGGTGGAAACGAGGAGGACGTTGTCGCCGGTCGAGCGGGTCGGAATCGGCCGACTGCCCATCCTCACAAGACAGAATCAGGTCGGCTTCGCCGAGGTAACGCCGGCTCATCGCCATGCCCAGTGTCTCCAGCCGGTCCTCGCTCTCCGCCGAGTCCCGCCGTATCGATCAGCCGGACCGGCCAGCCGTGAAAATCGGCCGGCGCCTCGATCGCGTCGCGGGTCGTGCCGGGAATTTCGGTTACCAGCGCGCGATCCACGCCGAGCAGAGCGTTGAACAAGGAAGACTTGCCGGCATTGGGCGGCCCCGCCAGGACCACGACGGCCCCTTCCCGAACCCGGGTCCCGGCGGGCGCGCTGGCGAGCAGCTGTGAGGTTAGCGCGGTGACGTTCCCCAGCCGCTGAGCAAGCTGGTCTCGCGAGATCGGGCCCGTCATCCTCCTCCGGGAAGTCCACGTCGTAGGCGAGCAGGGCCTGGAGATCGATCAGCGCATCGCGCAGACCGGTGATCCTTCGAGATAGGCCGCCATCGAGTTGGCGAAGCGCCGCCAGCGCCTGAGCTGGAACCGTGGCGTCTACCAGATCTCCGACGGCTTCCGCCTGCAGCAGGTCCAGCTTCCCGTTGAGCACTGCACGGCGGGTGAACTCGCCAGGCAATGCGTTCCGCGCGCCCGCGGCATAGAGCGCCGCAAGCAGTCTCGTGACCACCGCACTCCCGCCATGACAGGAGAACTCGACCAGGTCGTCGCCGGTGTAGCTGCGAGGCGCGGGGAATACGATGTACAGTCCGCGATCGATCGCTTCTCCGGCTGGATCCCGGAAGGTGGCGAGGCGCACTTCTCGGGGAGGAGACGGACGGAATCCCTGCACGACCCTGACCGCGATGTCCAAGGCGCCTTCGCCCGACAGCCGGACGACGGCGATGGCCGAGCGGCCGGGCGCGGTCGCGAGAGCGGCGATGGGGTCGGAGAGCATAAGGTATCAGGTGTTAGGTGTCAGGGATCAGGGGTAGTCGAGTCCCTGACACCCGACCCCTGAAACCTGACACCTATTTCTTCTTCGCGGGAGGCGGCGCCGGCGGCGGCTGGTTCTTCAGCCGCTCCTTCGCCAGCATCCACTGCTGGGGAACGCTGACGAGCGTTCTGAATGAAGTAGTAGAGGTTCAGGCCCGAGGCGAAGTTGAAGAACAGCACCGTCATCATGACCGGCATGACGTAGAGCATCGTCTTCATCTGGGGATTGGGCGGCACGCCGATCATGCCCACCTTGCTGACGGCGAACAGCGACAGCCCCATCAGCACCGGCAGGATGAAGATCGGATCCTTGAGCGAGAGATCCGGCAGCCAGAGGAACGGCTGGCCCCGCAGCTCGATCGTGTTCTGGAACACGAAGAAGAGCGCCAGCAGGATCGGCCAGGGCAACAGCATCGGCCAGCATCCGCTGAACGGATTCACGTCGTGCTTCTTGTAGAGCTTGAACACCTCCGACTGCATCGCCTGCGGGTCGTCCTTGTGCTGGTCCTGCAGCGCCTTCATCTCGGGCTGGATCGCCTGCATCTTGATGCTGGCGCGCATGCCCTTCTGGTTGAGCGGCCACAGCACCACCCGGATCATGATGCCGAAGAGCACCAGCACCATCCCGTACGCCAGGTGCAGGTGCTGGTGCATCCAGACCAGGAGCCAGCGGGCGCCGACCGCGACCGGGCGGATGATGGTCCGGAAGCCCGGCCACCCGTAGGGATTGGTGTCGTAGAAGTCGTGGCCGATGGCCCGGAGCCGGGCGTACTCCATGGGGCCGACGTACGTGCTGAACGCGAAATCCCCCGCGGCCGGGATCGGCAGCCCCAGTCGCACGACGCCCGGGTCGGCTTGGCCGGACCGGAGCGGTACAGCCGTCACTCCGCTGACGGCCGATGACGCTGAATCGATCGCGAGGACCGCCGCCACGAAATACTTGGACTTGACCGCCACCCACTCGAACGGACCGCTCAGAACCGTCGTCTCTCCCGGCTTGAGCGCCGCGAAACGCTTCAGCTGCGATTCGTCCGTCTTGGTGACAATGCCGAACTCGTACTGATTCGCGGCCGAATCCGCCTCGGTATGGCGCCAGTCCATTGCCCAGTCCCACCACCAGCGTGGCGCCGTTCGGACCGATGCCCGACACGTGACCGCTCACGTGTACCCGGTAATCGTCGGGACGGAAGCCGTATGTGATCTCGACCTCCACGTCGCCCCGCGCCGCGGTGAAGGTGAGCCTCCTCGGCTCATCGACCCGTAGCGTCTCGGTCGAAGGGGTGAAGTACCAGTCGTCGAGCGAGAGCGTGTCGTTGCCCGACGACGAGACGAGTAGGTGTACCACGCATCCGTCGGCCGGGACCAGCGCGGGCCGGGGCCCGGTGCTCGGCCAGGCGTCAGCGACGGGTAGTCCCGGATCGTGGCCTGCACCAGGTGGGCGCCCCGGGTCGAGAACTCGTAGCGGTAGAGCGGCGAGATGACTTCGACGGTATCGTCCGAATTGGCAGCTGTCGGAAGCGACCGGGGCATCGGGGTCTGTCCGGAGCCGGCCCCATCGCGGCGGGAGGAGCTGGCTCTGATGCGGACGGGCGGGGCGCGCCGGCTTCTTCAGGAAGAAGGTCGGCGCGATGGCGATCGCCATCATGAGAAGGATCGCCCAGAGGACTCGACGATCCATGCGATGAGATTTCTAGGTCAGGGAACCGGGTCGAAGCCACCCGGATTGAACGGATGGCAGCGGAGCAGGCGCCGGCGCCCAGCCAGGACACCCTTCAGAGCGCCGTAGCGGCGCAGCGCCTCGAGCGTGTAGTGCGAGCAGGAAGGACTGAATCGGCAACTGGGAGGCAGCACCGGGTGAGATGAGTCAGCTGATACCCGCGCACCAGCAGAATCAGCAGCTGCTGCGGGAGCTGCGTAAACTGTGAAGCGCGTAGTGCTCCCACTCGCGTAGCCATCACGCCGCTCCGACAGGTCTGCGCCGGCCCAGCCGAGCACCTGATCCGAAGCTCAGTCAAAGCTCGCGCGCGTAGGCCTCCCGCGCGTGCCCGGACCACCAGGTCGCACCGCGCCCTGGGTCCGACTGCACCTCTCGTCGCCACACTTCGCGGAGCCGGCGCCGCAAACGATTACGGGCCACCGCGGAGGACTGATACCTGGGGACGATGAGTCCCATCCGCGGGTGGCCCGTTGTGTTGTCACACCAGATGAACTCCAGATGCCGCGTCCGCCGGCGCCGGCCCTGCTCCAGACAGCGCCTCGAGATCGGCCGCGCGCGCCAGCCGGTGGGACCGCGGCAGCCGCTCGCTGCCGTTAGCCGGCCCCCGTGCTTGGATGCCGATCTTCACGGTCAGCCGCTTGCGGCCCTTCTTGCGACGACGTGAAAGCGTCGCGCGGCCCCAGCGGGTGGCCATCCGGGCCCGAAAACCATGCTTGTTGACCCGGCGTCGGTTGCGCGGGCGATACGACGGATTCATGGATCTATTCCCCTCAAATGAGCCCGACAACCTACCCAGGCAAGACCGTTTGGGTCAAGGTTGACTTTTCCACATGCGGCCCGTACTATCGTGCGCCCTTGCAAACGCCCCACCCGCCGAGCAGCATGCAGCTGTCAGCCAAAGAGGTCTGGAAGCGGGTCCTCGATGAGGCCTACCATCAGCTTCCGGACAAGGTCGTCCGTGCCTGGCTCGAGCCTACTGAAGCCGTAGCCCTCGAAGACGGGCGCTTGGTCGTGGCGGCCCCTGACGAGTTCGCCGCCAAGTGGAACGAGACCAATCACGCCGGTCTCCTCGCCCGGCTGGCGGAGCCATTGGTGGGACGGCCCACCGTCGATCGTCTTCCGGGTTCAGGAGGACCGGCAGAAGCGGCCGCAGATGGACTTCTTCGTGACGGCACCGGCCTCAGGCCGCGGCCGCCACCAATCCCAGCGCCCAGCCGCTCAACGATCGCTACACCTTCGACAGCTTCGTCATCGGCAAGTCCAATCAGCTCGCCGCCGCGGCCGCCCACGCGGTGGTCGAAGCACCGGGCAAGACCTACAATCCCGCTCTTCATCTACGGCGCCACCGGGCTGGGCAAGACCCACCTGATGCAGGCCATCGCCCATTCGCTGGTCCGCACCCGGCCCGATACCCGGGTGCTCTACGTGAGCGCCGAGCAGTTCATCAACGAAGTGATCGAAGGCATCACCCGGCGGACCATGCCGGAGTTCCGCAAGCGTTACCGGAGCGACATCGATCTGTTCCTGGTGGATGACGTCCATTTCCTGGAAAGCAAGGAGGCCACCCAGGAGGAGTTCTTCCACACGTTCAACGCCCTGTACGAGGGCGGAAAGCAGATCGCCCTGACCTCGGACCGGCCACCCAAGGAGATTCCGGGACTCGAGGCGCGGTTGGTCAGCCGGTTCGAGTGGGGCATGGTGGCCGACATCGGCCAGCCCGACCTCGAGCACCGCATCGCGATCCTGCGGAAGAAGCAGGAGCAGGACCACCTGGAGATGACCATTCCGGACGACGTGCTCCGCTTCATCGCCGAGCATGTCCGCTCCAACGTCCGGGAGCTCGAAGGCTGCATCATCAAGCTGCTGCTCTACGCCTCGCTCAAGCACCGCGAGGTCTCGATCGAGCTGGCCCGGGAGGCGCTGGCCGACAAGATCCGGCCGGGGGACGATTCGCTGGCGGCTCCAAAGACCCTTCCGACCATCGATCGGATCCAGGACGTGGTCGCCCGGCGCTGGGGAGTAACGGCGGAACAGCTGCGCTCCAAGGCCCGGATCAAGACCCTGGTCATCCCGCGGCAGATCGCGATGTACCTGGCTCGGGATCTCCTGCAGATGCAGTTGATCGAGATCGGCCATGCCTTCGGTGGGCGGGACCATTCGACCGTGATCCACAGCGTCGACAAGGTGCAGCGGCAGATGAGCCGCGACCGCGGATTCCGCGACAGGATCGAAAGCGCTCGCGCGGAATTGGTCGCACAGTAGATCTTGAACATCACGTGGGAACTGTGGGAAGTCGCGAGGTCTCGTGCGAACTGTCCCCGCCGGGTCCACAAGTTCCACAACGAGTCGACACCGTCGAAGTGGGCTATCGTAGAGCAGGGAATGCGATTGGGCAGTTGATCCACATTTCCAGACGCTCTACTGCTACTGCTATCAAGTTATTCTTATAGAAGAAACAGAAGTTTTCCTGCACGCTGAGGAGCGGGATGAAGTTCACAATCACACGAGAACAGCTTCAGGAAGGATTGGTGGCGGTCGCAGCTTCGGTACCGACCAAGACGACACTGCCGGTTCTTTCCAACATCCTGCTCGAGGCCACTGGTAGACGGCCTCCGGCTCTCCGGCACCGACCTGGATATCGCGGTGTCCACCACCGTACCAGCCTCGGTGGATCAGGAAGGCGCGCTCACTCTGCCAGCCAAGAAGCTGGTCGAGATCGTGCGAGAGCTGCCCAGCGCCGCGATTCGGGTTACCAGCTCGGGAGAACAACGGGTCACCATCGAGTGTGGCCGCGCCAAGTTCCGGCTGCTCGGCTTGCCTCGTGAGGAATTCCCGGCCTTCCCTGCGGTCAATTTCGACCGGTGGCTGGTCCTGCGCCGCGGGCGACGTGCAGAAGCTGATCGGACACGTGGCTTTCGCCGCCAGCACCGAGGAAAGCCGGCCGATTCTGAACGGCGTACTCTGGGAGCTTCGCCCCGAGCGGATGCGCATGGTTGCGACGAATGGTCACCGGCTGGCCCGAATGGATGTGCCGGCTACCGGCGGCATGTCGAAGGGTCAGGCCGACCTGATCATTCCGCCGAAGGCGCTGGACCAGATCCGCCGGCTCTTCGGAGACAAGGACGAGCTGGAGATCGCCAAGAGCGAGAACCACCTGGGATTCCGTTCTGCCACGACTCAGGTGTTCACCCGGCTCATCGAGGGCCCCTATCCCAACTACGAGCAGGTAATTCCCAAGGAGAACGACAAGAGCGCGACCGCGGACAAGGCCGCCCTCACCTCAGCCATTCGGCGCATGAGCATCGTCGCCAGCGACCAGACCCATCGAATTCGGCTGGCGCTGACCAATGGGGCATGCAAGCTCTCGGTTCAGACTCCCGACCTGGGCGAGGCCCAGGAGGAAATGGCCATCACCTACGACGGGGATTCACTGGAGATCGGCTTCAACGCCACCTATCTCCTCGAGATCCTGAAGTTCATGCCCACCGACGAGGTGCGCATGACCTTCAAGGGCCCCGAACGCGCTGCCACCTGTGAGCCAGTGGGCTGGAATGATCCCGCGTCGTACCTCACGCTCGTGATGCCGCTGCGCTTGGTGGATTGAGTTCCGAGTTCCGGGTTCCGAGTTCCTTCGCGATGAATGCCAACTCGGAACTCTGAACTCGGAACTGATTGATCCGATGCCAACCTCCAGAACGATCCCGCGCCGCAAAACCATTCACATCCTCGGCGTTCCCATGGACCTCGGCTCTGGCCGCCGAGGGGTGGACATGGGTCCCTCCGCGATCCGGATAGCCGGGCTCAATCAGCACCTCCGCGAGCTGGGGCATCGCGTCGTTGACGACGGAGATCTCCTGATTCACAACATCGAGGAGCTGAGGGTCGGAAGGCTTCGGGCCCGTTACCTGGCCGAGATCACCCGGGCGAATCGGCTGCTGGCCGCCAAGGTAGGGCAGGTGATGAAACAGGGGCATTTCCCCCTGGTGCTGGGCGGCGATCACTCGATCGCGGTCGGAACCATCTCGGGCCTCTCCCGCTGGGCGCGCGCGAGTCGTCACAAGGTCGGGGTGCTCTGGGTGGACGCGCACAGCGACATCAACACCCCCGGCACTTCTCCGACCGGAAACATTCACGGCATGCCGCTGGCCGCTCTGCTGGGACTCGGTCCCCGCGAGCTTGGCGGCATCGGTGGCCGTTTCAAGAAAGTGGATCCCGCGAACATTGCCCTGGTGGGAATTCGCAGCGTCGACGAAGGGGAACGGCGGCATCTGAAGCGCCTGGGGGTCAACGTCTACACGATGGCGGACATCGACCAGCAGGGGATTCACAGCGTCATGGGGAAGGCGCTGGCCAACGTCACCGCGGGGACCGACTTGGTGCACGTGAGCTTCGATCTGGACTCGGTCGATCCCAGCCTGGCGCCAGGCGTGGGCACGCCGGTAAAAGGGGGCCTGGATTACCGCGAAGCTCACCTAATCATGGAGCTCGTCGCTGCGGCAGGCGTGATGGGTTCCCTCGAAGTCGTCGAAGTCAATCCTATCCTGGACGACCGCAATACTTCGGCCCAGTTCGCGGTCGAACTGATTCAATCCGCTTTCGGCAAGAAGATTCTTTAGGCTGGGCCCCGCGAATCAGGGAACGCTGTCCTGTGCCGTCTCCAGGCTTTCCGGTGGAGCGGGGAGCGATTCCGTCTGGACCAGCGGGACAGAATCCACTGCGGTGACGGCAGAATCCACCGCGATGTAAGCCGAATCCGGTGGTGGGGCCGGCAGGTCCTCGGTCTCCACTTTTGGCACGTCTACCCACTCTCCATGCATCCGACGCAGGATGCGATCTCGCCTCCAGCGCATTCGGCTTGGCTTGAAGCCGGGGTTGGAGCTGAGCGGGAAGGGGAGCGATCCCGCGAGAGCGGCAGCCTGCTCCTGGGTGAGTCGCGCCGCGCCCCGTTTGAAATACTTTCGGCTCGCGGCCTCGGCGCCCCAGATCCCGTCACCGAGCTCCGCCACATTGAGATACAGCTCCATGATCCGCCGCTTCCCCAATGCCGTTTCGAGCCGGTAGGTGGTTACCGCCTCCTTCACTTTGCGCAGCGGGTTGCGTGATGGGGAGAGGTACAGGTTCTTGGCCAGCTGCTGAGAGATCGTGCTGGCACCCCGAAGCTTGTCGCGCCGGCTCCAGGCCCGGGGAAGTACGCTGAGCAGCTCGTCTCGATCTCGCGCGGAGGACCAGGCAAACGACTGACGGGGATAACCAATGGCATGCGCCATGGCCAGGTAGTCGATCCCGCCATGAGTGAAGAAGTTGTTGTCCTCCCCGATGACTACGGCATCCTGAAGGCTTCGAGAAATCGAATCGAGGGGAATCGGCCGGTATTGGCGGAGCGAGTCTGTCTTCGGACCGCCCTCTCCGCGCCTCATCCACATGAACGCGGTTTCCGCGGGCCAGTGGGTCCGGTACCAGAGTGGGGGAGGCCAGATGGCGAGGAGCCAGAGGACGAAACCCGCGGCGGCCACCACGAGCGTTTTCAACGCCGTCTTCATCAACCCGGTCAAGCGTCCTATCGGAGCAGAGAGAACTTGAGTCGGCTCTCCTGAGTGACTGGAACGGTCTGCCCTACGGCGGTCGCCGTCAGGGTCATGTCCCTCACCCGTTCTCCTTCCGCAGCGAGGACCTGTCCGTCATTGCCCAAGTGATAGACCAACGAGTCTCGTCCCGTCGCGGCGAGATCGATCGGCTGTCCGGCCTGGCTTCCGCTTCCCTGCCCCGTGGTCGTACGGATCACCGTGATGGGAATGAATTTCTGGCCGTTCTCGTTCACCGCCGCTCCCGCCGTTCCGACTATCTGGACGCTCTCGTCGAGGTCCACTACGCTGAGCCGGGCCGCCACCGCGGGCGCCGTGCCTTGCCAGGTAGAACCGGCTCCGGCGTTGTCCCCGACCACTGGAAACAGCAGCTTGATCGCGTCCCGGATCTGATCGGCGAGGAGCGAGTGAGTTGTCGCGGTCACCGACTCGACCCAACCCGATCGGGTCAGTTTTCCGCTCCACTTGGAACCTGAGAGGCTGTCGAGAGTGGTCGTGGAGAAGGTGACATCCGCATCCGGTCGCACCGAATCCAGCGTGGCGCTCAGCTGGGCTCCGTCTGAGACCGGCTGGAGATTCACGGTGACAAATGCAGTCTGCCCGGTGACCTGGACCTGCGCCTCTCCGCTCGGCATCTGAGCCACGACGCTATCCCGTCGCCAGAGCGAGTACCGGAAAGTTCCTTCGGTGCGCAGCTGAAGGCCCTTGCCAGAGGGGGCCGGCTCGCTCGGTTGTCCATACGGAGGACCGGCCGGGCTCGGGGTGGGATTAGCAGGCGGCTGGCTGGTGCTGCTACAACCTGCGAGAACAAGAAGTAGCAGGAGCCGATGTGACCTCATAAGATCATTTCAGAAGCGACGTTGTCGCATCGAGCGTGACAACCACGGGCAGCGGCTCGGGTGCGAAGGCGCCCGAGACCGTCAGATTCTGCATGCTACTCCGCTTTCCGCCGAGGTAGGTACCGTCGGGCCCGATGTACCAGATTCCGGTTCCCGTTCCGGTGCCTTCGATGGCTGCGGATCCACCTCCGGTTTCCTGATTCCCCGAGAAGGAGCTGCTGGAAGCGCTCGCGATTTTGAGCGCCTTGACCCCTTCATAGGTCTCCGAGGACGACTGGAAGTTGGTGATGGTCCGGACCGCCATCGATCCGTTCGGCACGTTGTCGTTGTTCTCGGTCGTGTCAGTCCAGGCCTTTCCAGGCGACACGCCCGCGGGAACCGGCGGCAGAAATTCTCGCAACAACGCGGTCAACGTCACGGCGACGGGGTTATCGCTCGAGGCCTGAAGCCCGGTGATTCTCCCGTTCGAGCCTACCACCCCGTGCCAGGTCGTACCGGCAGCCGCCTTGGCCGCCTCCGACGGAACCGGCGACGCGCTATCCGGCTTCAGAGAATCGAGCACGACGCTGATTGTCTTGCCGCCGGTGGTATCGGCGATGGAAACGCTGAGGAACCCGGTGCTGCCGAACTCTTGGCGTTGTTCGGTTTGTCCCACGGCCTTCAGGTCGATGACTTGGGTGGTCTTGAGATCCAGCCGGTAGCGCCGAGCCGCGGTGGTCGGCGGCGCCTTCCAGGCGAGGATACCAGTGATCGCCACGGCCGCGGCGATCCAGGGGCGTGACCTCATGACTTGCCTCAAACGTGAGGGGGAATGGACGACGGGGTCCGGCCGGGGGTCAGCCGCCGCCCGGGTGGAGGTCCGTCTTGGTACGCCCGAAGACCGCGACCAGTTCGGAATCGTCGCTCGTCACCTTGAGGAGCTTCCAGCCACGCTTGCGCATGTCGGCACGCCAGGTGATGAGCTTTTCCCAATCCTTCGCGCTCGCCCGGAAGACCCTGACGTCTGCCACCCGGTCCCACGACTCCGGATATGGTCGGTTTCTATCCTGCATAGGACTGGGCTTTGTCGCCATACCGGGGTACGGGCAGAGAATGCCCCAAAGCTATGTCACCTTTGGAAATAGCGGGAGGGGCGAAAAAAAGCAGACGGGCGGCGGGGCATAGTTTCACCCCGTTCGCCCGTCTACCCAGGCAGGCCCGTAAGCCGAGTTCTGTTCCCCGGAGCCGAAGCCCGGGGGATGGTCATCTGTCTGGGACGGTTGTCACCAACCGCCTCGAGCAGCCTACCCGCGGCTAGCCGGATCTTGCGACCCGACGGGGCGGTGTGGGTCACACCTCGCCGCTTATTTGGCCTTGCTCCGACTGGGGGTTACCGTGCCACCGCTGTTACCAGCGGTGCGGTGGGCTCTTACCCCACCGTTTCACCCTTGCCGTTCCCCCGGGCTCGCGCCCGGGTTCCAGGCGGTCTGTTCTCTGTGGCCCTGTCCGTCGCCTCTCGGCGCCCAGGCGTTACCTGGCAGTCTACCCGTTGGAGCTCGGACTTTCCTCGAGCCCTGGACCGCAGCAAGCTGCGGCCTTGAACCCGCGACCATCCGTCCTGCCTGTGCACCCTGAATCTACTCGTTAGCCCACGCCTCCGCCTACTCTGAGCAATCCCGCTTGGGCCTGGCGGACGAAGGGCTGCAGGGCTGAATCGGCGTCCGCCCATTGCTCCAGGACAGCCTTGTATTCCGTCCGCGCCAGCTGCGGCTGGCCCAGCTTCTCGTACGCGACTCCCCGGAGCAGCCGCACTCTCCCGGCGAGACCCCAGCGTGAATCGAAGTAGCGCGACGCAAAATGGGTCGGCTCGAAATCACGCAACAGCTTGATCGTCGTCTCGTAGTCCCCAAGGAGAAAGTGGGCCTGGGCCAGAAGCGGGGTGCGGTAGCTCCACCACATAGGCCGGGACTTGTACGAAGAATCGATCGACTCGGGATTCTTCTCCGCTTCGGTCAGCATCTTCCTGGCCGACGTCGTGTCCTTTTCCGCGATGGCCTGAAGGACTCGAATCTCCGGAGGAAGCTTTTCCCCTCGAGTCCCGGCAAATTCACGCAGAGCGGCGCTGTCGGCCTCGTCGCTCAGGAAAAGTCCCAGCGCCGAGGGCCAGCCGAATTGCATCAGCTCTTTGCGGTCGGAGCGGGGAGCCGCCTTTACCCCGTCAGACACCGCATCCCAAGTGGCGTGCAGCGCGGAGACCGGCGCGCCCACCGAGGTATACAGGTGACCCAGGAAAAGCTGGGTCCAGGCCGGCTCCCCGCCGAGCTTCCGGCTCCACATACTGTTTTCGAACCACTCGGCCTGAACCCGCCCGGCAAGCTCGACCACCTGCCGGGCCTCGCGAACCTTCCCGTGATACGCGAGCAGGTTCGCCCCGGCACTCAACAGGCTGACCGTTTCCGGAGGCAGGGTGCCTTCGGAATATCGGCCAAAGTCCTCGGGGGTCGTGGAGTCGATGGCGCCGCGAACCTCACGTTCGGCTCCTCCGAAGTCGCCCGACTCGGTGAGCAGTCGCGCCCGGATGAAGGGCAGGTCGGGACGAGCGGCGCCTGACGGTGTGCTGTGGATCCGGTTCACCTCGGCCAGCGCCGCCGGATAGTTCTGGGCAGCGGCGAGAGCCTCGATCAGCGCATTCTGCGCGTGAGGATTCTCCGGCTGACTCGCGATCCAGCTCCGCGCGCTGGTGATCCCCGCCAGCCGCGCGCGGTCGATGCCCGCCGCGACCGTCGCACTGTCCAGCAGCCTGTGGCCCCGGTCATCTTCTGGCACCGCGAACGAATCGTTCGGCATGAGGACCATTGGCGGGTCCTTTTGCGACGCCGTGTTCAGCAACTGCTGGACGTGCTCGTAGGCGAGGTAGTAACCGGGGTCGAGCCCGATCGCCTTCTTGAAGGCCCGGTAGGACATGGTGTGATGTCGGTGCCCGACCTGGACGCTCTTGCTCGTATCGTGGAACCACACATCACCGAGACCGTACCACGCATCGGCGTCGGTGGAGTCCCGCGAGAGCAGCTGCTGGTAGTTGCCTCGGCTGGTCGCGTAGTCGCCGTCGATGAAAGCCCGATAGGCGCGGATCATGGTCCGGTCCCGTTCTGGCAGCCGGTCGGAATATTGAGTGGCCCGGTGGATCGCCTCGATTCCCAGCGAATCACCTTGTCCTGTAGCCCAGCCTCGGGTAAGTGCGAGCTTGTAGTAGGCGAGCGCGAAGGTCGAATCGATCTTCGTGGCGCGGCTCAAGTCGGCCTCCGCCTCCCCCAGGCTCCATTGGTTGAGATGCTCGATTCCCTGGAGATAGGAGCGGAACGCTTCGACCGATGAGGTCGTGGCGCGCCACAGTTCGGCCCGCGTCCCGGTCGGCGCGCCGGAAAGATTGAGCAGCTTCGCGGCGAGCTGGTCGAACAGCGGGCGCACATCCTCGCCCGGCGCGCCGTCAACTTGGGCCACATCCACCCGGTTTCCCGTCGCCACGTCGTAAACCCGTGCCACGAGATGCAATGAATCGCCGGCCCGGGTGAAGTCTCCCAGTACCACGGTCCACGCGCCGGCATCGCGGGCGAGCTGCCGGGCCATTTCGAGGCCCACTGCGGTACCGTCGCCCAGCTTGCGTCGAGCCAGGAGATCGTGCAGCCGCTCGTGATCGACCGCCGTCAGGTCATTCCACTGCGAAAGGTTCAGCGTGAGCATGTTCACGCTTCCTTCTCGCAGCCAGTCCACCGAGGCATCTCCCCGCAGGTTCTCGAACGGAAGAATCAGCATCGAATGGCGCGGGTTGACTCCGGCGGGCGGGCCGTTCGGTCTCAGGGCGAAGGCCGCGACCACGATTGCCATGAGGAGTACCGCGACTCCCGCCGATACCAGGCCACGCCGCCGCAACCGGCTGGGCAGCGGAGTGACCGCGTCGCCTTGAATCGCGTGACGGAACTCGGAGCCGGTCTGCCAGCGGTCAGCCGGATTCTTCTCGAGGGCCCGCATGATCGCCGCGGCCAGCGGAGCCGGTGCGTCGGGACGGAGATTGCCGACCGGCGCAGGGCGCTCCGACAAATGCATCGAGGCAATGGCCGCGGCATTGGCCCCTCGGAACGGTGGCCGTCCCGTCAGCATCTCGTATCCCAGCACACCGAGACCGTAAAGATCGCTGCGGTGATCCACTGCCTCCCCGGCTGCCTGCTCCGGGCTCATGTAGGTCGGCGTGCCCACCGCGACTCCAGCCGCGGTCACGTTACCGCTTCCATCCGGCACCATCGCGCGCGCAATGCCGAAGTCCGCCAGCATCGGGTGGCCCGTCGCGCTGTCGAGCAGCACGTTCTCCGGTTTGACGTCCCGGTGCACCAGGCCTGCCTGTCCAGCGGCATGCAGCGCGTCGGCGAGATCGCTCAACAGCCGTGCCACCTCCGCGGGCGGCAACCGAAGCTCACGGTTGAGCCGCTGCCGGAGGCTCTCCCCCGGCACGTAGTCCATCACGTAGTAGAAAAGTCCGGTGGTCTCGCCGGCGGAGTGAACTGAGACGATGCTGGGGTGACGGAGGCGCGCGATCATCCGCGCTTCCGCAAGGAAGCGCTGCGTGATCGCGGCATGCACCGCGAGATCGGGGTGCACCACCTTCACCGCCACCGGGCGATCAAGCGTGGTGTCTGCGCGCGAGGAAGACGACGCCCATCCCGCCATGCCCCAACTCGGCCTCGAGCCGATACTGGGACCCGAGGGCCGCCTGGAGGCGGGAGGAAAGCTCGTCAGGACCGGTCACGGGGTTCTCCCGATGAGTCGGCTCGGTCTCAGCTGCCGTGCCCTATCGTGGCGTCGGCTGCCGGGACCGCATCTTGTGATTCACGGTCAAGATATGGATGGGGCGATAGGCGGCCAATCCATCCAGACACTAGACGTTTTGCCCACCCCAAAGGTTGCACACCGCTACACATCCTTAAGGGTATGGGGATGACTTGAATCGCGGTTGAACCGGCGGGGCTATCGTGGGGCCGTCCACCGCAGGAGTCCCCTGTGAGCAGTGCCCTTCAGACCGCCGGATCCGCCCCGGTGATTGCCGCCGTGGTCTCCCCAGAGGAGAGGCCCCGGCTGGATGCGGCAAGCGGAGGTTGGTTTTCTCTCCTCCATCGCGAGTCTCTGCCCGACATCGTCCGGGTAGTCCGGGAGCGTGCGGTGGACGCGGTCCTCCTCTCGGTCCGGCAATGCCGTGGGGCGCCGCTCGACCAGCTGAACCACCTGACGCGCGACTTTCCGGAAGTCCCCACCGTGGCCCTCGTGAGTCAGGCCGATGCGTACGGCTCCGAAGTACTGCTTCAACTCGGCGCCTCGGGTGTGCGACAGGTGGTGGATGTGAGCACGCCCGCCGGGTGGCAACGGCTTCGGCAGGTGCTGGGACAGCCGGCGAGCAGGGATTCCGCCCGGCTTCAGGCGCCGATTCTCGCGGCGTTGGGCGAAGTCCCTCCGGACACCCGCCTCTTCTTCGAGGCGCTCGTTCAATTCTCCCCGGAAGTAGTCACCGCGCGCGACCTGGCCGACCGCCTTCATGTGCGCTGCACCACCCTTATGTCGCGGTTCAATCGAGCTGGTCTCCCCTCTCCCAAGAGCTATCTGGCCGCCGTGCGGCTGCTCCACGCGAGCCTCTTGTTTGAGCGACGGGGACTCACCGTCGCCGATGTGGCCTACCGTCTCGAGTTCAGCTCACCGCAGAGCTTCGCGCGGCACGTGCGATCGCTTCTGGGGATGAACACTTCGGAGCTGCGCCGCCGCTTTCCGTTCAGCGCCGCGCTCGATCGATTCGTCGATGTGATGATTGCGCCTTACGGGCGGGTACTGAAGAGCTTCCATCCGCTGGGAGCGGGAGGGGTCCGCTTGAAATCGCCCTAGCGGAGGCCCAGGATCGTAGAAGTCGTGAGGGATACTACCTCGATTCCCTGATCCTCGAGTGCGCTTCCGTCCGCCTTCTTCCCGGTCCACCACGGCCAGTACGCCGAGCACCTCGCCGCCCTCCACGCGAACCCGCCTCACGGCCTTCAGGGCCGAGCCCCCGGTGGTGAGCACATCCTCCACGACGACCACTCGGTTCCCGTGGCAAAGTTGCCCTTCGATGCGTCGTCCGGTACCGTGCGCCTTGGCCTCCTTTCGGACGCTGAAGGCCTCGACACCGGAGGAGGCGACTGGGCGCTGGCTGGCCGCAATCGCGTAGGCCACAGGATCGGCCCCCATGGTGAGGCCGCCGACCGACGTCCGGCGTCCAGCCCCGCTCGCGGATTGCCGGAGCCCGACCCGTCCGATGAGCACGAGCCCTTCCGCCGACATCGTGGTAAGCCGCGCGTCCACGTAGAAAGGAGGATCGCCGCCCGGAGGCGAGCACGAAATCGCCGCGTTTGACCGAGCGTTCGAGCAGCAGCTGGTCGAGCGCGGCGAGTTCAGCGGTCCCTCGTCATCGCCCGAAGATGTCCGCTCAGGAAGCCACCCTTCTTCCCGGTCTCCTCCCGCACCGCAGTGCAAAAGCGCTGGGAGAACTCGTCAACGCTCTTACTTCGCTTGGTGAGGTCGCGCTCGAGTCCGGCCATGACGGCCTGCTCGATGGCGGGAGGGAACTTGAGCGCCCTTGACGGCCTGATTGAGAGGGATGCGGAGGCTGGGTCAGCAGCTGCTGGAACAGCTCTCGCGGGGAGCGTCCGGTGTAGGGCAGGGTGCCGGTCAGCAGGTAGTAGGCGATCGTGGCGAGACTGTAGACGTCCGCCTGCTGATTCACCAGCTCGCCAGAGAGCGCTTCCGGAGCGACATACTGCAGCGTGCCGACGAAGAAACCGGTGCGGGTCAGTCGTTCTTCGGGTTTCAGGTCCTGATCCCGCGCGATCCCGAAGTCGAGCAGCATCGCTCGCTGGGTCGAGGGGTCGTACATGATGTTGGCGGGCTTGAGATCGCGATGAATGATGCCGAGGGCGTGCGCGGCAGTGAGTGCCGCGCCGATCTGCTCGACGATAGTGGCGACCAGAATCGGTGCCAGGCGGCCCGAGCGAAGGGCGAATTTCTCCAATGGCTCGCCGTCCATCCACTCGAGGGCGAGATAGTACATCCCGTCCGTCTCACCGAATTCGTAGGTCTTCACCACGTTCGGGTGCTGTACCCGGGTCCCGAACTCGGCCTCGCGGAGAAACCGTTTCACGGCGACCGGGTCCTGCCCCAGGCGGTTGCGCAGGACCTTGAGGGCTGCCAGCCCGCGCTCGGGATGCTCGGCACGGTAAACGGCCGCCGTACCGCCCTCGCCGACGTGTTGGAGGAGGCGGTACCCCGCTACGGTTCGGCCGACGAGGTTCTCTTGGCTCATGAGATCGCGAGCAAAATTACCCCGGCGTCGGAACCCGAGCAAGCACACTGCTTGACGCTGTTGACGACGAACAGGTAAGCTAGGTCAATGAAAGTCTCTCTCGGGCCGCCACTTGCCGTTGCCTTGTTGTCCCTCGGGTGCGGAAGCTGGCAACGGGAAGGCAGCACGACTCCTCCGGACCGCGGCGAAAATCTCACCCAGATTCTGGATGTTCAGGCGGCCTTCAAGCGAATCGGCCGCCTTACCGCCGGCAGCCCGCTGCCGTTCGTGGCGTCGGTCTCGTTTCTGGGCGGCGTCGGAGACACGACGGTCGCCATTATCGGCATCTCGCTCTCCAATCGCTCTTTTGGATTTCAGAGGGACGGCAACGACTTCGTGGCGCACTACCGGGTCGATCTGACCGCTCAGGCGCAGGGCCGGGCTCCCGTGTCACTGGGGAAGGATCAGACCGTTCGGGTCCCGAGTTTCGAAGAAACCCAGCGAGTCGACGAGAGTATCCTGTTCCAGGATGCTCTCCTGCTCCCCGCGGGTCCCCATCATTTCGCGGTCGCGATTCGCGATAGGGATTCCCAGAATTCGACTCGCGCGGAGGGCGACTTCGTCGTCCCCGCGTTTCCTCCGGGAAGTGTCTCGGCGCCGATCCTGACCTACCGCGCCAAGGGAAGGGTCTCGCGCAGCGACCCCATCGGCATCCTGGTCAATCCGCGAGGCGCGCTCAGCTACGGCGGGGACACGGCGCTGGCCTACGTCGAGGCCTACAATCGCACCGGTCCTGACACCATTCCATTCATTCTGGTGGACGTAGACGACAGCGTCATCGCTCGGGAAAAATTTCCCATCGTCGGAGGCCGTCCGGTCGAATCCTTCGTCTATCGCTTTTCGCCGGAGTCGGCTCCGCTGGGCGAGCTGAAGCTCATCGTGGGAACCGGGGCCGATGAGAAGCGGAGCAGTGCTCTGGTTGCCTTCTCGGGGATGTGGGTCACCAGCAACTACGAGGACATGGTCGGCCTGCTGCGCTACTTCCCAGCCTCCGACTACCTCGACTCCTTGCGGAACGCTACGCCGGAGAACCGGTCGGAGCGCTGGCGTGCCTTCTACCACGGCACCGATCCCAACCCGGCGACGCCGACCAATGAAATGCTGGACCAGTATTTCGCCCGTGTCGCGCTGGCCAACCAGCGGTTCACCGACGAAGGGGTCGCCGGGTGGCGCACCGACCGAGGGGAGGTGCTGATCCGCATCGGAGAGCCGGACGAGGTCTTCGACGCGAGCCCTCTGAGCGAGGGCCGGATCATCCGCTGGAGCTATACCCAGTACCAGCTCACGCTCTTCTTCAGCGACGACACCGGGTTCGGGCGCTTCAAGCTGACCCAGGCCTCCCGTGCCGACTTCGAACGTATAGCTGCCAGGTTGAGCCGCGAGGCGGGCTGAGGCGATTAAGTTTCCGCCTCCATGCGGCACGACCCTCCCCATTTTTACCTGATCGACGGCTACGCCCTCATCTACCGAGCGTTCTACGCCCTGATCGCGCGTCCGCTGCGCACCACGAAGGGCGAGAACACCTCGGCAGCTTTGGGCGTCGTCAATTTTCTGCTGAAACTCCGGGAGAAGTACCAGCCGGATTACCTGGCGTGGATTCACGACGCCGGCGACTCCTTCCGCACCGCGCTGTACTCCGAATACAAGTCCACCCGCGAGAAGCTCGATACCCAGCTTCAGGCCGACTTCGACCGCTCGGTAGAGCGGATCAAGCAGCTGCTCGCGGCCTTTCGGATTCCCCTTGTTGCGCTCAACGGGTGGGAAGCGGACGACGTGATCGGATCGCTCGCGGTGAAGGGTGTGGAGCAGGGCTGGCAGGTGGTCATCGTATCGGGAGACAAGGATTTCTATCAGCTGATCGGTCCCGGTGTCGCATTGCTCAATCCCGGCCGTGGTGGCAGTGCCGGAGTCGAGGAGCACTGGGTGGACGAGTCGAACGCCGCTGAACGACTCGGCGTGGGACCGGGACAGGTGGCGGACTATCTCGCGCTGGTGGGAGATTCGTCAGACAACGTGCCGGGGGTGAAGGGGATCGGCGGGAAGGGCGCCGTCGAGTTGCTGCAGCAGTTCGGAGACCTCGAATCCTTGCTCGGCCGCGCGGACGAGGTGAAGAACAAGCGGGTTCGCGAAGCACTGATGGCCTACGCGGACGAAGCTCGCCTTTCGAAGGAACTGGTCACCATCAAGCGCGATGTGCCGGTGACGCTCGATCCCGCCGGCTTCGAAGAGTGCGACCCCGATGTTCCGGCTTTGCTCAAGATTTTCAGCGAGCTCGAGTTCTACTCCCTGGTGAGGAAATACGAGGTCACGGCACCCCCTGTGGAACAGGCTGCCGGGACAGCCGTGGAAACTCCAGTGGCTCAGGGGGCTCCTGCTCGAGTTGTCTCCGATCCTTCGGAGTTGCCAGACGTAGTTGCGCGCCTTCGCGCCGCACCCCTGGTGGCCCTGAGCGCCAGGACCTCCGGTGGTGATCCGCGCGACTCCACACTGATCGGGCTGTCACTCGCTGCCGGCCCTTCCGAACATTGGTACCTCTCCTTCGGACATCGCCCTGAAGATGGTGAGCTCGCGGCGCCAGCGGCCGTTGCCAATCTCCCGCCACTGGACAGTCCGGCTCTGGCATCAGTCGCTGCGGTACTCGCCGATCCCTCGGTGCCCAAGGCGGGTCACAACATCAAGTACGACTGGCAGGTCCTTCGTCGAGCCGGGGTAGAGCTGGCCGGAGTAACCTTCGATTCGATGCTGGCGAGCTTCGTCCTGGACCCAGGCCGGCGCACCCACGCGATCGACAACCTCTCCTTCGAGCACCTGAGCCGGCAGTTGCCCCAGCTCGAGGCGCCGTCGAGGGGCAGGCCGCCCAGGCCCGTGGCTGAGCTCTCCCAGGCGGCCGTCGCGAATGTCTCCTGTGCCCAATGCCTGGCGGTGCTCGGACTCCACGCGTGGTTCACGCCCCAGCTCGATCAGCTCAAGCTCACGGGGCTTCTCACCGAGATCGAACTGCCGCTGGTCCCGGTGCTGGCCGATATGGAATGGACCGGCATCGCGATCGACCGGGAGTTGTTCCGCCGGCTGAGCTCCGAGTTGACGCAAGAACTCGCGGCGCTCGAGCGGGATATTGCGCAGCAGTCCGCGTCGGACCTGAACCTCAATTCGCCGAAGCAGCTGGCGGTGCTGCTCTTCGACAAGCTTCAACTGCCGATTCTCAAGAAGACCAAGACCGGACCTTCCACCGACGCCGACGTACTGGAGCAGCTCGCCGCGCTGGGCCATGAGGTGCCTCGCCTGATCCTCGAGTACCGGGAACTGCAGAAGCTCAAGTCCACCTATGTGGACGTGCTGCCCGAGCGGGTAAACCGTGTCACCGGGCGGATCCACACCAGCTTCAACCAGACCGGAGCGGCTACCGGCCGGCTCAGCTCGTCCGATCCTAATCTGCAGAACATTCCGGTCCGCACTGCGCGGGGCGAGGTGATCCGTCGCGGCTTTGTGCCCGCGCCGGGTCGCAGGCTGGTTGTGGCGGATTATTCCCAGATCGAGCTGCGGTTACTGGCGGATCTCTCCGAAGATCCCGTCCTCATTCAGGCCTTCCAGGACGGCGGCGATATCCACCGGCAGACTGCGTCGCTGCTCTTCGGAGTCCCGGTAGATCGAGTCACCTCGGAAATGCGGGCCCGGGCCAAGACCATCAACTTCGGCACCATTTACGGACAGGGCGCCTTCGCTTTGAGCAGAATGCTGGGGATTGACCTCGAAGAAGCGAAGAGATTCATCGCCCAGTACTTCGAACGCTTTGCCGGCGTGAGAGCCTATCTCGATCGGCAGGTACGGATCGCCCGGGATACCGGCTACGTCGAAACCAAGTTCGGCCGGCGGCGCTACATCACGGAGATTCACGACAAGAACTTCAATCTCCGCGCCTTCGCCGAGCGCACCGCGCAGAACACGCCGTTGCAGGGCTCGGCGGCTGATCTGATCAAGATCGCCATGGTGCGGATTCACGGGGCGCTGAAGGCGGAGCATCCCGACGCGCAAGCTTCTGCTCCAGGTGCACGACGAACTGGTCGTCGAGGCACCGGTTGCCGAGGCGGAAGCAGTGAAGGATCTCGTGCGGAGGCACATGGAGGGCGCCGCCGAGTTGAAGGTGCCGCTGGTGGTGGATGTGGGGATCGGGGAGAACTGGCTGGACGCGAAGAAGTAATCCTGCTCTATACCCTGGACCGCCTTCCCGACTCCCGTCTCCCTTCTCCCCTCTCCCGTTTTCTCTGCCCTCCCGGCCACCAGTTCCACTCGCCTGCCAGGTGCATGATCGCCGGCACCAGCACCATCCGGATGATCGTGGCGTCGAGCAGCACCGCCACGGCCAGCCCGAAGCCGAGGAACTGCATCGCCAGCACCCGGGCGAAGGCGAAGACCCCGAACACCAGGATCATGATCAGCGCGGCCGAGGTGATCGTGGACGCCGTCGCGGAGAGCCCCTCCTCGGTGGCCTGGTCGTTCTGCCCGCTGCGGTCGAAGGCTTCCTTGACCCTGGCCAGCAGGAAGACTTCGTAGTCCATGCTGAGTCCGAACACCACCGCGAAGACCAGCACCGGTATCACCACGAAGATGGCCGAGGTTGGTCCATCCAGTCCTAACAGCTTACCGCCAACTCCGTACTGGAACACGAGCGTGATGAGCCCGAACGTGGCACTCACCGAGAGGGTGTTCATGATCACGGCCTTGATCGGCACGAGCACCGACCTGAAGGCGATGGCGAGCATGACTCCGGTGCAGGCGAGGATCAGAAACACGAGCAGCGGGAACTGCGCCGAGCATCAGATCCTGCAGGTCCAGGTTCGACGCGGTGTACCCGCCCACCAGGATCTTGGCGCCCTTGAGTTGCTTGGGTGGGGAGTGTGCCAGGGCGCGAGCTCGTCGCGAGACGTCCATCCCGGAGGTGAGCGAGGTGGTGTCGCTGAGGATCGCGTCGATGAGGGCGACCTTGCCGTCGCGTGCTCAGGTAGGCATCCAGGAGGCCCGGATACTTCTCCCGGGCCGCGGCGAGGTCGCTGTAGAGCAGGGAGTACTGCAGGATCGAGGTCCCGGGCTCCAGGTCCACGATGCTCCGGACCTGCGCGGACTCGCGGATCGGCCCGCAGCGAATCGGACAGGGCCCGAAGTCCACGCAGGCTCGTGGCATTCACCGCCGTCTGTCCGGCCGGCGCTTCAATCACCATCCGCACCGGCAAGATCAGGTTGGAAACGCCCATGGCTTCAAGGATCTTGACCCCCTGCCCGGCTTCGGTCTGATCGGGCCACCAGTTGCGCGCCGGCAGTCCGATCCGGATCCAGAAGACCGGCGCCGTGAGGATCGCGATGGATGCTCCGCCGATCGCCAGCGCGCGGCGCGGATGCCGGCTCAGGCTGCGAGCCCAGCGCTCCCACGCCGTCGGTGCGTGATACCAGGTGAGTCGTCGGGCGAGCCAGCGGGGGCGGTCGATCTGGCGGCCCAGCACCGCGAGCAGCGCCGGCAGCAGCGTAGTCGAGAGCGCAACCGCGACCGCCACGACGACCAGGCCGCCAATGCCGACGCTCTGGGTCTCCACCAGCGGTGTCAGGAGTAGCGCGGCGAAGCCGACGACCACCGTGAGCCCCGAGGTGAGCACCGCTACACCGGCCGTGCTGAGCGCCCGCAGCGCCGCCTCGCGCCGCCGCAGACCCCGGTTCAGCTCCTCGCGAAAGCGGGTGACGATGAGCAGCGAGTAGTCGATCCCCACGCCCAGTCCCAGCATCGTGGTCATGTTGAGCACGAAGACCGACATCGGAGTAAAGCTCGCAAGAACCGAAATGATCGCGAGGGTGATCCAGATCGCGAGGAATCCAACGATCAGCGGCAGGACCGCTGCCACCAGCGCACCGAATGCCAGCAGCAGAATCCCCGCGGTCAGCGGAAGCAGCCGGATTTCACCCTCTTCGGCTGTCGCTGGCGGCGATGTTGCGGATATCGAGATCCAGCGGGGACCGGCCGGTAACCCGCACTCGATAGGTATTTGGGTCGAGCCTGAGATCGGCCAGGGTTTCTGAGACCGTCTTGCGAACCGGCGGCACCATTCGTGCGACGCTATCTCCCTTGGCCGGCACCAGTGCCAAGAGAAGGACCGTCGCTTTGCCGTCCTTGCTCACGAACGTCGAATCACCGGTGGAGCGGAATGAGATCACGCCGGTCACGAAGCGCCGCCGCTCGAATCGGGCGATGAGGGAATCGAGCAACTCGCGAGGCAGGCCGCTGTCGAATCGCTCGGGAGCTTCGAGCGTTACCGCGAAGAAATCGTTGAGCGGTTTGTTGAACCGGGTCCGCAGAATCTCTTCCGCCCGGGATGCCTCGGTCGGCGCGCGGCTGCCTCCCCGCGTATTGAGGACCTCCACTACATGGGGAGCGCGGGCCGCAGCCAGGTATCCGATGACCGCCCAGGCGACGATCACCGCCCAGCGCCAGCGGATGAGGTTTCTTGCGAAGAACTTGGTCACGAAGGTGGGGTCTCCACGGCGAAAATCTTAGGCGCCGCTGGAGAGCCACGCTAGCCGTAGCGGGCGGGAACCCGTCCCCACAATATTTCCTGCACTCATGCCACGCATCGTGCTGGTCACGCTGGTCCTTGCGCTGGTCGCCCTTGTGGTGGTCGACAAGGCGGGAGATTTCCTGCGTTCTGTCCCCGCTCCGTCCCCGACTGGCCAGACGGGTACCCGGCTTGCCGCCGCTCCTCTCGCCGTGGCCCGGCCGACCGACACCATCTCAGCCGATGCACCGGTTACTTCTCCCCTCGACCGCCTCGCCCGACTCGCAGTACGCCAGAGAATCCGTGGCGAGGCGGATCGAGTCTACCTCGATTCGTTGCTGGCCACGACCGATTCGGTCGTTCGCCGCTGGGGAAATGGCAGCGGGGGTGTGACCCTCGGCGTCGCGATCGTTCCCGGTGGTCCTCCCGGCTACCAGCCCGCAATGGCCGGATATGTCCGGGAAGCCCTGGAGGCCTGGGATCTGCGCCGGCTCGGCCTCCGGTGGACCGAAGTGCAGGACACCGCAGGCGCCGCGATCTCGGTGCACTGGATCGATCGCTTCCAGATTGATCGTGCCGGCCAGACCGACCTCACTTGGGACCGCAGCGGGCGAATCCACCGCGCCGTCGTCGTTCTCGCCATCCACGATACCTCGGGAAACGAGCTGCCTCCGGTCGCCATGCGTGCTGTCGCCCTGCACGAAGTGGGACACGCTCTCGGCCTGCCTCACTCGGCGGAAACGACCGACATCATGCATCCCGGAGCGATGGCTCCCCGTGCCTCTGACCGGGACAACCGGACCCTCGAGCTACTCTATGAACTTCCTCCGGGGTCGGTACGGGATTCGGAGCACGTCGCGCAGAAAGACTCGCTCACCCCATCTCCATGAAGCGGCTCTGGCGCGGCACCATCCCACTAGGACTTCTCTCGCTCAGCCTCCTCGCCTACTTCCCTGGACCCTCGCCTCACCTTCCTCCCCCGGCTGGGCAATTCGCTTCGCTGGATGAGATCGTTGAAGCCGGCATCAAGCGGGGCATCTATCCTGGCGCCGTTGTCATCGTGGGCCGTCGGGGATCGGTACTCTACAGCCGAGGATACGGCCATTTCACGTGGGACGCGAAATCCCCGGTTCCCTCACCCGACTCCACGATCTGGGATCTCGCTTCGCTCACCAAGGTCACGGCCACCACTCCATCGGTGATGCGGCTGGTGGAGCAGGGGAAGGTTGATCTGGCCCGGCCGGTCGTCTCGTACCTGCCTCGCTTCACTGGGGGCAGAAAGGGCGAGGTGACGGTCCGCATGCTGCTGGACCACACCAGCGGCCTGCGGAGTTATCTCCAGTTCTTTCGTCTGGCGCCAACTCGGGACAGTGCCATCGCGCTGCTCTACGCCGAACCGCTGCAGCGTCCGCCCGGGAAGAGTGCGGAGTACAGCGACCTCAACTTTCTCCTCTTGGGTCTGTTAGTGGATCGGGTTGCGGGAGAGCCGCTTGATCGGTTCGCAGCTCGAGAAGTCTTTGCTCCAGCGGGGATGTCGCGGACGATGTTCACGCCTCCCCGCTCGCTCTACGAATCCGTGGTACCTACAGGGGTCTGGCATGGCCATCCCTCGCGGGGGGTCGTCAACGACCAGAACGCGGTACGGTTCGGCGAGGTCGCCGGCCACGCAGGGGCCTTCTCGACCGGGACGGACCTGGCCCGCTACGCCCGGCTCTGGCTCTCCGGAGGGACGCTCGGTGACCGCCGAGTCTTCGAAGCGGCCACGATGCGACGGTTTCTCCAGCCGGGCGCCTCGAGCGGAAACCGGCTCCTCGGATGGGAGCGGCGGGATCCTCCAGGAAAAGACCCGGTCGCGGCAGGCACACTCTTCACCGATTCCACATACGGCCACACCGGCTGGACCGGGACCGAATTGTGGCTCGATCCCGTCCGGGACGTGTTTCTGATCTTTCTCACCAATCGGGCCTACGATCCACACGTAGGTCGCTCGATCTCCGAGCTACGAGCGGTTCGCGCCCGTCTCGCCGATGCCACGGTGCGAGCCGTCCCCGGTGCCTGCTCCGATCGAATTCAGCCCTCCTGCTGAGCGCGGTTGACGCTCTCCCGTCGGGACCGGTAGCTTCCTCGTCAGGAGGATTGCTGATGGTTAATGCAGAGATGGTCCGGAAGGCGCTTCGCGGCGTCAAGGATCCGGAGCTGAACCTCAACATCATCGACATCGGGCTGGTCTACGACATTACGGTCAGCGACGAGGGCGACGTGCACGTGAACATGACCCTCACCTCACCGGGCTGTCCCTCGGGTCCCGAAATTGTGGGCGACGTGAAGCGGACGGTGGAAGATCTCGAGGGAGTTCGCTCGGCAGAGGTCGAAATCGTCTGGGAACCCTACTGGACTCCCGAGAAGATGGATCCCAGGCTGCGGACCTTGCTTGGAGGGTGAACAGGGGTCAAACCTCATGAAGTAGCCTTGGCCGCTTCGATCAACTCCTTTCCCAGTACTTCCCGTTGCCAGCGTCGCATGTCAGGAATCGCTTCCAGCTCCTCCGGCCGGTGGGGATTCTGATTCGCTATCGCCTCGAGCAGGCCATTCGCGCCTAACACACCCGGCGCCAGATCCAGTCGCTGCGCGATCGCGTTGCGCGCGGTCTTGAGCCTTTCGAGCCGGGCGTCGCGTTCCGGGTCAGGCGGTGGTCTCCGGCTTCGCTCGAACACCGGAATCGAACTCTGCGGTGCCGCGAGCCCGCTTTCCACTGCGTCGAGTATCCCTTCTCCCCAGCGGCGCAGGAGGTCAGGGGAAAGGCGTGCCGATTCCTGAAGGGCAGCCGGGGTGCGCGGTTGGGCCTTCGCTACCGCCAGCAGTGTGTCATTGTGAACGATCCGGAATGGTGCACGATCCAGCTGCGAGGCGATGCGCTCGCGCCATTCGAACAAGGCGCGAAGAACGACAAGTTGCCGTCCTTTGAGGGTACGGGCGCCTTTCATCCGCAGATAGGCCTCCTCCGGAGGCCCTCCCGCGTTCCAGCGTACTGCTTCCAGCAGCTCGAACTCCTCCTTTGCCCAGCTCCAGCGCTCGGCGGCGACCAGTCGCTCCTTCAGCAAATCACGCAGGACCGGGAGGAACCGGGTATCGTCCGCGGCGTACTGGAGCATGCCGGGCTTGAGCGGACGGACCGACCAGTCCGCGCGCTGGAAACGCTTGTCAAGCTTCACGCCGACATATTTCTCGAGCAGTGCGGCGAGTCCGATCCCCGGCTCGTTCAGCAGTTGTGCGGCGATTCTCGTGTCGAACAAGTTGACCGCGTGGAACCCGTAGTCCCGGTCCAGAATGCGCAGGTCGTAGTCGGCGTCGTGGAAGATGATCTCGATCGCGGGGTTGCTCAGTAACGTGCCCAAGCCGCTCAATTCGTGAACCGCGAGAGGATCGACCACTGCCGTCTCCTCTCGGGAGGAGAGCTGGATAAGGTAGATCCGGTCCTTGTGGCGGTGGAAGCTCGCGGCCTCGGTATCAACCGCAAGCAGAGGCGCTTCCTGGAATCGTCCAATCAGCGCGTCGAATGCCTGCCCGGTAAGAATGTGGTTGATGGCCGGAGCCGTGTTGCCGGTGTCGCTCACGTGTGGGCCCACACCGCGGGTGGGACGTCTCGCACTCGCTGCTGGTCCGGCATCAGGGGATGGGCCTCATGAGTGAACCCGGGGAGAGATTGCCGATAGCAAATCGCCCGGTGAAGATTGGGCGCATCACCATCATTCTGCAATTGGAGACTCGGTCGCCCGTGTCGCTTGCAGTCAATACGACTCTCTCATGCTTCCTCTAGAGAAACGCCTCGGGGTCGCGATCCCCCGCGTTGCTCTGGGGCGGTTCCCTACCCCGGTCGAGACTCACCCCGAGCTTGCCCGTGAACTTGGATTCGCCTCCCTCTCGATAAAGCGCGAAGACAAGAGTGCGCTCGACGGCCCAGGGGGAAACAAGCTGCGCGCCCTCGAATGGATCCTTCCCGGTGCCGGGTCGTGGATTGTATCGATGGGCGGCTACGGATCGACCTATGTCGCCGCGCTCTCCTTCTACGCCCAGCGCCGGCAGCAGAACGTGGCGGTCGGCCTCTTTCCTCAGCCCTGGGTCGGAAGTGTTCCGGGTACCCTGGCCGCGACCGAAAGCCGGGCGCGAGTATTTCTTGCCGATGCAAAGTGGAAATTGCCGCTCGCGGTAATCCGGGCCTGGCGACACGCGTCCCGCTTCGGTCGGCCGACCTGGGTGCCGGCAGGCGGTGCCAATCCTCTGGGGGTGCTCGGCGGAGTGAACGCGGCTCTGGAATTCTGGGAGCAGGTGAGAGCGGGCGAGGTCGTGAAGCCCGACGTGATCGTCGCCCCGCTGGGCAGCGGTGGAACTATCGCGGGACTGATCCTCGGCTCCTGGATCGCCGGTCAAGACGTGACACTTTGCGCGGTTCGGGTTGCGGACCCCATCGTGGCGAATCGCTGGCAGGTCGACCGGTTGGTGGCCGGCACCAGAAGGTTGCTGAGGAACGCGGGCCTCGAGGTGCGCCCCGGTTCTGCTCGAATCAGAGTGCTCACCGGTTTTCTGGGTGGCGGATACGGGTCGCCGACTCCCGCGGCGCGGGCCGCGGCGCAGCGGGTTTCGGGTTACAACCTGGCCCTGGAGCAGACCTACGGGGCAAAGGCCTTCGCGGCCCTCGAGGCCCTGCGAGGTTCCTACCACGCCCCCTGTTTCTGGAATACCTTTGACCCCCAGATCGCGATTGCTCCGGAAGACACTCCTCTGCTGCGCCGAGCTCGCGTTACCGCGGAGTTCCTGTGGCCCCACCCGACGTTGACCTGACGGTCTATCCCGACGAGTGCGATTCCTTCGGCCACCTCAATCAGGCCTCGTTCCTCAGTCTCTTCGAACGAGCCCGCTGGGAGATGCTTGCTCGTGGCCCCGGGATGGATTTCTTCACCCGCGCGGCGGCTTGGCCCGCGGTGCGGAAGGCAGAAATCGAATATCACGCTCCGGCTTTTCCGGGTGACGTTCTCCGGTTCCAGACCACACTGCTTCATGTTGGACACACCAGCTTCACGCTGCGCCAGTCCGCGCGCCGGGTCCTGGGCGATGCCCTCATCGCGACCGCGGAATTCATCTTCGTTTGTGTAGATCGGGACGGACGCCCGGTCGCGGTTCCGGGAGGCTGGGAGCAGTTCATGAATCAACGCTCGCCTCGTGGAACCCTGCGGCGGCTCACGGTGAACGGCGTTAACCTCGGCGTTGAAATCAAGGGAACCGGCCCGGCCATCCTCTTCATTCACGGCTACCCGCTCGACCATTCGATCTGGCAGGCTCAGGTTGCGGCCCTGGAAGACTGGACGCGGATTGCGCCGGACCTCCGCGGTATGGGGCAATCCGATGCGCCGGACCTGGGTTACAGCATGGCGACCTACGCCGAAGACCTGCTCGCGTTGCTGGACACGCTCGGCCGCAAGGAGGTTGTACTGTGCGGCCTATCCATGGGAGGATACATCGCCTTTGAATTGCTTCGGCGCGCCCGCAGTCGCATTCGAGGGCTGATCCTGATGGATACTCGTGCCGAAGCGGATTCCCCCGACGGCAAACGTGCCCGTGATGTGGCAATGGCTCAGGCGCGCGAGGGCGGAGCCGAGGCGATCGCCGACGCGATGCTGCCGAAGATGCTTTCCCCGAGCACCATTCGGGAAAACCCTGCATTGGCTGAGCAAGTGCGGACAATGATGGCGTCCATGGAAGTGGCTGGCATACTTGGGGCGCTCGTGGCCATGCGCGACCGGCCGGACAGCACGCCGTTGCTAAAGGAGCTTTCCGGGCTTCCCACCCTCGTGGTGGTCGGTGCAGATGATCAGGTGACGACTCCGGATTCCGCCAAGATCATCGCGGACGGAATTCCGGGAGCCAGATTGGCCATCGTGTCAGGCGCCGGTCATCTGACTCCGCTCGAACGGGCTGCTGAGGCCACGGCCTTGGTGGTGGAGTTTCTGCGCAGCCTGGCGCCCGTAGCGTCAGTCGCACGGCCATGAAACCATTTGGCGGTTTCAGACGTCTATATGTACGGCGGACGGACGCGGCAATCGCTGCAACCCCGCCGGTTGATGTCCTTCCATGAACGGCTCCGGGGTCGCGGCCAAAGCAATACGATCCCGGGGCCGCCTCTCTTTGTAGCCAGGATCACAAACCGGCGTTCCGATATCAAACGACCCTCCACGGAATCCGGGGAGGGTCGCTTCAATTGGAGCTGGCGATAAAGCCGGCCTACCGGCTGAAAGCTTGAGCCTATCGCTTCGGCCGGCCTGGCGGGGTTTCGCTGCCGAAGACCTCGCGATTTTTCTCGATATAGGCCACCATATTGGCCGGGACATCCTCTTCCGGGAAAATTGCGTTCACCGGGCATTCCGGTTCGCATGCCCCGCAGTCGATGCACTCGTCGGGGTGGATGTAAAGCTGATCCTCCCCTTCATAGATGCAGTCGACCGGGCACACGTCTACACAGGCGCGGTCCTTCACGCCGATGCAGGCCTCGGCGATCACATATGTCATTCACTGACCTCCCGGATTCCAGCTGGTGAAACCGGCCGAAAACTGGTGCGGCCGTCGCGGGAACAGTATCACGAGTGCTCTGAGCGGACGCAAGGGGGGCGAACATTATGTTCTGGCCCATGAGGTTAGGCCTGACCGCGGCCGGCGCAATTGGCTTGTTCGGCATCTCGATTCCTCCGCTACGCGCCCAAGGCTGCAGCCCGCCACCCTTTGCCCTGGTCCTCTCCGGGGGCGGGGCAAAAGGCTTGGCGCACATCGGCGTCATCGAGGTGCTCGACAGCCTTGGCCTGCGTCCCACTCTGGTGGTCGGCACCAGCATGGGGTCGATTGTCGGGGCCCTCTACTCCAGCGGCTATCACGGTCACGCGATCGACTCCCTCGCCCGCGCCCTGCTGATTCAGGACGTTTTCCGCCGTGACCTGCCGCGGGCACCACGGTCAATTGGCACCGAGCAGCCTCTTCTCATGTGGGAGCAGGGGAAGGGACGCTTCGAGTTTCGCCAGCCGGCGGTCCAGGAAGTGGCTCTCAATTCGAAGCTGAATGCCGCACTCCTGCACGGTAATCTCATGGCGAGGGGCAACTTCGACTCGCTCCCCATTCCGTTCCGCGCAGTCGCAACCGATCTGACCAATCGCAAGGCTGTGGTTCTCCGCAGCGGGGACTTGGCCCATGCCGTCCGGGCCAGCATGTCCATCCCGCTCGTCTTTCATCCCCAGACGATTGACAGTGTGGTGCTCGGAGACGGCGGCTTGGTGGCGAACATTCCGGTGGGAGCGGCTCGCGCCGAGGGAGCGAGTCGGCTCGTTATCTCGGATGTAGGCTGGCACGAGGGAGATTCGGTGAACCTGGCTTCTCCTCTCGTGCTCATCGATCAGCTGGTCGGATTTCTCTTCAGCCAGGCCACTGATTCTCTGCACGCGGGAGACCGGCTCATCGTTCCTGAAGTCCAGGACTTCGCGGCACTGGACTTTTCCGAGAACAAGATGGATTCGCTCATCGCGCGCGGATACCGGGCCGCGGCTCAGGTCCTCGGCGGAATGGGTTGCGGCGCATCCGGACCCCCGTCACCGGTCCCACCGCTTCGGCAATTCAAACTCGATAAGGTCTCAACCGATAACGCTACCCCAGTCGAGAAGGCCGCCTTGGAGAAGAGACTCGGCCTCTCGCAAGGAGACCGGGTCAGCGTTTCCGATCTGCGGAAAGGGCTTCAGGATCTCGCCAATCTCGACAACTTCGAGGAGGTGTGGCTCAACCCTTCCGGTCATCAGGATTCGCTGTCGCTCAACCTGCTGATCCGACCGGCCCCGCCCCGTCTGGCGGCTCTCGGAATCGACTATGACAGTGACATCGGCGGGAGGGCGTGGGTCGGGTTGCTGGATCGCGGTGCCACGCTTCCCGGCATCGAGGGATCCGCAATCATTAATCTCGACGAGCTGCGGCAGGGCGTTAATGCAGCGCTGCGTCCAGCCGTCGTTGGTAACCGCCTGGTGCGTCCCGTACTCTCCGTCAAGATCGAGGGGGAATCGGTCCGCCTCTACGATTCCAGCGGGGTAAGACAGGCTTCAGTCCGTGATCGTGAGGTCAGAGGCTTTCTGGGACTGGAGCACGAGTTCGGGGGTCGCGGAGTACTCGGACTCGGAGGCACCGGGTACGTGGGAGACGCGGACGTTCCCGAGCCCTCGGGCGCAGGCCTTGAGATGTACTTCGCTTCGGGGCCCCGATACCGGGCATCGGGCGCTTTCGGGGAGTTCACCTGGACTTCCGGTTATACCCGGTTCTCCCTCGACGCGAAGCAGCGATTCAAAATTGGGGCTCTGAACCTGATTCCGGAGATGCAATACGGCATCGGAGATGCCTTGCCTCCTCATCTGACCATCATGCTCGGCGGCTACGACGGATTTCCCGGGTTCCATATCGGAGAGCGTCGCGGCCAATGCGTCCTGATGTTTCGCCTGACCGCCTACGAGAAGCTGATCGGTCCCTTCAGTCTCCGGCTTCAGGGAGCGACGGGGCAGGTGTCCGACCCTGACGGTGGTCTACCTCAGGGGAATTGGCTCGGCGGTGGAAGGATCGGCTTGGGTCTCGACACTCCGATCGGTGACGTCCGGGTTGAATACGGCCGGAACACCGAGGATCGGGATCAGTTTTTCGTCCGGATCGGGCAGCGGTACTGAGGTGCGCCTCCGACTCAGTCCTTCTTCCCCAACAATTTTTTCTTGAAGTCCTCTCCCGGCCCCGGCTTGGGGCCAATCCATGAACGGAACAAGGCGTCGGCGAATTCCTTCCCCTCCAGCGTACCCTTGGCGGCTCCGTTGACTTCGATTGAAGTGCCCTGCTCTGGCAGATAGGTGAAGATCATCTGCTGGTCTTTATCGACGTCGTCCATGTAGCTGCATAACGTCGTGAATTTCTCCTTCACATCTGCCGGAGCGTCGGGACTGTTGTTCTTGAGGCTCTCCTCCCAGGCGCCGCACATCTTCCCCTTGTCCACCCCACGGAGGAAATGCAGGACGACCTGCCGTGGGGCATCAGCACCAAGGATGGCCTCGGCGTCCGAGTTCCGGGCTGGAAGGTAGAGGCCCGCGACATAGACCTTGAACACCATCTTCTTGCGAAGCGCCATGCCGTTCAGCACCAGCTGGGTCCCGTTTACGGTGACCGTGTCCGGCATGGTGACGCCGCTCAGGGTCTGGGCGGAATCGGCAAAAATCGCCGTTGGGAGCGGTGTTGTGAGCAAAAGCGTCAGTAGCGTAAGCATGACTCCGCCTCCGGCAGTGACAGGATTTGGCAGATGCACACTACCTGCGAAGCTCCGCCATCAGACACCGAAGTGCAATCCCCCAGGCCGAGTCTCATGGCAGCGCCAACGCGACACTGTCCGGCCGCAGTGCCATTCGCCCGCCCGCGGGAATTTCCACGTAGAGATCTCGCCCCGACGAGGTAAGAGCAGGGTACTGATCCCCCACGCTGGCCATCACTGGTTGCAGCAGAGATTCGGGTACTGGCACTCCCTCAATCAGAACGCTCCGAAGCCGAAAACGCACTGCCCGGGCTCCCGCCGTCTGGAGGTCAATCTCAGCCAATAATCGTGTCTCTGGCTTCAGGAACATCACGAGCGGGCCGAGTGACGATCGCGCTTCATCGGGAAGGTCAGCAAGCCGGCCGCCTAGGTGAATCAGCGCGGTATCTACTCGCACTCGGTATTGGAAATCGGGTGGGATGCGGTTCACGCCGAGCCGCGCCATGAGGTAGGCCGTAAAGTCGCCGCCGCCTACCGCAGCTCGGTTGATCTGCTTGTCCACGAAGACTGAATCGACCAGAGCCGATGCCCGGACTACGCCCTCTGGAGTTATCGCCTGCCAGGTAGAGTCCTGTCCCGCCAACGCTATGGGGAACAGCAGGGTCACCAACAGCAGGACGAGCGCTCGGGGTATCTTGGCCATTCACAAGTCTGGGGAGTCAGGATAGTGGACGCAAACTCGCTTGTCGGCCGCTTCCCTGCCCCGTTATCGGGCGGCGCCGGAAGCACTCGGCCAAATCCCCCGGATTGCGTCCCCGGATCAATAGAGAGTCTGGCGAAACAGGATGTCGCGCTATATCGTACGACATATCGCAAGATATAGCGTGATACAGACTGGCCTGAAATGGTGAGGTGAGCATGTCTAAGCATAGCAAAGACTGGGACTTCGACTTCAGTGAGCTGGATCCGGCCAAATGGGGAGGCTGGTGGCGGGGCGGTTGGCACCACGCTCGACGCGGGGGCCGCCAGCAGATGTTCGAGTCCGGGGAGATGAAGTTCGTCATCCTCCGGCTGGTCCGTGAAAAGCCACGACATGGCTATGAGATCATCAAGGCGCTTGAGGAGAAATTCGGAGGCTGCTACACCCCGTCCGCAGGCACGGTCTACCCTACCCTTCAACTGCTGGAGGACCAGGGATACATCCGGGGCATCGAGGAAGACGGCCGGAAAGTCTATCGCATCACCCCGGAAGGCGAGGCCCTGCTCGATTCACGCCGTGACGAGGTAGACGAAATCTTCGAGCGGGTTCGTGAGACCATTCGCGACGTGGCTGGGGGCGGGCTAGGGGAAGTTGGCGCTGCCTTTGGCCGGCTCGCCTCGACGACCTTCAGTCGGGCTTGGCGCCGCAGTGCCGATGATCCGGCAGTCGCGCGCGTGGTCGAGGTGCTGCGTCAGGCCACCGCGGATATCGAGCGCGCATGGAGCTCAGGCGCGGAACGACCTGGGCCGGAGCCGGGAGGGAAATCCAATGGCTGACTGGAGCGGAATGCCCCCATGGGTCTGGATCGTGATCGTGGCCATTCTGTTTTCCGGATTCCGTCGAAGGTGGACCTACCGCCCACGGAATGAGCCGCGAGTGGTTGAACGGGAAGACCCCCGAGTGGACGATCTGCAGACGCGGGTCGCGGAGTTGGAGAACCGGCTGGATTTCACCGAGCGACTGCTTTCCAACCACTCGGTTCCTGAAAGCGAAGCGACCCTCTCCGAATCGGGACGGAGAGGGTCGTAGGGCTTCCGGAGTTAGCGGATCAGAGCAAGCCGGTCAAAGGCGCGGCGTAGCTTTCGCTGCGGGTTTCCGGCTCGCCGTAGCGGCCCTCGTGCGCATGTTGCCGGTTCCATTCCTCGCGGAGACAGAAGGGATCGAGTCCGTGCGGCCGGTCCACCGCCAGGACCCCGTCGAGATGATCGATCTCGTGCTGCAGGAGTTCGGCGCGATCTCCCTCGAGATCAACCGTGTGCCACTCTCCCTTCACGTCCTGATATCTGACCTTGATTCTGTAGGCTCGTGAAACCCGAACCAGGAGGTTGGGGAACGAGAAGCAGTCATCCCAGACGGTGAAGTCCTCGTTGTCGACGTCCACGATCTCCGGGTTGATCAGTGCCCAGGGTTTCTCCATCTCCACGAAGACGATGCGGACTGGCGCTCCGATCTGCGGCGCTGCCAGTGCACGACCGTACCCGAACCGAGACTGGAAGTCGCGCAGGGTGTCCCGTAGATCGTCGATGATCACCCGAACCGCAGCGGAACCTGGCTTGGCGATCGGCTCGCACCGGGTGCGGAGGATCGGGTCGCCCAGCATGCGGATGCGGTGAATGGTCATGATCGGCGCAGGTTGGCGTTTGGGGCCGAAAAGCTGGGTCTAATCTGCTATTTCAAGCCCAAACCCACAATAACGAGAAAGGCCGCACTTGCGTCATATAGTAGTATCTTACACAACCCCATCAAAATACCGAAGTCAATATTCCCTTAAGTCGATGTCAGTGCTCGCTTACGACATTCGTACCAATATGTTGGCGTTTACTTTGACAAATGCCGACTAAGACGCTAGGATTCCCGCTGCCATGGCCTCATTACCTCTTCACCTGCCCTCACATAGCCCCCTGCCGGCGGCCTACCACGGTCCCCGGGGGGACCTTCTGCTGGAGTTGAAGCGCGCTGGACAGCTTACTGCCCGGGACCTGGCCACCAAGTTGAGCCTGTCCCTCAATGCCGTCCGGCATCATTTGAAGGAACTCGAGGCTGAAGCGGTCGTGGGTTATCGGCGGGAGCAGCGTGGAGTCGGAGCCCCCACCTTCGCCTATCATCTCACGGCTGAGGGCGAAGGCCTGTTTCCTCAGCGGCAGGCCGAACTCCTTACCGATGTGCTGGATCGCCTCGCGGCTCAGTCGGGCCGAGGCGCCATCGTGTCCGCCATGGAGACCCGTTTCGCCGACCTTGCCCACAAACTGCAGGCCGAGCTGGCTGGTGCCTCGCCTTCCCGGCGTCGAGAAGTGGTGCGGCAAGCACTGACGGACGGCGGCTTCATGGCCGAATGGACCGAAGGACTCGGCGAATACAAGCTCACCGAACATCACTGTGCCATTCGCGCGGTGGCCGAGCGATTTCCCGAGATCTGCGAGGCGGAAGCAAAGTTCCTGCACGAGGTGCTCGCGGCGGCCGTGGAACGTGAGGCCCACATTCTTCAGGGCTGCACCGCCTGTGAATACAAGGTTCGCTTTCCCGAAACCGGAGAGTTGACCGACCTTACCTGGAACCGTGAGTCGAACGAGGAGTCTGCATGAGTTCACCCGTCGAAAACCTCGTCAACCGGGAATACAAGTACGGCTTCGTCACCGACATCGAGGCGGACACCCTGCCGCCCGGTCTCAACGAAGACGTCATCCGGCTGATCTCCGCCAAGAAGCAGGAGCCCGCCTTCATGCTCGACTGGCGACTCAAGGCCTACCGGCGCTGGCTGGAGATGAGCGAGCCGCATCACTGGGCCAACATCTCATACCCCCATCTCGATTACCAGGACGTCATCTACTACTCGGCGCCCAGGACCAAGAAGCCGATCGGCAGTCTGGAGGACGTGGACCCGGAGCTGCTCAAGACCTACGAGAAGCTGGGTATCTCGCTCTCCGAGCAGAAACGGCTCGAGGGCGTCGCGGTGGATGCGATCTTCGACAGCGTGTCAGTTGGGACCAGCTTCAAGGAGACGCTCGCCAAGCAGGGCATCATCTTCTGCTCATTCTCCGAGGCTGCGCGTGAGCACCCCGACCTGGTGCAGAAGTACCTGGGCTCGGTGGTGCCGTATAACGACAACTTCTTCGCCGCGCTCAACTCGGCGGTGTTCAGCGACGGCTCCTTCGTGTATGTCCCCAAGGGCGTGCGGTGTCCGATGGAGCTCTCGACCTACTTCCGGATCAACACCGCTGACGCCGGACAGTTCGAGCGGACCCTGATCGTGGCCGACGAAGGCGCCTCGGTGAGCTATCTCGAGGGCTGCACCGCGCCGAAGCGGGACACCAACCAACTGCACGCGGCTGTCGTCGAGCTCATAGCGCTCGAGGGCGCCACGATCAAGTACTCGACGGTCCAGAACTGGTACGCGGGAGACGCGGAGGGGAAGGGCGGGATCTACAACTTCGTCACCAAGCGCGGCAAGGCTGCTCGGAATGCGAAGATTTCCTGGACCCAGGTGGAGACCGGCTCGGCGATTACCTGGAAGTACCCGAGCGTGATTCTCCAGGGCGACAATGCCATCGGTGAGTTCTATTCCGTCGCGGTGGTGAACGGCCGGCAGCAGGCCGATACCGGCACCAAGATGATTCACATCGGAAAGAACACCCGAAGCACGATCGTCTCAAAGGGAATCTCGGCGGGGCAGGGGAACAACAGTTACCGCGGCTCGGTAAAGGTCCTTCCCAAGGCGGAGGGCGCCCGCAATTACACTCAGTGCGACTCGATGTTGCTCGGCAACCGCTGCGGGGCGCACACGTTCCCCTATATCGATGTACAGAACTCCACCGCTTCGGTGGAGCATGAGGCGAGCACCACGAAGATTGGTGAGGACCAGATCTTCTATTGCAAGCAGCGCGGGCTCAACACCGAGAATGCCATCTCGATGATCGTAAATGGCTTCTGTAAAGAGGTGTTCAAGGAGCTGCCGATGGAGTTCGCGGTGGAAGCCCAGAAGCTGCTCGGCGTGAGCCTGGAAGGCAGCGTCGGGTAAAAGAGACGAAGGTTTCGCAACTCAAGGGAGATTTTCACGGTGCTACAGGTCAACAACCTCCACGCTCAGGCGGGAGAGAAGAAGATCCTCAACGGCATCACGCTCACGGTGAACCGGGGCGAGGTGCATGCGGTCATGGGACCGAACGGCTCCGGCAAGAGCACGCTGGCTCAGGTCCTCGCCGGTCATCCCGCGTATCAGGTCACCGAAGGCACGGTGACGTACGACGGGCAGGATCTCCTGGACATGGAGCCTGAAGACCGCGCCAGGGCAGGGGTCTTCCTCGCCTTCCAGTATCCGGTGGAGATCCCCGGCGTCACGAACGCCTATTTCCTCAGGGCGGCGCTGAACGAAATCCGGAAGGCGAGGGGCGAGGACGAGCTGGATCCCATCGACTTCATGGACCTCGCGGAGAATCGGCTCAAGCTGGTGGATTGGGGTCCGGACATTCTCGGCCGGATGGTAAATGCCGGGTTCTCGGGCGGCGAGAAGAAGCGCAACGAGATCCTGCAGATGGCGGTGCTGGAGCCCCGGCTCGCGATTTTGGATGAAACCGACTCCGGGCTCGACATCGATGCCTTGCGCGTGGTCGCTGCTGGAGTCAACCAGCTTCGGCGACCCGACAACGCCACCATCCTGGTGACTCACTACCAGCGGCTGCTCAACTACATCGTACCAGACGTCGTTCACGTCCTCGCCGCCGGCCGGATTGTGAAATCGGGGGGCAAGGAACTGGCCCTCGAGTTGGAGGCCAAGGGCTACGACTGGCTGACCGGGGGGCCGAGGGCAGCGTGACGACTGCGTACCTGACTGACTTCGAAGCCGTCTCCCGAAACGGCGGGAGCAAGGCCCCGTGGCTGACCGGGTTGCGCCGTTCGGCTATCGAGCGTTTTGCGGCCCAGGGGTTCCCCGGCGCCCGGGAAGAGGATTGGCGGTTCAACAACCTCAGTCCCATCACCTCACGGAGCTTTCCATTGGCTCCGGTCGCACCCGCCGCTCCGACCACACAGGATGTGGCGCGGTTTCTCTACTCGCTTCCGGGTGGGTCCGCTCTGGTCTTCCTCAACGGCCGGTTCTCTCCGGAGCTGTCGACGCCGGCCCCCAAGGTTGAAGGGGTCACGGTCTCCAATCTCGCGGCGGCGCTGGGGACCCATGGGAAGCTGCTGGGAGACCACCTCGGACGATACGCCAAGATCGAGAAGAGCGGGTTCACAGCACTCAACACGGCTTTGGGTCACGATGGAGTCTTTGTCTATGTGAAGGCTGGCGCGGCGATGTCCGGGCCGGTCCACGCCGTGTTCGTCTCCGACGGCTCAACTGCTGGATCCGCCGCCTATCCCCGCAACTTCATTCTGCTCGAAGCCGGCGCCTCGGGCGCGGTCATCGAGAGTTACGTCGCGCTTCAGGATGGCAGCTATCTGGTGAACACCGTCACCGAGGCGGTGGTCGGGGAAGGGGCCCGGCTCGAACACAGCAAGATTCAGCGGGAGAGTGAGCAGGCCTACCACGTGGGGACGACTCACATTCACCAGGAACGGGACAGCCACTCGACCAGCATTTCGATCAGCTTGGGGGGCGCCCTCTGCCGCAACAATCTCGACGTCGTGCTGAACGGCCCCGGCATCGAAGGTCAGTTGCTCGGTTTGTACATGGGGCGCGGGCGTCAGGAGGTGGACAATCACACCTCGATTCTTCATGCCGCGCCCAACTGCTCGACCCGCGAAGTCTACAAGGGCATCCTGGACGGGACCGCCCACGCGATCTTTAACGGCAAGGTCTACGTCACTCCGGAAGCGCAGAAGACCGATGCCAAGCAGACCAATCGGAACCTCCTGTTATCCGATCGCGCGAAGGTGGACACCAAGCCCCAGCTCGAAATCTTCGCCGATGATGTGAAGTGCACTCACGGCGCGACGGTTGGAAATCTCGATCCGCTGGCTGCTTTTTATCTCAAGAGCCGCGGCATCGGTCCGGTTCTGGGGCGGAAGATCCTTACCTACGCCTTTGCGGCGGAAATCCTCGAGGAACTCCCCTATCCCGCCCTCCGGTCGGGGCTGGAATCCCTGGTGAGCGCGCGGCTCGACGAAAGCACCGAGGCGTGACCGCCACGGCCCGCGTTCCCGGCATTGCAGGCGCCGCCCCGTTCGATGCGGAGCGTGCGAGAAAAGACTTTCCGGGGCTCGCCCTCCGGATCCGCGGGTATCCTCTGATCTATCTCGACAACGCGGCCACCAGCCAGCGTCCCCGTCAGATCATTGAAGCAATCAGCACCTTCGAGCTGACCCACGCCGCCAACGTGCACCGGGGTGTTCATACCCTGAGTCAGGAAGCCACGGAGGCGTACGATGAAGCCCGCGAAAAGGTGAGGGCGTTCATTAACGCCGCTCATGCTTCGGAGATCATCTTCACTTCGGGCACAACCGCTTCGCTCAATCTGGTCGCGGGGAGCTTTGGCCGGCGCTTCTTGAAGCCGGGCGACGAGATCCTTCTCACCGAAATGGAGCACCACTCGAACCTGGTGCCCTGGCAGTTGATCGCGGAACAGACCGGTGCCGTGGTCCGGGCCCTTCCGGTGAACGACAATGGTGAGCTCGAGCGAGAGGGGTTCGAGCAGTTGATCGGCCCGCGGACCCGCATCGTCGCCTTGGCCCATGTGAGTAACGTTTTGGGGACGGTCAATCCGGTCCGGGAGATCGCCGAGCTGGCGCACGCCCGCGGCGCGGTGGTGGTTGTGGACGGCGCCCAGGCAGTACCCCACCTACCGGTGGATGTTCAGCAGCTGGAATGCGACTTCTACGCCGCCTCGGCCCACAAGATGTACGGGCCCACTGGCGTCGGCTTCCTCTACGGTCGGCTCGAGCTGCTCGAAAAGATGCCGCCCTGGCAGGGCGGTGGGGGCACGATCGAGCGGGTTGCCTTCGAAGGAACGACCTTCGCCCCGCCGCCCGCGCGATTCGAGGCGGGAACTCCGCCGATCGCTCAGGCGATCGGATTGGGTGCGGCGATCGACTACCTCCAAACTCTCCCTGGCGAGAGCTTGGCGCACCACGAGCAGGAGCTGCTTTCCTATGCGACCGCGCAGGTGGGACAGCTTCCCGGCATCCGGCTCATCGGAACGGCCAAGGACAGGGTGAGCGTTCTCTCCTTCTCGGTTGAAGGGGTGCATCCGCATGATGTCGGGACGGTGCTCGACGCGCGAGGTGTAGCGGTGCGAGCCGGCCACCACTGTGCCCAGCCCCTGATGAGGCGGTTCGGAGTCCAAGGCACCGTCCGGGCTTCCTTCGGGCTCTACAACCTCCGAGAGGAAGTGGACGTTCTGGTCGAGGCGCTAGGAGAAGTGCGGAAGGTGTTCGGATGAACGGCGATCTCAGTGAGCTCTACCAGAACCTGATCCTGGACCACAACCGGGCACCGCGGAACTTCCGGGTGATGGAAGGAGCCAACCGCCACGCGGACGGGTACAACCCGCTCTGCGGCGACTCCCTCTCTGTGTGGCTCAAGCTCGAGGGAGACAAGATCGCCGACGCCAGCTTCCAGGGTTCTGGATGCGCCATCTCGAAGGCCTCGGCCTCGCTGATGACGACGGTGGTCAAGGGCAAGACCAAAGAGGAGGCCGGCGAGATCTTCGCCAACTTCCAGCGGATGGTTACCGGTCAGGCCGGAGCTACGGACGACCTCCCAGCTCGGCTGGCCGTGTTTGCTGGAGTGCGGGAATATCCCGCCCGGGTGAAATGTGCGAGCCTGCCCTGGCACGCGATGAAGGCGGCGCTGGAGGGCAGGGAAATAGAGCGAGTGTCCACGGAATAGCATCGCTCGCGAGCGGTGCTACCCATTCAAGGAGAGCTGAATGCCGTATGATCCCCGAGTAGTGCAGCCGATGCGCGAAGAGATGGTGCGCATGGGCGCCCAGGAATTGAAGACTGTCGCCGAAGTGGATGCCGCGCTCGGGGACCAGCGTGGAACCACGCTCGTATTCGTCAATTCGGTGTGCGGGTGTGCGGCTGGCAGCGCCAGGCCTGGACTTTCCCTTGCTATGCAACACGGAAATCGTCCCCAGCGCGTGGTCACGGTGTTTGCCGGGGTCGATTTGGACGCGGCCGCCAGGGCCCGCCAGTACTTCAGCGACTACGCTCCCAGCTCTCCTTCACTCGCACTCTTCAGCGATGGTGAGGTGGTCCACTTTGTCCATCGTCACCAGATCGAGGGACGGGGCCCACAGGACATCGCTAAGGACCTGGTGGCGGCGTTCGACAAGTTCTGCGCTACCAGTTCGGTTTGACGTGAGCGGTCACGTCTTTCACCCCGGTCATTCGGAGCTGCACGGCATCACTGTCGTGCTGGAGACCACGGGAGATGTCGTCTACGTTGGCCGCTATCACGAGGAGACCGATCACGGGGTCTTGCTGCACGACGTGGCGGAGCATCGCAACGAAAGCGGCGGGTTGCCCCGGGAGGAGTTCATAGCGCGTACCCTCAAGTTCGGGGTGCGGCCTCAACACCGGCACCTGGTTGTGCCTCGGGAAGTAGTCGGGCGGATTTCGAAACTGGCCGAATGGTAGGAACGCCGGCTCAGGCTGATGCATCAAGCCCTCCGGGCCAGTCAGCCGGAGGGCTTTATCGTCTCAGGGCCAGGCTTGCTCGCCGTAGTGGTCGATCAAGGTGATGGCGTCCACCGGGCAGGCACGCGCGGCATCCAGGATGCGTTTGTCCCTGGCGCCTTCCGGATCAACCACTACGCAGAAGTCCTCATCATCGAGCGCGAATACCCCCGGCGCCATGGCAACGCACTCGCCGTTACTCTCGCACAGCTCGCGATTAATGATGATTTCGTAGGGCATTCGCTGGATCAGAAAGGCCGTTCGCCGGTACTTGGCCGCAATTATAGGAAGCCCGCCGAGGATCGGCCAGAGCCCGGCGAAACCGCGCAGGACGGGCCGGCGTAGGAGCGGCGCCTCTTCAACCCCCGGACGGGCGAATCATGGCCGAAGCCGTTGTAGCAGTCGATCGGATCACCAAGCGGTTTGCGGGGCACACCGCGGTCCGCGACCTGTCGCTGAGCATTCCCGCCGGTGGCATCTTCGGCCTGCTCGGTCCCAATGGGGCGGGCAAGAGCACTACGATCCGAATGATCCTCAACATCCTGGTCCCCGACACCGGGTCTGTCCGTCTGTTCGGCAACCACGCAGCTGCGCGCGATCTCTCTGCTCGGATCGGATACCTGCCAGAGGAAAGGGGGCTCTACCGGAAGATGCGGGTCCTCGACCAGTTGGCGTTTCTGGGAGAAATCCGCGGCCTGCGGCGCCTCGACAGCGTGCGACGCGCCCGAACCTGGCTCGAGCGGCTCGGCTTGGGGGATTGGACCAGAAGGAAGGTCGAGGACCTCTCCAAGGGCATGCAACAGAAAGTCCAGTTCATCGGTTCGTTGTTGCATGACCCGGAGCTAGTCGTCCTCGATGAGCCGTTCAGCGGCTTGGATCCCGTCAACAGCCAGCTCATGAGGGACGTGGTGGTCGAAATCGCCCGGGAGGGCCGCACCGTGCTCTTCTCCACGCACATCATGGAGCAGGCAGAACGGATGTGCGACAGGGTCGCCATCATTGCCAGAGGGGAGAAGGTTCTCGATGGAGTGCTCAGCGAGGTAAAGCGTGACTTCGGCACCCGTCATGTAGCGCTGGTGTTCACGAGGAACCAGGCCAACGCCGCGAGGATTCTCCGGGATCCGGCGCTGGTTGCCCGGGCCGATGACTATGGCGGGTCGGCCGAAGTCGAACTCGCGAGCGAGGGAAATCCCGATCGGCTACTCCGGGCCCTGGTCGATGCGGATGTTGGGCTGAGCCGTTTCGAGATTGTCGAGCCGTCACTGCAATCCATCTTCATCGCCAAGGTTGGGGCGGAAGCGGCAGTGGCGCCGGCCCGGGAGGAAGTCCATGCGTAAGTTCCTCGCCGTCGTGACCCGGGAATTCCGCGAGCGGGTCCGCACCCGCGCCTTCGTGATCAGCACGATATTGATCCCTCTTTTCTTTACCCTGATGATCGCAGGGCAGATCGTGCTCTCGACCAGGGGGGCCGGGACCTGGCGCATCGCCGTGGTGGACGCTGCTCAAGGCTCGTTCGGCGCGCGGGTCGAGGCGGCGCTCCGGGATGTCAAAGTTGGACCCGGTGCCTCGGCAGCTCAGAAGTATCGCGTTGAGCGAATCTCCGCCGCGCCTGGACGAATCGATGCGGTGAAGGACTCCCTCATTCCGCTGACCGGGAAACGGGAGGAGGTCCCGGGTAAGATCGACGGGTTCCTCCTGGTTACCGAGGACGCTCTCGCCTCGGGAGCGATTCCGTACTACGGCGGGAACGTCGGGAGCCTTAGTGAGATGGATAATCTGCAAGCCACGCTTCGCCCGGTCGTGCTCACCGAGAGATTGGTGCGAGAGGGCGTGGGGGCAGTGGCCGTCCAGGAGGCGTCGGGGCGGGTCGAACTTGTCACCTCGAAGATCACCGACGGGAAGCTCACCGGGGAGTCGGGAGAATCCTCCTTCTTCCTCGTGTATGTCATGACGTTGATGATGTACTTCGCACTGCTGTTCTACGGGATTCAGGTGATGAGCTCGGTCCTCGAGGAGAAGACGTCGCGCATTGTCGAGGTCCTCGCCTCGAGCGTCACACCGTTTCAGTTGATGCTCGGCAAAGTTGTCGGGGTGGCCTCGGTTGGATTGTTCCAGCTAGGCATCTGGGCCATGGCCGGGCTGTATCTCACCGCTAACGTCGCGCCAATTCTCTCGATCCTGCACATGTCTAGCGATGCCGCAAAGGGCGTTCAGCTCCCAACGGTCACGCTCCCGCTATTGGGGGTGTTTCTCCTCTTCTTCGTGCTGGGCTTTTTCCTCTTCGCCTCGCTGTATGCCGCCGTCGGGGCCATGTGCAGCAGCCAGCAGGACGCCAACCAGACCCAGCATCCGGTCACGATCGGGATTGTGCTCGGCCTGATGACGATGTTCCCGCTGATGAATGACCCCAACAGCACCCTGGCCCGTACGCTCAGCCTGATTCCGTTCACTGCTCCCTTCGCGACCCCAATTCGCTACTCCGTTGCGCCCCTGCCGCTGGTGGAGCTGCTGCTCTCGATCCTGGCGACAATCGCGGGTGTCCTGATCATGTGCTGGATCGCGTCCCGCATCTATCGGATTGGCATCCTTGCCTACGGGAAGCGTCCGGCCTGGCGGAACTTTGGAGGTGGGTGCGGACGGCGTAAGCCGCGGGGAACAGGGAACAGGGGGACAGCGGTCGACGGACAACATCCCAGAGCGGGGTCGGAGTGAAGAGGGGCGATCATTGTGGTCGCCCCTGCTATTTTGTGGCCTATGGACAATTCGACGTCATCGTGATCGGCGGCGGGCACGCCGGCGCCGAGGCGGCTAACGCCGCGGCACGCCGCGGCGCGCGCACGCTGCTACTGACCCAGAGTCTCGAGTTCATCGGTCAGATGTCGTGCAATCCTGCGATCGGCGGGATCGCGAAGGGCACCGTGGTCCGCGAGGTCGATGCGCTGGGCGGCGTTATGGGGCGGGCGACTGATCTCGCCGCGATTCAGTACCGGATGCTCAACCGCTCCAAGGGGCCAGCGGTTTGGTCGCCGAGGGCGCAGTGCGATCGCGGCCTCTACCGTCGTGCGGTGCGATCACTGCTGGAGGCTCAGCCGAACCTCGAGTTTCTCCAAGGGACGGTCGCCGATCTAACGGTACAAGGTGGAAGGGTTCGCGCAGTCGTGACCCGGGAGGGCCGGCGTCTCGGGGCGCGTTCCGTGATCCTGACCGCGGGGACATTCCTCCGGGGCAGGATTCATCTTGGCCTCGACACTCAGATCCCCGCTGGCAGGGCAGGTGATGCCCCTGCCGTAGAGATCGCGCAAGCGCTTGGGAGAGAAGGACTTACAATAGAACGCTTCAAGACAGGAACCCCTCCAAGGATCGACGGGCGGAGCCTCGACTTGAGTCGCTTTCAGCGGCAGGACGGGGAGACGGAGCCCTACTGGTTCTCGTTCTTCGACCGGCCTGACCGACTTCCCCAACTGCCCTGCTATCTCGCGTGGGCCGGACCTGAACTCAAGAGCATCATCCAGGAGCACCTGCTCCGAGTCGGCACTCTATGGCGGTGCGATCAGCGGGAGAGGCCCTCGCTACTGCCCGTCGATCGAAGACAAGATCGTGAAGTTCCCCGACGCCGAGCGGCACCAGGTCTTCCTCGAGCCGGAGGGACTCGAGACTGCCGAGATGTATGTCAACGGTCTCTCGACTTCGTTGCCGCCCAGGGTTCAGGTCGAGTTGCTCCGCTCCATCCCCGGAATGAGCAGGTCCGGATGACCCGTCCGGGGTACGCGATCGAGTACGACTACTTCCCGCCGACGCAGCTGCAACCGACGCTGGAAGTGCGAGGGATCGAGGGACTGTTCTTCGCTGGCCAGATCAACGGAACGACAGGGTACGAGGAGGCAGCGGCACAGGGGATCGTCGCCGGAATCAATGCCGCGGGGGTAGTGCTGGAGCGGGAGTCGATCGTACTGCGCCGTGACCAGGCGATGATCGGGGTGCTGATCGACGACTTCGTCACCCGTGGCGTCGACGAACCCTACCGACTGTTCACCTCGCGGGCGGAGTTTCGACTTCTGCTACGCCAGGACAATGCGCTCCGACGGCTTCTGCAGCTGCGGAAGCCATGGGTCTTCTGACGACCGGTGAACTGAGGACGGCCCACGCCGGTTTGAGCAGGACGCGCTCTTGCCCTGGCAGGACACCCCGAGCCGATCGACGCCGAAACGCCCTGCTGGCACTCAGTCATTCCGCCCCATCGAGCAGCCGGTCCGGGTGGCCGAGCTGATTCGGCGACCGGGGATCGCTACAGGATCTTCTGGCTGGACGCTCGAGGAGGATTCCGACGGCACTCCAGTGGGCCGAGATCGAGCTGAAGTACGCCGGCTACCTGGAACGGGAGAGGACGGAGCAGGACGGCAATCGAATGGAATCGGTCGAGCTTCCCGCCGACGCGCCCTATCGGAGCTTCCGGTCTCTTTCGTTCGAAGCGCGGGAGAAGCTGACGGCCTTCGGCCGGCAACGCTGGCGCAGGCCAGCCGGATTCCGGGAGTCTCACCGAGCGATCTCCAGAATCGCTGATCGAGCTAGCGAAGTGGCAGCCGCCGCTCGGATCCTTGTTTCACGTGAAACCGCGCTGATCCGGCCAAGCCGCTCAGGGCAGCAGACCCCAAAACCCGGCCACTCGCCGTTTCACGTGAAACGGCGGCCCATTCCATTGCTGTTAGGGCTTTGGACCTATATTCCAATGCCGCCGCAGTGCTGTATTTCCGAGTAATACTTGTAACTGTCTGCAATCAAATACTTACGAGATAAATGGCAAGACTCATTGCAATCGCCAACCAAAAGGGCGGGGTCGGGAAGACGACGACCGCGGTGAATCTCGCCGCGTCCCTGGCCATCGCCGAGCGGAAGACCCTGCTGGTCGATGCCGATCCCCAGGGCAATGCCACCAGTGGAGTGGGGATTCGTCGGGAAACGCATCCGTTTCGCCTTGTACGACGCCATCGTCGAGGGTCGGCCGCTGGACGACATCATCTCAACGACCCCGCGCTGCCCTTCCTCGACGTTTTGCCCGCGACCCAGGATCTGGTCGGCGCAGAGCTCGAACTGGTCGATCGCCGTGAACGCGAAACGGTACTCCGCCGCGCGCTCGCTCCGGTCAAGGGCTCCTACGAGTTCATTCTCATCGATTGCCCGCCTTCGCTCGGCCTGATCACGCTCAACGTGCTCACAGCGGCCGACGGAGTCATCATTCCGATCCAGTGCGAGTACTACGCGCTGGAGGGAATCTCGCAGCTGCTCAACACCATCAATCTCGTGCAGCAGAATTTCAATCCCGCGCTCGCGATCGACGGTGTGCTGCTCACGATGTACGACTCGCGGGTCAATCTCTGTCGCCAGGTGGCGGCTGACGCGAAGGAGTACTTCGGCGCCAAGATGTTTCCGACGGTGATCCCCCGTAACGTGCGGCTTGCCGAGGCGCCGAGCTTCGGCAAGCCGATTCTGCTGTACGACATCCAGTCGGTCGGCGCGAAGAGCTATCTCGCGACAGCACAGGAGCTGGTCCGTCGCACCGAAGCACTGTCACCGACGGAGAGCCCTGCACTGCGTGAGGTAAGCGAATGAGCGAGACGAAGCGACTCGGCCGGGGGCTGGAGGCCCTGTTGGGACCGGTTGCTCGGCATCAGGCCGAGCCAGAGGCCGCACTGCAGGAACTACCCGTCGACGCGATACGCCCCAATCCGTATCAGCCGCGCGTGAAGGTGGACGAGACAGCGCTGCAGGAACTAGTCACGTCGATCCAGACCTCGGGTCTCCTGCAGCCGGTGGTCGTGCGGGCCCATGCCGGTGGATACCAGCTGATCGCGGGAGAGCGTCGCTGGCGAGCGGTCCAACGACTCGGCTGGCGCCGAATCCCCGCGGTGATCAAGGAAGCCGACGATCGCACACTGCTCACGCTTGCACTGGTCGAGAATCTCCAGCGGGACAACCTCTCTCCCGTCGAGACGGCGCGGAGTTACCAGCGCCTTATCGACGAGTTCCAAGCTTCTCCTGCCGACGTCGGAGAGCTGGTAGGGAAGGACCGCTCCACCGTCGCGAACGCGCTTCGCCTGCTACGGCTACCAGCTGATGTGCGGGAAATGCTCGAAGACGGAAGACTGTCGGAAGGCCACGCGAGAGCATTGCTCGGTGTGAGCGACAACCTACACATGAGTCGCCTGGCGAAGGATGCGGCCGCGAACGGCTGGACCGTGCGCGACACTGAAAGCCGGGTGCGCGAGGGACGTGCCCCCCGGACTCCTCGACGGCCCACCGGCCCACAGGAGGCCTCGGCCGAGCATCGCCGGGTGGAAGATGCGCTGCGGAAACGCCTCGGCACCGATGTTCGGGTGACCGCGCGGCGTAAGGGGAGAGGTCTCATCGCGCTCAGCTATTACTCGAACGACGATCTCGCCCGTCTGCTCGAGCTGCTGCTGGGAAGACCTTTCGAGGGCTAAGTGGCTCCGCGCCGTTCGCTGACGATCATCCTCCAACCGGACGGAGCGCTTACCTCACGCACGATCCGGATTCCTCTCTGGGCCCTTCGTTCGCTCGCAATCGTCTGTGCAGTGGTCGGTACCGGATTTCTTCTCGCCGCAGCCTTCTACCTTCCCATCTTCCGCGCAGCCGCCAGGGTTCCCGGTTTGGAGAATGAAATCGCCCGGCTCGAGACGGAGAACGGGAGGATCCGGGAGTTGGTTGCCGCCTTGGACTCGGCCGAACAGCGGTACTCCAAGATTCGCCAGATGCTGGGCGCCGACATCGTGCCCGATCCAGTATCCCTGTCCACACCGCTCCCGGTAGCGCCGGCGGTCCGGGCCAGAATCCCCGATGGACCGGTTCGCTTCGAGACGGGAAGCAGCGTTCCGCGGCACTGGCCTCTCGACGATCCGGGGTATGTGACTCGGGGTCAGGTAGGCACCGGTACCATGGACGAGCAGCATCCCGGCCTTGACATTGCAGTACCGATCGGGACCATGGTGCGTGCATCAGGCGGCGGTACGGTCCTGCGCACTGGGACCGACGCGGAGTACGGGACTTTCGTCCTCCTGCAACATCCCGAGGGGTATCAGTCCATGTACGGGCACCTGGACCGGACGACGGTTCAGGCTGGGCGGCCGGTGAGCGCAGGCGAGGTCATCGGGCTCTCCGGTAACAGCGGTCGCTCCAGCGCACCTCACCTTCACTTCGAGATACGCCTTAACGGGCAGTCGCTCGATCCAACGACTTTGGTTAAGGAGGGAAGCTGATGGCGATCTTTTCCGGGTCCTCGAAATCATCCGACTCCTCAGGCCGCCGCTACGAGAATGCCGGTCTGACGATCATTGCCGCCGGCACCCTGGTGGTGGGTGATGTGGCAAGTGAAGGAGTGGTCAAGGTCGAGGGCGAAATCCGGGGCTCGGTTCGGGCAGCCGGCCAGACTCCTGATTGCGAAGGGCGGGGTCATCCACGGGGATGTCCTGACACGCGAAGCGGTAATCGGGGGCGAAATCGAGGGCGGGGTACGCGCGGAGGAACGAGTCGAGATCCAGAGTGGTGCAGTGGTGAACGGTGACATCATGACCCAGCGCATACTGATCGCCGAGGGTGGGAAGGTAAACGGTCAGCTCTCTATGGCGGCCACGGATGGCCTCATGACGGATATCGGTCACACTGGCGGTAGTGAAGCTGACAGGGCACTGTCCGGCGATTCCCACAATCGTTGATAAGTCATCGCTTTCTGTGGAAATCATTCCTATTTCTTACTTTAGAGTGACGTATCGGAGAAGACTACATAGAATCACTGTTGCGATAGTGTCGCTATTGTGGCTCGGCACCACCATGTGGGCAATCGGATGTGCCGGGCCCAGGTCCGCAGGCGAATTTCGAGTTGGGCTGGTCACTCCGGGGTCCATCGACGATGCTGCGTGGAATTCCGGAGCCTACCGAGGCCTTCAGCAGATCCGGGACTCCCTCCACGTTCAAATCAGCCAGGTAGAAGCGAAGACCCCTTCCGAGCAGGAGGAGGCGCTTCGGACCTACGCCGCCCAGGGGTTCAATCTGGTCTTCGCGCACGGCTTCGAGTTCCAGGGCCTCGCTGAACGGGTCTCGGCCCAATACCCGAAAACTGTTTTCATCGTGACCTCGGGTGAGCGGGTGAGCGGCAACGTTTCGCCGCTCATTTTCCGGCTCTACGAGGCAAGCTATCTCGCCGGGATCGTGGCCGGCGGCATGACCAAGACCGGAAGCATCGGGTTTGTCGGTGGGATCGAGCTTCCGCCGATCAAAGAAGCCGAAAATGCCTGGGTGGCTGGCGCCAAATCGATTCGGCCATCGGTGGTGAGCCGCTCCGCCTACCTCAACACCTTCGACGACGTCGCCGCCGGCCGCGAAGCGGCCATCGCCTTGATCCGCGCCGGGGCCGACATGTTCCATCACAACGCCGACGCCGCTGCACTCGGGGTATTCCAGGCCGTGAAGCAATCCCCGAACGCCTTCATCTTCGGCGCGAACGAGGATCAGCACGCGCTTGCTCCGGAGCGAGTCCTCGGGTCCGCGGTCATCGACCTGCCCAGGGCATTCCTGACCGTTGCTCGTGAAGTCCACGGCGGGACATTTTCACCCAGAGTCGAATCGTTCGGGCTCAAGAGCGGGGTCATCCAATACGAGTCCAACCCTGCTCTCGAAGGGACGGTTCCAGCCACCGTCAAAAAGCGACTGAAGGCGGCGGCCGATTCCATCATGGCGCGGGACTCGGTCGCGCCGTGAGCACGGAGGGGCGGCTTGCCGATCTCACCGCCTTTCTCGATCCCTACCTCCGCGTCCGGGAAACGCCGGACGAGCCCAATGCTCAGAACGGCCTGCAGGTAGAAAACAGCGGAACGATTCAGCGCATCGTTGCGGCGGTTGACGCATCTCAGCAGACAATCGACAGCACAGGAGCTGGCAGCCTGCTGGTGGTGCATCACGGCCTGTTCTGGGATGGGAATCCCCGCGTTACCGGTCGCCACTATCGGCGGCTCAAGGCTCTGCTCGATCGCGACATCGCGCTTTACGCTGCCCATATTCCGCTCGATGTCCATCCCGAGGTGGGGAACAACGCGCTGCTGGCCAGTGCCTTGGGGCTCCGCGACCCGACCTGGTTCGGCAACTATCGAGGCATCGCGTTGGGTGTCGCTGGGAAAACCTCGGTACCCTCACGGACCGCCTTGCTCGTGGAGGTGGAGCGCGTCGTCGGTGGGGCGAGCGGCTCGGCACGCTTGATACCCGGCGGCCCGGAGCGACCCGTTCAGGTTGGCGTCGTGACTGGAAGTGGTGGGAGCATGCTGGCCGCCGCCCGCGATGCCGGGTGCGACACCCTGGTCTCCGGGGAAGGAGCAGCCCACACCTACTTCGATGCGATGGAATGGGGGCTAAACGTTGTCTACGCGGGTCACTATGCGACCGAAACTCTTGGCGTGAGAGCGCTCGCCGCTCACCTTGCATCCCGATTCGGCTTGAGTTGGGAATTTCATGACCATCCCACGGGGATGTAAGCACGCATGGCTCCGGTTCTCGAGCTTCGCGGCATCACCAAACACTTCGGCCCCGTGCAGGCTCTCCGCGGGGCCGATTTCATTCTGGAAGAGGGGGAGATCCACGCGCTGTTGGGAGAAAATGGCGCGGGGAAATCCACCCTCATGGGGATCGCCTTTGGCCTGATTCAGCCGGATGCGGGCCAGATCCTGGTCCGGGGGAACCCGGAGCAGATCCGGGGACCAGTCGATGCCCGCCAACTGGGCATCGGCATGGTGCACCAGCACTTCACATCGGTTCCCGCACTAACCGCAGCGGAAAACATCGGATTGACTGCCGGGTGGTCGGTCTCACCCGGGCCGTTATATCGGCGAGTGCGGGACCTTGGTGAGCAAACCGGTCTCCCGATCGATCCCGCATCCCGCGCCGAGGACCTGCCCGCCGTGCTCAAACAGCGGCTCGAGGTGCTCAAGGCGCTCGCAACCGACGCGCGGATTCTCCTGCTCGACGAACCTTCCTCTGTCCTGTCGCCCGCCGAAGCCGAGTCGCTCCTCACCCGGATACAAAGCTTTCGGTCCAGAGGGATGTCGGCGGTCCTCATCACCCACAAGCTCGATGAAGCCACGCGGGTCGCCGACCGGGTAACGGTTCTGCGGCGCGGAGAAGTAGTTCACACCGGTCCGGCGAGTGCTGACCCACCCGCCCGCCTCGCAGCCCTGATGATCGGTGACCCCGGGTGGGCGCCGCCGCGGGCGAGCCATGGGGCTTCGGCCGGCGAGGTCCGGGTGCGGGCCCGGGGGCTCGCGGTAGAGCGGTCGGGACCGAGCGGGGCTCCGCTCCGGGAGGCCACTTTCAGCGCCCGGTCGGGCGAGGTGGTCGGGATCGCGGCGGTTGAGGGCAATGGACAGCGGGAATTGCTCCGCGCTGTGGCCGGACTGCTTAGACCGTCACGAGGAGAACTCGACGTCTCCGCCCCGGTGTCGTTCGTGCCGGAGGATCGCACCAGCGAGGCCTTGATCGGTGCGTTCACTCTGGCCGAAAACCTTGCGATGAGTCAGGGCCGGAGCGGTGCGTGGGTCCGGGGACCGTGGCTCGACTGGGGAGCGGTCGAGCGGCGCACTGAGGAACTGCTCAGTGAGTTCTCCGTGCGGGCTCCGGGACCGCGGACTCCGGCCATCGCGCTCAGTGGCGGTAACCAGCAACGGATGGTTCTGGCGGCAGCGTTGGAGCGTCAACCGGCGGTCCTTGTCGCGGAAAATCCTACACGCGGGCTCGATATCAAGGCGACCGCCGAAATTCACTCAAGACTCAGAGAAGCCGCGAAGCGGGGAGTGGCTGTGCTCTTCCATTCCAGCGATCTCGATGAAGTGGTCGAGCTGGCGGACCGGGTGCTCGTAGTCAGAGAAGGCCGGGTGATCGAGCTACCAGAGGGGGCCACTCGCCAGGAGATCGGCGCACGGATGCTGGTCGAGGTGCCGGGTGCGAGCTGAACGAACCCTGCCGCTGATCAGTGCCGTCGCGGCCGGCATTGCGGTTCTCGCTGTCACCCTGATGGCAACCGGGCATGATCCGGTCGTCGCCCTGGCCGCCATGTGGCGGGGCGCATTCGGCTCGTGGGACACCATTCTCTCGGCGGTACTTCCCCGATCGATTCCCCTGATCGTCATCGGACTGGGCATCGGCCTGGCCTTCAGGGCCGGTGCGCTCAACATCGGTGCCGAAGGCCAGTTCTACGCGGGGGCGATCGCCGCCACGTGGGCGGGTCTTCATTTGAACGGGTGGCCGAGTCCTCTGGCTATTCCTGCCCTGCTGATCACTTCGATCCTGGCCGGCGTGTTATGGGTCGCCGTGCCCGTGCTGCTCCGCATCCGCTTCGGAGTGCTGGAGGTGATCAGCACCCTGCTGCTGAATTTCGTGGCCGATGCGCTGGTAAGCTGGATGGTGCAGGGGCCACTACAGGAGACCAAGCGGATCTATCCGCAGAGCGATCCGATCGCGGCGAGCGCACGCTTGCCTCAAGTTCCGGGGACCCGGCTGCACTTGGGGCTGCTACTTGCGATCGGCCTGGCTCTGGTGCTCTGGCTGATCTATCGCCGCACCTTGTGGGGCTTCCAGCTCCGGGCCACCGGCGCGGGGCCACTGGCCGCTGGTATCGCCGGCAGGATCGACACCAAGAAAATGATCGCGACTGCCTTGTTGCTTTCCGGCGGGATCGCTGGTCTCGCCGGGGGGATCGAGGTGTCGGGCGTCTCTTACGCGTTGTTTCAGAGTCTCTCGCCGGGTTACGGCTTCACGGGGATCGCCGTGGCGTTGCTCGCGCGTCTCAATCCCCTGGGCACCATAGCAACCGGTCTGCTCTTCGCGGCGCTGGAAGCGGGTGCCGGAGGTCTTCAGCGGGAGGCCGGTGTCCCGGCCGTCCTGGTCTACCTGATCGAGGCGGTGATCATCATCGTCGTGCTGTTGTCCGACGCCTTTGCGCGGCGGCGCAGCGACGGGAGGTTCTGAGATGGACGCAGACCTTCTCGTTTCGTTCTTGACTAGCGCAGTCCGGGTAGCGACACCGCTTCTTCTCGCTGCGCTGGGAGAGACCTTGGCCGAGCGGGGCGGGGTGATCAATCTGGGAATCGAAGGAGCGATGCTCGCCGGTGCTCTCGCCGCCGCCATCGGCTCCACCGCGGGTGGTCCCTGGGCGGGGACGCTCGCCGCTGCGCTGACGGGAGCCATGCTTTCTCTCGGGTTTGGGCTCATCGCCGTAGCCGCAGGAGCGAACCAGATCATCACCGGCACTGCCATCACACTTGGTGCGGTGGGTGCAACCGGCGCGATCTACCGGGAGGTCTACGGTTCCGCGGGCGTGGGACTCAGCTTGCCGACCTTTCCGGTTATTCCCATTCCGGGCCTCGATCGGATCCCGCTGCTCGGCCCGGCATTGTTCGAACAGTCGATTCTTACCTACCTCGGATATGTTGCCGTGCCCGCGCTCTGGTTGCTGCTCTTTCGGACCCGGTGGGGTCTGGCACTCCGAGCGGCCGGAGAATCGGTGGAGGCGGCCAAGGCTGCCGGAGTACGGGTCAAGCGCATTCGGATCGTCGCCCTCGTTCTGGGAGGCATGTTCGCCGGCATTGCCGGTGCCAGCCTGGTGCTAGCCCAGGTGGGAACGTTTGCGGAAAAGATGACGGCGGGCCGGGGGTTCATGGCGGTCGCCATTGTCGTTCTGGGTGGTTGGCGACCGGGCAGAGTGGCGGGGGCGGCTCTCTTCTTCGGCGCGGCAATGGCGCTTCAGTTTCTCTTCCAGTCGATCGTCTCGAACCTGCCTTATCAGCTATTCCTGATGCTTCCCTATGTGTTGACTCTGCTCGTGTTGGCAGGCGGGGTGGGGAGAGTCAGGTCTCCGGCTGAGCTGGGACGGGAATAGCCTTCGGAGGAGCCTTACCGCGCTCGGCTTCGATCAGGGCCCGGACCCGGTCCCGAAGCGGCTTGATATCCTTGTGGGTGAGGCCGGTCGTTTCGATCGGGTCCAGCACCTTTACCACTGCATTCACTCTTCCTACTCGCCAGTCGTGCTTGCGGAGCGCGGTGCCGGTTCCTGAGACCACGAGCGGCAGAATCGGCACACCGGCATCGATCGCGAGGCGAAAGGCTCCGTCCTTGAAGGGGAGCATCTCGCCGCTGTCCGATCGAGTCCCTTCCGGAAAGATGATCACCGACACCTTCTTCTTGAGCACTTCCTGGCACCGGTGCATCGCTTTCACCGCACTCCGCGCCGTTCCCCGCTCAACCGGAATGTCGCCGGCCAGGTACATATCCCAGCCGATGACAGGGATGCGCATGATTTCCACCTTCGAGAGCCACTTCATTTCCCAGGGGAGGTGGCTGATGAGGAGGATGTCGGCGAACGATTCGTGGTTGGAAACCACGACGTAGGGGCGCCGGGGATCGGGTGGCCGGTTACCGGCAGTCCGAAAGCGCCAGTAGGGGTTCAGTGTCGCGGCGATCACCGCGCACTGACGGAAGAAGAGTCCGACCCAGTAGAGTCCTCGATCGAACGGAGCCAGCACGACGCGCATCAGCGTCATGATCGGCAGCCAGATCACGAGGCAGGCGACGAGGACCGTCCAGGTCCAGATCGAGACGAGTGTCGTGATCAGGCCTTCCATCACTCGGGCACCGTTTCATCCCAGAGGGCGAACACGTTTCCGTCCGGGTCGGTGATCATCGCCATGATGCCAAACGATTGTCGGGTCGGCTCGGTCACGAAGCGCACTCCACACTCGTGCAACCGCTCGCAATAGGGGAGGAGCCCGGAGACCCTGAGAGTCACTCCAGTGTGGCGGCCCACCATCGCTCGCGCGTCGGGGTGAACGGCCGGATGAATGCCGAGACGGGTCTCTCCTTCGCCGAACTCGGCCCCGAAGCTTCCCTCCTTGATGAGGGTGAGGCCGAGGTGATCCCGATAGAAGGTCTTGGCCCGGTCGATGTCGGTAACAAAGATCGCCACGCTGTAGAGGATGGGCGGCATGGGTAGTCAGGGTTTCAGGCGACGTGCGAGGCACGCCTGCGCCAGTTGCGGCGCATCGCTCGAGGCCCGGTCGCTGAAGCGGCGTATCCCCGAAGCTGGCCGCGAAAGGTCGGCTCATCGAGTCGATCGAAAAAGTCGGGCCCGGCTTCGTCGAGAGTCTGCTCGCGGCCGGAACTCGGCACGCTCGACTCCGTGGCGAAACGGACGTTCCAGGGACAGACCTCATTGCAGATGTCGCATCCGAACGCCCAGCCTTCGAACCGGCTCGATCAGGTCGGCTGGAATGGGCCCGCGGTGCTCGATCGTCAGATATGAGATGCAGCGGGTTGCGTCGAGAACCCGGGGCCTCAGAATGCCTGCGTCGGACAAGCGTCGAGGCACCTGGTACAGGACCCACAGTGGTCGGTCGTCGATGGGGAATCGATTTCCAGCTCAAGGTCGGTGAGGACGCTACCGATGAAGATCCACGACCCGACACCAGGGCGGAGGAGCATGGTGTTCTTCCCGATCCAGCCCAACCCGGCACGCTGGGCAAGCTCGCGCTCCGCGATCGGCCCGGTATCCACGTAAGGCTCGGGCCGTCGTAGCGCCATTATGGCGGAGAAAGGCCGCCAGAATCTCCAGTCGCCTGCGGGTGACGGTGTGGTAGTCGGTTCCTCGCGCGTACCTCGCGACCTAGGGGCGGTCGTGGATTTTTCGGAGCCATTCGTAGTAGTAGTTATCAAGAACGACTATGGCTCGCCTAGCTTCCTTGTCCGCTACCTGGGGATTCTTCCGCTTTTTGGCCTGCCGATGGAGGTAGCGCATGTTCCCCGCCTTCCCGCTGGCCAGCCACCGGTCGAGCTCCTCGTGTGTGGGGCAGGCGGCTCGAGCGAGGTGATGCCACAAGCCGAGAATCCCAGTCGATTTGCCTCGGCTTTGAGCTGGGCTGCGGTAAGGTTGGCGGGCTGCGCAGGGAATTCCGGGGTCACTGGGCTGCGTGCGGAGGATGCTCCTCGTAGTTGCGATTGTCCTTGTACCGGATACGCGCGATGCTTCCCGGGGTCACCTCTCCAATGGCTTCGATCCCGCGGTCGTATCCACGATCATAAGCGACCAGCGCGCGGCGCATGAACTCCATTTCGGCGGTGACGACGTACGAATGCTTGCCCGGCCGGCCCTCGCTGTCTCTCATCACCAGCGGTTGATCCTGCGGGTAGTTGTCCTGCAGCTCAAAGAGCTTGGGAAAGCCGCGCTTCAATTTGGGATCGAGGGTGAAATCCCGCGACTTGATCCCGGTCGCGTCCACCCAGTGATCCACGCTTCGCCCGGTGATGGTCCGTAGCCGGTCGTTCATGTTGTAGCCCAGCGTCACGTCGATCGCGAGCAGCTCGAAATCGACCATACCGGAATTGAACGTCATGACGACCTCGGACGCCAGATGCCGGGCCAGCTCGAGCGGGTAGAGGTCGATGTTGCCGCCGGTGAAGTACTGATCGCCGTGACGTGAGCGGCTTGAGGAGAAATGGATCCCGGATCGAGATCGAGGCGGCGTCACCGACTGAGAAGTCGGTGAAGACCTTGGTGTCCGAGCGCCACCGCACTGTTGGGATAGGCCTGGCCGATGGGGGATTGGAATCCCTCAGATCAACTTCGCGATCTCCGGATCGGTGAAGTATGTCTCGTGGTAGAGCTTCCGTCCCTTGCGAAGAGTCTCCACGTCGTCTGGAGTGAAGGCTGCTGTGCCGCCCACGACCACGATGTGAGGGTCATCGGGTCGCCGATCGGCGAATGACTTGTGCCAGAACGGGAAGCGGGATCGAATCGTCGTCGAAGAGCGCCAGGGAAAAGAGGTCGGGCATCACGTCGCTGTTGGTCTACCAGCCGGTCTGGTAGCGCGACAGCTTCCGAATCAGTCGTTCGATATCCCGAAATCCGCCGCGCTTGAGCTTGAACGCGCGAAACGCTTCGAGCATCGCGGGAGACTGTAAAAGGGCCAGCCGCTCGGTGCGGTCCGGTACGCCGTGAATGACAGCCGCCACTACCGCGGCGCCGCAGGTGGTGATGATGAGGTCAGGTTTCCAACCTCGATCCACCAGCGCGTCGTACACCCCGAACTCGTACATGAACTTGAAGCCGCCACCGGTCAGGACCAGCGCCCGCTGAAACGGCTTGTTCTGGGCGGAGAGGGTGCCGCCGAGGCAAGACAAGGCAAGGCCTAGCCGCATCAACAGCCGGGTCGTGCGGTTCACTTATCGCTCCGGGGTGAGGGAGGGAGTTGTAAGGCTGGGATCCAGGCTCCGGTGATCAGGCGTGCGCCGCGTTGGTAGGTGAAGTAGGCCCAGGCCCACTCGAAGAGGACGATGACGCGATTGCGGAAACCGATCAGGAAGAAGATGTGGACGAAAATCCAGACCAGCCACGCGAAGAAACCGCCGAACTCGAACCGCCCGATATCGGCCACCGCCCGTCCCCGGCCGATGACGGCCAGCTGGCCCTTGTCCCAATAGGTGAACGGGCTGCCGGGGACGGCCGGCCAGGTCGCCCTGGATGGCGCGGGCCGCGTATTGGCCCATTTGAATGGCGACCGGAGCAATGCCGGGCAGAAGTCTCGTCTCCCTGATGAACGTAGGCCGCCGCGTCACCCAGCACAAAGATCTCGGGATGACCCGGCACGGTGCAGTCGGGCTCGACGAGGACTCGGCCCTGGCGATCGAGAGGAACGCTCGAGCGATTTCGAGTGAGCGGGCTCGCGATATTGCCCGCGGCCCACACGACGGTTTCGGTCGGAATGGTCCAGCCCGCGGCCGAGACGAAGCCTGGCCGAATGTCGGTGACCATCGAGTCGACTCCCGCACTTCCACGCCGAGCCGGCGCAGTGGCTCCTTGGCGCGCTCACTCAGTTCCGGCGGATAGCTGGGAAGAATCCGCGGCCCGCCCTCGAGCAGCATCACCGTTGCCTCTCGCGGGTCGATGTGGCGGAAGTCCCGCCGCAGCGCGTAGGTCCGGATCTCGGCGAGGGCTCCTGCAACCTCCACCCCGGTGGCGCCGCCTCCCACCACGACGAAGGTCAGATGGGCATGACGGCGGGTCGGCGTCGGGCTCCCGTTCGGCTCGCTCAAAGGCCAGCAGGATCCGGCGCCGAATCTCGTCGGCGTCTTCGAGACTCTTGAGGCCAGGAGCCAGGATTTCCCAGTCGTCGCGTCCGAAGTAGGAGTGACGAGCGCCCATGCCTAGAATCAGGTAGTCGTAGCTTAGGATACTACCATCGACTAAGCCGATCTCTCGCTTCTTTGGCCGAACCTCCGTGACTTCACCCAGCAGGACCTGGGTTTGGTTGACGCCGAAGCACAGAACGAATGGGCGACGCGATATCGGACTCGGACAGACCCGCGGTCGCCACCTGGTAGAGCATCGGCTGGAAGAGGTGGTGATTCTGCCGGTCTACGACGGTGACGTTGACCGGTGCCTTGCCCAGGCCCTTGGCCGCATAGATCCCGGCGAAGCCGCCGCCAACGATCACGACATGTGGTGGTGTGCTCACAGCTTGAGGATCTCTCGGCGCCAGCGAGCGAACCGGATCACGTCGTCCACGGGAGGGACGCGGCGTTCGTCTCCGTAGGCGGTGTGCATGCGCCACTCGAGATAGGTTCGATCGGGGAGGGGAAGAAAAGGCGGAGTGGCCCACCAGCGTCGGCGCCGGAAGGCCCACGTCGAGCGTCAGCAGGTCCCATGCGATTCGCGGATTGAGCACGGCGCGACCGGTCAGCCGCGGAACGAGGGACCACCAGGAATCCGGCGCCGCCATGGGCGCAAAGATACATCGTGCCGGGCGAATCACCGAGCCCGACGGTATATTCCCCGCCCATGTCCGTAGCCGCGGCTCCCGCACACGCGCTGCTGCGATACCGTGAGGAATTTCCGGTATTCGGCCACGCGAGCTACCTCAACAGCTGTTCACTCGGCGCCCTTTCGAAGCGCTCCCGCCTGCGGGTCAATCAGTATCTCGATCTCTGGGAGCAGCGTGGCGCTTCGGCTTGGTACGATCAGTGGCTACCAGCGGTCGAAGCGCTGCGCGCCGAGTACGCCTGGGTCGTCGGCGCCGGAGCGGAGGACGTCTCGCTCCATCCGTCGATTTCATCGGTGCTCGGCGTGGTCGGGGAGTCACTGGAGTATCGGTGACCGACCGAAGGTGGTGGTAACGAGTCTCGACTTTCCCACTGTCGCCTACCAGTGGCTCGCCAAGCAGCAGGAGGGTGTCGAGTTAGTGGTGGTGGACAGTCCCGACGGCACCCACGTCCCGCTCGAGCTGATCGAGCGTGCCGTCGATGATCGCACGGCGCTGGTGGCGACGAGCCACGTGTTCTTCACGAGCGGTGCGATTCAAGACATCGCCGCGGTCGCGGAGATCGCCCACCGGCGGGGAGCGCTGGTGCTGATCGACGGTTATCAAGGAGCGGGACAGCTGCCGGTCGATGTCCATGCAGCGGGCGTCGATTTCTATTGTTCGGGCGGACTCAAGTGGCTTCTGGGTGGGTCCGGTATCGCGTTTCTCTACGCCCGCCCTGAGTTGACGAGCCTGCTGACCCCGCGAGTGACCGGATGGTTTGCCCATGCGTGATCCGTTCCGGTTCGATGTCCGGCATCTCGAGCGGCGCCCCGGTGCGCGGCGGCTTCGATACCGGGACCCCGGCGATGGCCGCGGTCTATGCCCAACTCGGTGGGCTGGAGATGCTAAGGGAAATCGGTATGCCGGCAGTACGTGAGGTGACTCAGGCGCTTGACGGAAGACCTGATCAACGAAGCGCGCGCTCGAGGCTTCATGCCCCGGGTAGCCGCGACGCGCAGAGGACCGGAGTGCCATCGTGATGTTCCCGCGGAAGGCTCCGGACGATGACGTGCGCCGGCTCGCGGCTCAGGGATTCATCGTGGACTCGCGGCCCGGTCACGTGCGAGTCTCGCCCTACTTTTACAACCGCCCGACGACCACCGGGCTCTGCTCGAGTGTCTTGCCCGTGAGTAAACCGCTCGATCCCCGGCTGCTGCACCGCGATCGTCCTCGGGGTCCCACCGCCGACGAGGAGATCCTGGAAAGCGCCGAGCTCCAGGAACGGCCCGATGCGCTGCGGAAGACCGATCCCGTGGCGAGTGCTCCGCATCATGGGGGAATTCGTCGAAGGATTCGAAAAACTGGGCGATGTCGCAGGACGCGGTCGCGATCTTCGGATCGGCCCGCACCCCGATCAACGATCCCCACTATGCGGCGGCGGTAGAAACGGCCCGGCTGCTGGCTGAGGCAGGCTTCCCGATCATCACCGGTGGCGGGCCCGGGATCATGGAGGCCGCCAACCGGGGAGCGGTGGAAGGAGACGGTCTCTCCATCGGGTGCAACATCGAGCTGCCGCACGAGCAGGGCACCAACCAGTACGTCCGGCGCAGCATGTACTTCCGGTTCTTCTTCGTGCGGAAGATGATGTTCGCGAAGTACTCGATGGCCTTTGTGGTCTTCCCAGGTGGGTTCGGGACCCTCGACGAGTTGTTCGAGGCCCTGACGCTGATCCAGACCGGGAAGGTCAGCAGCTTCCCGGTGGTCTTGTTCGGCGCTGCCTACTGGGCAAGGTCTGGTGCAGTGGCTCCGGTCTACCATGGCGGTCGAAGGGAAGATCGACGAGACCGATCTCGCTCTGTTTCACGTGACGGACGATCCGCGGGAGGTGGTGCGCATCATCGCCGCGGCAAAAGCAAACGGTACTACCAATCGTGTGGGATAAGCGATGACACGACCCAGCGACCAGTACCTGCGCGGCCGCCGGATCGATCCGACCGGCAATCACCGGCCACGAAACCGTGGCCGACCTGATCGACAACGCGTTCTTTGCCTACAACGCCGGCCGGCTTCGGGAGGGCTGTCTCCTGTTCACCCAGCGGATGCTGGAGCCGGAGGTGACGGTCGGCGATGAGCCTTACCGGCGCGATGACGCCCGCCGGGCTCGGGATGAGCAGTCTCATCCCGCTGATGGAGGCCGGCTTCGTGGACTGGATCATCTCCACTGGCGCCAATCTCTATCACGACGCGCACTTCGCGCTGGGTCTCGCGATGCATCAAGGGACGCCCACACGCCGACGACGTGGAGCTGCGCGACAAGGGGGTGGTGCGGATCTACGACATCTTTTTCGACTACTCAGTGCTGCTGTCCACCGACGCATTCGTGCGCGAAGTGTCGGCTCGGCCGGAGTTCCAGCGCTCCGATGAGCACGGCGGAGTATCACTATCTGCTGGGCGGGTACCTGCGCGAGCGGGAGAAGGCGCTGGGGCTGGAGCGACGCTCGGTGCTCTCGACGGCCCACGCGCTGCGAGGTGCCGATCTACACCAGCTCTCCGGGCGACAGCTCGATCGGGATGAACGTGGCCGAACAGGCCCTGGCCGGCAGCCAGCTCCGGTTCGACGTAAGCGCCGACGTGAACGAGACGGCTGCGATCGTACTCCACGCCAAACGCACCGGCGGAAAGAGTGGAGCGCTCGATCGTGGGCGGGGGGAGTCCCAAGAACTTCCTGCTGCAGACCGAGCCACAGATCCAGGAAGTGCTGGGCATCGACGAGAAGGGGCACGATTTCTTCCTGCAGCTCACCGATGCGCGGCCTGACACCGGCGGGTTGTCCGGCGCCACTCCGGCGGAGGCGGTGAGCTGGGGCAAGATCGATCCGACGATGCTGCCCGGCACGGTGGTGTGTTACCTCGACAACTCGGTCGTCGCTACCGCTCCTCACCAGCTACGCGCTCGCTCGGCACAAGCCCCGGACTCCTAAACGCCTCTACGCGAAGAGAGACGAGATGATGGCTCGCCTCATGCGCGAGTACCAGGCCGCACTCCAGTCTCGGGATCAGCGTGCGGAGGAAGCTAAGGCGTGAGGTAGGTCCGCCCCGCCTTCATGACGAAAAGGACGTGTTGGAGCGTGCGCACGTCTTCCAGCGGGTTGCCCTCGACCGCGATCAGGTCTGCCATCGTCCCCGGCGTGATGCTGCCGATCGACTCCGACATTCCGAGAAGAGTCGCCGCGTTGCTCGTGGTGGAGCGGATGGCGGAGAGGGGAGACATTCCGGCTTCGACCATCGTCTGCAGCTCCACGGCGTTCCCGCCGTGAGGTGTAACCCCCGCGTCGGTTCCCATCGCGATGCGAATGCCGCTTGCCAGAATCATCCGCATCTCTTTCTGAAGCGCCAACAACGCCGGACTGTCGCCTTGGAATGAGAGAAGGGTGGGAATCAGGTAGACCCCGCGAGTTTTCATCATTGCGATCGTAGTACTGTCCAGGAATGCCGAGTGAGCAAGGGCCTGGACACCGGCGGAGACAGCCATGAAGGCCCCACGGCGTCCGATCGCATGGGCGATCACCTTCTTGTTCGCGGCTTTCGCTTCCCTTACCACCGCGGCCAGCTCGGCCTCGGTGATCTCAACCGAGTCCGGAAAACGGTAGCCGTCAGCCGGCCATCCGGTGACACAGACTTTGATCACGTCGGCGCCGTTGGCGATGTCTTCCCGAGTGCGCACCGCGAATTCGTTCTCTCCCCTGACGCCACGTCCATCGAAATCACAAATCCCGCCCTTCACTCCGATCCAGGATCCGGCAGAGTGAATGCGCGGCCCAATCGTCTTCCCGCTCTCAATCGCGTTGCGTAGATCGAGATTGGCATGATTGAGGGCGCCGAGGTCCTGGACGGTAGTGAAACCCGCACGGAGAGTCGCCAGCGCAGTACTGTCGGGAGTTCCGATCGTGAGATGAACGTGGGCGTCGATCAACCCGGGCATGATCGTGAGCTTCGAGAGATCGATTACCCGGGCTCCGGCCGGGACTGTCCCTCCTGGGCTCAGCTGAACGATCCGCTCGCCCTTGATCAGGATGAGCGTCTGTCCTTCCAGGGTGCCGCGCTGGACGTCCACCAGGTGGCCGGCTCGAATCGCGAGAAGGCTGTCTTGCGCGTGCCCTTGTAGGGGGGCTACGGCGAGCAGCCCAATGGCTGCCGGGATGAATCGGCCGAGCATGGAACCTCGTGAGTGCTAGTTGGGACTGGCGTAGAATACGGGTCCCGTCGGCAGAAGAGTCACGGAGTGCAGCCTGTTTGCGGGATCAGGGTGCGGGCCGCCAGGGTGGCAGACACTTGGAGCTGCCGGGGGGTGGCCGCCGGGTCTGATGTCGTAACTTCAATTCAGTCAATAACTTCCGATATCACTCCGGTACCACAATCGGGCTCTGTCTTTGCCTCCTCCGGGGCAGATTGGCACTCTCAGCAGGATCAATTTCCGGGATAGCGATGGGGGGCACAAGACCTGCACCTTTAGGGGCTATGTCCCAAGACGCAGCGGACTTTGCCTTTCTCTTCCCTATCCTTCACAGCCGCAACCGGGTCCCTGACCTGGAGGCGCTGCGGACCTGGTATGAGGCCGTGTCCGATGCGCTGCAGTTCGAGCTTCCGCACGACCTCTTCGCTCTGTGGGTGTACTCGCCGAGTGGAGAGCCGTCGCTGATCGCGCCCGAAGAGCTGGCCGCGGACGATCTGCGGGTTCCGCATCCCAATCCATTCCTCGATCCGCACGAGCTGGCCTTGATCGAAGACCGGGTGCAGTCCGCCCGCTACGGCTCGGTTGTTTGTCGCCCGATTCGTCACGGCCCCAATGACGTGGGACTGCTGTTGATCGCGGGCTTCCGACCCGACCTCTATGGGATGCGGGAAGTAGCGGTGGTCGAATCGGCGGCGGAGGCGATGGCGCCCATGCTGGCGCGCTACTCCCGGGCGGGTCATTCGTCTGAAGCAGCCGAGGAACCGGTCGCGGCCGATGCCTCAAGCGATTCCGAAGTCGAGACGGTCAAGACTCAGGCGGCGAGTGCTCCCCTCCGTGCGGAGGAGCAGGAGGCCCAGGAACTCAACGCACTCTACGGCGCTCTGGCGGAAGCCACCACGGGCGCGGGGACGCCTCGAGATTTCATGCTTGCGGTTTCTTTCGCGATCCAGCACGTGCTGCCGCACGACGGTATCGAGCTGATGATCGGAAACTCATCCGAAGACCAGCACTACCGTATGGGCCTCCATGGTCACGGCCCGCTTTGGGCCGATCCCAAGCTGGTTCTCTCACCCGACGCGTTTGATCCGAAACGCCTGTTCGGCGGTATCAGCCAGGTGCTGGTGCGCGATGGTGCGTCCGATTCCCGGGGTCCGATGCCGGAGCTGGCCCACGTTACCGGGGGTGAGGAGAAGGCGCGGTCGCTGATCGGGGTGCAGCTGCGGGTCGTCGAGCGGCCGGTCGGTTACCTGCTCCTCGGCAGCGCCGGGCCGGGCCTCTACGAAGAGAGCGACCTGATGTTACTCGACACGATCGGAGCGCTGATTGCGCCCCGGGTCGACGTCTTCGTGATGGATTGGCAGCACCAGGTCCTTCGGGGGCAGTTCGACCTGCTCCGTCATATCCCGATGCATCTGAGTCGGATCGCTGAGGAGCTGGCAACTACGCCTTTACTCGGCGAAGCGACGCGGCGCTTTGTGAAATCGGCTTCGGAGCTGCTGCCGGTCAATGCGATCGAGTTCGCGGTGAGGCTCACCAACGAGGGCCGTGTCGCTGTAGTGAAGCCGGGTCAAGCCACTCCGCTGGCAGACCTTCCGCAGGAACCGATCGAGGGTACCGGCGTCGCGCGGGTCGTGCGGGGGGAGATTCCTTACCTGGTGAGCTCGCAAGACTCCCCGCCGCTGTCGGTACTGGTGGTACCACTCCGGGTAGGCGGAACGATCATCGGCGCCATGGCTATGACCTCTCCCGGGACTGCATTCGGCCGGACCGACCTCGCGGTCGCCCAGCAGCTGGCCGACCTGGTGGCCCCGCACTTCGAGGTCGCCCGCCGGGTGGCGAGCACTCCACTCTTCGTCCCGGGATGGAAGCGGTCCACGTTCTGATTGAAACGGCCGGTCGCTTCCCACGGCGGCCCCGCGAGTGTAGGTTGCCTCAAGCTGTCTTCGCCTCTATGCGCCCTCTGACTCTCGTCGTCCTCGCAGTCGTAGCTGCCCCCGCTGGACTCGCTGCCCAGGATACGACCGCGAGTCCGCTCGACTGGTGGGGAGACGACTCCAACCGGGTCGCGTTCGTGACCGCGCACGGCAAGCCGCAACGGTATTCCAGGCTCGTTTTGTGGGCACCGACCGATTCGCTGGACCCGCACTGGCTCGCCGCATTCGGTGATACGCTCGACAAGGGCCTCACCGATTTGAGGGCACTGGTGGGCGGGCCCTACCCCTGGCAACGGATCGGCAATCGCCCGATTGTATTCTTCTTCAGTCCGGGTCGCTTCGTTTCTCACGCGACGGGGCAGGACACCGTCTTCATCTCCCTCAACCGGATCCGTCATGGCGAGGCGCCGTTCCTCCACGAGGCGGCGCACGAGCTGCTGATGCCCAAAGAGCCATTCTACGCTGACGAGTACGCCGATAGCCTGGAGGAGGAGCGGCGGGCTGCGCGTTTCCCGCAGTGGCTCAACGAAGGGTTCCCCGACTATCTCGCCCAGGCAGTCGCCAAGACGACCGGTTTTCCCGAAGGCGATGTGTTCGACGTTGGTGGATTGGATAAGGTGGATAGTACTTGCGCCGCGCGTCTCGCGGACAATCCCAGGCGCAGCGAGATTCTGGAGAAAGTTGGCGGCCAGGGACGGCTCGAAGCGCTGTTCACCGAGGATCGACAGCTTGTGGCGCCCACTTTCTATGCCTGCAGCCAGGCGTTCACCAAGTACCTGGTCGATCGAATCGGAGTGAAAGCAGTGACAGGGTTGTTTCCGGAGATCCCCCCCGATAGGTGGAAGGAAGAGATTGAGAGGCTTGCCGGCCAGCCAATCGCCGAAATTCGGCGGACCTGGATGGATCGAATTGGAATTCGACGGAGTGGACTATGATGCGTTGTCACCGAACCGCGGTGCCCCTCGTCGGGATTTTTCTGTCCTGTTCGAGCGGACGGGCAGGCTCCGGAGACTTGGAGGCGCGACAGGCAGTCGCCGCCGCGATGGAGCACTACACCGCTCTGATCAGAACGGTAGCGTCGGATTCAATCGCCGCGATGTACACCGAGGACGGTGAGCTGCTCGAAGCGGGAATGGCGCCGCTCCGCGGACCAAAAGAGATCCGGGAGTTTCTCGCCCAGTTCGACGGCAAGGTCGTGGTGGATTCGGCTTCCACGGTGAGTGATGACGTCGAGATCTTCGGGACCACGGCCTATCAGTGGGGATCTTTCTCCCAGGTGGCCAGGGTGCAGGATCAGCCACCGGGGAAATTCAGCGGCCGGTACGTAGCGCGCTGGCGCCGGACACCAGAAGGCCAGTGGAAGCTCACTCGCCTGCTAATGCAGCCAGCGCCGTCGTCCGCCCAGTAACTCATCGGGGTGACCACCGGAGCTCAACGAGAGGCAGCGATCGGCTCCATGATGAATAGACGGGGAAGACTGATCCGGGTGGTTTCTCCGGCGCTTGCGGCGCTTCGGATGTACCGAGGCACCGCACTGTTACTCGCCGCGACGGGAGTGGTGATCCTGATCGCGCTACTCCCGGTGACCTCGCTCTGGATCCCCGGTGACGAAAGTACGCGGCTCTCGTTCTCCAGCGTACGGGGAGCCGATCTCGGGATGCCCTGGAACCCGGATGCGCGGACACCGGCGGAGGGGCAACTGATGGCCCTGACGCAGTTGTTCCGGCTTCTGTTGGGCACGGCCGCGGCCGCCCTCGCCGCCGCCGCACTCACCATGCTGACGCTCTCTGCCGCGCGTGCTTCGGAGCGGGCGCCGGAACTCGCGGTACGGCGTTCGGTCGGCGCCTCGCGACGGGGCGTTCTGGCGTCCGCCTTGCTCGAGGCTGGACTGGTGGCTGCGGTTGTGCTCGTGCTCGGCGGCGCCGCTGGTGGAGTCGCGGCCGGTCTGGCTGCCCGTGGGTGGCACGGCCCGATGGGCCCCGGAGATCCGGCCATGATTCCGCTCAGCCTTTCGCTCGTGAGCGCGGTGCTGGTGCTTGCCGGAATTCTTCCTCTGGTGTTCGCCCGGCGCACCCGTCTCACCCAGGTGGAGGCGCATCCCCTGCCTCTGTTGGTGCCGGCGATCCAACTCGGCATCAGCCTGACCGTCCTCACCGCCGGCGCGCTGGTGGCCAGCCACGCGAGCACCATGCTGAATTCGGCGACTTTGGAGCGTCGCGACGGTGAGGTGTATCAGGTCACCGTGCCGAGCGCATCACCGGGGGAGCAAGCGTCACGTCTCGAAGCCTTGCTTCAAAGGCTCTCGACCGACTCGCAGCACTCGGTGATCAGCGTGAGCAGCCCGGGGGCTATTGCCGGTCTGGGCACGGTGGCGGGAATCACCACCGACTGCGGGCTTTGCCCATTCGGCACGCTCATGGTGCCGTGGCACCAGGTGCTGGCGACTCACGAAATGGTCAGCGCCGACACCTTCCGCGCGCTCGGGGTGAAGATGGTCGCCGGCCGGAGCATCGGTTCGGAGGATCGTTGGGATGCACCACGGGTCGCCGTGGTGAACCGCGCGCTCGCGGCCCGCCATTTTCAGCGCGGCGAGGCGATTGGCCGTCAGTTGATGGTGGGTTTGAAGCGATCGGAATGGTACACCGTGGTCGGCATCGTGGACGATCCACCGCCGGCAGGTTTCGGAGCCGCGCTACAACCAGAGTACACCGTCTATCTCAGTGTCCTGCAGCACCCCGTTCCACAGGTCGACTTGCTGGTTCGCGACTCGGTGAATCCCGGCGGAACTCGAATCATTGCCTCGGCGATTCAGGACGAATTGGGTGTCCCATCCGGCAGCATCGCCAGCCAGAAGGAATCGGAGCTGCTCGCCGCCGAAGTCCGACCGCTCCGCTGGTTCGGCCGCTGGTTCGGAGTCGAGGGATGGATCGCGCTTCTCATCGCATTGACCGGCACCTATGCCTTGATGCGACTCTGGGTGCGGTCGCTGCACGCGGAGTTGGGATTGCGCCGGGCGGTGGGCGCGCGAGCCCGGAGCGTGATCGGGTACGTGGTTGTGCGAGCGGTAATGGTCAGCCTGGTCGGAGCCGGTACCGGGATGTGGTTCGGTCCATCCCTCTGGAACATGCTCTCGGGTCTGGTGCCAGGACTGCCGGTGTGGGACTGGAAGCTGGTCCTGCAGTTCACCGCACTGCTCACGGTGACGACTGTTGTTGGTGCACTGGAGCCGGCGCTGCGAGTCGTCAGGGCAAAGCCCGCAGATCTTCTGGCCTAGCTCGGCTTCCTAGAGAACCTCCGGACCGTTCAAGGCCAGGAGCCGAACGCCCGATTCGACGATTTTAACGGTGGAGATTCTCAGCCGATCGACCGGAAACTCGAACGCCTTCGAGAGCGGAGCCTCCAGCAGATGGCAGAGCAGTGCTCGAATGCTCCCGGCGTGGGCAACAACGACGATCTCCTCAGCTGGGTTGGTGAAGCATTGGGAATACCAGTCGCGAACCCGCCGTGACAAGAGGGTGAAAGACTCGCCGCCGGGGACTCGTTCGGTTACCCAGCTCTCCATCCAGTGTTTGAGGCGGTCGGGATCCTCCCGCTCCAGCGCATTCCAGAAGCGCCCATCCCACTCTCCGAAATTCATCTCGCGAAGCCGCGCATCGAGTGCGGGCACGACATCCCAACGCTGACCGATCCGCTCGGCTGTTTCCCGCGCGCGACGGAGGTCACTCGACCAGATACGGCCAGGGGCTCTCGGCCATGCCGCGACCAGTCGCGCGACCTGCTCGATCCCTTCGGGAGACAGTGGAGCGTCGGTGTGGCCCATCGCTCGCCCGTCGGCGTCGAGCGCGGGGCCGTGCCGCACCAGATGAAGCTTCAAACCACGCTTCCGGTCGCGCTCTGCTGGGCCACGCTCGGATGCACCGGATTGGAGCCGCCCGACTCGCGAGCCCAGCGGAAGAAGATCACCCCGAAGGCGAACCAGAGTGGAAGGTCACCGATGATCTTCATGGTGAGACCCGCGATCTGCTGATCGGAGTGGGCGGGAAGATCGAGTGCCCGCGGCGCGAGCTCGTACACGGCGTAGAGCGGGTAATCGGCGAAGGTGAGGAAGGCCGCCGGAAGAATCGGTGGAAGTGTCGCCGCGAAGAGGTATCCCATCTTCATTGGGCGAGTCAGACGGCACACCGGAGGGGGCACCATGATCGCCCACCAGAGGACGATTCCGCCAAGGAACCACGCCAGGTCGATGGCGAACGCCCCGAGCTGGGAGCGCATCAGCCCATCGACTACATCCGGAATGTGGGTGCAGATCAGGATCGCATTGAATACTGCGAGCGCGATGAGCGGCCGGGCCAGAGAGTCGCAGCAGCGGGCCGGCCCGAGGCGACTGAGCGGCACGCAACATCCGTTCGCTGGGAATGCCCGCCAGAAGTAGAGGCGGGGCGATGAGGCTGAGGAGAATGTAGCTGACGGTGTGGACGCTGATCAGGTAGCCGGTGCCCAGCGGGCCGATGGGCCAGTCGAGCGCGAGCCAGACGGTGAGGAGGCCGACCGCAAAGAAAGAGGCGGCTCGGCGGCTCGGCGGCTCGGCGGCTCGGCGCACGAACCACAAGTAGAGGACGGCGAGCAGGGCTACGAAGAGCCACACGCCGGGATAGGCCTTCCAGGCCCAGGTCCAAGGCTGGCCGGTAGCCGAGCACCACCAGGTCATTCGTTGTAGGCCCTGACCGGAAGTTCCAGTGTGACCGTGCCCGCTCGAGTGAAGATGAGAACGACAGGCATCCGCTCACCGGGCTTGGGGAGTCGGCTGAGTTGTTCGAGCATTAGATGCGTCCCGCCAGGCTTGAGGATCACCTCTTCACCGGGAGGGATGAGGAGCCGTTCGATCCGCGCCATCCCGGCGGCGCCTTCGGACTGCATCGTTCCGTGAATCATTGCCGACTTTGCGATCGGAGACTGGACGGACACAAGTGTATCCGGTTTGTCGCCGGTGTTGCGGATCGTGAAGTACGCCGCGCCAGATTCCTGGGTGATCGGGGAATACGCGAACCCTCCAGTGATGCGAATGTTGCCGAACTCGGCATTGAGGGTCGGCGGTACCGGCTTGCCGCAGCTCCAACAGAGGAGGAACACCCCGGCGAGCAGGCGTCGCATCACGCGGGTCCAGTCATTTTGGCCAGGAGTTCCAGGTCCTTCGCCCAGTCGGACTGGCGCACCCCGAAGGGATAGACCACGTGCGCCGAGTCATCGGGTGTGAAGGCCAGCACGATCGCGGCGTGGCCAACGCTGTAGCCGGTGTCACCCGGCGCCAGCTGCGGCTCCCGCGACGCTTCACCCAGTTTGAGTCCCCGCTGGATGGCGTTCACCTCGTCGAGAGTGCCCCGGAGGCCGACGAATTTCGGGTCGAACTTGTCGAGCCAGGCGCGGATGACCTCGGGCGTATCGCGGTCGGGATCGGTGGTGACGAATACGACTTCCACCTTCCGCTGGACCTCGGGATCGAGGGTGTGGAGTGCCGCGGCGATGTTCGCGAGATGAACCGGACAGACATCCGGGCAATGGGTATAGCCGAAGAAGAGCAGCGCGATCTTGCCCTCGGTCTGCTGGCGGAAATTGAACGGCGATCCGTCGGTCGCGGTGAGCGTGAAGTCGGGCTTGGGAATCGCCTGGCCAAGCGACGGTCCCGCGAGTCCTGACGGATTGAAGGTCTGAGGTTTCTGGTCGCAGGCCAGGAGCGCGAAAAGCACTGCGACCGAACGGAAGGCTTTTACGGTAGTCATAGTTGGGGGGCCGGAAGAGCAACGAGGACCGCGGTGGCGGCGAGCAGAAGGGCGGCGAGGGTCAGCTCGACGGCCGCGGACCCGCGAAAGACGGAAGCGCTTTGCACGGAATCGAGCCGCGGCGTGAGAGATTTCCAGTGATACGCACCCAACGCCGCGGTGACAGCGAGCAGTGCGATCTTGATCAGGAGCGTCTTTCCATAAGTTGTACCCCAGAGTGCCTCGAGGCTTCCCACGTAGGCCACCCCGAGCAGCACGCCGGCTCCCACTACGACCGAGGCCCCACTCAGGGCGAGAGGCGAGAAGGCCCGCACTAGGCGAGCGAGCAGTGCAGTGCCTTCAAAGGCTCCACCCTCACGCACGCCGCTAAATCCCGCCATGAAGAGGACAAACAGAGTGCCGAGCCAGACTCCGGCGCCGAGAAGGTGCAGCCCGTGAAGCGACACACCGGCGACCCGACCCCAGGGGTTTTCCATCGCGTGCCCGGTGAGCGGCGAGGCGAACGCAACCATCAACGCCGCCAAAACGGTTTCCGCCGGGACCTTGGGTCCGTTCCGATTTGTTCGCCAGCGTGCCGCGGCGAGGAGGATGGCGGCACCGATCGCGGCTGAGATTTGAACGATCCAGCCTCGCCCCCACGTGGTACCGGCGACGATGGCATGGACTCCGTCGTAGGTGATGGGCTCGGCCGGTTCGAGGAAGGCTCTTGCCTGTCCGTAGAGCCGAAGCAAATAGGCGCCGATCAGAACGATCGGCGCCGCAAGTGCCAGCCGCCAGGTTGTCTCGCGGGCTGCGTCGAGGGCTAGGTTTCTCCTGCCATCGGGTTCGGGGATTCTCCCGAGCAGCCAGGCACAGACGCTGCCACCGATCGTGACCAGAGTCGCGGTGTACGCGATCCAGCGGGCCAGCGCGTAGAGGTCGAGCGGAAGAGCGGCGACCTGATGGTCCACGTCAATTACTGGCGCCGGTCGGAGCGGAGTAAGTGAACTTGTAGGACCCGCGTACCGGGTGACCGTCCGCAGAACCAGTCTTCCAGACCACGATGTATCCGCCGGGGGCCAGGCTCACCGGGATCGAACCCGCGACACTCAAGGAATCATCCGTCTTGCCCAGAGTGATTCGGGCAACCGGGGCGCTATCGCTGGAAAGCAGCGCGGCGGATGAAAGTGCCACCTCGGGCCGCTCGTTGAACCAAAGGCGAATCTGCTTGGGGGCGTCCGTGATCGTGCCATCAACGGCGGGCTCGGCTTTGACCAGGTGAGTGTGCATCGCGGCGGCAACAGAAACCAGCGAAGCCGCGGCAAGTGAAGCCAGAAGAACAGAACGAACCGACACGGGCAAACTCCTGTACGAAAAGTGTGAGGGGGTGAATTTAGTGGAATAGGGCGGGGCATAGCAGTGCCCCGCCCTCATCCGTCAGAACGCGGTACTCACCTGCATGACAAAGCTCCGGCCCATGCCCGGATTCAGCGCATTGGTCTTGATGCGACTCAAATAGTCGGCGTAAGCCTTGTCGAGGACGTTGCGGACCGTGAAATCGAAATGCACATCGTTCGCACCAGCAGCGAGACCGAATCCCGTCCCAGCATTGATCAAAGTGTAGGCTTCCGATTGGTAGCCTTGGCCGCCGAAGGCTTGGCTGTAGAACACCGCTTCCGCGGGATCCTGCCGTGATTGCTGTGCGTTACTTTCGCCGCCGACCGACAGATAGGGCACATGCAGGAAACCCTGCCGCCGGCTCTCGAGCCGCACAGTGTAGGTGGCGCGGAATGGTGGCATGGCCGGCAGAGGATTGCCGGTGGATGTATTCGTCCCGTAGACGTAGTCGGCCGTTCCCTGCAGGTGCAGCCAAGGGGTCGGGTGATACTGCGCCGCCACCTCGAGCCCGGTGAGTCGGGCATCGCCCTGGGTCACGTCATAGATCTGAAAGCCCGACGCGGGATCGGTAGTTCCAGTGGGGACACTGTAGATGTAATCCTGAATCAGATTCAGAAACCCGCCCAGTTCGAGGGCCACATTGGCGGTCTGCACCCGTAGGGCGAGATCGGTATTGAGCGACTTTTCCGTGTTGAGATTCGGGTTTCCACGCTCGAAGGCCACGGTTCCCTCGTGCACTCCGTTAGAGAACAGATCAAAACTCGACGGGGCCCGAAATCCGCGTCCCACGTTCAGCACCAGCGCCACCGGGTCGGCCAGGCGATATAACGCTCCGAAGTTGCCCGTCACCGCATTCCAGTTCCTGGTCTGGGCGGTCACGGCTATCACGGTGTCCTCATCCACATCAAGATGGCGATAGTCGTACCGGAGCCCGACCGAGAGATCCCAACGACCCAGGGTGACCTGCTCGAATCCGTAGACCCCGATGTTATTGGTCCGATTGTTCGGAATCAGAGTCTCCTCTCCGAACTTGTCGAAGATGAGGTGGCCACCCGAGACACCGAGGATGCCGTGCACCGATCCCAAAGGAGCGTGGTAGAAGCGGGCGTCCAGGGTGTAATTCTGGGACAGCAGGCCAAGCGCCACGTCGGAGGTCAAGTTGTCTTCGAATTCCCGCCGCCGGTTGCGTTCGTAACCACCCACCAATTCCAGCCGTGACCCGGAGATCGGCAGGGTGAGGTTCACCCTCCCTCGCGTCGTCGCGATCCGCTGAAGCGGTGTCGCCAAGGGATCTTCGTCGGTCAGCTTGATCTTTTCGTCTCGTTGCGAAATCGTGCCCGCAACCGACCCCCAGGACCCGTGATACCCCACCGTTCCGCTCCCGCCGACGGCTTCGTTGCCGCTATTCCACAACTCGTAGTTCGGGGTCTGAAGGTCTTCGCTCTGTCGCCCGCTAACCGTGCCGCGGAAAGCGAACCCGCCTTTTGCCCCCGCGATGCTCAAGGCCCCATCGGGTTGTCTGTTGTTGGTCCCGTACGAGGCGCTGAGTTGGGCTTCGACCGGACCATGTCCCTCGGTGGCGACGGGAAGCGGAGGCTGAATTACGTTGACCACACCGCCCAGGGCGTCGGAGCCGTACAGCACACTCGCAGGCCCACGAATCACCTCGATCCGCTCCGCGCCAGCTGTCTCCAGGTTTGGTCCGTGCTCATCACCCCATTGTTGAGTTTCGAGCCGCTGGCCGTCATCCAGGATCAGGACCCGATTCGAGGTGAGCCCCCGAATCACTGGTTTACCAATGCCGACTCCGGTGCTGAGGCTGTGGACTCCAGCCACCCGATTGAGTGTCTCGCCCAAGCTGGCAGACTGTGCGCGATGAAGGTCCTCACCTTCGACCACCGCCGTAGGCTGGGGGGAGGTCAGAGGTTCGGTTGCGCTTGGCGTCGCTGTGACCTGAATCGGCGGCAACTCCACCAGCGACTCCTTCAGTGACACATCCAGTGTCACATCGCTGTCGCCCACGGTGATCCGGCGGGCCTCCGGGGCGTAGCCGATCTGGGAGAAGGAAACTGTATAGCTGCCGGGATTGAGGTCGGGAATTTTGTACCGCCCATCCGGATCGGTTTGCACCGAATGACGAAGCTCCACGACCAGCACCCGGGCGTCGGGAACCGGCTGACCCGATTTGTTCGTAACCCGCCCAATGAGGGCATGCGGCGCCACCACCGGGCCCGCAGAAGCGGCAGTGCCGTCGGCCGCTGAAAGCGCGACAGTTGCCAGAAGAAGCCAATGCATAAGTCCCTCCCATTGTCCAAAGAGGCCGACTCTCCGGCCACGGCCGGAAAGCGGCGAATCTCAGCTCATCACCAGGAGATCAGGCGATGGGGACTGGAGGGGCTCGAGATCGTTGTAGGGTAGGAGCCGGCGCAGGGGGAGCGACCGGCGGCAGAGGGAGCGGCGTGATGGGCGCCGTCCGAGGCAACCACCGCGTTGGTGCGGGATGGGGAAGCACTGCCCTCGAGCGCTGGAATTGGCGCCCAAGGGCACAGGTCAGCAGGTGCGCGGTACCACCGGTGGCCGCCTCGATCCGGACCGGTCCACGATCCGGGAAGCGAGCACCGTGATAGCAAATCGCGTCGTACGTCGGCAAGGCACTGCCCGCCACCAGAAGAATGGCGGCACAGAGCGCCTGAAACCCAACTCGCAGCCGACGCATCACCAACTCACGCTGGAACCGCTCTCTTACTCTCGACCCCCATGACCTTTCGAGCCGTGTAGGCGATCAGCAGCAGGAGACCAAACATGCAGACCACAACCGGCCCGGTGGGAAGGTCGTAGCGGAACGAAAGCCAGAGTCCCCCCGCCGACGAGATCACACCAGCCAGCCAGGAGAGAATCGCCAACGCCCCTTTGCCGTGGGCGAACTGAAACGCGATCGCCGCCGGGACTACCAGGAAGGAGAAGACCAGTAACACTCCGACTATGGGCACCGAGAAGGTGATCACCAGGCCGAAGGAGAGATAGAACAGGAAATCCCACAGCTTCAGATTCCATCCCTTGGCGATGGCCACCTCCGGTTCGAAGGAGATGGTGAGGAACCGCTGTCGCAGGATCCAATGGAAAAGCCCGACCAGGAGATAAACCACGGCAAGACGCCCGATCGCTGGCCAGCCGACCCAGAGCAGGCTCCCCACCAGGATGTCCTTGATCGCTTCCCCGCCGCGGGGTGACTGGTCGGCTACCAGGATCCCCGCCGCCGATGCCACCACGAACACGATGCCGATGATCGCTTCCTGGGGCACGCGCCCGTGTTGGCCGGTACGGGTCAGCGCGAACAACGCGGCGCCGAGCGTGGTGAAGCCGAGGGCGTAGGCGAAGCTTCGAGTCGAGTCAGGATCGGCGCCGGCGAAGATGGCGATGGTGGATCCCAATGCCGCCATCTGGGCCAGTGAGAGGTCAACGAAAATGACCTCACGCGCGATCACATGGAGACCGAGATAGGAGTGAATCGCCACGATCACCATGCAGGCTACCAGCGGCGCAAGCCACAGGCTGTGTACCAGCTGGTCGATCATCAGGCGCCTCCTCCCGTGAAGCCCGCGGCGAGACTGGAGATCCAGGTATTCATGAGGTCGAAGTAGGTCTCGACTCCCGGCGCCCCATGGGTGTTCTCAGGTACGATCACCGCCTTCGCGCCGGTCTTGGCTGCTACCTCTTCGATCTGGTTGCGATTGAAATAGTTAGATGCAAAGAGCACGGGAATCTTCCGCTCCTTCATCAACGCGATAACCTCCTCCACATGCTTGGGCGTGGGCGGAATGCCCGGCTTCGCCTCGATGAAGGTGGCGCAGACCACCTTGAACCGGTTGCTGAAATAGGCCCACTCCTTGTGGTAGCAGGCCATTTCCCGTCCGCGGAAGGGCTCACTCTGCTTGAGCCAGCCGCCCAGACGATCCGCGAGCGGCTTGCCCTGATACTTGGTGCGACCGATGAAGTCGAACAGCTTGTCGGTCTTGAGCAGGTCGAACGCGGTGGCGGGAGTGAGAATACCGACCAGTTCCTGCCCCATGGTAGCCTCGAGAATCCGCTTCTCGAAATCCTTCTCCCGATCGGTGAAGTAGCTGGCATCACCCGGCGAGACCCGGGTCAAACCGGTGAGGATGTTCCGCGCAATGATGATCGCATTCAGCGGATCGGTGTGAATGTGGGGATTGCCGTCGGCGTGAATGTCACCCTGCGGCCCGATTCAGACTGCTCGGGACCTCGAGCAGCGTGATGCCGGTGTAGGCCGTGACGTATCCCGGCCCACCCTCGGACACCTTTCGGTTGTTGGCCCGGTCGAGGAGCGCGGGTACCCAGAGCTCGAGGTCGAGCCCAGTGGTCACGAAGAGGTCCGCGTCGCGCAGCACCGCCACGAAGCTCGGCTTGGGCTGCACGAAGTGGGGGTCTTCGTCTCCCTGGGCGATCGAGGTCACGGTCCCACGGTCGCCGGCGATCTCCCGCGCGATGGCGCCGTAGGTCGTCAGGCTGGTGACGATCTTGAGCGGTACGGCGGCAGGAATGCCCGACGGCTCAGCGGCTCGGCGGCTCGGCGGCTCGGCAGGATAATGACCAGGCGGCTCGGCGAAGATGCCTGAAGCGATGGCGAGAAGGGCGAGAATCATATCAGTAGGTCTCGTGCTTGTGGGGGCCCATGGCGAACACCGCCTGGAGCAGAACCCGGTTGTCGGTGCCATTGACGCTGTTGTCGAGGTGCTGCCCTTCCAGCCGGAGATAGACGAACTCACTCTCCCACCAGGTGATGGCGGGTGTTATCCCCCACTCATTCGTATTCGGACCCCGCGGTGTTTCGACGTAGTCGTAGCGGGCGCCGAGGATCCAGCGCTGGCTGACCCGGAACGCCGCGTCAATAAAGCCACCGTAACGAGTCTGTGTGAGACCCGCCTCCGTGGAATGGAATTGGTAGCCTTCGGCTCTCAGGGTGAGGTCCTGCCGGGTGCCGGCGTTGGGTGGACGCCAGGTCAGCCGGGCATCGAGGCCCAGCACTCGGCTGGTAAGCGCGCTGTCGGAGTTGTCTCCCCCGAGTGCAGTGAATCCGATCTGCCCATAGGTGCTTCGGCTCAGTTGCCAGAAGTTCTGGAGCCGGCCTAGGAGGGTGGTGTGGTGGTCGCTTCCGAAGAGCGGATCGCTCTCGGCCGAAGTTCCCTGGAACCAGATCTCGTGGGTGCCGTGGGCCAGGGAAACCGGGAGGGCGGTGTAGAGCGAGAGGCCTACGCCCGACAATCCGTCGTCGCCGAAATAGCGGCGATAGACCAGCGGGTACTCCGATTCGGGGAGCGCATGGAGGTGCCAGCGATTGAGGTCGCCGACCTGTTGTCGGAAGAGTCCCACGTCCGCCCTGATCCGTCCCGGCAGACCGGTCCAGTACAGATAGCCTTCCTCCGCTCCGACGTGATCTTCTTCGAAGGTAAGGAAGACCTTGGCGGTTGAGTAGGGATCCAGAGTGGACTGCAGCCCCACTTCGAATTCCCGAGCCTGCGCGTCGAAGTGTTCGGTGCCGTCCTGCCCAATGAGGCGAATGTCCCCCGTCGCGCTGATCTCCGGATTCATGGCGGAACCGTTGCGCTGGCGCCCAATGAACTCGGTGCCGCCGGCGGCTGTGGTGTCCTTCGGCGCCGAAACCGGCCGCCCTGCGGCCGAGTCGGCGGCCGCCCGCAACGCCGCGAGATCGTCGTTTGTGGTATCGGGTGCGGCTGCCAGGCAACGCTGGGCTACGAGCTTCTCGACGCGCTGATTCAATCGGTCGAGAGCTGATACAAGACTGTCTGCTCCCGGTGCACCTGTGGGCGCTGGGATGTGAACTGCCGGTCCAGTGGGACAGGTCCCTGCCTCCAAAGAGTCGAGCCGCGCGTTCAGCGCCTGGACTGCGCCCAGAGCGGAATCGGGAACCTGCGCGCTGGCGATCTGTCCACCCGTGAGCAGGAGGACGAACAGGAGGACCGCACAGCGTGAGCGGTCTGTCATAGAACTCCAGAGCAAGATCCGGCCGAAAGAAGCCGTAACCGGACTGGTAAATCAGTTATCGGGAAATGGGCTGATCAGGCGAGGAGCGACGGCGGTGCTCGAGGAAGAACCGGAGTATGGACCGGATTGGAGAGCAGGAGAGGGGTGTTGCGAATGATGACTGCGACTCCAATAGGGGTCGCAGTGCTGGTCTGAGGCGGAGTGGCGGCGAGCGCGCGACCACTGCGAAGCTGGTCGGCCTGGGGACACTGAACTGCGTGCTCACCGCTACTGGTGGCTTCGAGGCGGGCTCCGAAGGTTGTGCCGGCACCGCGCCCGTGGAACAGTATGGCATCCACACCCGGCATGATGATCCCCCCGAGGAGGACCACGACCAGCAGGGTGAGGGCCGAGCGGCGGCGACCAGAAGCTCGCATGGGGATCGAAGCTAGAATGGTGGCGGGATCGAGTCCAGTTCAAGAAAATGCACGGTGCAGCTTGACCGAGTCGATTGTTGCACGTATCTTCAATGTATATACAACATGGTTTCAACGGATGCGCTCACGTATCTCAAAGTGGGGTAATAGTTTGGGAATCAGAATCCCAAAGGCGTTCAGCCTGGAAACGGGCTTGGCCGAGGGGTCTGAGATTGATATCAGCGTCTCGGGCGGTCGCATCGTCCTGACTCCCCTGGGCCGGGAGTATGGGCTCGAGGAGTTGGCCGATCAGATCACGCCGGAGAACCGCCACGGTGAAACTGATTGGGGCAAGCCGGTTGGGCGTGAGGTCGTGTGACGCCGGACCGAGGCGATGTAGTGTGGGTGACGGTCGAGCCTGAAAACGCCGGGCAGAAGGTCGCGCGTCGCGCGGCACTCGTAGTCTCGCCCGCGCACTATAACAGCAGGGCGAGGCTGGCACTCATGTGCGCGATCGCCCCGTCGGCGAAGGGCTATCCCTTCGAGGTCGCTTTGCCGGAGAACCTGCCGGTGCGCGGTGTGGTTCTGGCCGATCACCTGCGAAGCGCCGATTGGGAAGCTCGACAGGCGGAGCTGGCATGCAGGGTTCCTGCGGGAGTGGTGGCGGAGGTGTTGGCGAAGTTGAAGCCGTTGTAAGAGGGCGGTCGGGGCGGTCGGGGCGGACAAGGCGGACAAGGCGGACAGGAAGGCCAGACAGCGAGGCTCGATGGGAAATCCTTTGGTGACGCTCACCCCAGCTCTACCAAAATCTCTACTCTCCCTCGAGGTGAACGGAGAGCGGGTTGAATGTCTCGTCGCCCCCCAGAAGACCCTCCTTGAAATCCTTCGCGAGGACCTGCAGCTCACCGGCACCAAGCACGGATGCGAGCTCGGCGAATGCGGGACCTGCACCGTCCTGGTCGACGGTGTTCCGATCCTCTCCTGCCTCGAGCTGGGAGTGGCCTGCGAGGATCGGTCGGTCACCACGGTGGAAGGTCTTGCGGCAGGCGCCGAGCTTCATCCGTTGCAGCAGGCGTTCGCCGAGTTGGGTGCGGCGCAGTGTGGTTACTGCACGCCGGGGATTCTGCTGACCGCGAAGGCACTTCTCGAGGAGAACCGAGCCCCGACCCGGCCGGAGATCGTTTCTGCGCTGGGCGGCAATCTCTGCCGCTGCACGGGATACGTGAAGATCTACGAGGCCGTGGAGCTGGCCGCTGCCCGCATGCGCGGCGAAGCCGCGGAACCGACGCGCGAGAGTCTGTATGGCCACTGATGGGAAGGGTGGCAAGGACCGCGACTTCCAGGTCGTAGGCACACCGCGGCCGCGGATTGATGGCGTGGCCAAGGTGACGGGCCAGACCCGCTTCGCCGATGATCTGATCCTTCCCCGTATGCTCTGGTGCAAGCTGCTGCGAAGCCCCCATCCGCATGCGCGCATCGTGCGGATCGATACCTCACGCGCCGCGGCCCTGCCGGGCGTCCACGCCGTGGTTACCGGCGCCGATCTTCCCATTCCGTTCGGAGTCCTTCCGGTCAGCCAGGACGAGCATGCCCTCTGTCCCGATGTCGTCCGCTTCATCGGTGATCCGGTCGCAGCGGTCGCGGCGCGGGACGAGGACATTGCCGCGGAAGCCTGCCGGCTGATCGATGTCACCTACGAGCCGCTGACCACCATTGGATCGGTGGATGACGCCGCAACAACTCCGGCCCCCCAGCTCCACGACTATGCGGACAGCGGCAACCTGCACAAGCAGGTCAATCTCGAGTTCGGCGACCTGGAAGGCGGCTTCGCAGCGGCCGACCTGATCCGGGAGGATCTCTTCTTCTACGAAGGCAACACTCACCTCCCGATGGAGCAGCACGCCGCCGTGGCGGAGTTCTCGGCCGCGGGAAAGGTGACCATCTGGAGCTCGACCCAGTGCCCGCACTACGTGCATCGGGCGCTGGCAAAGGTGCTGGAGTTGCCGCCCAGCAGGATTCGGGTGATCGCGACACCGAACGGCGGGGGGTTCGGCGGGAAGAGCGATCCCTTCAATCACGAGATCGTGGTCGCCAAGCTGGCCATGATGACCGGGCGCCCGGTCAAGATCTGCCTCACTCGGGAAGAGGTCTTCTACTGTCATCGGGGACGGCACCCGGTGCTCATGAAGATCCGGACCGGAGTAACGAAGGAAGGCGCCATCACCGCGATGGACTTCGAATCGTATCTGGATGGTGGTGCCTACGGCTCCTATGGTGTCGCGAGTACCTACTACACCGGCGCCCTGCAGACTGTCACCTACGATATCCCTTCCTACCGGTTCAAGGGCGCCCGCGCGTTTACCAACAAACCTCCCTGCGGACCCAAGCGGGGTCACGGCACTCCGCAGCCGCGCTTCGCGCTGGAGGTTCAGCTCGACAAGATCGCGGAGGAGTTGAGGCTCGACCCCGCGGAGATGCGGCTCAAACACCTGGTGAAGCCGAACACGATCACCGCGAACTGGCTCCGGATCGGTACGATCGGGCTGGGCGAGTGTATCGAGAAAGTTGTCGCTGGCTCACGGTGGAAGGAGCGCTACGGCAAGCTGCCCTATGGCCGCGGCATCGGGCTCGCCTGTTCCTCCTACATCACGGGCGCCGGTGTTGCGATCTACTGGAACGAGATGCCCCATTCCGGCGTGCAGATCAAATGCGATCGAGGCGGCGGGGTGACGGTCTTCTGCGGGTCCACCGAAATCGGTCAGGGCTCGGATACCGTCCTCGCATTGATCGTCGCGGAGATCCTGGGCATCGAACCGGCCGACATCGCGGTGGTCACCGCCGATACCGATCTCACCCCGGTTGACCTCGGCAGCTATTCGTCGCGAGTCACGCTGATGACGGGCCAGGCGGCGATTCAAGCGGCCGAGCGAGCCCGTGCGCAAATCGCGGAGGCGGTCGCTGCGAAGCTGAACGCGAGTCCTGAGCGCATCGTGTTCGCCAAAGGCAGAGTGTTTGATGTTGAGAATCCCGAACCGGGCATGAGCTTCGCCGAGGCGGTGGTCGTGGCGGAGTCCCGCTTCGGGACGATCGGCTCGGTCGGGAGCTACGCGCCACCCAAGCCGGCGGGGAGATACCGTGGCGCCGGTGTCGGTCCGTCCGCGGCGTACAGCTACTCGGCTGCTGTCGCCGAAGTCGAAGTGGATCCGGAGAGTGGAATCGTTCGGGTGCCCACTATCTGGATCGCACACGACATCGGTCGCAGCATCAACCCGGCGCTGGTCATGGGCCAGGTCGAGGGCAGTGTCTATATGGGTCTGGGTGAGGCGCTGATGGAGGAGATGGTGTACCGCGAGAACCGCAATGTGGTGCACAAGTTCCCCTCGATGCTGGAATACAAGAGTCCCACGACCTGGGAAATGCCCGACGTGATCACTTACCTGGTCGAGGGACCTGATGCCAACGGTCCCTTTGGGGCAAAGGAAGCGGGGCAGGGCCCGTTGCTGCCGATCATGCCCGCCGTGGCCAACGCGATCTACGATGCGGTCGGGGTCAGAGTCGACGAAGTGCCGATGAGCCCGCCCAAGGTGTACAAGGCGCTGCAGGCCAAGGCCAAGGGAGCCGAACCGCGGTTCGGCCCCAGCTCGACTCCGCAAATCATTTGGCCGGAGCCGGTCTGTGTGCGCACACCGGCCGAGGGTGGCGACGGTAAGGCGACGCCGCGTTCCACCGCTGTGCCCACGGCCTGATCATGCTGCGCCTGCCCGCTTTCGCGCCCAGCTTCCCCGCCACGGTGGACGAGGCGGTTCGCATCAAGACCGCTCACGGGCTCGACGCGTCTTACGTCGCCGGAGGGACCGACCTGTACCCCAACATGAAGCGACTGCAACAGACGCCGCGTCATGTCATCGACATCCGTCGAGTGCCGGAGTTGGGTTTGCTGGACCGCGGGGCGGAAGGGCAGCTGAGAATCGGCGTCGGCCGTTACGCTGACTCGGCTGATTCACCATCCGTTGGTGCGGCAGGACTGGCCCGTCCTGTCTCGTGCCGCGACCACGATCTCCACACCCATCCTGCAAAACATGGGTACGGTGGGCGGGAATCTGCTGCTCGACACCCGCTGCAATTACTACGACCAGACCTACGAGTGGCGGCGCGCGATCGACTTCTGCATGAAGAAGGACGGCAAGATCTGTTGGGTGGCTCCTTCGAGTCCCCGCTGCTGGGCGGTGCAATCGAGCGATCTCGCTCCCCTGATGGTCGCACTCGGCGCCAGTGTGATCCTGATGGGACCCAAGGGAAGCCGCTCCATTCCCGCGGCTTCGCTCTACCGGAACGACGGGATAGAGTTTCTCACCAAACAGCCGGACGAGTTGCTGGTCCGGATCGAGGTGCCCGCGCTGCGGACTTCTCGCGCAGACTATCAGAAGCTCAGGCGCCGCGGTGCCTTCGATTTTCCCGTGTTGGGGGTCGCCGCGTGGGTGGATCTCGATCCCCAGGGTCTGGTCCGTGCGGCGCGGATCGTGGTTGGCGCTGTGGGATCCTGGCCGATGGAGAGCGAGGAAGCGGCGAAGGTGCTGGTCGGTCAGCCGCTCACCGACGAATCGATCACTGCCGCCGCCACTGCTGCCGCGCGAAGGGCCAAGCCGCTCGACAACACCGATTTCACGATCGGCTGGCGCAAGGATATGGTGCCGGTCTACGTGCGAAGGGCGCTGGTCAGTCTCCTGCGACCCTCGTCCCCGTCCGATGCAGCGGGCCCTCCACCGGCAGGATGAACCACAGGGTAGTCCCCCGCCCGTAGACCGACTCGGCGCCGATCGTGCCGCCGTGCATCTCGACGAATTTTTTCGATAGCACCAGTCCCAGTCCGGTGCCCTGCTGAGCCCGGCTGTGTGACGTGTCCACCTGGCTGAATTCGTGGAACAGCCTGGGCATGTCCTCCGGCTTGATCCCGACCCCGGTATCGCTCACCGACACCCAGACCGCCTCACGCGATACCAGGCGGGGTTTCTCGTCGGTAGCTCGGTCGGAAATGGGGAGGGGTGCCCGGGTGCCGACCGCGGAAATGCTGACGCTGCCCTTCTCCGGGGTGAACTTCGAGGCGTTGGACAGCAGGTTGAACAGGATCTGGCTGAGCCGGGTGCCATCGGCAATGATCGTCGATCGGCGCCGATCCGGTCTCCACCCGGACTTCCTGCTCCTTGCTGGTGCGGAGGGGGGCCGTGTCGGTCACCACTCCCTGGATCGCCTCGTGCAGATCGGTCGGGGCGAGGTTCAGCGTCATCCGGCCGGCTTCGATCTTGGAGAGGTCGAGCACCGAGTTGATCAGGCCGAGCAGGTGCTTGCCGTTGCGGAGAATGGAGTCGAGGAACTCGCGCTGCAGCTCGTTGATCCGGGCCCATCTCCTCGGTCAGCATCAGGTCGGAAAAACCGTTGATGGCGTTGAGCGGGGTGCGAAGCTCGTGGGACATGTTGGCGAGGAACTGGCTCTTCAGTTCGGTTGACCGCTGCAGCTCGCGGTTCTTGTCCTCCAGCGCGCTCTGGTTGCGGCGGCTTCGTCGAGCATCTGGGCCCGGTCCACTCCGACCACCACCTGGTCGCCCAGCGTCTTGCAGCAGCTCGAGGTCGTTCTCGCCGAAGGGTCGGCCGTCCTTCCGGTTGTGTACGCCCACGGTTCCGATCGCGAGACCGCTCGACCGGAGCGGCACGATCGCCGCGGACTTCATCCGGGTGGTCAACCCCTCCACGTGGTAACTCCTCGGATCCGCCTGCAGGTCATCGCTCAGGAGCGCTTCGTCGTGGGTTACGACCCAGCCGGTCAGTGAATGGTCGACCGGGATCAACCTGCCGGCGGCACCCTCGAGGAACCCGTCGGTCGCGACCGCCTTGAGGAAGCGTCCCTCTTCGACCACGAGGGTGATCACGCTGCCTTCGGCTTCAAGCAGCTGGGTCGCCGCCCTGGCAATTTCGCGGAAGAGGTAGTTGGCATCGTCGCTCGAGCCGAGAAGGGTTGCGGCGAGGTGGCGCAGGCCCTCCAGCTCGCGATTGCGTGCGGCGGCGCGGTCCAGAGCGAGTTGAAGCCGTCGCCGCTGCTCCAGCGCGATGCCGTCGCCCGCGTCTGCAGCGCGACGAGTGCCAGGACGCTGGCCACGAGGCAGAGGAGAATACCGATCCACTGCTGGTGGTAGATGAAGTAGACCCCGACCCATCCGACGATCACGGCTGCGGCGGTGATCGGTCGGGTGCTGTAGAGGCGCTGCCAGAGGGACTTGGGGGGAGTAGGCCCCCCGGGGAGGGTCATGGACTCAATGTTATGGGGCGAGGGGTCGATAGTCGATGGCCAGTCGTGGGAGGTTTGTTCTCCCCGGTTACTCTGTCAGCAGCTCGGTAAGACTGTGTTTCACCGGTAGTGAGCATTCTCCTCAGGTAAGGGCGACAGAGGCCACAGCCGTCGCCGCACCCGGTTTCCCGCATCACGTCCTGGAGAGTCCATCCGTGCTCCCTCGCCAAGGGGAGAAGCTGGCGAAGGGCATTTGGCGGCAGATGCAGGTGGCGATGAGGATGGGGGGCATGAGTCGATAGTCTGGAGTCTAGAGTCTAGAGTCGATAGGGTCGAGAGGTATCATGACCGCCGACTCTGGACTCTCGACTAACGACTCCAGACTCCACACTACGGATTCGTCGGCCGCACATCCAGCTCCGACACCAGCGCGCGCTGCGGCAGGGCCAGGGCCGCCAGGACCGTGTCGGCTATGTCTTCGGGCTGGAGAATGCGGTCGATGTTGGGCGACAGCATCCCCTGGGATCGGATGAGCGAGGTATCGACCGAGCCGGGGCAGATCGTGATGACCCGAACGTTGTCCTTCCGTACCTCCAGCATCAGCGATTTTGCGAAAGCCGAGTACGGCATGCTTGGAGGCAGTGTAGGCGGATCCGCCGACGAAGCCGTTGCGGCCGGCAAGGCTCGCGATGTTGACGATGGCGCCCTGTTTACCCGCGCGCATGGCGGGCAGCACCTCGCGGGTCATCAGATAGAGGCTCCGCAGGTTGGTCGCCATTGTGGTATCCCAGTCTTCGACCGTCAGCTCTTCGAACGGCTTGAGCAGCGCGACGCCGGCATTGTTGACCAGGACATCGATCGTTCCCAGTTCCTTGACCAGCACCGATACGGCCGTCTTCACGTCGGCTTCGATGCCGACATCCGCCGGATGAACAGCGACGGTGATGCCTGCTTCTTCGAGTCCATCCTTGAGAGCGCGAAGCCGCGAGGGAGTCCTGGCGCAGGCGGCGATCTTGTGGCCGGCCTTGCCCAGGGTAAAGCAAATCGCGCGACCGATTCCTTCAGTCGCTCCAGTGATCAATGCTGTGGGCATATCCCAATCTAGTACCGAGTACCTGGTGTCTAGTACCGAGTACCTAGTACCTAGTACCTAGAGGCCCGATCCACGCTCTGCAGTTGGCTAGGCCGGATTACTCGGTACTAGGTACTCGATACTAGGTACTTTTTATCATGACTTTTCCAGGAGGCCTAGCCAGCAACCGGCCCCGCCGCCCGCCCAAGCTCGTCCAGGAAGCACCGAGTTGGCGAGAACGGATGCGGGCTACCCGCCATCTGCCGGAATTCTTCCGGCTGGTCTGGGAGACCAACCGCCCCTACAGCGTGCTCATCGTGCTGCTCCGGGCGCTCCGGGCGGCGATTCCGATCGCGACGCTGTGGATCGGAAAGCTCATCATCGACGAAGTAGTACGGGTGCTGGGTCAGCCGGGAGCAGCGGCGTCAGACATTCAGGCCTACCGGCACCTGCTTCTGCTCGTGGCTGTCGAGTTCGGCATCGCAATCGTCGGCGAAATCCTGGCCCGTACCTCGTCCCTCCTGGAGAGTCTGCTGGGCGACCTGTTTGCCAACCGCACCAGCGTTCAATTGATGCAGCACGCGGCCTCACTCGATCTCCAGCAGCTGGAGGACGCCGAGGTCTACGACAAGCTGGAGCGGGCCCGCCGGCAGACGGTAGGGCGGATCGGGCTCTTCACCGGCATACTCGCCAGCCTCCAGGACCTGATCACGCTCATCTCGCTGGCCATTGCGATCACGGTCTACGTCCCCTGGCTGCTGTTGCTCCTCGCCCTGGCAGTTCTCCCTTCGTTCCTCGGCGAGACGCGTTACGCCGCGCTCGGCTACTCATTGCTCTTCTCCTGGACTCAGGAACGACGCCAGCTCGACTACCTGCGCTACATAGGCGCGAGCGATGTCTCCGCCAAGGAAGTGAAGCTCTTTGGCCTCTCCGACTATCTGGTAGGGCAGTACGCCCAGCTTTCGGACGAGTTCTACGAGGCGAACCGCCAGCTGGCGATTCGCCGCGCGGTGGTCTCGTCGCTGCTCGCCCTGATCGGCTCGGTCGGGTACTACGGGGCGTACGTCGCGATCATCTATCTCACGGTGACCCGGCATCAGTCACCCGCCGGGCCCTTTACGCTTGGAGTGCTGACCTTTCTTGCCGCTTCCTTCCGGCAGAGCCGGGACCTGATCCAGCGGTTTCTGCTGTCGCTGGCCCAGCTCTTTGAGCAGGCTCTCTATTTGGAGGATCTGTTCACTTTCTTCGCATCTCGAGCCACGGATCCGCAGTACCTCGAGCGCAGTCCGTAGTGCCATCTCCCATTCGGCAGGGGTTCCGGTTCGAGAATGTCGGGTTCCGCTACCCCGGCTCGGAGCGGTGGGCCGTACGGAGTCTCAGTTTCGATGCTCCGGCCCGGCGAACGGCTGGCCCTGGTGGGCGAGAACGGCGCGGGAAAGACCACCCTCGCCAAACTCCTGCGCTCGCCTCTACGACCCCAGCGAAGGACGCATCCTGCTCGACGGTCGAGATCTGCGCGAATACGACATCGAGAGCCTGCGACGCAATGTCGGCGTGATTTTCCAGGACTTCGTCCGCTACGACTTCCCGGTCCGGGAGAACATCGCGGTCGGCGACATCGGCCGGCTGGAGGACCAGACCGGCGCTCGAGGTGGCGGCAAGCCGAAGCCTGGCCGACAGCGTGATCGGCCGCTTCAAGGACGGGTATGAGCAGTTACTGGGCGAAGCGGTTCGAGGGCGGGGTGGACCTCTCGGGTGGCGAATGGCAGAAGCTGGCCCTGGCCCGTGCCTACCTGCGGGACGCGCAGCTGCTGATCCTCGACGAGCCCACGGCCGCCCTCGATGCCCGCGCCGAATACCAGGTCTTCCTCCGCTTCTCCGAGCTGACCCATGGCCGCATGGCGGTGCTGATCAGCCACCGTTTCAGCACGGTCCGGATGGCGGATCGAATCCTGGTGCTCAAGGAGGGCGAGCTGGCGGAGCAGGGAACCCACGAGGAGCTGCTGGAGAACAAGGGCCTCTACGCCGAGCTCTTCGGGCTGCAGGCGGCGGGGTATAGGTGAGCCGTCAGCCGTCAGCCGTCAGCCGTCAGCTGTCAGCTGTTAGCCGTTAGCCGTTAGCCGTAAGCCACAGGACTTAGGGCTAGCGTTATCCACATCGCTGACGGCTGATGGCTGACGGCTGGTGTCAGCCTTCATCGAGCCTGGTACCACGAAGTGATCGCTGAGACCCACCCGCCCTCATTGTGAGGAAGGCGACACGGTAGGCCAGTTTCCTGATGACGATCGCTTCCTCCGGACGAAGCCAGCCCTGAGCCTCGCCGAGGATGGCGAGCCGGTGTAACGCGCCGAAACGGTCCCACGCTCCTTCCCGCCCACTCCGACGACGAAGCCGCATCAGAGTAGCCCTCAGGGCGCCCTCGGGCAGCCGGGCCACGGCGTCCTCCAGGGCACGGTCCAGCGCATCCAGATAGGCAGGGAGTATTCGCTCGGCGACGAACTGCATGGTGGCCAGCATAGGACGAAGCTGGTCCCGGGTCGCCACCATTTGTTGACGGGATGGTACCAATTCGACGCGAGGGTGCAAGTCAATGGTCAATGGTCGATAGTCAATAGTCCTGTGTCCCGGGTTCTCTGGCCCTCGAATCACACCTAACGACCATCGACCACCGACCATCGTCTCTCGCCTGTCCACCGCTACGGCTCGACCGCCCCGCCCATTTGACAACTCCCCTCCGCGTCCGCAGTATCCCCTTTCCACTAGCAGAAGGAGGCCCAGACCTATGAAGGTCTATGGCTCGAACGCCATCCGAAACGTGGCCTTCGTGGGCCACGGGGCGAGCGGCAAGACCACCCTGGTTGATGCTCTCGCCTTCGTCTCCGGCACCAGCCGGCGCCACGGTTCGGTCAAAGACGGTACCACGCTCACCGATTACACCCCCGACGAAATCGAACGCAAGCACTCCATCGGCCTCAGCGTCGCCTATGCCGAGTGGATGGATGTGAAGCTGAACCTCATCGATACTCCGGGATACCTGGATTTCTTCGGCGAGGCGGTCACCGGGCTGCACACCGCGGATTCCGCCGTGGTGGTGATCAGCGCCACCGGCGGCGTCGAGGTGGGAACCGAGAAGGTCTGGGAAGTCTGCGACCGGCTGCACCTGCCCCGGATCATCTTCGTCTCCCAGATGGACAAGGAGCACGCCAATTTCGAGCGGGTCTTCCAGGACATCAAGGAGCATCTCTCCCCCAAGGTGGTTCCGGTCGAGATCCCGTTGGGCGACGGTCCGCAGTTCCGGGGAGTGATGAACCTGTTTTCCGGGAAACACCCACATCTACAAGAAGGGCACCAAGACCGGCGAGTACGACGAATCGCCGCTCCCCGAGGAATACAAGGAACAGTTCTCCCGCTACGACCAGCAGCTGACCGAGGCTGTCGCCTCGAGCGACGACAACCTGCTCGAGCGCTATCTGGGCGGAGAGGAAATCCCCCGGGAGGAAGTGCTCGGCGCCATGAAGCAGGCGATGCTGCGGGGGGAGATCGTGCCGCTCTTCTGCGGAAGCGCCGGAGCTTACCTACGGCATGCGGGCGCTGCTCAACAAGATGGTCGAGCTGCTGCCGGCGCCGACCGAGATTCCAGCCCCGGCCGACGGCGCCACTGGTCGGACACGTCTTCAAGACCATTTCCGAGCCGCACGTCGGCGATGTCACCCTCTTCCGGATCTACACCGGCACGATCAAGAACGGCGAGGAGGTGTGGAACGCCGAGCACAGCGTCGCCGAGAAGCTCAATCACCTCTCGGTGCAGCAGGGCAAGGAACGGTTCGAGGTTCCCGAGCTTGCGGCGGGAGACATCGGATCGGTGGCGAAGCTCAAGGACACTCACACCAACGACACCTTTTGCCGCCGGGAGTCCGCCGCTGCGGTTGCCTCCGATCCCGTTTCCCGAAGCCCTGGCGACGTCGGCCGTGGTGGTGAAGATGCGGGGTGAGGAGGACAAGCTCGCGGCGGGACTCCACAAGCTCCACGAGGAAGATCCGACCTTCCACTTCGAGTACAGCTCGGAGCTGGGGCAGACCCTGGTCCACGGGATGGGAGAGCGTCACTTCGAGATTCTCCTGGGCCGGCTGCAGCGGAAGTTCGGCGTTCACGCCGAGCTCGCCCGTCCCCGGGTGGCCTATCGGGAGACGCTCAAGGGAAAGGGCGAGGGGCAGGGCAAGCACAAGAAGCAGAGCGGCGGGCGCGGACAATACGGTGACTGCTGGGTGCGTTTCTCCCCGCTGCCGCGCGGTAGCGGCTACAAGTTCGTCGACAGCATCGTGGGTGGCGTCATTCCCAACCGCTACATCCCGGCGGTGGATCGCGGGATTCAGGAATCGGCGGTCCGTGGCGTCGTGGCGGGCTATCCGATGGTGGATTTCCAGGCCGAATGTTACGACGGGTCGTACCACGACGTCGATTCCAACGAAATGTCGTTCAAGATGGCGGGCATCCTCGCCTTCAGGAACGTCGCACCGAAGTGCCGGCCAGTGCTGCTGGAGCCGCTGGTGGAGGTCACGGTCTGGACGCCCGGCAGAAATCCTGGGCGATGTGATGGGCGATCTCAGTTCACGGCGCGGCCAGATTCTGGGGACCGATACCGAGGGTCGCCTCACCCGGATCAAGGCGATCGTGCCCGAAGCGGAGCTTTACAAGTACGCGACGACCCTGCACTCGATTACCCATGGCCGCGGCACCTTCCATCTCGAGCATCACGGTTATGCGGAGGCCCCACCTGAGGTGTCGGCCAAGGTGGCGTCGGAGAACAAGAGGGATGGGAAGGAGAATGGGGACGAGTGACCGCGGGAGACGGGAGACGGGAGACGGGAAAAAGCGGGAATGGGGAACAGGGAAGAGGGAACGGGAGATGGGGAGGTCGCCTGTGGCCGTCCGCCGCCCGCCGGTCCGTGAGACATGGAGGTAACCATTGAGCGCTGAGAATCCGAAGGCAATCAGGGCGCGGGGCGGTCAGCTGGCGTTGAGCTCGACCTTTACCACCACCGCCTTTACCCTCGACGGCTACCGAATCATCCAGAATTTCGGGGTGGTCCGGGGCATCACCGTGCGTTCCCGGTCGGTCTTCGGGACCATCGGGGCGACGCTGCAGACGCTGGTGGGCGGGAACATCTCGCTCTTCACCGAGCTGTGCGAGCACGCCCGCGAAGAGGCATTCCAGATCATGGTCCTCCACGCCGAGGAATTGGGCGCCAATGCGGTTATCGGGGTCCGGTATGACGCGGCGGAGGTCATGCAGGGGACCACCGAAGTCCTGTGTTACGGCACCGCCGTCCTGGTGGAGCCGGGTTGATCCCTCCTCTCAATCTGTGATCTAGATCACAATCTTGGCTTAGTAAAGTTGTGTGATCTAGGTCACATTCAGTGAATCTCCGAAGTCAGTAGCTTCTGTCGAAATCCTGTCCATTTCTAGGCTTATGCCGAGGAGAGGCGCGCATGTCCATCATGTGGCATCTCGCTGCTGTTGCAGCACCTTGGGCATCATTCTATAACGACAGTACCGTTACCCAGACCCTTATAGCTTTTGGACACTTCGGCGGCATGATGGTCGCAGGAGGATCGGCCGTAACAGCCGATCGGGGCGTCCTTCAGGCCTGCGGGCAGGCCGGTTCTGGCCGGCTGCGCCGGATCGATGACATCTCCGGGGCGCATCGGGCGGTGGTCGTGGCACTGGCCGTCACCAGCATCAGCGGTGTCCTGATGCTGGCGGCCGATCTCGAGAACCTGGCGCGATCTCCCTGGTTCTGGCTCAAGATGAGTTTGCTGCTTCTCCTGATCATCAATGGGTGGTTCATGACTCGGATCTCGCAGCATCTGCGGCGCGACGCTGGCGTTACGCCGAAGCTCTGGAACAGACTCCGGCTCTCGGCGACGGCGAGTCTCGTCCTGTGGTTTGCCGTGTTACTTGCCGGCACCCTGCTCAGCATCGCATGAGCGATTTCGCTTCTTCGTGGTGCGACGGCTGCCCTCCCGAAGGGCGGCGGGATTTCCTCAAGGATTCCCTGGCAACGGTGGCAGCTGCCCTGATGACGATCGCGGCGGCACCGCTCGATGCACTCGCGATTCCGATCCGGGCCGGCGCGGCCATTCGCATCTGGGGCAACGAACGCAGCTATCCGGTTCCTCCCGCTGACGGCGCGGTTATCGACAAGGACAACGAGGTCATCCTGGTTCGCTACGCTGGAGCCGTGTACGCCTTCGCGCTCTCCTGCCCGCACCAGAATACCGCGCTCCGCTGGCTGGGTGACGATTCCCGGTTTCAGTGCCCCAAGCACAAATCGAAGTATCAGCCCGACGGCACCTTCATGAGCGGGAAGGCGACCCGCAACATGGACCGCTACGCCGTGAGCAGGAAAGGCAAGCTCATCGTGGTGGACCTGGGAGTCCTGATCCGAAGCGATAAGGAGCCAGAGCGCTGGGGCGCGGCCCGACTCACTCTCCCCAAATGAGTCTGCCGCTCGGCCTACTCGCCCAGGCGCTGGTCGCGCTGGTACCGGCGCGGGACTCCGCTTCGGCCGCCGACTCGACCATGAAGCTGCCTCCTCCGCACGTCTGGGCGACTCAGGCCGCCAGCGCCGGGCAATCGATTCTGATCGTCCTTCCCGATTCCGCAAAGAAACGGCCGAAATCAATCGACTACAGTCACGGCTACGAGGTTCGCGCCGACATCCACAAGTTCACCAGCTACGCGACCGGCCCCTTGCTTCTTGCTCAATATTTGAGCGGCGAGGCCATCCTCCAGAAAGGCAGCGATGCACCGTCGTGGGCCCAGGATATCCATCGGCCCACCTCCATGATTCTGGGCGGGGTGTTTCTGGTGAACACCGTGACCGGAGTGTGGAATCTCGCGGAGTCAAAGGGAGATCCTGCAGGCAAGACCAGGCGTACTGTGCACGGCGCCCTGATGCTGCTCGCCGACGCGGGCTTCGCCTACTCGGCGGCGATCGCACCCAGCATCGAAGACATCGACCAGCGCATCGCCGAGGGACAACGGGGCGGCTGGACCGACCACAAGAAATTCGCGATGGCTTCGATCGGGGTGGCGACGGTGGGTTACCTGATGATGTACATCTGGAAGGACTGATCGATCCTGGTGCTCCGGGAGTAGTTTCTGGGGGCCCCCCCTTTCAAATATCGGCGCGATTGGCGACGGATCGTCATCGCGAAGACGCGAGCACCACCCTGAAATCGAGTTCCGGCTACCAGCGACGCTCCAATTCCTGCGCGTGCCACCTGGCGCCCAGGCGGCCGAAGATGGCCAGGGCGTATTCTCGCCGCACGACCGCATCGCTCTCCCTTCCCAGCTGCCGGCAAGCCAGCGCCGCTACTGCGGTGCATTCACCCTCGAGCTGCAGGCTCTGAAGCGACTCGGCCTTCCGGCGGGCCGCCTCAGCGAGCTCCAAGGCAGAGGACGCATCGCCCGAGGCGAGGGCGAGCATCGCGTTGAGGCGGCTGATCTCGAGCAGCCCGATCTCGTCTCCGGCCTGGTTCGCGAGCGCCGTCGCGCGCGCCAGCTCGCGGGCCGCCAGCTCGAGCTCGCCGCGCTCCAGATGAGTCTCGGCGCGGCCCGAGACTGCGAGCGCGATCAAGGAGCTCTCCCCCACCTGAGTCGCGTGCCGGACAGCCTGCAAAGCGGCGCTCTCCGCGTCGAGCCAGTCCGCGCTCTGCCTGAACGAGAGACCGAGATTGTGGTAGGTCTGCGCGGTGCCGCGCCGGTCGCCCAGGCGCTGGTAGGCGAGCAGGGCCACACGGTACAGACTGAGCGAGGCCTCCGGCTCCCCCTTCAAGTGCGCAACCGCAGCGAGATTGTTGGAGGCGTGCGCGGCCATCAGGGTATCGTCGAGCTGCCGGGCCAGTTCGAGCACTTCGCTGAATGCCCGGGTAGCCTCTTCCAGGCGGCCCTGCTCGAAGGCGATGGCGCCCAGCAGATTCATCGCGCGCATGCGACCATCGGTGTCGGCTCTGGAACGGAACCTCTGGAAGGCGGATTCAGCCAATGCCACACCCTCGGCGAATTCGCCGAGCCTGGTCGCTGCGGTCGCCGCGAGCAATTCAGCCTCGGGACGATGGCGGATTGCCGGATCCCGCGTGGCCTGATGCTCCTGCAGGGCTTCGCGGAAATGTCCGGTTTCCACCAGCTCGCGGAGCTGGCGGGTAGGATCGGAGGTTTCGGCCGGGCCGGGCATCAGTGGTCCTGGTTTCGGTTCATCAGTACGCGATGGCGTACCGGCTGAAGCCGTTCAGGTCGGCCTCGAACTCGTTCACGTCCTCCAGCTTGATCGACCCAATGAGGACGAACGGATCGGCCAGGGTGGCCTGGCGCCAGAGCCCGAGCTCCTGCTCGATTGCCGCGTCCTCGGAGTCCACCGTACCGTTGTGATTCAGGTCGTCACTGGCTTCGCTGTACTCGACCTTAAGCTCGGCCGGCTTGGCGGGGTTGAACTTGAGTCCGGTCGGTTCGAGCTGGACCATGATGCTGTCTCCGCCGACCCAGGTCATGGTGATGGTGACTACGTCACCGTCGTTGAGCGGCGTGCCGTCGGGCAACTCGAGCAGGGTCTCCTTATCGATCCGGAGCCGGGCGAAGTCCTCGGTTCCTCCCGAGCAGTCGGCAGGCTCCCCGGGTTCCGGAAACTGGAGCGACGCCTCCACGTCGACGCCCTTGGTCGCGTCGAAGGTCACGCTGTTACTGCACAGCGCGGGCGCGGTTGGCGCGAGCTGGAGAAAGTTCAGTTCCGAAGGTGGCCTGGTGGTGCTGCCCCCACTGTCCGTGGAGCTGCTGCACCCGATCAGGAGGGCAGCGGCTATCGCCGGCGTCAGATATGCACTCGGTTTCATTCTTCGTCTCCCCTTATGGGTTCGGACTGAGCTGGCTCATTCGTCCTCGCCCAGGCCATCGATGATGCGTTGCAGGCGGGGCCGGGAAATCCCCAGCCGTCGCGCCGCCTCGCTCTTGTTTCCATGCGCCAGCCGCAGCATCCGCTCGACCGCCACCTGGGTAATCGTGCGGAGTGGAGCTGGAAACGGCAGCTCTCCTCCGGACTCGGGAATTACCCGGCTCGCTCCCAGGTCCTCCAGCTCCAGGCGACCGGGCGACGACAGCACCAGTGCACGCTCGATCACGTTGCGCAGCTCCCTTACGTTGCCGGGCCAGGGGTGCGCCCGGAGCCGGCTGCGGGTCTCCAGGTCGAGCGGTGCCGCCGGGAGCCCGTATTGCGCCGCGAGCCGGGTAACGAATGTCTCGGCGAGCAGCTCGACGTCCCCTTCTCGCGCTCGCAGCGGCGGAAGCAGCAGGGCCACCACGTTGAGCCGGTAGAACAGGTCCTCGCGGAACTCGCCGCGGGCGACCGCCGCGGGGAGATCCACGTGGCTCGCCCCGATGATCCGGACGTCGACCTTACGCGAGCTTTGGCCTCCCACCCGGCGGATCTCACGGGTCTCGAGCGCCCTCAGCAACTTGGGCTGCAGCTCGAGCGGCAGGGTTCCGATCTCGTCCAGAAAGACTGTGCCCCCGTGGGCCAGCTCGAGCAGCCCGGGCTTGGCTGCGACCGCTCCGGTGAATGCGCCCCGCTCGTGGCCGAAGAGCTCGCTCTCCAGCAGGTTCGCGGGTATCGCCGCGCAATTGATCTCGACAAAGGGAGCCGCGGCTCGCGGGCTGTGATAGTGCAACGCCCGGGCCAGCAGCTCCTTTCCGGTGCCGGTTTCTCCACCGATCAATACCGTAACGTCTCGATGCTGCGCCACCCGCCGGGCCTGCTCGATGATCTGCCGGAGTGCGGCACTGCGCCCGATAATGGCGCCGAATCCTGACGACTCCCGTTCGTCCTCCGCGAAGCGATCGGCGGCGCGTCGTCCTCTCGATTCGGTTCGTTCCCGTTCCAGCGAGCGCCGCAGCAGGCCCAGATCGTCCGGCAGTGCGAAGTAATCCCGGGCCCCGCGCTGCAGTGCTGCGACCGCGAGCCGATGATCCCCCGATGCACCGATCACGTAACACGGGATCGGCAAGGGACTCAACGTGGCCAGCAAATCCAACGCGTCGTTCTCGACTCCTCCAGCCAGGACCAGCCCTGCCGACGCCTGCGGCGGCAGGCCGGTGGTCCCGTCCCGGCTCCACTCGAGGAGCTCGGCACCAAGGTCACCGGCCAGATCACCGATCGTGGTGCGAAAGCTGTCGGAAAGCCGTCACCGCCGCTATCCACCAGTCAGGCTGGGTCAGTCGTCGCTCCCCCCGTCGTCATGACCGTCGTGATTCTCGTCCTGGAAGGCATCGAAGGAGTGCCTGAATGTTGTCGCGCACCAGGTTCTCGTTCTGGCCGCCCTGGCCAGCGGTCGCGGGATCCACCAGGCCGCCGTTGCCATCCGCGAACCAGGTCGCCACGTCCACTTTCAGGGTGACGTCCACGTTGGCACCTGCGTCGGTCACGACGAGTGGCGGATCCAGCCCCATTTCCTGGTCGGCGTCGAGATCACTGGTAAAGGTGAAGGGATTTCCATTCCAAGTGCCGGTCGCACGGATGCTAATGCCGGCAAAATCGGGGTGCGCGGCCAGGAAGGCGGCATCGGCCGGATCGAGCCCGTTGTCTTCGGGCTTGTGCAGTCTGATCCGTAGCTCATCGAAGGTGCCGGTGTCCACCGCGACGCTGAAGACCTGCTCGACTCCGGATCCGAGCGGGAGAGCGAGAAGGAACGGACCTGCGTTGACGGTCTCGCAGGCGTCCTCATTGCCATCATCGCCGTTCCCGCCATCGTCGTGAGACATGGGACGGACCGCGATGTCCCCGCTCTGATCACTGTCACCTTCGCACACATCGTCGTTGAGTCTCTTGAAACGGATGTCGCGGAGCACCAACTCGACCTGGTCAAGGACGAGAGTATTGGCGCCTCCAACCACAGTATCGGAGACCGATTGGAGATTCGCGGCCGGCCCCGATGAGGTGGCGACGTTGAAGCTGATCTGCGGCTTGTTGCCCGGGCCGGTCCCTTCACTACAGGCGAGCAGCCCCGCGGCGGCAAGGACGGCAAGGGCAGAGATGGATCTACTGGACATTCATGGCTCCCATTACAGGTCGATCGATCGGGTGGTCGCCTGTAGGAATGGCAATCGGGGTGCCCTGGAGATGGTGTTTATAACTGCTTATATGCCAATGTCTTACAGACGCACTGTCAAGCATGTGTGCTCAATCGAAACGATCTGACTGCAACGAAATGTTACAGGGAGGGACCAACAAGACAACAGCGGCGACTACCCATCGTGGGGTTCCATATGGATCAATACACCGAGGACCTCCGGTACCGCTTCTCGAATCGCGCTCTTTACCCGGCCGCTCAGGATGTGAGCGTCGTGCAGCGGCATGGCAGGGTCGGTCTGCACATGAAGATCCACGTAGTATCCCAGGCCGGCTTTGCGGACCTTCAGTTTTTCGATGGCGCGGACATCCGAGGTGCCAGTGGCAGCGGCGCTGATTCGCTCCAGGAGCTCTCCGCCAGGGCTGCGATCCATGAGATCGTCCACCGCGGGACGGAGCAGCCGGATGCCGTTGAAGAGGATGACCGCTGAGGCCGCGAGAGCGGCCCAGTCGTCGGCGGCCTCCCAACCGGGCCCGCCGATCAGAGCTACACTGATCCCGACAAACGCTGCCAGTGAGGTGAGGGCATCGCTCCGGTGATGCCACGCATCGGCGGCGACGGCAGTACTGGAGACTTCCTCGCCGACCCGGCTCACCCGGCGAAAGAGGATCTCCTTGATGATGATGACTCCGACAAGAACAACGAGGGTGAAGGGCGCCGGGGTGTGATGGGGGGTCAGAATCTCCCGGACGGCCTCCACCGCAATCCCGATGGCGGCGCCGATCAGCAGCATGGAAACGACCGCCGCGGCCAGAGATTCCGCCTTACCATAACCAAAGGGGTAGTCCTGGTCGGCCTCGCGGCCCGCGATTCTGAGCCCTTTCACGACGATCAACGAGGAGAAAATGTCGGCGGTGGATTCGACCGCATCGGCGATCAGGACGTAGGCGTTGCCCACGATGCCGGCGACCAGCTTGGTCACCGCGAGGACGGTGTTGACGAGTAGCCCGAGCTGGGCCGACTGGATGCCGCGGGCAAAGGTGCGGGACATGGGCGACAAATGTACTGGCGCCTTCTCGCCCGGCTATAGCGCCGGCCGTCGGGACGTGCCAGAACCGATAGCCTCAGCTAGCTTGCGTGCTGCACTTTTCCGGGAGCGAACCGATGCCCACCTCTACGATGATCCAATCCCCCGCGCCGACCGAGTACGACCCGCACTACGCCGCATACATCGACCCCGTGGCGCGGGAGGATGTGATGCGCCAACTGGAGGCCCAGGCCAAGTCAACCTCGGCACTCCTCGCCACGATTCCGGAGTCCCGCGCAGGGTTTCGATATGCGCCGGGAAAGTGGAGCATCCGTGACGTCATCGGACACATCGCCGACAGCGAGCGGATCTTCGCCTATCGCGCCCTGCGGATCGCCCGGCATGACAAGACGCCGCTGGCGTCCTTCGACGAGAATGACTATGCCGCGGCGGCCGGATTCGACCGCCGGACGTTGGCTGACGTCGGGGCCGAGCTGGCTTCCGTGCGGGCGAGAACCATCACGCTGTTTCGGAGCATGGACGCCGAGACGCTGGCACTGACTGGAACGGCGAGCGGAAAGCCGATCTCGGTTCGCGCCCTGGCCTTCATCATCCTGGGACACGAGCGGCATCACCTCAACGTCATCAAAGCCAAGTATCTGAGCGAGGCGAAGTGAGGGTGAGTCGCCGGCTCGGCGGCGCGGCAAGTCGGCTCGGCGGCTCGGCGGCTGGCGCTCGGTCTTGGGGATTCTCCTCGGCGCGTGCCGGGAGAAGACGCCATGCGTCAATTGTGATACCGTCGTCATCGCGGCGACCGGCGAGCCTTCGGCTCTTCTGCCTCCGCTGGTCGGTGAAACGGTCGGGCGGGACATCAGTGATCAGGTCTTCGAGCGGCTGGCGGATCTCAAGCCGGGTAAGGCGCCGCTCGACTCGACGGGATACGAGCCCGGGTTGGCGAGAGGCTGGGAGCGGGTAGACTCGCTGACCCTGCGGTTTCACCTCCGTCCTGGGGCACGCTGGCATGACGGTCGGCCGGTGACCGCGAACGACGTGGTGTTTTCGTTCGATGCCTATGCCGACTCGACGCTGGAAACCGCGGCCGGCGAGCAGATTCGCGGATCGCTCCATGCCGAAGCGCCCGACAGCTCCACGGTGCTGGTCCGGTTCAGCCGGAGCTATCCGGAGCAGATGCTTGACGCGACCTGGCACGTTCGCATCATTCCGGCGCATATCTGGGCCGAGGTTCAACGCTCTGAGTGGATCAACGACAGTAGTCTTGCTCACCTGGTCGGGAGCGGACCGTATCGCATCGTCCGATGGGAGCACGGTCAGTCGCTCACGCTCGAGGCCGATTCCACTCAGACGCCGCTCCCCGCGATCCGGCGTTTGGTTTGGCGCTTCGCCCCGGATCCGGATGCCGCGCTGAACGCGGTGTTGAGTCACGAAGCCGACTTGATGGAGACGGTGGGCTCTCCCGACCGGGTTGCGCGGGTCGAGGGAGATACGTCGCTCTCGGCGGTACGGTACCCGTCGGCGGCCTACGGGTTCGTGGGGTATCGGGTCTCGGCGGCTCGGCGGCTCGGCGGCTCGGCAACAGGCGGGGAAGTTCTTGAAGACCGGGCCGTGCGGCGGGCGCTCAACATGGCGGCGGATCGAAGTGCGATCGCCAAGGCGATCTTCGGCCCGGATAGCAAGGCTCCACCGGGGCCGATGTCCCAACTGCTCTGGATCTGGGACGACGGAATCCGGGCGCTTCCGTTCGACACCGCCGCCGCGGGACGGGAACTCGACACGGCAGGGTGGGTGCGTGGAGCCGACGGGAGTCGCCGCAAGGCGGGCCGGCCCTTGGGCTTCGAAATTCTGGTACCGGCGACGAGCGTCACCCGCAAGAACGCCGCGGTCGCCCTGCAGGAAGCATGGAGAAAAGTCGGGCGCCCAGGTTTCGGTCGCAGCCGTCGAGTTTCCGGTGTTCCAGAAGCGGTTGGCCGAGGGGAAATTCGATGCCTACATCGGGGCCTATCTCGACGAGCCGAGTCCCGCGTGGCCTGGCCGACCAGTGGACCGCCGCCGGGATCGGCGTCCTGAACTACGGGGGTTATCGGAGCCCCGGGTTCGATTCGCTGTTTACCCGGGCGCTCGCGGTTCGTTCGCTTCCGGAGGCGCGCACCGCCTGGCGAGAGGCAATGGAGCGGATCAACGATGATGCGCCCGCTCTCTTCCTCTACGCACCGACCAATGTGGCTGCGGTCTCCCACCGGCTCGACGGCGTGGTGATCGATCCCTATTCGTGGGTGAGCGGGATTCGAAAATGGGCGGTGAACGGTGAACGGTGAACGGTGAACGGGTGAACGGGTGAACGGGAGGAACGGGAGAACGGGAGAACGGGAGGAACGGGGAGGGAAGGGGACAGGAAGTCAGGCTGCGGTGAGCAGCGCGCTTGGGACAGGATCAACGATTCAAGGACTCGAGTCAATCCAAAAACAACAACTACCACTAATGCGTTCTGCCTCCCGCCACACGCTCTGTGCGGTCCTCGGCTTTCTCCTCCTGACGGGCATCTCCTGTTCGGTTCGGCGCTGGCCTCCGCACAACGTTGCTGATCTGGTGGTGAGGGGAGCGCAGATCTACCGAGTCGCCCCGGTGCGAAGCTGGGCCGAGGCACTGGCCGTCCGAGAGGGCAGGTTGATTTACGTCGGGACGGACAGCGGCGTCGCGTCTTTTATCGGGCCCCGCACCAAGGTGCTCGACCTGCCGGGCCGGATGGTGTTGCCGGGTTTTCACGACAACCATGTTCATCCACTGGAGGCGGGCCTCGAGCTGGGTCAGTGCAACCTCTATGACGTAACGACTCCGGAAGAGGCCGAGCGGGTCATTCGGGAATATGTCGCCGCTCACCCTGACACTGGCTGGGTTCGGGGCAATGGATGGCAACTGCCCGTCTTCCCCGACGCCAATCCCAACAAGGCGATGCTCGACCGGATCGTACCGGACCGGCCGGCCTTCTTCTGGGCCGCCGACGGGCACTCGGCCTGGCTCAACTCGAAGGCGCTCGCGGTCGCCGGGATTAAGCGAGACACCAAAGACCCGACCGGGGGCCGGATCGAACGGGAGGACTATGGCGAGCCGAGCGGTACGCTGCGGGAAAGCGCTGTGGACCTGGCGACAGCGGCGCTTCCCGGCTACACCATGGGGCAGGAGGTGGAGGCCGCGAAGCGGGCGATTGCCGAGGCCAACAAGTTCGGGATCGTGGCACTTTCCGAAGCCAGTGCCGATCCGGATTACCTGCAGGCATACGCCGAGCTGGACCGGCGAGGCGAGCTGACCGCGGAGATCGTGGCCGCGGTGTCGAGCCATGCGGAGTCTCCCGATGCCGAAGTACGCCGGCTCCAGACGCTGAAGGAGCAATTGGAGAGCCCGCATCTGCAGATCGGGACCATGAAGATCTTCGCCGACGGGGTAATCGAAGCGAAGACCGCAGCACTCCTCGCTCCCTATCTTGACCGGCCGGGCGATCGCGGCACCCTCAACTACCAGCCCGATTCGCTGAATGCGCTGGTCGCGGCCCTCGATCGCGCCGGGTTCCAGGTCCATGTACACGCCATCGGCGATGGCGCGATCCGGGAAACCCTCGATGCGTTCGAGAACGCGGCGAAGCAAAACGGCTATCACGACGCGCGGCACATCATCGCCCACCTCGAGCTGATCGATTCGACCGACATTCCGCGGTTCCGCCAGCTCGGCGTCGTGGCAAGTTTCCAGGCCTTCTGGGCCCAGCCCGACAAGTACATCACCGAGTTGACCGAGCCGGCTCTGGGCAAGGCGCGATCCCGCTGGCTCTATCCCATCGGCAGTGTCATGAACAGCGGTGCCGTGGTGGTGGGGGGCAGCGACTGGAGCGTTAGCTCCCTCAATCCTCTCGACGCGATCGAGGTCGCGATCACCCGCCATACCACGGACTCAACGGGAGGCCCGTCCTGGATTCCGGAAGAGCGGGTAGACCTGGAGCGGATGCTGGCTGCCTACACGATCAACGGGGCGTTCGCCAACCATCAGGAGCGGGAGCGTGGCTCGCTCGAGGTCGGTAAATCGGCGGATTTCATCGTGCTGGACCGGAACCTGTTTGAGGTGCCATCCAATCAGATTCACACGGTGAAGGTGTTGAGGACGTTTTTTGAGGGTAGGGAGGTGTATGGGAGTGGGGAGTGATGAGGACTGAGGACTGAGGACTGAGGAGTACCGAGTACCTAGTACCGAGTACCTAGTTTGGCGTTGGTGTGGGGGTATCGAGGGAGGTCAGATGTCCGTCTTCTCCAATCCGGTGGGCACTGCGGGTGCGGATGCCGCCGCATATATCGCTGCCCTGCTTCAGTTGCTGGGGGATCAGAACCCGCTAGCCGTTCAGGGTGAATTACTCGGCGAGGTGCGGCGGTTCATCGGAGGGTTGTCGCCTGAGGAGCTGCTGCAGGCCGAGGCGCCGGGGAAATGGTCCATCCTCGAGGTGCTAAGCCATCTCGTAGACCAGGAGCTGGTCAACAGCTATCGGTTACGGGCCATTGTCGCGGAGGACGAGCCTGTCATCCAGGGCTACGACCAGGACCGCTGGGCCGCGCGTCTCCGTTATCGGGAGACCGAGATCGACGACCTGCTCCGTGAACTCGAGGCGCTCCGAGGGAGGAACCTCAGGCTTTACCGTCAGCTAAGTGAGGGAGAACTCGATCGGGTGGGCATTCACACCGAGCGGGGCCGCGAAAGCGCCCGCCGACTTCGCGCGCTGACCGCGGCTCACGACCTGGTGCACCGGAGACAGATTGAGCGGATCCGGCGGGAAGTGAGAAGGACTGAGGGCTGAGTCAAGCCGTCAGCCGTCAGCTGTCAGCCGTAAGCCGTAAGCCATCAGTCCTATCCAAGAGCAGTAAGCAACGCGCCTCAGTATTCGGTACTCGGTACTCGGTACTGGTACTGGTACTCGGTACTCGGTACTAGGTACTCGTTACTTCTGAACGTCTTGGCCTCCTTACCAACTCCCCCGAACAGTTAGGGCAGCGCTGGGCCATGCCGATGGCGCAGCCGGCGCAGAACGTACACTCATAGCTGCAGATGAAGGCCAAGTCTTCGTGAGTCAGTGCTGCCTGGCACTTCTCGCAGTGGTCCCGCATTTCGAGCGGCATCAGGTCCTCAATTAGAGATTGAAGATTTAAGATTGAAGATGGAAGATTGAAAAACTCCTGGGAATACAACGGCTAGCCGATGGTCCGGTAGACCACCCAGCGCTGAGTACCCGCGATGATCAACGGGGCGAGCGCATCGGAATGTGGTTTGAACTGGGGCTGGCCCATTCCCGCGAGCGCGGCTTCGAAGTCCGCCAGCGATTCGAAGAGGTATTCGTCCACGATATGCGAGGCCGACTCACCGATCATTCCGGCCATTAATCGGGTCCCTTTGCACCGCCGGAACTCCGACGAAGCCATCTTCTCCTTGCCCCACGCGGTCATGATCCGAACCGCCTCGCCCTGCTTGCCGTAGGGGATTTCCAGGTGCCATTGGCAGATGAGCATGCTTTGCTCCTGCAGGGATGGTGGGGTGGCGAACCGCCTCGTGTGTGACTCACCGACAGGTCAACGTCGTCTATCAGACTCAGGTCACCCGCAGAAGCGAGTCGCTCCGCCAGCGTTAGCCATCACCTCGCGAGGACCGATGCCGACCGTCACTGCCTCGCACGCCCGTGTCTGGTTTCTCGTCCTCGTTCTGGTCTGCCTATCGGTTCCCGCTTGCGCCGGCTGGAGCATCATTCCTCGTCCCGCGCCCGCAGAACTCGACGCCCGTAAGGTTTTTCAGGTCTGGACCGGCCCGACTCCGATCACCCTGCGCCACGTAGTCGTGGGTGCTGACTCGGTTTCCGGCGTGCGGACCGACCACTATCCGATCTGTGACAGTTGCCGGGTCTCGATCGCCCAGGCCGAGATTGACTCCTTCCGCCTGAAGCCGACGGACAGCAACAACAACTTCGGCACTGGGATGATCCTCGGTCTGGTCACAGGTGCAATTACTGCGTGGGCTGTTCTGCTCACGGCTCTCGGTGGTACCTGATTGAGTACTCAGGGCGCCGCGGCCGCCGAATCTTCCTGGGCCACTCGGTTGCGGGAGGAGTCGGCGACGTCAAGCGCCTTCTTCACCACGGGCGCGCCCGGAAGCTGAGACTGTCCGATGACGCTGTCGCGCTCATGCTCGGTGCGACCAGTGCCCGCAGTGGTCTTGCTCTGGCAGGCAGCCGCCAGCTGCGCGCACGCCACCAGACCCAGAATCCCAAGGAGTTTTCGCATCAGGGCATCTTAATCCGGCAGAGTTTTCCGCGTCAGGGAACGGACGGGGAGGGGCTTTCTCGACCGATCAGACCAAGATGGGTCTCCCGGAACGAGGAAGGGTACTTGAGTCCATATCCGAGGAGCCGGTCGAATCCGATATGCGCCGTCCAGATCATCGCGAGCTCGGGTAACCGCGAGCTATCCAGCATGATCCCGATCAAGCCGAGCGCGATCGGCAACACATAGCTGTGCGCGGCATCGTAGACATAGGCGCCGACTCGGGTACCGCGCAGGTATCCGACAAAGGAGAGATCCGGAACCAGGAAGAGCAGAAGGAATCGCAGCCAGCTGGCCTCGAGGCGGTGGTAGAGAAAAAGACTCGCCACCAGGACCGCGAAGCCCTCGGCCCGAAGCAGGCGGCGCACCATACCGGTTACGCTGTTCATTTCACTTTCTCCGATGAGTACTCCTCTGCAAGAATTCCGTAACACTCCAGGTCCTCAAAGCGATCATTGCGTCGGAAATGCTGGCGCAGCGAGCCTTCGTAACGCATGCGCAGCTTCTGCATGACCCGCCCGGAAGCCGGATTTCTCCGCATGTGGTGCGCGAAGATTCGATTCAGGCCCAGAGTCTCGAAGCCGTAGCGCAACAAGGCGGCGCCGGCTTCGGTGGCGAATCCCTGTCCCCAGTACGGCTTCCCAATCCAATAACCCATCTCGGCGCGGGACTGCTGCGAGTCGACCCGCAATCCCATGGCACCGACCAGGCCCAGCTCTGGATGGATGATGGCCCAGACGGCTTCGCCTCCAAAATCCGGGCCTTTGCTATGCCGCTCGATCCAATCCACCGCCGCTCCCTTGGGATAGGGATGCGGGATGGTTGCCGTCGTCAACGCGACCTCGGGATCGCTCACCAGCTCCTCAACCCGCGGCGCGTCGGCGACGGTCAGGGGACGCAGCTGAAGGCGGGCCGTTCGGATCGGAGGCAGCTCGTTCATTGCACCTCACCCCTATCCGGCTTCACTTCCCGGGGGGTGGCTCCCAGAGCTCGATCCGGTTTCCCTCGGGATCCATCACCCAGCCAAACTTGCCGAATTCGGACTCGTCCATCTTGTCGTCGACCTGACAGCCCTCGCTCCGGAGTTGCTCGAGTACCTGGGCAAGGTTTGCGACACGGTAGTTGATCATAAAAGGCGAGGTACTGGGATCGAAGTATTTCGAGCTCGCCGGGAAGACACTCCATACCGTGGCACCCTCCCGGTCCGGCTGGTCGGTCTGGCGCCAGCGAAAGGTCATGCCTCCCCAATCCTCGAGCGGAAGCTTGAGGTGCTTGCCATACCAGTCTCGTAAGCTGTCGGGATTCTTCGCCTTGAAAAAAATACCTCCCAGGCCGGTCACTCGAGTCATTGGACCTCCTTGATGGCGAGCGTGCGTAAGGCTTGCCCGCCCACGTTGCACCGGCATGGCGCACTGCGCAAGCGTGGGGCGATGATGAAATCGCAGGTAGGTGGTGACGCAGCTGCGCTGGAGCTATGGAGCAGCGGTCCGGAGCAAGCCGTACTCGGCCGCCGCCCTGATGAAGGGAAGCCGTTCGACCGTGGCCCCGAAGCCCCACAACTGCACGTACCCGGATCCTGGCCGGTCGGGCCGGTAGACCTGGACCCAGGCCGTGGCCTGGCCCGACTCGTCGACGGCAAGTGCGTGGGAGACGGCGGTGGTATCGATCGGATAGTCTCCTCGGAACCATTGAGTAAGACCCCAGCTGCGACCGGTCTCCGTTGGCTGGGCCGAATACTCGTTGTAATCGACGGACTTGGTGGGAACTCCCAGGAGCTTCTCGGTGCGAGGGAAGGCGTCTTGAGTGAGGACTCCGGTCGAGTCCCGAAATACCGACCCGATGGGAGATCCCAGCCACACGACCTTGCCACCGGCATTGAGGTAGCGACGGATCAGCACGGTGTCCGCGGCGATGGGCTCGGCCACGTGGGGCACGACATCCATGGCGAATACGACCGCGCTGGGAACGCTGTCGGCGATGCGAGCCGAGAGGAACGCCGGAAGTGAATCGGCGTCGAGGGGCTGGTAGCCGAGGTCGGCGAAGTAGGCGGCGGTGAGCGCCGCTCCCGGTACCGAGGCATCCTTCGCGAGTCTCGCGTCGTAGAACACCGCCATCCTGGGGACCAGGGGAGATGCCTCGCTGACGGCGACGATGCTTCCGGCGTCGGTCCCCACATATAGCTCACCGTCGGCTGCTGCGGGCGACGACATGACCGTGCCGTTCATACGAAGACGCCAGCGAACCGCCCCGGTCTCCGGATTGATGGCGATGAGATCGCCCCAGGTGGCATCGGTCCGATAGGTCCCGACGACCAGCGCGTCTCCCACGAGCAGGGGAGAGGACAGCACGTTGGCTTCGGTCTGGAGCCGCCAGAGCTCACGGCCTGTCGTCAGCTCCACGGCTTGGAAGAAATGTCCGTCCGAGCTTCCGACGTAGACCCGGCCATCGCGTACCGCAGGCGAGCCGAGGACCCAGGAACCATTGTGGGTCACCCGCCAGCGTCGCTCGCCGGTCGCGGCGTCGAGGCCGTAGAGTCCACCGTCCCGCGACCCCACAAGTACCATCCCGTCGGCGATCGCGGCCGAGCTTTGCACCGCCCTCCGGTCGTAACCGAACTTCGACGAGTCCAGCGTGTCGCCGATGGTCCGGTGTACCCATCGCTCGGCGCCGGTCATCAGATCAAGGCCATACACTCGGCCGTCGAACGAGCCGACCACGACGAGGCCGTCCTTCACGGCCGGAGTGGCACGGACTCGACCGCCGGTCTTTACCTGCCAGAGCGACTTTCCGCTGGAGAGGTCGACGGCGCGAATCAAGCCGTCCGGAGTGCCGATAACCACGGTCGTACCGACCACGACCGGAGACGAGGCGAGATTGTCCCAGCCTCCCGCGGGGTTTGTGTTGAAGGGGAGTGCGGGGCCGCTGTTGAAGGACCAGCGGAGTCTGCCTGAGGATTGTTCAACCGCGAAGACCCGCCCCTCGAGATTGGCGCACACGACAACTCCGCCTGCCACCGCCGGTGAGGCGTAGAGCGCACCGCCCGCCTCGAATCGCCACAGCTGTCTTCCCGTCTGCCGATCAAGCGCGTAGAGACCTCCGTCTCCGCTGCCCACGTAGATCCGGTCTCCCGAAACCGCGGGCGAAGAGCGCACTGCCCCGTCGGTCTGCACCTGCCACCGTAGGCCGCCCTGTCCAGCGAAGAATTTCGCGTTGGAGATACCGGTATGCTCGGGATTTTCCCGGAACATGACCGCGTCCGAGGTTACCGATGAGTCGCCACAGGCGAGCAATCCCACAATGGCGAGCGCGGCAACAGGAGAGGTCAGATAGCAAGCCTTCATGAAGCGCGTCTCCGTGCTAAGGTGTGTCGCGGGTCTCCAAGGCTGACGGCAGGAGTGGGAGCGGAGGTTTCAAGGGTTGCCGCGTCCCGGTTCGGACTGCATCAGGATACGCATTATTCTCCCCCTTATGGAAACCGTCGTCATTGGTGCCGGGCTGGCGGGCCTCGCCGCCGCCGCGCGACTGGTCGAAGCCGGCCGTTCGGTCACCGTGATCGAGGCGCGGAATCGCATCGGGGGGCGAGTGTGGACGCGGAGGGATTCTGATGTTTCCGGCGCAATCGAATTGGGCCCCGAGTGGCTGGCGGATCATGGAGCCATGCACGACCTCGTCCTCCGGAGCGGCAGCGAGCCGGTGCGCTCCGAAGGCCTCTTCATGATTCGTCGCGACGGGCGCTGGGAGGGCCTCGGCGATCCGTCCCGGGGTGCCGGCCGGCTGTTCCAGCAGCTGCGATCTCTCAAAGGCGCCGACCGTTCCCTGGCTGCCGCACTCGCCGAGTGTTGCAGCGAGCCTGCGTGGGCCGATGCGCGGGCTTCGTTGATCTCCTATGTGCAGGGCTTTCACGCGGCGGATCCCGCGCGGCTCAGCATCCGCTGGCTGCTCGAGGCGGAGGCGAACGACGAGGTGACTGAGTCGGATCTGCGAGTGCCGGAAGGACTGGATCGGTCGGTGGAGGCGATCGCAAGACAGCTCGAAGGGCGCTGTCCCATACGCCTGGAGACGGTGGCGCGCGAGCTGCGCTGGCGGCGCGGTGAAGTAGAAATTGCCACTTCCGCCGGCAGCCTGAGAGCGACATCGGTGATCGTGACGGTGCCGCTTCCCATCCTGAAGCTGCCGGACTCCACGGCCGGGCTGCGGATCATTCCTGAACTGGTCGACAAGAGGGAGACCCTCGGCCAGATCGAGATGGGGCCAGTGATGAAGCTGGCATTGCGTTTCAGTGAACCATTCTGGCGGAAGATCCAACCGCTGCGTGGCATGCTGTTCGTGCAGGCTCCTGATCAGCCGATCCCCACCTGGTGGATGCCGTCTCTGGAAGACGATCCGGTACTGATCGGTTGGGCCGGAGGACCCAAAGCAGCCCAACTCGGCAACCCGAATGACGCCGCACTCGCTGATCTGGCCCTCACTTCACTGAGCGCCGCTCTGGCCATGCCGCGTGAGGCGATCGAGAAAAAGGCCGTCACCTGTCTGACCCACGACTGGAATCGCGATCCCTTGACTCTGGGGGCCTACACTTACGTCGCCGTAGGCGGAGTCGAGGCTCACCGTGTCCTCGCAAAACCGGTGGAACAGACGTTGTTCTTCGCCGGTGAGGCGACCTGCGGCGACGGACTCAATGCCACGATGGAGGGTGCGCTGCAGTCGGGGCGGAGGGCGGCGGATGAGGTGATTGCGGAGACTGGCGGAGGGAGCACGAATCCACCATCGGGCCGCAGATGAACGCAGATAAACGCGGAGATGATTAGTCTGCTCCGCCAGCAGGAGCAGTGTGAGATCGAAAAATCTCAAATCCTACTGTGGCGGGAGCTGCCGCGAGGAGCCAGACGATCATCAGCGGACTCATCGCGACAGCCTTTCCGGGATCACTCCTGGTTGAGATGCCTCACGGCTTGAGCCAGTGCCTGACCCCGCTATGTCCCTTGCAGGTGAGGGCCTTGTCATGACTCATGGAATAGGTGCTGTCGTTGCATTCGGCTGTTGCGCCCGCGGGAATGCCTGGACCCTTTGCTGCGGGCGCAGGCTTGCCTAACAGCGCTGCTTCCCCGCTGGGTCCCTTTTTCGTCGTGTCGACGGCAGGCCTCACGGTCGCATCCACCACCTCGGCGGGTGCGACCTTGTTCTTGGGCTCCGGGGTGGTCGCCTCGGCGGTCGTGGTTGCTGCCGCGGCTGCTGGAGCCGGAGCCGGAGCGGGCTTCGATTCTGGGGCGTCGGTCTGCCCAACCTTTTCTCCCCCTTTACACGAGATGAAGGCGGCGAGCGCGAGTCCCAGGATGAGCACGTGCAGGTGAGAGCTGGGCCCTTTCATTGGGTCCTCCGGGAGCTAGGGGGCGCGGACGAGCGGGTGGTCCCCTCAATCTACGTCCTCTCACTCTTGGATGCGCTGCAGGCTTGAAACGATCTCAACCGGCGCATCGACCCGCACCACACCGGGGATGAGGACCCGGGCATACCACCCGCGCCGGTTGACCATGGTTCGCACGAATTCAGGACCGCGTCGGGCGCCGACGTAGGGCAGGGAATGCAGCTCGGTGCAGGGATCGCAGGGCTTGGTGACCTCGAGAAGGACTTCCTCCATTCTGACCCGGGTGCCCGGTCTCAGTTCCGATTCGGGTACCCGGTCGAGGGTGATGTTCTCGCCGAGGTGTCCGGGCTGCACGGGCCACCCTTCGGTCTGAAGCTGAGAGAGGATTTCCTGAGTGACGAGCAGGATAGCCTGATCCGGATCGCCTTTCAGCTTGGTGGCTCGATAATGGTTGTAGTCCCCCTCGGCTCCGGTCGCCGTAATCCGCAGCTCGGGAACCGGCTGCTTGGGCAGGCCGTACTCTCCGTGCGTTTTCGGCTTGACGTTGAGCTGCAGCACCTTCGGTCCCACGGTTACCTCCTGCGGAAATAGCGATCCCGGGTCGGTGTCAAGGAACGTAGGTCACCGATACTGGAGTGGCGGCGGCGTTGCCGGCCTTGTCGTAGGCCGTGGCGCCGAAGGTATATGTGCCTCCGACAGTGGAGCTCCACTGAGTCGTAAACGGTGCCGTCTGATCCAAGGGGCCGTAGCCCTGGCCGTTCACGAAGAACTTGACGCTTCCCATCCCTTGGTCATCATGCGCGTTTGCCGTGATCGTCACATTGCCGGTCGCGGTGCCCGATGGGGGCGAGGTCAGAGTTACCGTCGGCGGTATGTAGTCAACCGGCCGCGCCATGGTGGTCGCGCTGGCCCCGCAAGAGAGCAGGCCGGTCGCCATAGGAACAAGGAGAAGGCGATTCACATTGGTAATTTGCAATTGCCAATTTGTAATTGATCGTGTCCAATCTTCAATCTTACATCTTCAATCATCATTACGCTGGCGCCGCTCGCGGAGATAGAGAAGCCCTCGCTGATGATCATACCCTGGCCGGCGGACCTCACCAAAGCCCGAGCGAGGTCACACGTTCAGTGCGTGTGTGCCTTCAGGAAGGCGGCGATCTTCTCGTTGAGGAATTTTTTGTCGGCCGGGTTGGGCGCGGCGCCCGCCGTGTGACCCCAGAGCGACGGAATCGGCGTCAGGGTGACTTTGGGAATGAAGCCTGCCTCGTACCGCGCGTCCTCCACAGGGAAGTAGAGGTCGGTTGCTGATGGCATGTAGAGCAGCGGGACCTTGATCACGCGGAGCGCCTTCTCGGTGCTGCCCCAGCCGGGTGTGGTGCCCACATCGTGCCGCTCCCAGGTGCGGGCCTGAAGAATCAGGTTGTTCGCGTCCGCACCTTCCCTGAATTCCTTCTGCAGTTGAACGATCATGGAGTCCAGGGTCCAGGTAGGCGGCGAGCCATCCCGCCATAGTTCCTTCCGCCACCATTCCTGGGAGAAGAGCCACCCAGCCCAGACCAGAGCGAACTGGTCGATGCCATGAACCGGCTGCTCGGTGTAATCACCAGCCTTGAAGGCGGGATCCGACGTGATCGCCCCGATCTCGGCTTCGAGCCGCACGATGCCATGGGGCCAGGTGCGTGCGGTGCCGGCCGTGGCCACGATGCAGTCGCTGAAGTCAGGATAGGAGACGGCCCATTGAAATGCCTGCTGGGCTCCCATCGAGAAGCCGATGATGGCTCTGAGGTGGGTCACCTTCAAGTCTTCCAGCAGCATCCGATGTACCGCTTCCACATTATCTCGAATGGTCGCCACCGGAAACCGGGGGCCATGAAACGGCTCGGCGGTATTGCTGGGTGAGGAAGAGTGCCCGTTGCCGAACAGCTCGGTTGCGATCAGGAAGTAGCGCGTGGTGTCGAGTGCCAGCTCGGGTCCGATGAGCCACTCGTACCCATGGTGATCGGCCATGTAGTGAGACGGCAGCAGGATCGCGTTGTCTTTCCTGACGTTGAGATGGCCGTACGTCCCGTACACCAGCTTGGCATCGGGCACGTCGGCTTCGCCGATATGGAAGGTGCCGAGGTTGAATTCGTGATGGACCGCGCGGTCGACGGGGGCGGAGGCGCTGTCCTGAGCCGACAGCATGGTGGGGAAGGCAGAGAGAGTCAGAATCAGTGCTCCCACCCTCAGCATCCAGTCAGATAGTGGAAATCGTGTCATCTCACGCTACCGCCGCTCGAGCCAGCACGAAATACAACGCGATGACGATGCCGGCAATGAACAGTGCGTGCGCAAGAAGAGCGATTCGCTTCAACTCTCTGATGCGGACTGACCTTTGCGGTTCGGCGCCGGTCTCCGCCAGGAGCGCAACCAGTCCAGGCAGCAGGCCGAGGAGCCACGAGGTCGCCAGCGCCGAGAGAGCGAACGCGACCCAGGCCCAGAGGAGCGCCGACTTGGGGCTGTTTTTCAGCGGGGTCCAAAGGCCGGCGCAGATGCCGGTTTGGAGGGCCACCATCCACTTGCACCAATCGGCGGAGAGCTTGGCGGCTTCGAGCCGCGCCTCTGCGGTCTCCACGAGTTCCTTTCCCTTCGCAATTGGGAATTGATAATTGGCAATTTGTAATTCTCCGCCAGCTCCCAGCCATTGCATCACCGATTGGCAATAGCTGTCAGCGGCCGTTCAATTTCAAATTACCAATTACCAATTTGCAATCGTCTGGGCTCACTCAATCCGCCATCGCCCGATCCAGTTCAGCAATCGCCCTGTTCACCCGACTCGCCAAACTTTCCGCGATCCCACGGTCCTGACGCGAAAGCCAGAGTCGAGCGGTCCCGGCGTCTTCGCCGGGCACGGTTTCAAAGACGGCCAGGTCCCGTCCCGCGAGCTCGAGCCGAGGTCGCAGCCACCCGCCGCGGAATCTCACATTCAGCACACGCGCGAGGGGAACCATCAAAGACTCGTTCGGAAGCGGGGCGACGTCGTCTCGTACGGTCAGGGCACCGACTTCCTGGACCCGGTAAGTGCCGCTCCATTCGATCCAAAGCGATGCGCCGTCGAACCTCAAACGTCCATAAAAGCGGTAGGAGGTACTGATGGCGTTCACGCCACGGAACTGGTCCTTGCCCGAAACCTTCAGAGTGAAGGGGATGACGTCGCTCATGAACGTTACCGCGCCTCATTGGATGCAGGGCGCCTTGGGGTCTCCCTTGGGCTTGTCGAGAGCGGGCCGATGGTCCGCGTTGGCAACCCGAAGGGCCGCGTCGTGCACCATCCGGCTCACCCGGGCGAGGTTGTCGTAGTCGATGTACTGGGGTTCGTCGGTGACTTGATGATAGTCGAGATGTTCTCCCCGGGAGAAGACCACGCTGGGGATCCCGTAGCGCGCGTAGTTATAGTGATCGGCCCGGCAGTAATACTGCGAGGGATGCCCTGGCGCGTCATAGGTGTAGCCGAACACGAATGGAGGCCGCTGGGCTGCGTTGGCCGATTCGAGCATATCTCCAAACTCGGTGGAAAGGCGACGGGCCCCTACCACCTCGAGATAAGAGGGGCCGCCCCCGGGTAGATCGCTGCTGTCACCCCGACCGATCATGTCCTCATCTATTTCGGCCACGATCGAGTCGCGGCGAATCGTCGGGTGATCGGTGAACCAGGCCGAGCCTACCAGTCCGTATTCCTCTCCCGTGTGGGAGATGAAGATCAGCGAACGCTTCGGCCGATCCTTGCCTTTCGCGAACGACTCGGCGAGCTCGAGGATGGAAACGGTGCCGGTGCCGTCGTCATCGGCGCCATTGCGGATCGAATCTGCGCGGGGCTTATGAATCGCCCGCAGGCTGTCGAGGATGATTCGGATCTTGCCCATCTCCTCGGGAGTCGCATCACGCATTGGACTGTCGGCGCCCAAGGGCCGCACGACGCGGTTGAAGGCGCGGATTGAATCGTGGTCCACTGGATCATGCCCGAAGCCGACGTGATCGTTGTGTGCCGTAAGCGAGACGTACTCGCCACGCAGCTTGGGATCGCTCCCGGGAATGATCGCGATCACGTTACGAGCCGGGTACGCGGTGGGCGCCCGCTTGGCCGTGACTTTCCCCTGTACTGCCTTCCCCGCTGCGCCCGGCGACAAGCCGTCCAACGGAGAACTGAAGAGCATCTGCGCGGCTTCCGGGGTCATTATCAGGACCGGAGGCCCGGAGGTCTCGCCTTGCGCATCGACACTCACCCTGCCATCGGTCACCATCTGGCGCACCCCGATGTCGAGCAGGTCCAGCTCGGCAAAGGCGAGTGCCGCGGCTCCCTGCCAACGCGTGCTTCGCGCGGCAATCCCGGTCTTAACATATTCCCGGCCCTTTGGCCCCGGCCTCGAGTCAAGCACCACCAGGTGGCCCGCAGCGACGGAGCTGTCGATCCAGGTCGTCGAATCGGCCGCGTTGCCACCATAGATCGTGCCCGCGCCGGCCAGTGGCCCGGTGCGCGAGGGGATCCACAGAGCGGGAACAAAGTCCTGTCCTGCCACCATCCTCACTCCATCACCTTCGAGTGTCGCCTGGTCGTCGAGTTGCTCGCGCACGAAGGGCACCTGCTGGAAGTAAGTGCCGCCTTCACCACCGGGCTTCAACCCCAGCCGCTTGAACTCGCTTGCGATGTATTCCGCGGCCTTGAAGTTCCCGATGGATCCCGGCTCTCGCCCTCCCATCGAATCGTCGGCCAGGAGGAAGAGTCTGACTCGCAAATCTTTCGCGGAGATATCGGTGGAGGTGGCTGCCCGACTGGCCATCTGAGCCGCCGCGGTATTGGCGGCGAGGAGTAGCAGCGCACAGGCGAGTGAGACGCGCATGGGGGACACCCTGAGAATGGCGAGACCTGAGAGGAGGGACCGGCACCCGTACGTGGTCCGGCGGCCGCCGGGTTCAGGGCTTTACTTTCTCGTCGCGAAGAGCACCCCGTCCCGGATCGGGACGATACTGGCCGTCCAGCGCGGGTCGTTCATGACCAGCCGGGTAAACTCCCGGACGCCCTCGGTGTCTGCGGAGCGGTCACTCTGATCCAGGACCTTCCCGCTCCAGAGCAGGTTATCCACGATCAGGACTCCGCCGGGACGGAGCTTGGAGTAGATGACGGGAAGTGATGCGGGGTACCCGGCCTTGTCGATGTCGTTGAAGATGAGATCGAACGGTCCCGGCGTTTCCCGCAGCGTGGCGACGGCCTCTGCGGTGTGATATTGGACCAGGTCGTCGAGGCCGAGTGCCGTGAGATGTCCCCGGGCGCGATCGGAGAGCTCGGCGTCCCACACCGTGTGATGCACAACCCCGCCGCCGTTTTCCTTCACTCCCCGGGCAAACCACGCGGTCGAGTAACCGAAACCACTGCCCAATTCGAAGACGCTGCGCGCACCGGAGAGCCGGGTTACCAGATAGCAGAAGTAGCCAGCCGCCGGACCGATGATCGGGAAGTTGGTCCTGGCCGCCGCGGCTTCCATGGCCTGAAGCTCAGGGTCGCGAGACGGGACTAGCGAATCGAGGTAGCGGGAGATTTCAGGAGGAAGCAGCTCCATGGCCTTAGCGCGTCCGGTCAGCCCTTCTGCTTCGGAAGCGGCCGAAGCTCTCCGTCGCTGATCCGCACCGCGGTGCCTCCTACCCTCACCTGCTTCACCTTCCCCTGCCGAATATCGGCCTCAACGTCGAGCAGACTGGGTCTCCCCATTTCGAAGCCCTGCTCGATGCGCCAGCGCAGCGTGCCTTCCCGTGTGGAATCGCGCGAAGCGAGGTAGCCTGCCATGGCAGCCGCGGCGGAACCGGTAGCGGGATCTTCGACGATTCCGAGGCCGGGGCCGAACATCCGGGCACGCAGAGAAGATCCTTTCAGCTCCGGGTCCCGGCAGAAGACGTAGACCGCCGGCGCCCAGTAATGAGCCAGGACCGCTCGCCAGGCACCCCCATCGACCTGAACCCGGGTGAGAACCGACCGATCCCGCACCGGAACGAAAAGGTAGGGAACGCCGCACGACCAGGCTTGGGGCGCGTCGGCCCCATCCAGGAGGTCTCCAGGCTCCAGATTGAGCACCGCCGCCAACTCCGACGAGTGCGGTGGTGGCGGGCCGAACGTGGGAAGTGCCGGTGCCGCCAGCTCCACGAAGGGCAGCTTCCCTTTTCGCTGCGAGATGCTGACCTGAACCGGTCCCGCTTCCTCTTCCAGAACTATGTTCGTTCTATCGCCTTTGAGCGGGAAGGCCCGAAGCGCGGCGAGCAGGTGCGCGGTGCCGATCGTCGGGTGCCCGGCGAACGGCAGCTCTTCCGCTGGCGTAAAGATGCGGAGGTGGCGGGTATTTCGCGGATCCCGCGGCGGCCGCACGAAGACCGTCTCAGACAGGTTGAATTCGGCCGCGATTCGCTGCATCTCGTCCTTGACCAGTTCAGGAGCCTCGGGGAACACAGCGAGCTGATTCCCGCCGAAGGGACGATCGGTGAAGACGTCGAGCGTGTGAAAGTGCAGTCCTTCCGCCATGGCTATCGCATCCCGGATAAGAGCAACAGGTAGAACTTCACTCCCCAGCCCACGTTGTCTATCGACAACCGCTCGTCGTTCCCGTGCACCTCGTAGCGGTTCTCTTCAATAGGAATCAGATACGGATCGAGCCCATAGGTAATGATGCCGGCCTGGGCGTAACTCGGCCGGTCGCTGGCGCCGGGACTCACCGGGGTCGCGATCGGGATCCCGGGCAGCATCTCTCCGGCGACGTGCTCGATCGCCTTGAACAGCTCGGTGTCGAGCGGCGCGTCATAGCGGGGAGGAATCGGTGCGATCTCCTCCAGCTTGACGCTCGTGTCAGCAATGATCCGGCGCAATTCCTTCGTAAAGGCAACGGGATCCTCATCGGGAAGCAACCGGATATCGAGTTCGGCGGTGGCCCGCTGGGGAATGGTATTGGTCTTGTTGCTCCCGACCAGAACCGTTGGTGAAATAGTGTTTCGCAGGAGGGCGTTCCGCTCCGGCTCGCTCAACAACCAGACCCGACCCGCCTGAGATTTGAGCGCGGCGCGAGGGTCGGCCAGATACTTCCGACCCTCAGGGCTGGTCTCGATCGTGGCGAGCGCCTTGAAGAACCGCTCGACCGCCGGAGTGAGTCGTAGCGGTGTCTGCCAGGCCGCCACTCGCTCGATGGCCCTTGCCAGTCTTGGCACCGGGTTCTGATCTCCCATTGGCACCGAGCCGTGGGAGGTCTTTCCTTCCACGACGAGCCGAGTCCAGAGGGGACGCTTCTCTCCCACGTCGATGCCGAACCAGCGAATCTTGCCGCCTTCCACTCTCGTGTCCGCCCCCTCGGTGAGCAGGTATTCGACATCCTGCAGCAGGTCGGGGTGCCGCTTGACGAAGAGGATGGCGCCGTCGCCGTTCACCTCCTCATCCGCGTTGCCGATGTATACCAGGTCCCGATCCAGCTGCATACCGGAGCGTTTGATCGCAATCAGGGCCATGAGCTGGATGATGCCATGACCCTTCATGTCGATGGCCCCGCGGCCATACACGTACCCGTCCTTCACCATTCCTTGAAAGGCGGGCACCGTCCACTGACTGTCGGTCACCGGGACCACATCCATGTGATGTACCAGGGCGATCGCCTTCTTCTTTCCATTGCCCTTGAGGCGGGCGTAGAAATTGGCCCGACCGGGTCCCAGCTCCGCGGTGTCGAGGATCTGGCCTTCGATTCCCTCCCGGGCCAGCACGTCCTTCAACCAGCGCGCGGTGGCCAACTCGTTACCGGGCGGGTTGGTGGTGTTGATCGTCAGGTACTGGGAAAGGAGCTGAACTGCTTCGTCCCGCAGGGCGGTGTAGTCGAATGGGCTCGATTGCGCGGGAGCCGAAATTGGAATCAGAAGAATGGCGAGCCACAGTGCGGCAGAACGTCGGATGCGAATCATGGAACCGCGTTTGAGGAATCGGATTGGAACCGGTCTTAAAGTAGGTGGCGACTGGCCGGGTGACAAACGCGATGGTTTCAGAAGGAGAATCCGAGGGACAGCCCTCCCCAGAACTGGACGGTTTCGTCGTAGTACAGCGGAGTAACCACCGCGCGCAGCATTGCTCCATGCGCCGGCTGCCAGCGGTAGCCTACGATCCCCGTCGCCATGGTGAGAGTACCTTGCCCCTCCGCGAAGAAAATGTGCTCGATGAAATCATTGGGTGGTGTGTCTTCGCCAGACCCCTCGTCGGGAGTGACGATGAACGTGGCACCGCCTCCGACTTCGAGCAGGTGCGCGCCATGTCCCACCAGCACCGATGCGGTGACCGGAAAGGTGGGCCAGATCCACATCAGGCCGGCTCCGCCTCGCACTCGCAGCCGCTGGCTCAGGCCCAACTCGAGGTTGGCCGAGCCATAGCCGCCGGCGCCACCAAACTCGAAAAAGAAGGCGCTCTTCCTTGCCTGGGCGGCAAGGCCTGCTGGAAGAAGAAACAGGAGGGCCAGCAGCGCTCGGCTCATGGCCTCCTATTTGGCGAGCGGATCGGCCTGCATGAATCCGAGGATGTTGCCCTCGGTGTCCTTTCCATAGGCGAGCCAGCCCACTCCGGGAACAGGCATCTTGGGGAGTGCCACCTTACCGCCCAGAGCCGTCAGTTTCTCGATGGTCTGATCCACCGAGTCAGTGTCTACGGTGCAGACATATGCGTTCACGGCGGCGGCTTCCCCCGGGGGCGAGCCCATGCGCTTCACGAGGCCGCCATCAATGCCTGGAGTACCTTCGCTTCCGGTCTTGATGAGCCAATACTCCATCGGGCCTTCCCACTTGGTAAACTGCCAGCCGAGGAGGCTTTCGTAGAACTTCACGGCGCGTGACGGATTGTCAGCGTGGATCTCGAAGTGAATTGGGCGTGGCATGAGAAAACGGGAACGGGGAACAGGGAACAGGGAACGGGGCCTCCAACCGACAATGAGAACCGGCGACAGCGAACCTACCTCACCTCAGGGTCCTCGTCCAGCAACACTTACTTCCGGAGTGTGTAGCTGAAACGTATCCTTTCTCCCCTGACACCTGACACCTGGTCCCTGACACTTCCAATGATCTTCCTCAACAACCTCCTCCGCTACCTGGCCGTCTTCCTGCCGCTCACCTGCGTGCTGGGCCTGATAGAGGGCGCCGTCAGGGGCATGTGGGGGTTCAACCCTGCCGAGCTTCGGTATCAGGCGGGCGCCTGGGGGGTGTTCGAGGCGCCGGGCCTACTTCTCATCGCCCTGCCGACGGTCTTGCTCCTCGGCTGGGCGGTTCGCCTTCTCGGCCGGGGCAAGGATGTCCGTCGCCGCAGATTGCTCGCCGCTGTGCTCGCACCGATCTTCGTGTGGATCGGAGGTCTGCTCCTTGGCCCCTTCGGAGGGCAGCTCTTGCTAGCCTTTCCCTTTGCCTGGATAGCAAGCGGGATCATCTATGGCTTGGTGTTCAAATTGTCTCCTCATGACGTACTCCCCTCCAGCTCTGATTCCGCCATGCGCGCCGCCTCTTCATTGCTGCTTGTGTTTGCTTTGTCGCTCCCTCCTGTGCCCGCCGTTGCGCAAGAGAATCCCAACATGCTGACCGAGAAGGAGAAACAGGATGGCTGGCGACTCCTGTTCGATGGCTCGACCACGAATGGGTGGCGCGGGTTCAAGAAGAACAGTGTACCGGACGGCTGGAAGGTCCTCGACGGCGCGATCACTCGAGTCGGGGAAGGCGGTGACCTGATCACCAACGACGAGCTCGGCAACTTCGAGCTCGCGCTGCAGTGGAAGATCACTCCGGGCGGCAACAGCGGGATCATGTACCGGGTCACGGAAGACGCCGACGCCACCTACGAAACCGGTCCCGAGATGCAGGTGCTGGACGACGCCGGCCACGCCGACGGTAAGTCACGATTGACGGCCGCCGGCTCCTGTTTCGGGCTCTACCCCTCCCCCGCTGGTCTCCTCAAGCCAGTTGGCGAGTGGAACTCCGTCCGGATAATCGTGAACGGAAACCACGTGGAGCACTGGCTCAACGGAACCAAGGCGGTGGTGTACGAGCTGGGGAGTCCGGATTGGGAGGCCAAGGTCAAGGCGAGCAAGTTCGCGCAGTGGCCAGGTTACGGCCGCGCGACCCGCGGTCATATCGCGATCCAGGACCACGGCGATCGGGTGGCGTATCGGGGGATAAAGGTGAGAGGGCTGCAGTGAAGGTGTCAGGGGTCAGGGGTCAGGGGTCAGGGATCGCCGCTCTCCATCTTGTCGCCCACAATCGCTGGTCCCCTATCACCTGACACCTGACACCTGATACCTGATGCCCAAGCTCAAACTGTCGGCCATGATGTTCCTGCAGTACTTCATCTGGGGCGCCTGGTTCGTCACCATGGGCACCTATTTGGGGACGACGCTGGGCTTCGACGGGCGGCAGATCGGGCTGGCGTACGGTGCCACCGCGATCGCGGCCATCATCTCCCCGTTCTTTGTCGGGATGGTGGCAGACCGGTTCTTCGCCACCGAGAAGATCCTCGCCTTACTGCATATCGGCGGTGCGGGGCTGCTCTACTGGGTCTCGACCCTCACGAGCTTCGCCACGTTCTATCCGGTGCTGATCGGCTACGGGCTCTGCTACATGCCCACTCTGGCGCTGACCAATTCCATCTCGTTTGATCACATGAAGGATCCGTCCCGGGAGTTCCCTCAGATCCGGGTGCTGGGCACCATCGGGTGGATCGTGGCGGGCCTCATCGTAGGCCGGCTGGGTCTCGAGGCTACCGCGGTGCCCTTACGGATTGCCGCCGGAGCCTCACTGCTGCTCGGTCTCTTCTCACTGTCGCTGCCCCACACTCCACCGCATGCCGCGGGGAAGCCTTTCAGTGCCCGCGACGTACTCGGACTCGATGCGTTGAGCCTGCTGCGCGACCGGTCGTTCACCACGTTCGTCGTCGGTTCGTTTCTGCTCTGCATCCCGCTCCAGTTTTACTACGCTTTCACCAATCTCTTCCTGAACGAAAGCGGGATGGCTGAGCCGGCGAGCAAGATGACGCTGGGCCAGATGTCGGAGATCGGCTTCATGGTGCTGCTCCCGTGGTTCCTCTTCCGCCTCGGGGTCAAGCGGATCCTCCTGATCGGCATGGCGGCCTGGGCAGCGCGTTACGCCTTGTTCGCCTACGGCGACACGCACGACATGATCTGGATGCTTTACCTCGGCATCCTGCTGCATGGAGTCTGCTACGACTTCTTCTTCGTGACCGGCCAGATCTACACCGACGAGCAGGCCGGTCCCCGCATTCGCGCCGCGGCCCAGGGATTTCTCGCTTTCCTGACGCAGGGCGTCGGCTACCTCATCGGGGCGTACGTCTCAGGCGCCGTCGTGAAGAGCTACACCATCCCGGCTGGCGGGCACGACTGGCGCCACATCTGGCTGGTGCCGGCGACGATGGCAGTGGTGGTGCTGGCGGTGTTCGCGGCGCTGTTCAGGCCGGCAAGTCGACAGTCGACAGTCGATAGTCGATAGTCGATAGTGAGGTCGATGGTCGATGGTCGATGGTCGATGGAGGTGGAGTGGGGCTGACCATCGACTATTGACCATCGACCGCTGTACGTGAAGCAAGGGCCCAGCACCGGGGAGGCGCTGGACCCTTTCACTTCGGCCGGTGGGCTGATCAGAATTTGATTGTCAGGCCGGCCGAAGTGATAAGATCATTTTGGGTTTTCCCTTTGCCGTCGATGGAAGCGCTGTATACGTAGTCTTCCACATCCAGCCGTAACCCAAGTGTCTGGTTAATAGGGAACCTGAAGCCCGCTCCAAAGAGGCCGCCCAAGTTCGTCTTACTAGTCGATTGGTCGAGGCCGTAGTGACCGCGCCGTACGATCGCGGGGCCCGCGCCCACGTGAAATCCTACCGGCGACATGCTGGGACTCAACCCAACCATCAGCTTGACCCCACCGGCGAAGACGTCGAGGCTGCGGGTCTCGTTAATGTTGGCTCCGGCCACCACCTTGGCCGGCGTCAGTCCGGCGACCGCCTCAACACCCAGGATATTGGTGCCCCAGAACGTGAGCCGGGCACCGCCGGCAAAACTGTTGCGCCGGTTGATGCTGGTAGCGATCAAGCTTGCACTGCGATCCGAGCCCAGTGGTGCTGACATCGCGGCCCAGACGCCCAGACTGGTGCTGCTTTCATGACTATTCTGCGCGTGGACCAGGGACGGAATAATCGTCGGGAGCCCGGCGAGCATGAGGCCGAATGCGAGGACGCGAAGTAGACGTTTGATCGACATCCAATCCTCCACTCGCGATGCCAGAGTACGCCATCGAGACCGGAAGCAGTGAAGGCGCGAGAGCCTGAATGTCAGCTCAGCGCGCCTTCACCTGATGGGGCTCAACCCCATCCGACAAGGTGGACGGACAACCGTCAGCCCGTCCTGTCAATCCGGAAGTCAACCTATCAGCATATCTCTCGACTGGATGTGGCAACTGTCACACCATTCCTGCTCATCTCTCCCGATTGAGGTGGGAGGGAAACCGGCACCGGTTCCGGTGCCGATTCCCTTCGATGTGGGCAGGCGTCCTGCGGGGTCCAGAAAGTTATCGAGCGGGCTCAAGTGCTCTGACTCCGTCATGCCAACGAGGGCCCGATCATTCACTTCTTCGTTCGCGATATCTGTGAGCTCGGTCTCCACCGCTTCCTCTTCCTGGAGACTCATCGCCAGCAGATCGGAGATCTCGTCCAGTCCGAGCATGGTGGCATAGTTCCCAGCGCCTGCGTACGCAGCGATCTCGTAATGGGAGATACGCTGGGCCACGGCGATAATGGCGGCATCAACCACGCTTTGGGTTCCGATGGAGCGAAGGACGTTGCGTACTTCCTCGATCATCCCTTCCATGCCGCGGCAGCGCTGGCCGCCGGGGAAGGTTTCGAGGGCCTCGCAGATGACCTGCAAACGGTCCACGTGCTCCTCGGTCCGCCGAAGGTGATGATTGCAGCGCGCGACGCAGGCTCGGAGCGCCCGAGCCCTTGATCATGGCGGGCAGAGTCCTCGCCAGCTGTGTCTCCGCGCTGTGCAGATCCTTCAAGGCGAACAGAAGCAGGTCCTTCATCGAAACGAGCGGCATTTCTCTCTCCTATGAGATCTCAGAGCATGCCACCGCTCAGGCGCGACTCGCGGCACGGGTGCGGCGGTCTCTGCGGTATTCATCCATGTTATCGGCGATCGGAAACGAGCACTGGCAGAATGGTTGCCAGGAGAACGACGACAAAGAGGTAGAACAGCGTCCGCAATGCCTCGGTCGCGAAAAAGATCCCGCCGGCACCGAACAGTGTCGCCACCAGCGCGACCACGAGCAGACCCAACGCCCAACGCAGCACGGAGTCCCTCCTCTCGCGGCCTGCGGCGCTTACCGGCCAGGCCAGAACCCTGCGCTCAAACTCCTCGACTTGACGTTCCAGCTCCGCGCGGGCGAATCCGTAGCGCCGCTGGAGCATGCCAATCAGCTGGTCCCGCCGCCCGGCAACGATCGATAGGTCGTCATCGGTCAGTCGTCCCCATCGTTCCAGGAGTTTGCCTCTCAGGCGTGTCCACTGTCCTTCGACCGTATCCAGATTCATCGTATCCCAACCCGCTTCTGATCATGCCTCGGGCACCGGAACGAACGAAGGCGCGGATTCGCGCATCTCCCCATGGAGAGCGGTCATCCCGCGCCTTCGACTCGCAAAGCCCTTTTCGCTCCGCTCGGCAAGGCTTGCTCGCTAGTGGTTACCGCACTCGGCCGGGGTCAGGCCCGGCCGAGCGTGGTGACCGGTAATGCGATCTATGCCTGCAGCAGCCGGGAAACACAAAAGGCGCGGCGACCTCTCGAGGAGGATCATTCGCGCCTTCGACTGATGAGGCCGAGGCCTCATCCGACAAGGTGGCGGGCTCAAATCTCCCGCCTGTTTTGGCTGCGCGCCTATGTTAAGAAAATCGTCCTAGTCACGCAAGTGACCATTGTCACAGGGAGATCTAATCCTTTAGACAACAAGGCCTAAACCTCAATTGTGCTCGAGGATCAGCTCCAGTCTCTGGCGCAACTCCCCGAGGGCCTTGGACTTGAAGGCATTCTTGGTCTCCTCGAGGACCCGAATCGTCTCCCGTACCGCCTCCTGAAGCTGGGCTCCCCGGGGGCAATTGAGCAGCTGGCATGGGTGCTGTCCCGACCGGCTGACCTGCCAGGGCACGGCCCAGCTGCTCCAGGTCGGTAAGCGATCCCATGACGTTCCGCAACGTGAGCGAGAGGAACACGTCGATGCCCGCCGTCGGGCGACGCCGAGTTGCCGTCCGGGCCCGGACAGGGTCTTCAGCTCCCTGCGCCACTGCTGCAACCGCTGCTCCGCGCTCTGCATGGCCTGATAGGAACGGAACCGGGTGACCGCGGTTTGCATCCGCGGCAGCAGGTCGGAAAAGATCACCGGCTTCACCAGGTAGGCCGCGACCGGGAGTTCCACGCAGGCCATAGCCGAGCGGAGCGACGGGCACTCCGGTGATCACCATGACGGGCAGACCGCCTCCGCGGCCGTGTGATCTGGCGGATCAGGGAGAGGTCGGCGTTGCCCGGGCATCTCCAGGTCGGTGACCAGGAGGTCATAATCATGCTCCGTAGGCGCGCGCCAGAGCGCTCGCGCCGTCGGCACCGTGTCGCACTCGAAACCTTCCCGTCGCAAGGAGATCGGCAGTGGAACTGAGGAACGTCTCTTCATCGTCGGCGAGGAGGATTCTGCCGCGCATCGTCATGATAGTTGCTCCTGCTGTCGGGTCCCGAGCGGCAACCACACCACGAACTCGGTTCCACCTCCAGGAACATCAAGGATTTCCACCCGACCGCCGAGCGCGTGGACCGAGCGGCGGACCAGCGAGACGACCGAGACCCATGCCACTGGTCTTCGCGCTGGACGACTTGGTCGTGAAAAACGGCTCGAAAATCCGTTCTCGAATCTCCTGCGGAATGCCGGGTCCGTTGTCCTTCACTCTCAGCTCGAACATGCCATCCTCCGCCTGCTGCGGACACCAGAACGGTTCCGCCGGGCGGGGATGCCTCCACCGCGTTCTGCACGAGATTGTACAATGCCTGGCGGATGCAGCGCGTCGGGAAGCCGCACCACGTGGGGTGCCCGCCGGAGATCGACCTGAATGGACCCGCGCAGTCGCGATTGACCTGCCGAGCAGCGCCACCGCGTCGCCAACCAGGCTGGCGATGGATGTCGCCCGACGCCGTCGGTGTCCGGGCGGTAGGTCTCATAGAGCTGGCGAGTGACCCGGCCGATCCGGCCGATCTCCCGCTCGATGGCACCGACGTAACTGTGATGCGGGTGACTCGTCGGTATCGCGTCCTTGATGAGGAGGAACGAATTCTGAATGCCGGCCAACGGATTATTGATCTCGTGCGCGACGCGCGCCGCGAGCCGGCCCATGGTCGAGAGCGACTCGACCTCGCGCAGCTGGTCTTCGGCCTGCCGCTGGCGGTGATGTCCCTGCCTTCGGCGAGGAGCTGTACCACCTTGCCTTCGGGATCCAGGATCGGGGTCAGCGAAAGATCGATGATGGCGTGGCGTCCCTCGCGGCGTCCAGTTCCATCTCCGCGCTCACCGTGCTTCCCTTCGCACGCCTCGGCGAATGCGGCGCGCAGCGCTCGCGGCTGGCGGGCTGTTCACGCCAGATCTCGGTATCGCCAGAGCGGCACGATCCTCGAACTGCTCATGGAGTACGCGGAGAAGTCGAGCGCGGTGCGATTCGCCTCGAGCACCCGCCCGTCGAGGTCGAGCAGCTTCTGCAGCTGGTAGGCGCTGTCGAAGCAGGCCCGGAACCTGCGTTCGCTCGCTTCGAGCGCCTCGTCCGTCCGTTTCCGCTCGGTCACGTCGGCGCTGATGCCCAGCACCCGGAGCGGCGAGCCACTGAGGCGGTGCGTTCGACGACTCGGCCTCGATCGATGACCCAATGCCAGCCGCCGAGTCCGTCCCGGATCCGGTATTCGGCTTCGAAGCTGTTCGGTCTTGCCCGGCCGAGGTGCGCGGCTCGATCGCCGCTTGCACTGCGGCGCGATCGTCGGGGTAAATGAGAGACGATCCAGCTGTCGAGCTCGGCCGGACACTCAGTCGGGCCATAACCCAGATGGCGCCAGAGTGTCGCACTCCTCGGATCGCCGCACCGGTCGGCACGTCCCACTCCCAGATTCCGTCGGTCGCTGTCTCTAGCGCGAGATTGAGGCGAACTCTTTCCACCAGGCGGGCGCGCGACCAGGTCATCTGGGCCAGCCGCACGGTGAGCGGCAGGAGAGCGGTGACCAGCAGGCCTGCCAGCAGAAGCAGATCGGGAAGCTTCGACCGCAGCCGCTGGAGTGTCTCTCGGGTCGGCGCCGACTTGAAGCTGCCAGTTGAGATCGCCCAGCTTGAACGAGGACCGGTCCATGAGATTCCGGGCGCCGGCTGGGGGCTCCCGCGAGGTCAGGAGACTCGCGCCCCTCGAAGTCAGGATGGTGAAGGCGTATCCCTCACCTGGGTTGTCCAACACCGGCTCCAGCAGGCCCGCGGCGTCGAAGACGCCAAGTCACATAGCCGCTGCACCCCTCGGGTGCGCAGACAGGCACGGCAGCCGCAAAGGTCTGTCCCTCGGCCCCGATACCGAAATACATCGTGGCCGAATGCCACGATGACGGTGGAACTCCACCGAGTGCCGCCTCCAGTCCTCGCTGCAATTGGGAGCGCAGCGTGTCGGCATCGGCGTCGGGAGGTGCTACGTAGGTGACCTTCGAGGTCGAATCGGTCCAGGCGATCGCGAGGAGCCCGTCGATATCGCGAGTGATCGCCACCATGCTGTTCAACCAGTTGAACGACTGGGGCCTGGGAGGCGAGCTGAACCGTGCTATGCGGCCGAGAAGCCGGGTGCCGGTCTGGACCTGACCGTAGATCTCTCGCCTCGCGGTCCGCGCCGCGATCGTCGCCTGGCCGCGGACCCGATCGTCTTCGTAAATGATGAGCGCGCGCCAGAGGAAGATCGCGGTGACGAGGCATCCCGCCCCCACCGATACCGGTAGCCAGTACGCCGTGCGTGCTGCGGCGGGATCGGCGCTCCAGGCGATGAACACCAGGCAGGAGCCTCCGATCAGCGATCCGATCAGCGTCTGGAGAGAGGAGCCGGCCAGAAGTCCCGCCTGTTGCTCGAGATTCCAGATGCCGGTGGTAAGCAGAATGCCAAGGGCGAAGGCCACCACGACACAGCCGAATCCGCCGGCAAAGAGTCTCCCGCGATGCGGGGAGATCGGTGAGGCGAGAGTAAGAAGGCCAGCGCCTGCCAGTCCAAGGAGCATCGCGCTGGCGATCGACACTCGAACCGACGAGCTCAAGCCGCTCGTCGCAGCGCCTCCGCCCGCGACGGGATTGATCCCGAGATCGACGCCGACGAGATATTGGGTGACTGCCAGTGCGCCGACGAGCACGGCCCCGGCGGCGCCCACAGCGCCGGCGGTCCGTTTGCCGCTGACCAGCGCTACCAAACCGGCGCCAAGGGCGCAGAGGCTCAGGCCGGTGACTAGCGAAAGCGGGGAGAAGCCGGTGACCGGTTGCTTGAGAAATTGCAGTCCCGGAAGAAGACCAAGAGCTCCGGTCGCGCCCAGGAGGAGGAGCAGCCACCCCGACACTCGACCGGCCCACCGGGCTCGGCTGTCGGGTACCCAGGCATCAGCATCGAAGCCGTGGGAGAGTGGCTTCAGTGCATCGTCCATTCGACCCCCTGACTTGTGCGGCGGAACCGGCGGAAAAGACAAAAGGCCCGAACGAAACTCTCCGCGGTAGCGGACAGCTCATTCGTGCCTTCGACTCGGAGGCTAGTGCCTCTCTCGACAAGGCGACCCAGGCTCCACCTGGGCCAGCGACCCGGCTGAGTCCCGAGTGAGCATGTTATCATGAGGTAGGGAGCACCGCAAGCACGCGGCGCCAGTTCCAGAATCGGTTACGGAGACTCATGCATCCACTCGCCGGCCAGCCCGCTCCACCACAACTGCTGATCGACGTGGCGCGGCTGGAGCGTGACTACTACGAGCGGCAGCCCAATCCCGAAGATCCGGCCCAACGGGTCAGCTTCGGGACAAGCGGTCACCGCGGATCCCCGTTCGAGGGCACCTTCACCGAAGCACACGTCCTCGCCATCACCCAGGCCATTTGCGAGTATCGCACCGGGCGTGGTATCGCCGGGCCGCTCTTTCTCGGCAAGGATACCCATGCGATCTCGACTCCCACCGAGCGCACCGCGCTCGAGGTTCTCGCCGCAAACCACATTGAAGTAGTCATGCAGCGGCGCGACGGGTTCACACCCACCCCGGTGATCTCCCGCGCGATCCTGGCATGGAACGCCTCCCGGGCCGGGGGGCACACGAGCAGTGAGGCGGTGCGTCTCGCGGACGGCATCGTGATCACCCCGTCCCACAATCCACCAGCCGATGGCGGCATCAAATACAATCCGCCCAATGGAGGTCCGGCGGACACCGCGATCACCAAGTGGATCCAGGAGCGAGCCAATGCGCTGCTGCGCGACGAAAACCGCGGCGTGAAACGAGTGCCGTACGAGAAGGCACGAACGGCGCGGACTACCCGGCATGGCGATCTGGTGGCGACCTACGTCGCCGATCTTGCCAACGCGATCGATCTCGAGGCGATCGGTGCCGCCGGCATTCGAATCGGAGTCGATCCGCTGGGCGGATCGTCGCTCGGCTACTGGGGACCGATTGCCGAACAGTATGGACTCGATCTGACCGTCACCAACACCCAGATCGATCCCACATTCAAGTTCATGACCGTGGATCACGACGGCAAAATCCGGATGGACTGCTCGAGTCCCTGGGCCATGGCCGGCCTGGTGCGGCTCAAGGACCGGTTCGATGTTGCCTTTGCCACCGATCCGGACGCGGACCGCCACGGGATCGTGACCCGCTCGGCTGGGCTGCTCAATCCGAACCACTACCTCGCCGTCGCGATTCGTTATCTCCTCGGGTCCCGTCCAGGATGGGGGACTCAGGCCGTCGTAGGAAAGACGGTGGTAACCAGCGCCTTGGTGGACCGGGTGGTGAATGGTTCCGGAAGACGACTCTACGAGGTGCCGGTCGGGTTCAAATGGTTTACCCCGGGGCTCTTCGACGGAAGCTGCTGTTTCGGTGGTGAAGAGAGCGCCGGGGCAAGCTTCCTGAAGAAATCCGGGTTGGTCTGGACCACCGACAAGGACGGACTGCTGCTCGGGCTTCTCGCCGCCGAGATCACCGCTACCACCGGGAAGGATCCAGGCGAGCACTATCGCGACCTGACCGCGATGTATGGCGAGCCGGCGTATACCAGGATCGACACACCGTGCACTCCGGCGCAGAAGGCCGGCTTCAAGAAACTCACGGCGAGCTCGGTGAGCGCCTCGTTCATCGCGGGCGACCCGATCGAAGCTCGCCTCACGACCGCACCGGGCAATGGCGCCCCGATCGACGGGCTCAAGGTCACAACGCGGAACGGCTGGTTTGCGGTGCGGCCCTCGGGAACCGAGGACATCTACAAGATTTACGCGGAAAGCTTCAGGGACGAGAGCCACCTCGGACGAATGGTGGAGGAGGCGAGGGATCTGGTGGAAAGGGCATTGGTGGCCTGAGGAAGTGAGGATTTCAGATTGAAGATTTCAGATTGAAGATTTGACAGCTTCACGCTAGGCAGTCGGTAGTTCCACGGAAGTCATCGGGCCTTGAGGTACTCGCCTCAATCTGCAATCTGAAATCTGAAATCTTCATATTCTCAAATCACCCTGTCACTCCCCCCGTCCACCGGCACCTGCGCCCCGGTCGTCTTGGCGAAGGCGGGGCCGGCCATGGCGCACACCAGTGCGGCGACATCCTGGGAAGTCACCTCGACGCCGAGCAGGTTGTTGCGCTTGTACTGATCGACCGTCATCCCGTAGTTCTTCGCGCGAGCCTCGAGGACCTCCTGGGTCCAGGCCGCGGTGTCGAAGACGGCGTGAGGGTGCAGGATGTTGACCCGGATTCCATCCTTGGCGAGCTCGAGTGCCGCGACGCGCGCCAGCTGAGTCAGACCGGCCTTGGCCACCGAGTAGGCGCCGGCACCCGGCCCGGGAGCGGGAACGTTTTTCGATGCGTTCACGATGATGGTCGGATCGAAGCCCAGCCGGAGATAGGGAATCACCAGCTCGAGAAGCATCCGGTGGCTGGTGAGATTGAGTGTGAGGCTCCGCTCCCAGTTCGCGTCGCTCAACTCTTCCAGCCGCTCGCTGGGAGAGAAAATGCCCGCGTTGCTGACCACGATGTCGAGCCCACCGAATTGGCGGATCGCGGCCTCGACCGCTTCCTTGAGCGCGCTTCCATCGGTTACATCGCAGGTCAGCCCCAGCAGCCCGGGCTTCTTGAGCACGCTGGTCACTGCCGGGTTGATATCGAGCCCCGTCACGGCCGCGCCCTGGCGGTGAAGCATCTCCGCGGTGGCGAGCCCGATACCGCTCGCGGCACCGGTCACCAGCGCAATCTTCCCCTGGAACGGTGGAGAAGAACCAGCGGCCTTGAGCTTGGCCTGTTCCAGCTCCCAGTATTCCACCTCGAACAAAGCCTCTTCCGGCAGCGCTCTCCAACCTCCCAGGGCCTCTGCCCATTGGATCGCCCGCCCGGTATGGCGTACGATGTCAGCGGCAATCGCGGCATCCTTGGCACTTGGACCGAGTGTCACGGTGCCCACGCCGGGCCACACCATCCAGCGGGGTGCCGGGTCGAGCGGCTTCACTTCCGGTGTCGCGTGGCGGGCGAAGTACTCGCGGTATCCCGCGGCGAAGGCCTCGACCGAACCTGACTTGCTCCCGTTCAACACCAGGGGCGTGGGCTTGGTCCGTATGACGTGATCGGGAGTGAGAGGACCACGCGAAGCGATCGAAGACACCTCCGGCTGTCCGGCAAATCCCGCAGCCTCGGCGCTGTCGTCGAGGGTCGCGATCATCGGAGCGCCGCGCAGAAGTGATGCCTCACGGCGCAGCCGGGCGAGTTCCAGCTCCATGCCGGTCGGCCCATGAGCGGTGGAGGAGGTGACTCGACGGACCGCGGTCCACGCCTTCTTCTTCTGGAGATAGTCTTCCGCCGTCGTCACCAGCTCGATCATCCGCTCGTAGCTGGTACGGGCATCGTTGCCCCAGCTAAAAATGCCGTGATGCAGCAGGACCATCCCTTCGTAGCGTGACCAGTCCAGTCCCCGACTCAACTCGAAGACCTTTCGGGCCAGCACGAATCCGGGCATGACATAGGGCACCACCAACACGCGATCCTGATAGACCTCGCGGATTCGTGCTTCCCCTCCCGGTGTATTGCTAATCGCGACAACGGCGTCGGCGTGGGTGTGATCCACGAAGGTGAACGGGATGATGGCGTGAAGGATCGCTTCGACCGAGGGCGTGGGAGCACCGGGGTCGGTCATGGCCGCCCGCTGGGCTCGTACCATCTCGGTGTCGGTGAGCCGAGGAAGCTCGGCCATCCGGGTCAGCACCTCAAGTCGCACCGGCGCGAATCCCGCTGACTCGATTGTCGCGAGGTCCCACCCGCTTCCCTTGATGTAGAGCAGCTCCTCGCGATCACCGAAGAGGGTCATGGCGGTCGTCTTGACGGAGGTGTTGCCGCCGCCGTGAAGGACGAGCGAAGGCTCCTGTCCGAGCAGCCGGGAGGTGTAGACCCGGAGCCGGAGCGGATCTCCTGCAGATCCAGAGGCTTCCTTGTCGTTCCAAAGGCTTTTCATGGGCGCCAGGTTCCTCGCGCGACTGCAGGCACGAAGGAGTCCAGCCCACGGGGAGGAAAGTTCACGGTGCGTCCCTGTTCGGCGCTCATGTATGCGGCCATCAGCAGGCGAGCAACTTGAAGACCATCATCGAAGGTAAGCCGGGGAGACTCCTTCCCCTGAAAGACCCGGACGAAATGGCGATTCTCCGCCTCGTAGCCGTAGAGTGAAGCTTCATTCGCTACCACCGGCATCTGCCCGGTCTCGGCGTTCTGCTTTTCGACCAGGTCTTCGCCGGCCTTGCCCTTCACCTCACGACTGAAAAAAACCTTGAGGCCGGCATCGAGGCTGTTCCACGACATCGAGTACTCGGGTCCGAGCAACTCGGCGGAGAGTCTGAGGCCGGGACCCACGAAGCTCCACGAGGTGGTGGCTTCACCGAGGATTTCCCTCCCATCCTCGGCTTCGAACGCGATGGTGACGCTGGCGAAGTCTTCCGCCGGCTGCTTGGTGTAGTCCACCTCTTTGCCCATCGCCTTTCGCAGCCGCTTGGCGTATTCAGGCCGGGTCCACTTGAGGCTCGCGATGTGACCGGTGATGCGCACCGGCTTGACCGTACTTAAAGGGGAGCCCGGCTTGGTCAGCAGGAAGTGCACCACCAGCGCCGAGTGACACATCATGTCGTTCAGAACACCGCCGCCCTGCAGTTTGCCCTGCCAGAACCAGGGAGTGTGCGGGCCGCTGTGCTCTTCTGCCGCACGCGCGAGGTAGGGTCGCCCGGTGGTCGAGGCGCCCCGTCCCCAAAGCAACGCCTTGCCCTGTTCTACCGGTGGGGCGAAGACCTGGTTTTCGAGATAGCCGTGTGCGAGGCCCGCCCGTTTCACCAGCTCGGTCACCCGCTTGGCCTCGGCGACGTTGCGAGCCAGCGGTTTCTCACATGCGACGCCGCGTAATTCGGCGTGCCCCCGCATGAGGGGATCAACCAGCTCCTCGATGTTCTCGATCCGGGCGTGATTGGCGCCGCAAAGCCAGATCGCATCGATGGCGGGATCGGCGACCATCTCGCCAATGGACGGGTAGGGCCGGGCCGGGCCGATGTCGAGGCGCCGTGCGGTGGCAGCGCCTTCGGCGGCATGCTTCGCGTTGGGGCTCCAGACACCAAGCACGTTCGCGTCGCGTACCCCCTGGAAGGCGAGCATGTGAAAGCGAGCGTTGAATCCGCTCCCGATGAAGCCGATTCCGAGTCGGAGGCATCGCTTTGAATCTCTCGTGGCTCCGCAGCTCTGGGTAGGGGCGTGCGGACTGCGGTAGCGGTGAGGGCCTAGTATTGCACTCCGAGCCGGGCCAGCGCCTCCGGCTGGACAGCCGTTCCACTCGGCCACGACCGTGTTCCCGAGGTATTTCAGGTCCTCGACGCCCATCTTGCTGGAGAAGAATCCGGAGGCAGTCAGGTCTCGCATGCGAGTGAAGAACTCCACGCCGTTGCTCAGCTCGGGCCGGGCTTTCGCCGGCCAGGCGATGTCATCCAGCACCGCCGCACGCTGGGCAACGCCAGCAGTCCACGAAGGTCTTTCCAAAACGGTCCTGGCACTCGTTGTCGAGCCAGGCCGAGGCCTCCGCGCATCGGGTCCTGCATGTCGGCCTGGTCGTTCAAAATGAAGTCCATGAACTCGGGGACGCCGGCATCGGTGGCGCTTCCCGAGCGATCGTCGCGCGGGATGATCAGGTCCACGAGGATGCGGACGGTTTCCCACTCGTGCGGAGTGAAGAAGACCGGGGCGGTGGCCCTGGGCTCTGTCATTGCGGTTCGTGCGAACAGGGTTGCGCGTCGGACCGTCTCCGGGGAGAGTCCTGCTGCCAGGAGAGGAATCCCTGCCATCAGCTGCAACGCTTCGCGACGACTCAGGTCATCCATAGGCCTCGGTTCCAGAGCCAGCAACTTCAGAAGGCACATCCGCACATCCGCACATCCGACACCAACATCCTCACATCTCTACAACCTCCCCGCTTTCCTCTCCCGGACGATGTAGTCGCTGGCGCGCATGGACAGCGCCAGGATAGTCCAGGTCGGGTTCTTGTCCGCTTGAGAGACGAACGACCCACCATCGGTGACAAAGAGGTTTTTCACCTGGTGGGCCTGGCAGTAGGAATTAAGCGCCGACCTGGCGGGGTCTTTCCCCATCCGCACCGTGCCGAGCTCGTGGATGATCGATCCGCCGGTGGCGATTCCGTAACCTTTTTCCTTCGTGGGCATCGTTGACTGGACCTGACCACCCATCTGGTCGATCAGGGCGCGGAAGGTCTCCTGCATGTGCTTCACCTGGTTCAGCTCGTAATCGGACCACTGCCAGTGAAAACGGAGTACCGGGATGCCCCAGTGGTCCACTACCTCAGGGTCCAGCTCGCAGTAAGCAATGTTCATTGGGGATCTGTTCTCCCCGACCCGAGAAGCCAATCGTGGCGCCGTAGTATTTCCGGTAATCCGCCTTGAGCTGCTTTCCGTAGCCTCCGCCCGAGGGGTAGTCCTGGATCCCATCCATGAATCCATAGGCAGGGGCACCCAGGCCGCCCCAGATCTCGATGTGGTATCCGCGGGGAAAATCGAGGCCTTTGTTGTTGAGCCACCACGGCATGTAGAGGTGGGCCCCTCCGACTCCGTCCTCGTTGTGAGGAACATGGTCCACCATCGCCGGAATGAAGCCCGAGACGTCGGTCCCCGTGGTGTCGGTGAGATACTTGCCTACCACCCCGCTGCCATTGGCGAGCCCCTGGGGAAAGCTGGACGATTTCGAGTTGAGCAGGATGCGCGCAGACTCGCAGGCGCTGGCGGCGAGGACGATCACTCTCGCGCGGACTCGCTGCTCGCTTCCATCCGCCTTGTTGATGTAGAGCACACCGTCCGCACGCCCGCTCCGATCGAGCGTTACCTCTCGCGCCATGGCGCCCGTCACCAGCTTCAGCCGCCCGGTCGCGAGGGCAGGAAGGATCAGCACGTTGGGCGAGGTGAAATTCGCATTCACCGCGCACCCGCGGCTGCACTGGCCGCAGTAGTGGCAGCCCGGCCGCCCGTTGAGGGGGCGAGTCAGGATAGAAAGCCGCGCGGGAATGCAGGGGATCTTCAGTTTGTCGGACGCACGCTTGACCAGGAGCTCATAACAGCGGGGGCGCGGTGGCGGGAGGAAGATGCCATCGGGGTGGTTGGGAAGACCCTCGGCGCTCCCGAAGAGGCCGATGAGACGATCTACCTCGTCGTACCACGGCTTGAGATCGTCGTAGGTGATCGGCCAGTCGTCACCCAGGCCGTCGATGCTCCGGCGGCGAAAGTCATCGGGGCCGAAGCGGAGCGAGATGCGTCCCCAATGATTGGTGCGGCCGCCCAGCATCCGGAGCCGGAACCACTTGAAGTCCGTCCCCTCCGCCCTGGTAAAGGGTTCGCCCGGCAATTCCCAGCCGCCCAATCCCGCGTCGAACTCGCCGAAGGAGCGCTGCTTGGTGCTCATGCCCCGGCGGGGCGACTCGTAGGCCCACTTGAGCATCGCCGAGTCTTTGGTGTTGTCCCACATGGGGCCGGCTTCCAGCATGATGACCTTGGCGCCCGCCCTGGTCAGCATATGGGCGGCCATGCCGCCGCCGGCGCCCGAGCCGACGATGCACACGTCGTAGGTGTCGTCCCGGAGGGTAGGGGACATTGAGGGGGGATTGAAGATTGAAGATTTCAGATTGAAGATTGTGGCGGCCACACGGCCTACCGGAATGTCGGCTGATGAGGTCAGTCGGTCAATCTTACATCTTCAATCTGAATCTTCAATTCCCGATCCCGCTCGTCACCACCCTGATCCCACTCGGCCCGCTGGCCATGGCGCATCGCTCACCCGCTCCCCACATTCGCGGCATGAGCAGACGCCGCTGGTTGTTCCTTCTCGCGGTCTTCGGAGTTTTTACCTTCGCCGGCCTGTCGAAGTTCGCCTATGTCCACCTCGACGACCTGGCGCGCGGACACGACCATCCCTATCAGGCGCCGGCTGATCGAGGAGCTGACCGGTGCCTATGCGATGGCGCTGGTCTTCCTCGTGCTGGTGTGGGTGGTGAACCGCTGGCCCATGGAACGGGAGAACTGGTACCGGCGGGCTTCCGGGTTATGCGTACTGGTCATCGTTGCCGACCTGGTCCACACGACGCTCATGTGGGGCAGCCGCCTCATGCTTTTCCCCCTGGCCGGACTTGGTCCCTACGACTACGGCATCATGCATTACCGGTACCCGATGGAGTTTGCGATCAACGGCCCCAATGTGGCCTTTCTCATCGGTGTGCTCCACGCCTGGCGGTACTATCAGAGATCAAGGCGACGCGAGCTCGAATCCGCTCAGCTCGCGGCCGAACTGAACCGGGCTCGCCTGGAACGGCTCAAGCGCAGCTCCAGCCGCACTTCCTGTTCAATACGCTGAACGCTATCTCCTCGCTGATGTATCGCGACCCGGAGGCGGCCGATCGCATGCTGGGCCGGCTGGCTCGGACCTGTTGCGTCTCACCTTTGCCCGCACTCCGGACCCCGAGGCGCCTTGCACAGCGAGCTCGAATGGCTGGGCTGGTATCTCGAGCTGATGCAGCTCCGTTTCGGAGGCCGGCTCACCATCCGGCAGGAGATTCAGGCGGACACGCTCAAACTCGCGGTGCCCCGGCTCATTCTGCAGCCTCTGGTGGAGAATGCGCTCCGTCATGGCGCCGCGAAACGAGCGGGTCCCGCCGAAGTGATGATCACCGCGGGGCGGGGTCCGCTCTCGGGTCGACCGGCCCGGCTGGCGGACTCTGAGTCGTGGATGAAAGGCGTCGGCCTTGAGCACGAGCCGAACGGCCAGGCGCTTACGGGGACAGCAACGGCAGTACGGACTACAGGACCCAGGGTGGACCTCGCTGATCAGCTGCGCGTGCTCTAGCAATCACAGAGGCACAGAGAACACAGAGAGACGAGCCAGTTAGTGTCGGGACAGTCGATTGAAAGAAGAAAAGCAAACGCAGAGGCGCGGAGCACGCAGAGAAGAGAATCCTGTCGGCAATTGTGTCTTCCCGGAGGCCTGCGGGTCCCGGAGCCCTCTGTGCCCTCTGTGCCTCTGTGTTGAGAAACTTTGGTTCAGCGGATGCGAGGTGGAATTGAGCAGCCTTCGTACCGTGATCGTGGACGACGAACCCCTCGCCCGCGACAAGCTCCGCGGGTTTCTGGTACGCCATCCGGCGCTCGAGCTGGTAGGCGAAGCTGGGGACGGGGTGAGGCAGTCCGGGTCATCGACTCGCGCGAAGCCCGACCTCGTGTTGCTCGATATCCAGATGCCGGAGTTGGATGGGTTCGAGGTGCTGGCTGCCCTGGAGCAGGATCCACTACCGTACGTAGTCTTCGTGACGGCGTTCGACCACTACGCGGTCCAGGCCTTCGACCAGGGGGCGCTGGACTACCTGCTCAAGCCGGTCGCGCCGGACCGTTTCGATCTCGCCATCGAGCGCGCCCGGGAAGAGCTGGCCAACGGCAAGGCGCAGGAACTGGCCGATCGTCTGACCCGCACGCTCGAGCAGGCGGCGCCGGCCCGGCCGAGGATGGAGCGGTTTCTCGTCAAGGAAGGCGATCGTTCGCGATTCCTTCCGCTTCAGGAGATCGAATGGATCGAGGCGGCCGGTAATTATCTCAAGCTGCACGTGAAAGGCGGCTCCCACCTGGTCCGCGCCACGCTCAAACAGGTCGAGACCCGCCTCGACTCGGCCCGGTTCGCGCGAATTCACCGCACCATGATCGTCAATCTGGACCGGATCCGGTATCTCGAACCCTGGTCGCACGGCGATCAGCTCGTCGTGCTGGAAAGCGGGGCCCGCCTGACCTTGAGCCGCCGCTTCCGCGACCGAATGCCCGGCACGCTCGATGAGAGGGCTGAAGGTCCCGCTGGTCACGAGCCTGATCCCGCCCGTCACCCGACATGCGTCCGCACCGCTCCTCGGCAGCGTGTGTATCGTCTCCTTCGGCCGAGCCTCCCATGCGGTTTCGTGTGGATCATCCTTGGCGTACCACTGGCATGGTGCCGTCGCCGCTCGGCGCCGTTCTCTGCTCGCCTTGCGCGGCGGCCACCGCGGCCCCGACGGCCACTGGGCAGGCGGCGCCGTGGAGCAGCTACGGCGGTGATCCGGGCGGCTCGCGCTATTCCGCGCTCGGTCAGATCACCAGAAGCAACGTCGGGCGGCTCGAGGTGGCGTGGACCTATCGTACCGGGGATGCTGAGCCACACGACCACAGGAAGGGCCCAATTCGCGGCTGCGGCCGCTGTCACACCGGCGCCAGCAAGTTCGAGACGACGCCGATCCTGGCGGAAGACCGGCTGTACCTGAGTACCCCGCTCAACCGCGTCGTCGCGCTCGACCCGGCCAACGGCCGCCAGGTGTGGCGCTACGATCCGAAGATCGACATGGATCTGGACCGGAGCGAAGGGTTCATCTCCCGAGGAGTGGCCTATTGGATTGAAGATTGTCGATTGAAGATTGCCGATTGTGCCAGGCCAAGCTCCACTCAGCAATCGTGCAGAAGCCGCATCTTCTTCGGCACCGTCGACGCCCGGTTGCTGGCACTCGACGCGGCCACCGGGACGCCCTGCACGATTTCGGCGACAGCGGGACGGTGCGCCTTGATGTCGGAGTGGGCCACGTGCAGGAAGGGCAATATGGCATGACCTCGCCGCCCGCGGTGATTGGCGACGCGGTCGTGGTCGGCTCCTCGATCGGCGACAACCGGCGCGTGGACATGGAACACGGAGTGGTGCGCGCGTTCGACGCCCGAACCGGCCGGGAGTTGTGGGGTTTCGACCCGATTCCCCGCACCCCGGATGACCCGGAGTATCGGACCTGGTCGAAGGAAGCGGCCGCGAAAACCGGTGCGGGCAACGCGTGGGCTCCGCTCTCGGTCGACGCCGCTCTGGGACTGGTCTTCGTCCCCACCGGTTCGGCGGCTCCCGATTTCTTCGCCGGCGAGCGCCCGGGAGATAACCGCTACACCAACTCTGTCGTCGCGCTCGAGGCCGCAACCGGGAAGGTCCGCTGGAGTTTCCAGGTGGTGCACCACGATCTCTGGGACTTCGACGTCGGGGCCCAGCCTTCGCTGATCACGGTGCCGCGCGAAGGCCGAGACATCGCCGCCGTCGCGGTCGCTACCAAGATGGGCCACCTCTTCATTCTCGATCGTGCCACCGGCCAGCCGCTCTTTCCAGTCGAAGAACGTCCGGTACCGGCCAGCGACGTCCCGGGCGAGCAGGCCTCGCCGACGCCAGCCATTCCCGGTTCTGCCGAAGCCACTGTTTTCCGCACCGCTCAGCGCGGGAGAATGTCTGGGGAGTGACTCCGGGTGAGCAGAAGGCATGCCTCGCGGAGTTCGACCAGTACGCAGCGGACCGCTCTTCCCGCCGCCCAGTCTTCAGAGGGACGGTGATGTATCCCGGCTATTCGGGCGGTACGACCTGGGGAGGTGTCAGCTGGTCTCCCGAGCGCATTTGCTGGTCACCAACCTGATTCGCATTCCGATGTGGGTGAAGCTCGAAGCAGCGCGCCCCGGGCGATCAGAGCGGCAACCAGATCGGCACTCCGTTACCGGATGAGTCGCGGCATGCTGGCTTCACCCAAGGGATTGCCATGCAACCGGCCACCATGGGGCAGTCTGGTCGCGATCGATCTCGCCACCGGCGAGCGACGCTGGCAGGTACCGCTCGGCCGGATACCCGGAGTTCAAGTGGTTCCCGTGGGCCGGTCGCTGGGGCTCGCCCAACATGGGCGGCTCGATGGTGACGGCGGGCGGGCTGGTCTTCATCGGCGCCGCGATGGACGACTACCTGCGGGCTTACGATCTGGAGACCGGCTCCGAGCTGTGGAAGGGGACACTACCCGCTGGAGGTAACGCGACGCCGATGACTTTCGCCGCCAACGGCAGGCAGTATGTGGTGATCGCGGCCGGCGGTCACGGCAACCTGGGAACGACGTTTGGGGATTACGTGGTGGCGTTCAGGCTGAAGCACTAAAAAGGGGAACAGGGAACGGGGAACGGGGAACGGTAAGTGTCATTCCGAGAGCTTGTCCCGAGCGTGGCGAGGGAGAGCAACGCGACCGAGGAATCCAGATGCGAAACGGCCATCTGGATTCCTCGCTTCGCTCGGAAGGACACCTCCCGTTCCCTTTCCCCTTCCCACCATCCGGTCACCACTTGATCTCACGCAGAAAATCGTAGCTCGCCCGGGCGAAGCTGATCGGGTTGACCGGATCATCCAGCTCGGCGAAGTAGTGACGTACTCCGGCCTTTCCCGACGCTGCGAGAATGGGCTTCCAGTCGATCTTCCCAGTGCCCACGCCGGTCATGCTCCCGTCGGGTGCCATGTCCTTCAAATGCAGCATGTGGAACCGGCCCGGGTACTTCTTGAAGTAGGCCAGCGGGTCGCCGCCGCCTTTGGTGATCCAGTAGATATCCATCTCCAGCTTGACCACTTCGGGATCGGTCTCTTCCAGCAGGATGTCGTAACCCCGCTCTCCATTCAGCTCGGCGAACTCGTAGTCCTGGTTGTGGTAGGCGATCAGATGTCCTGAGCGCCGGGCCACGTTGCCGGCCTGGTTCAGCATCGCGGCCACCTGGCGATATCCGGCGGGGTTGCGGAACTCCTCGTCGATCCAGGGACAGACGATGTACTTCACTTCGAGAATCTTGGCGTTCCCCAGCACAAGGCTCAGGTTTTCCCGGAGGGCCTGGAGCGACACGTGGGCGGACGGGGCGCTCAGGTGGGTCTTGTCGAGCGCCGCCCGGACCTCGGTGGCGGTGCGCTGGCCGAAGCTGGCGAGCTCCACTTCATCGTAGCCGATCTCGTTGAGCTGTCGCAGGGTGCTTGACCATGTCGACTTGGAAGAGGTCGCGCAGCGAATAGAGCTGAATCCCGATTCTGTCCAGTTCGCCGGCGCCGGGTCCGCATGCGCGGCATCAGGCCAGGGAATGCCAAGGCTCCGGCGGCCGCCAGAGTAGTGCGGCAGAAATCGCGGCGTCTCATCATGAGAGAATGGTAACTCAGCGTGGAAGGCTGATCCGGAAACAGGCCCCGCCGAATGGCGAGTCGATGACGGAGATCTCACCCCGGAGTTCATCCGTGACTGCCGTCTTTACCGAAACGAGGCCGAGGCCGGTTCCATCGGGTTTGGAGGTGTAAAGCGGCTCGAAGACTTTGTCGCGCATGTCGGGAGGGATACCGGGCCCATTGTCATGCACTTCCAGGTGGACCTTCCCGTCGCTCTGCCAGAGCCGGATGTGGAGCTTTCCATTGCCGTTCGTGGCGTCGGCACCGTTGAGAATCAGGTTCAACATGATGCGGCCCACGGTGAGGGGCGCGAAGGTGGCGCGGGCGGTTTCGTCCAGAGCGTAGGTGAACTTGCAGCTGCGGACCTTGGAATGAGCTTGAGCAAAGCGGACCGATTCCTTGATCACCGGCGCCAGCAGGCCGGCCTGGGGCGGGAAGGGGGTCCGGGTCCCGCCCTGGAGCAGCACGAGTCGGCGGGAAAGCTGGGCCAGCTCCTGCGAGGCCCGCTTGAGATCCGACACCGCTGCCGCGTGCTCCTCCGCGGTCATCGAGGCATCCTCCAGCCAGCCAATCGCGGCGTTCGCGACCGTCAGTGTATTGCCGATGTCGTGCGCCACCGCTCCCGCGAAGACTCCCGCCATCGCCTTGCGGTCGGCGGCCACCAGGGTGGATTCGTTGTGCCGCAGCCGGTCCTCCTGCGCCGCGATGCGCTTGAGCAGCAGGAAGGTCACCAGGTAAAAAAGGATCCCGGTCACCGCGACGAATGTGAGGCCCTTCGCGATTTCGTAGGACGCCAATTGATCGACTGAGCCGGCCCACCGAGCGGCCAGGCTGGTGGACCACTCGATGTACAGTCCGCAGAGCAGGACGTACCCCAGCGCCACGGCCAGAGCGATGATGCCGGGTCTGAACGAGCTGGTGGGCTTCGCGGTTGACTCGCTCACACCATGTAGCTCCTGGCTGGTTCCTTCTCCCGCAGAATCGGCCGCTCGATCGAGAACGGGCCGATGTCGCTCTCGGACCGACCCGAGATGGCAAGCTCGCTCAGGATTCTTCCGATCACGGATGCGAACTTGAAAGCGTGACCCGCCCCAATTGCCACGAAGATGCCCTCCTGGCCCGGCACCTCGTCAATCACGAAATCGCGATCGGGGGTGAGCGTGTAGAGACAGGTCTTCACGTACAGTACCGGCCCGTGCGCTTTGGGCAGGTACTTCCTGGTGAAGGCATCCACTCTCGCAAAGTTGTCGGGATCGGGGTCGAAGGATCTCGTCTCCGCGGTCACCGGCCGGCCTCCCGCATCCTGCGCGACCTTGGTCGCAGCTTCACCCATGACCGGAAACCCATAGTAGCAGGGATCGTCCATCCAGATCCAGACCGGAAATCGCCCGGGATCGAACTCCTTGAGGTGCGGAGTCGAGTAGTAGGTGACCTGCTCCTGAGTGATCTCGAGCGGGAGTGCGCTGCCCAGCCATTCAAGCACCGTGTTGGACCAGGGCCCTGCTGCGACCACGAGTCTGCGACAGCGATACGCGGTTCCAGCTGCGACGACTTCCACCTCGCCACCGACCGAGCGGACTTCGGTGACGGCACTCCGCTCCGCGAGGGTCGCGCCATGTTCCCGCGCCAGTCGTTGATGTTGCGCGTTGGCCCGCGCCGCCATTGCGATCCCGCCGTCCTGCTGAAAGATGCCCTCGACTGACTCGGGGATGCTCCACTGGGGCCAACGATACCGTATCTCGGCCGCATCCAGATCTTCGAATGGCACTCCGGCCGACCGCATGCTCGAGCGATAGGTGTCAAGCGAGATCACGGCGCCGGCGGGGCCAAGGTCGAGCCCACCGGTCTTGAGCACACAGCGCTCTTTTCCGTCTTCCTCGACCTGGGCCCAGCAGGCATAGGCCCGTTTGGCAAGCTCAACGTATCCCGGCGTGTGATAGGAGAGGCGGATGATCCGCGAGTGGTCCTGCGACTCGCCTCTCGAATGCCCCAGCTCAAACTGTTCGATGCCGAGCACATCGGCCCCCGCGGTACGCGAGAGCCAATAGGCCGCGCCGGAGCCCAGGCCGCCGAGGCCGAGCACGATGTACTCGTATTCACGCTTCATGAAGGTGGAGCTGTCTCGACCCGTCCGGTCAGGTAGGCCCCAGCCGCTCCTGCGACCGGCCGCATGACCCAGGTCAGCAGGATGGGCAAAGGCGATTGGGGAACCTGGTGGTAGGCCCTGAGCACCGCAGGCAGTGCTACCAGCAGGGGAACCAGGAGCAGAATTCCGACCGCTATTCCGTGCGCAACCGGGTCGGTCGGGCGCCATCCGTCCAGCGATGTAGCCACCCAGAAGAGCTGGGAGCGCGCCAACCAGAGTGTAGAGCACCCGATGATTGAACTGCTCGAGATTCAACACGCCGCTCGCGATGAGCCTCGGCCAGAGCAGAAATCCAGCGGCCAGCCCGAGGAGAGCGGCAACGCCGGCGCCCGCGAGAACCGCGCGTACGCTGGCACCCTTCATTCGGCGACCACCATGATTGTCCCTGTCTTGTCGATCTCGTGGACCAGGCGAATGATGGCACCTGAACTGGGCTCGGTCCCATGATAGAGCCTGCCGTCTTTCATGCGCACCGACGCTTTTCTGCCGGGGCCTTCCATCACCATGGTGACCTTACTCGTCTCATACCGCAGCAACTCCTGGAGCCGGGACCAGTCCACCGTCGAATCCACGGTCGTGGCAGGTGGTGTGATGGTCACGGTTTCCGAAGCCGTGTCGGCCACTGAATCCGCGGCCTTGGCAGTCTGAGCGTTGTCGCCGCCACCGGTGCAGGCGGCGAGCAGGAGAAGCAGCAACGGCTTATGGCCGGCCATACATCCCTACGGACACACCCCCTACCGGATACCCGTAGCCGCCTGGGTACCCGCCACCGTACCCCACCGATACCCCCCAACTGGTACCGACATTGCCACTGGCGCAGGCGGAGACAGCGAGCAGCGCCAGCATTGCGGCCAGAATCATTGCTCGAGACCGTTTCATGACTTGGGCTCCCAGTATTGCAGCGCGATCACTGCGCCGGTCGGATCCTGGATCAAGGCCACCGTTCCATTGCGGAGATTCGCCGAGGGCGACACGATGACGTGGCCGCCCAGGGCTTCGACTTGTTTCAATGCCGCCGCGATGTCTGCGACACGGACATACGGCACCCACAGCGGCCGTACGTCCTGCGCGAACAGCTTCATGATTCCGGCCCGCGGCTGCCCGTCGGTATCCAGCACGAAATAGGGCCGGTCGAGATTCTCACTTGGCCGGGATTGGTATGGCGCGAGCCGGGAGTAGAACTGCACTGCGCTGTCGGGCTGGCGGCTCCAGAGCTCGGTCCAGAGCCAGCCGTTGATCACCGGCTCGTCGTCTGTCGGATCTCCTCCCGGCGCGCGCATCAGTGCAAGCGGAGCCTTTTCAGGGTCGGCCACCAGGACGACGGACCCCGGGCACCCAAGGTCTTGGGTCCCCAGAGGACCTTGCCGCCGGCCGCATTCACCGCCGCGATGGCCCCGTTCACGTCCTTCACCGAGAGCGATGAGACCCACATGGACTGAACCTTTTCGGCCTTCTTGCCCCGGCTGTCGAGGATTCCTCCGATCGGCCGCCCGTTCTGCGAAATGACGATGTAGTGCTTTGCCTCTTCGCCGGCGTCCTTGAATTCCCATCCCAGCAGGGCACCGTAGAACTTGGTGGCCGCATCGGGGTTGGTGGTGATCAGGTCACGCCAGACGAACTTCCCCGGCAACTGGGTATTGGTCGGCGTCGGCGTAATCGCCGGCTGTTTGGCCGTGGAGGCGCAGGAGAGCAGAACGGAACCGACAAAAAGCACCGCGGGTAGCGGTGGCCGAAATCGAGCGTACATGGCCATGGACTATCCTGATGGAAGACGGCCTGAGGATATGTACTGGAGAATGTAGCAGCCGAGCTGCGATGCGCGAGATAGTCCTAAGTGCTTAGGTCTTTTGCGGTAGGGCCTGGCTTGGCGAATAGCGTGCCCGGATACGCAGGAAGAGTGGCACCGCGATGCCAATCGCCGTCAGAGTGAGCAGGATGAACCGAGCAAAGGAACTATTCCAGCCTTTCCCTTATATACCTCCGAATATCCAGGCTCATGCTCTCCATGGGAGCGTAAAATCCCTGGCGGAAGACCCGGGAAGCCATCCCTCGCTGCACCGATTCACAGATCACCCAGTCCTGCCGGTTGGTGATGTCCCAGAACTCCACCGCATCGTTGGGGTTGAAATCGGACTGCGCGATTTCCGAGGGATGAAACAGAAAATCACAAAGAATGGTGGTGTGGCTGGGCGAGGTCGGCCACAGCGTAAACGCCGCCGCGTGCTCGGCCGAGAGGCTCAGCATGAAGTTGGGATACAGCAACTCACCCTTGTGGCGGGTCTGCTCGTCTTCGTTGAGGCCGGCGAACGGCTTGCGATTCGTCGTCCCGCTCATGGTGAAGGTCCAGGCTCCCTCCCGGTGCGGAACCCCGCGGTCCCAGTCGAGATCCATCCCGCCTTTCTGCTTGAAGGCCGGGACCACTTTGCACAGCTCGGGGTGGACTCCACCGCAGTGGTAACACTCGTTGTAGTTCTCGAGAATGACTTTCCAGTTCGCCTCCACCTCGTATCCGATCCGTCGGGCGATGCGCAGCTCAGCCAGCGGGTAGCGCTTGATCCGATCGACCGCGCCGCCCAGTTGCGACGCCAGGGACTCCGGGCTCTTCCCTCCCGGATGGGTGGCACCCAGTCTCAGGAACACGAAGCCACCCCACACATCCACTTCTACCTGGTAGAGCGGGAGCTGGTCTTTGCGAAAGCCGGAGCCCTCGTCGAGGTACGGCGCGGTCCGGAGCGTCCCGGACAGCTCGTAGGTCCACGAGTGGTAGGGACACTTGATCCCGCTGGTGAAGGTGCCGGAGGGGCAGGCGTGCCGACCTTTTGGCTTGGGATCCACTCCCAGCACCAGCTGTGATCCGCGGTGACGGCAGACGTTGTAGTGGGCCGCCAGCTTTCCTTCCCGGGTGCGTACCAGGATGACGCTTTCTCCCACGACGTCGAGCAGGAGATAATCTCCGGGATTGGGGACTTCCTCCTCCCGGCCTACGCACATCCATTGTCCGAAGAAAATTCTCTCCTTCTCTCGGCTAAAGATCTCCGGGGAGAAGTAGTACTCGCGTAGCAGAGTGGGTTCGAGCGGGGAGTTGGGTAAGGACATGCAGCTAATCTATTTCTCCCCGCCCTCCGGTCCATAGAAGACCACCCACAGGGCGAGGTCGTCGCTGAAATCCTCGAAACGATGTTCTACTCCGGCCGGCACGAAAAGGACGTCGCCCGGAGCGAAACGATGGCGATCCGGCCCGTTCATGAACCAGCCAGTTCCTGCCATGACGAAATAGAGTTCGTCGCGGGTGTGCGGGGTCTGGTCGTCAATTCCTCGGGGCGCATACAACCCCACCATCATGGTGCCGTGCCGAAGCAGCACGTCGTATTGGTCCTTGTATGGGCCCGGCATGCGTGCCAGGCCGTCGGAGAGGGTGAGGTGGTGGGACATGGTGATTGGTGGTGGGGAGTGGGTTGTGGGTAGTGGGGGATGGGGACACGGGTGGCGAATAGAGATCGAGATCGGGACCCACCACCGACTAGTTGGGCCTCCGCACCCGCACCGGCGGCGGCGGCTCGGGAAGTATCTTCGGCGCCTCGGCCTGCAGCCTGCTCATGTGCCTCGGCCACTGCCCGCTCGAGCTGCGGATCGCGCCCGTCCCTGGCGGTGAGCGGAGTCTCCTCGACTTCGATGTCCGGCGCCACACCCTTGTTCTCGACATCCCATTGGCCTTCGAGGTTGTAGAACCCGCCGCGCGGAGCCGTGATGAAGCCGCCATCCATCAGCGGCGGCGTGTCCCAGATGCCGACCAGGCCGCCCCAGGTCTTCATCCCCACCAGGGGACCCAGCTTCATCTGCCGGAACATGTAGGGCAGCATGTCGCCGCCGGAGCCTGACATTTCGTTGACCAGCATCACCTTGGGGCCCGGAATTCCAGCCGCGGGCGTCATGAAGGGATAGTGGTCCGCAACCGGATTGTTGAAGTATCCTCGAAGCTTGCGAGCCAGCAGGTCTACCACGTAGTCCGCGATGTAGCCGCCTTCGTTGAACCGCTCGTCTACCACCGCGCCGAGCCGGTCCTGCTGGGCGAAATAGTATCGGTTGAAGTAGATGAAGCCGTCGTCGGCGGTGTTGGGAATCCAGACGTAGGCCAGCTTGCCGCCTGAAAGGGAATCCACCAGCCGGCGATTTCTCTCGACCCAGGCCCGCGACCGTAAGGCGATCTCGTTTTCCACCGGGACGACGGTGACGAGTCGCGAGCCTTCCATCGTCGGCTTGCTGTTCACCCGGATCGACGGTTTGCCGTCCCGCGGTGCCTTCGAAGAGGCTGTATGGCTCGGCGGGCGCCTTGAGCTCGACTCCATTGACCTCGAGGAGGTAATCACCCTCGGACACCTTGACGCCGGGCTCGCTGAGCGGCGCGCGCAGGTCCGGATTCCAGTTCTCGCCGGTGTAGATGTGCGCGATCCGATAGCGGCCGTTGTCGGGAACCAGATCGGCGCCGAGCAGTCCGATCGAGACCCGGGGTACCTCGGGCGTATCGCCGCCACCGGTGAACGAGTGCCCGACCGACAACTCACCACCGAGGATGTCGAGCAGGTGGGTGAGATCTGACCGGTGACCGACCATCGGCCACCCACGGCTCATACATCTTGTAGACCGAATCCCAGTCGGCGCCGTGGAGGTTCTTCACGTAGAAGAAATCCCGCTCAAAGCGCCACGCCTCGTGGAAAATCTGTTGCCATTCCGCCGGCGGATCGAGCCGCATCCGCACCGCCGTGTTCAGCTTCTTCGCTTTGGTTTCGGCCGGCAGTCCTTCGGTGCCCGCGACGGTCCAGCCTTCACCGGTCTGAAACAGCAGCTTCTTGCCGTTGGCCGAGAGTGAATAGGCCAGGACACCTTTCTGCCAGAGGGCCGCTTCGCGTTTCTTGAAATCGTAGCGATGCAGCGTCACACCTGGCTCGTTGGCGAGCGACTCGGCGTAGAACACCGCACTGTCGGCCGCGGCCACGACGCTCTTGTATTGGCGGACCGGCACGCCGAGCGAAAGGATGCGCTGGGAGATCCCCTCGAAGTCGATCCGCACGTTGGCTGCAGAATCGGCCTTGGCGGAATCGGAGGCCGCCTTGGGCTTGGTTTCCTTCTTCGACTTCTTCGTCCGGTTTCCTGGAAGTGGTGTCGGGCTTGGCGGTCGTGTCCTTCGCGGTCTCCTCGTCGCTCTGAGGCAGCAGCGGAGAGGGCTGATCCGCCCGTAGCACCGCGAAATAGACGCCGCGACTCGACGGGCCGGTCGTAGGAGCTCAGGTCCAGCCAACCGCTGTTGAGCGCGAAATCGGTGCTGGCGAGGAAGTAGAGGAACTTGCCCTCGGGATCCCAGGCCGGGGTACACCGCATCGGACAGCCCGTCCGTGAGCTGCCGGGTTTTCCCGTCCTTCAGCGAATACACCATGATCACATGGAACTGGCTGGTCCAGACGCTTCGCGTAGGCCAGCCACTTGCAGTCCGGCGACCAGACCGGGATTCACGGTGCGTTCGGGATGGGCGAAACGATCGGTGTCCAGCCGTGTCAGCTTGCCGGTTGCCAGCTCCACCATGCTCAGGTTGAGCCCTTCGTCGGTGAAGGCGAGATACTTGCCGTCGGGCGACCAGGTGGGCGTGAAGAAGAAGGTCGGGTTGGCGAGGGTGATCTCCCGCGGCTTGCTGAGTCCGTCCTGGGTTCCGATCATGAGCCGGTACTCGCCGCTCGATCGGAGAACCAGGCGATCGACTTCCCGTCTGGAGACCAGACCGGGTTCCGATCGGCCACTCCGGGAGACCGGGTGAGGTTACGCCAGTCGCCCTTCTCGACCGGAATGGTGAACACCTCGCCGCGGGCTTCGAACAGGGCCCGTGCGCCGGTGGGAGAGAGCGACGGGATTGGTGAGGCTCTCGCTCACGTCGGCCCAGTGGGGCAGGGCCCAGGGCAGGTCGCCGCGGACATTGATGACGAGCTGCTGGTCGGGCCGGCCGCGGGATCGAAGAGGTGGATGTATCCGCCCTGTTCGTAGACCAGGACACCGCCGCCCGCGTTCAGGTGCTTGGCGTCGAAATCCTTGTAGTGGGTGAGCTGGGTGAGCCTGTTTAGCTGCCCGGATCATAGGCGTAGAGGTTGGCGGCGTAGTCCGGTCGGAGAGGAAATAGATCGTGTTGCCCAGCCAGACCGGATCGGTGTCGTTGCTCCCCACCCACGGCAACTTGGTCATGGAAAGGTCGGCGAGGTTTACCACCCGGATCGGCTGAGCCTGGCCACCGCGGTAGTTCCGCCATTCGACATCCCACGGGCTCACCACCCGGTAAGTGATCGACTTGCCGTCGGGGGAGAATTGTCCGGTCGACGCGCGCGGCATCGGCAGCGGCTCGGGCCAGCCGCCTTCAACCGGCACGGTCCATAGCTTCACGTTGTAGGTGCGCGGAGCGCTGTTGCGACCCGAAGCGAAGACGATGCGTTTGCCGTCGGGCGTCCAGCCTCGAGTCACGTCGGGCCCGGGTGCCAGGTGAGACGCCGCGGCTCGCCCGCCTTCGATAGGCACCACGTAGACATCGACGTTGCCGCCGTACTGTCCGGTGAACGCGACCAGCTTTCCGTCGGGGGAGAGCTCCGGGTAGTACTCCTCGCCGGGGAAGCTGGTGAGCCGTCGCGCATCGCCGCCTTCGCGCGAGGTAATCCAGATATCGCCGGCATAGGCAAAGGCGATCGAGGTGGCGCTCGCCGTGGGATGACGCAGCAACCTGGTGCCCTGAGCGTGGAGATTGAGGGTGGGCAGGGTGAGGATGAATAGAAGGCTTTGGAGCTGACGACGGATCGAGTGCATAGTTCCGAGTTCCCAGTTCCGAGTTAGTGTTCCGACCGCCTTCCCGCCCTCCTAGTACCTCGCCCAAATCCTTCCCCACCACCACCCGCCCCTTGAACCCACCCGCCTTTACTCCGGCGAGCACTTCGTCGTCGGTACCGCCCATGCGCACGATGTGAGAGAGAATGAGAAGGCGAGGTCCACTACGGCCGGCGAGAGCGCCAAGTTCCTTGTCGGAGGTATGGAAGGAGCGCATGTACCTGGGCCAGTCGCTGCCGCCGAGTCGTTCCTCGGGTTTGATCTTCGCTTCGGGATAGACCTCGTGCACCAGGACATCGACTCCCTTCGCGGCTTTTTCCAGCTCTTTACTCGGACGGGTGTCGCCGGAGATCACTACCGAGCGGTCGGGTGTGTCGATCCGGTAGCCGAAAGCGGTTTTCCAACTGCCATGGGGAACCGAAATGGCGGTGACGGTGACACCGTCTTTCTGGTAGATCACGCCGGGTTTGATCTCGTGGACGTTGACCTTCCAGCCACCCGGCGTCTGATGTTCGAGGCCCTGTTCGCGGACCTGGATGTCTTCGGCGTACGCCGCGGTGAGATGATCGGTCATCGCCTGGAGGCCGGGAGGACCGAACGACTCGAGCGGTGCGGTCCGGCCCATGACCCAGGAGGTGAAGATCAGATCGGGATAGCCGAGGGTGTGATCGCTGTGCAGATGGGTGAAGAACACGGCCTCGGGTCCGCGTATCGTGAGGTTCGCTGCGCGCATCTGTCGCATGACTGCCGGGTCCGGCGTCGATGAGGAAGACGCGAGCTCCCCAGCACCACAGCGGTGGCGGGCCCCTGCGCGTCGGGATCGGGGTAGGGGTTCCCGGTGCCGAGCAGCACGACAACGGTCGAGTCTCCGGCCTGCCTGCTGTGCTGTGGCAGGGTAGGCGAGGGAAACACAGAGACACAGAGGACACAGAGGGCCCAGGTCAACTTCGAAGTCATCAGGGGGATCTCGTAGCGGCTGTCGCCAAGGCGCCGTTTCGTCCCACGCGTCTTTCTATTTCAACACGAAGACACGAAGGGCACGAAGTGGTCGTATTGCGCTTTCGGTTCCTGGATCACAACAAAAATCATTCTTTGTGTTCTTTGTCTCTTCCCTCTGTGTTCTCTGTGTCTCTGTGTTCTTGCCAGACGTCCCAAGGCTGATTCTACTCTGGCCCGTCTCCCGTCTCCCGTCTCCCGTCTCCGTCGTCTCCCGTCGCCTCGTCTCGCCATCTACAGCTTCCCCAACACCTCCATCGCCGCGTTCCGCCCGTTGATCCCGATCACGCTGCCGCCGGGGTGGGTGCAGGCGCCGCAGAGGTACACGCCCGTCATCGGCGTCCGGTACTCGAGCCGATTGCTCCACATGTACGGCGGCAGGCACTCGCCCTGGAAGATGTGTCCTCCCGTTAGCCCGACCTGGGCTTCGACGTCGGGTGGACCGAGGGTCTCCATGTCGAGGATCGCGTCGGGGATGTTGCTGCAGAAGCGGCCGATCGAATCGACCACCAGCTTTCCGGCCGCCGCGCGATGGGTGTCCCAGTTGCCCTGCGCGAAGGTGTGCGGCACGTACTGCGAGAAGACGCTCATCACGTGCGTCCCGCCGGGGCGCGACACTCGGATCATAGGCCGTCTGCAGGTAGATCTCGGTCCAGAGCCGTTGGGGAAGCCGACCGGCACGCGCGTCGGCGTAGCACTCCTTCCACTCGGCCTTGGTGAGCGGGGTGTTGATCGTCGCCAGGTGATGCGGCATCCGGGTGCCCGGCCGCGCCTTGAAGTTCGGCAGCTCGGCCAGCGCCGCATTCACCTTGACGGTGCAGCCCCGTCATCGGCACCGATCCGACACGCTTCCGCTCCACCGGCATCGGCGGCGCTGCCCAGCAGGCGAGCCGTGACGACCGGGTCGGCATTGGAGACGACGACCGGCGCCTGAATCCGATCGCCGCCGGCCAGCTCCACTCCCTCGCCGGGCAGGATCCGTCCGACCGGTACTCCCGCTGCCACCACGGCCCCGGCCTCCACCGCGGCGTCGTGGATCAGGAACGAGACCATGCCCATTCCGCCCGTGACGTACCCCCAGCCACCGGGCTCGCCACCATCGAGCCGGCCGCAGTAGTGATGGAAGTAGATCGAGGCGGTGCCCGGGATCGTAGGGACTGGCGAAGGTGCCGACGACACCCTGGCCCATGTAGGCCAGCTGCATCCGCTCGTCGTGGAGGTAGCGCTCCATCAGCTCGGCCATGGACCACTCGAACAACAGGCCGATGGCGTCCTCGTCATGGCCCAGCCGCTCCTCGAGTTGCTCCCGGGTCGGGCGCCCGGCCCAGCCAGGTGTCACGCTCACCCAGGGGCCGGATCGCGTCGCACACCCGGTGCATGAGGCGATGCATCTCGTGCCGACCTTCGACGTCCCGGGGACTGAAGCGCTGCAGCTCCGCTTCGGCCTTCGCCTCGTCGTCCCAGAGCTGGATGCTGGAACCATCGTCGAACGGGCACGAAGTAGCCGCCGCTCGCCGGAGTCCAGCTGTAGCCGCGCCGGGCCAGCTCCAGTTCTTCGATGACCAGCGGGTGCAGCAGGCCCACCACGTAGGCGCAGGGAGAGACCCGGTAACCGGGCCAGGTCTCCTCGAGGGTGCAGGCGCCGCCGATCCGCTCCCGCGCCTCGAGCACCAGCACCTTCTTTCCCGCGCGTGCGAGATAGAAGGCGCAGGTGAGGCCATTGTGGCCGCCGCCCGACGATGATGACGTCCCACCGCCGTGAGGCGAGGTCTTTGAGCGGGGCAGGCAGGCCGATCTTGCCGAGGGTCCGGGTCGCGGAGTTGGGCTGGGGACATGAGCTGCGCGTCGAAGAGGGCGGTCGATAGTCATGGAGTCGATGGTCATATTCACGTACCAACGACCACTGACTAACGACCATCGACTATCGACTATCGACCATCGGACTACTTCAGATACTTGTCATACCACGCCACATACCGCTCCAGCCGGTCCCGCTGGTAGCTCGGCTTGGAGATGCCGTGGTACTGACCGGGATAGATGATCAGCTGGGTCGGAATGTCCCAGGCTGCGCAGCGCCTGGTACATCTGCTCCGAGTTGAGCAGTGGCACGTTGAAGTCCTTCTGCCCGCCAGGAAGAGTGTCGGCGTCTTGATCCGGTCGGCGTGGAGGAACGGGATAGGACAAGCTTGAGGTACGTGTCGTGGCTCTTCCACGGGGGGCCCAGCTCGGCGTCGTACTCCCGCACGTACATGTCGGTGCCGTACCCGGCGAAGATGTTGGAGCTACCGGCGCCGCTCACCGCGGCCTTGAACCGGGTGTCCGAGGCGATGACGTAGTTGGTCAGGATGCCGCCGTAACTCCAGCCACCGACGCCGAGGTGGTCGGGGTCGGCGATCCCCTTGCCGACGGCGTAGTCCACTCCCGCCAGCACGTCCTGCACGTCCTTGTTGCCCCAGTCGGCGTAGATCACCGAGTCGAGAACTTCTCGCCGCGGCCCGAGCTGCCGCGGGGATTCATCGCGACCACCACATAACCGTTCGCCGCGAAGTACTGGAACATGTAGTTGAAGTCGAGCGGGAACTGTCCCACCGGACCGCCGTGGATCCGAGGATGGTCGGATACCTTTTGCCCGGTTCCTGTAGTCCGGCGGCAGCACCATGAAGCCGTTGATGGTCGTGCCGTCCTTGCTCTTGACCGAGATCTCCTCGGTGCGGCCCATCGCGAGGGTCGCGAAGAGCGAGTCGTTCTGATGCGACGAGCTGCCGAGTCTTGCCGTTCTCGACCGCGTAGACCTCGGCCGGCCTGGAGGGGTCTTCCCACAGACACGGCGATCCGCCCGTTGCTGGCGGCGGAATATTCGGTCACGGCATTCCGGCCGCTCAGGACCTTCTTGATGGATCCCGCCGGCCGCGGGCATACTGGCGAGGTACTGGGTCCTGGTCGTCCTCCACCAGGAAGAGCAGGGTAGTTCCCGTCCGCCGACCACCGGAGGAGATCGGTGTTGCGGTCGAGAGTGGCCGTTAAGAATCTTCGGAGTACCGCCCGCCGCGGGAATGACCGCGATCTTGTGTCCCGCGTAGTAGATCAGCTTGAGCGGCCCGCCCTGCAGGTAGGCGATCTGCTTGCCGTCCGGACTCCAGGCCGGCGGGCTCTCCCAGTCAGGTTCCGCGTCGGGCCCTTCGAAGGTGGTCAGCTGCCGCGGCGTGGCGCCGGGAGTGGCGTCCACGACGTAGACGTCGTAGTTGTCGTTCCGGTCGCAATCTTCCGCTCCTTTGCTGACGAAGGCGATCGACTTTCCGTCGGGCGACCAGGATGGCAGCGATTCGTTGTGAGTCGCCGGAGGTGAGCTGGGTGGTGATCCGGTCGCGAGATCGAAGAGGTACAGGTGAGCCCGCTTGCGGCCCAGGTACCCGGTGTAGTCCTCCTTGAAGTAGTACCGGTCGACGACGATCGGCTTGGGAGTGCTCCTTGTGCGTGGTGTCGGTTCCGCCGACCTCGACCGAGTCGCCATCTTCGATGGTGAAGACCAGGCGCTTGCCGTCCGGCGCCCACGCAAAGCTCTCGATGCCGTTCTTGCTCTCGGTGACCCGCTCCGCTTCGCCGCCTGCCGTGTTGAGCAGCCAGAGTTGTGAGGCGTCGTTCTCGTCGTCCCGGTCGGAAAGGAATGCCAGGTATTTCCCGTCGGGACTCCAGCCGGATCGCTTTCGCTTTCCTTCTCGGTGTGGGTGAGCTGGACGCGTGGTCGCGCCGTCCCAGCTGGTCATCCAGATATCGCTCTGGTTGAGATCCTTCTCCAGGTCGTTCTGGCTGACCACGTAGGCGACCCATTTGCCGTCGGGCGAAATCCGGGGATCGCTTACGTCTTTGATCGCGAACTGGTCGTCGATCGTGACCGGCCGGCCGCCGGTCTGTTGACCGGTGAGTGGAGTGGCGAATTGTGGAACGAGAAGGAAGAGCGCGGGGCAGAATCGCCGGATTATGTGCATCCGGGAAAGCTACCCGAGCCCTCATTCGGCGGAAGATGCGGCACCGTCACGGTGGCGCCCGAAATCCGGCCCGAGACCCGCCGCATCACGGAGCCGACCAGCGCATAGAGTTCGGTCCACGCGGCGCGCGTCGCGGGAGTGAAATCGAGCCCCAGTGAACGCTCGAGAGTCCACAGCAAGGCCTCTCCCGCCACTTCGTAATTCCGGGCTGCTCAGGTTCAGAGTGGCATGCCTGCGTCCCAGCTGCGCCGCTTCGCGAATCAGATCATCGGGCTGGTCCGCAAACCGGACCAGGAGGTCGAGCATCGCGATCAACTTGGCCCGCAGCCGGTGGAAATCGGTATCGCGGAACATTTCCCGCAGACCCGGCTCCAGCTCGAACAGCCGGCCGTAGAACATCACCGCGGTCAGCTCACGCCGGGTGGAAATCTGGTGCCAGGAGACGCGGATGAGTCGTACCGCTTCGGGGGTCACGCCGTTCTCCTGGCAAGGCCGAGGCTTTTGGACATCACTGTGACTACACGGCCATCGAGCTGCAGCTGCTCGCACTCGACCCAGCCCAGGTGCTGGTAGAATTCGACCCGGCTCGCGGTCTGGAGATAGACCTGCTCCATCCCCAGCCAGCTCGCTTGAGCGAGGACTCTCCCGATCAGCGCAGTGGCGATTCCGGCCCGGCGGTATCTGGGCAAGACGTACACCGACGCCAGCCACGGCGACAGAGCGGGGCGTTCCGGAAGATCCGAGGCGATCAGGCTCGCGGTCCCCAGCAGTCCAGGGCCCTCGCTCGCCACGAAGGTCGTGGGAATTCCATCCCGCATGAGCGTGCCCCTGAATTCGGCCAGCCACGCATCCAAGCCGACGGTCGCGAACTCTTCCGGCCACTCCTGATAGATCCAGGTCGCCACCGGCATGATGAACTCCGGCCGGTCCGCAAGGTACTCGAGGCGCATCGTCCTACTTCTCCGTCCTCAGGTAGACCGTGGGTGCCAGCCTGCCGCTGGTCTGTTCCACCGGCCTCGTAGTCCGCTCGTTGCCCAGCTGCGAAACGCGTTCATTGTTCTGCATGATACTCCTACCGTCCCAAGGTGCTCGATCCCAGGATCTGGTTCATAGTCCGCAGCGCCCGCCACCAGGCGAACAGCGACCGGACTCGGTTGAATGCCTGCATTGTCAACTCCTACTGCCTCAGGGTGAGAGGTACCGTTGGCGCGCTCGGGGTGGCGCTGAAGGTGCCAGAGATCGTCACCGTGCGTGCTTCGTCATCCATGTCTTCCGCCAGAAAACCTTCCGCCTGCATCTCAAAGCTCCCGGAGATCCGGTCCCCCGATGAGGAAGTGACCGTGATCGTACCGCTCTTGATCCGGAACACTCCGGTCGGATGGCTGGTTTCACCGGTAACCACGACTCCGTGAAATGCCCCGTCATCCTTGATGGTTTCCGGGGTGATCTTATAGACCCCGGTGCCGGGACGAGCCGTGATGTTACGTGAGAGCACAACTGCCGCCTCGGCATTGGCTCCCATCGTCAGCGAGAACCGGTTTCCTTCACTCGACCAGGCCGTCCCGAATTCCGACTCGCCGTTGACCGCAATCCCTACCGCTCCGCGGATCGCGGCGCGGAAGCTCGAGGGAATCGAGCTCGCTCTTGCCGCGAAGGAGCCGCGCACCGTGATCTCGCGCTCTTCGTCATTCATGTCTGTCGCCATGAACCCGACGGCGTGCAGGTCATAGCGTCCCACGATCCGGTCCGGAGATGACTGAGTGATCGTGACCGTACCGCTCATTCCCCGGAATGCTCCCACCGGATTGCCGGCCGAGCCCAGCGATACCAGGGCGTGGATCTCGTCATCCTTTTCCGGCCCGCCGGTAAAGGCCGTCACCTGATAGGTTCCCGGCTTCGGCTGCCCCGGGCCGACCCGGCTGAAGACCACCGCGCCGTTGTCGCTATAGGCGCCAAGAGTCAGCGAAAAGGATCCCGGGATGCTGGTGGGGCCCCGGACCGGGCCGAAAACCGCGTTGCCGGACAGAACGGCCTGGACCGATCCGCTCACCGCTGCGGTGAAGGACGGACCTTCGATTCGCGCGACCGTTGCCATCGTCAGGACCGTCAGGGGCGGCAGAATCACGGACTTCATTGGGACCTCTCCTTGGCTGGTGGCGCGTCTGCCGTTCATTGCCGGCAGCTTCAACGGGGCCTAGTATAAAGAGCGTCCTCACCTCGAAGTCCCACTCAGGACGCGGAAAAGTCACTTCAAAGTCACCTGACATAACTTGCTTCACATCAATGTCTTAGGTGCACTTTACGTCACACAGGCTGGACGCCCTGTAGCTGGCGCGGCGGCCCAGCCGCGGCGTCTCGCCCTGCTGGCCATGCTGGGTGTAGTGGGGGAGAGGGGACTGACCCGGGACAAAATCATCGGTTTTCTCTGGCCCGACGCCGACGAAGAGCGGGCTCGGCGTGCCCTGACCCAGGCTCTCTACGCCCTACGTCAGGACCTCGGCTCCGAGGAGGCCTTTCTCGGGGTCAAAGACCTCCGCCTGAATCCCGAAATCATTTCTGCTGATGTGGTGGAATTCCGGGCGGCGATGGCTGCGGGGGCGCTGGAGCGCGCGGTCGAGTTGTACCGTGGTCCTTTTCTCGACGGGTTCCATCTCCCCGGTGCCGAGGAGTTCGAGCGCTGGAGCGAGCAGGAGCGGCAGACTCTGGCCAGGGAGTACGGCGACCTGCTCGAACAGCTGGGCCAGCGCGCCACTGCGGCGGGAGATCATCGTGCCGCGGTAGGCTGGTTCAAGAAGCTGGCGGGGATGGACCCACTGAATGCCAAGGTCGCGGTTGCCCTGATGCGAGCCCATGTGGCGCAGGGCGACCAGGCCGCAGCACTCCAGCACGCGAAGGTCTACGAGGCCCTGCTGCAACAGGAGCTTGATCTCCCGCCGGACCGGGAAGTGATCGCCTTTGCCGAGGAGCTGCGTCGTGTCGCCCGGAGCGATCCCGGACTAAGGCACGTGGCTCCGCCAGCCCCGCCAGTGGCTGCTGCTCCTTCGGAACCAACTTCACCAACTGAATTCCTCAGCGAAGAGGTCACCGGCTCCAGACATACGAGTGGGTGGGCTGCGATCAGCTCGCCGACGGGGCCCGAAGCACCGGGGAAGGCGCGCCGGGCCATCAACGTCCGGAAGTGGTATCCGGCACTGGCCGCCGGCTGCGGCTGTCGTGTTACTCGGCGTAGGGTGGCTGGCGGGCCGCCGCCTTATCGCGCCGCGTGGCACGTCCGAGCAGTCGAGCTCACTCGTTTCGTCAGTCGCTCCGACGCTGGTCGCGGTCGGCCGGATCACCGACTACACGAAACCCGGTGGAAACCCGGTCGCCGGTCTGCCGCTCTCCGACATGCTGGCGACCAACCTGGCCCGCGCCAGCGGTGTGCAGGTGGTGAGCAGCGCCCGGATGTACGAGCTGCTCCGCCAGCTCGCGACGGGAGGAGACACGGCCGCGGTTGTCGTCGAGGCGGCTCGAAAGGCCGGCGCGAATGAGCTGGTGGACGGCGCTCTCTATCAGGTGGGCCCGGACATGCTGAGGCTCGATCTGCGCCGAGTGGACCTCGCCAGCGGCGCCGTGCTGCAGGCCTACACCGTGGCAGGGGAACGACCTCTTCGCGCTGGCCGATACCGGCACCCATCGGCTGGCGCAGGACCTCGGGGCCAGCGCGCCCGAGGGCTCGATCGCCAGCGTCTCCACCCGGTCGGTCGCGGCGTATCGCTATTACGAGGAAGGGTTCCGAACCTATTTCGCGAGCGATCTGCCTGCAGCAGAGCAGCTCTTCGCCAAGGCTCTCAAAGAGGATTCGGCCTTCGCGATGGCGCAGTTCTACTACGCCAACAGCAATTCAGGCGGGACTCGCGCCGAATACTTCCGCGGCTGCGCCGGGCCGTGAGCCTGTCGCGGGCGCCAGCGACCGGGAGCGCCTGCTCATCGCCGCGAGCTGGGCCTTCGCCAATTCGTCGCCGGCGCTCCGTGCCATCGCGGAGACCCTGACTGTCCGATATCCCGTCGGAGCTCGAAGGCTATCTCTACACGGGGCAGGGTGCGCTGCTCGCTCTGGACTGGGCCGGTGCCCGCAAGCCGCTTGCACGAGGTGATCGCGCGCGATTCTCTGGGTCTGGTGGGGCGGAGCCCGCGCTGCATGGCGTGCGAGGCGCTGGTGGCGCTGAGCGAGTCGTACCTGATGTCCGATTCGATCGCCGGGGCACTTCGCGTCGCGCGGTTGTGGACCCGGCTCCAGCCCGGCTCCGCGCAGGCCTGGCGCTACTACTGCCGATGTCCTGGCCCAGCGCGGTTGGGCCGACAGTGCGCTCGCGGCCCTCCATGTTGCCGATTCCGTGGCTCCCGATTCCAGTCTCGACGCAATCACTCTGACGGCGATCCATCTGTTCGCCGGCGACTACAGCGAGGCGGAGCAGATCATGCGAGTGCAGTTGCAGAGCGGTCCGCCCAAGACCCGGCTGGAAGCGGGCTGGCAGCTCGCCAACGTGCTACGCCAGGAAGGACGCTACACGCGAAGCGCTTCGATCTGGCGCGGACGCTACCGGCGAGGACCTTGCCGGAGCCGACGGCAAGGGCAGCGCGCCACCCAGTGCCTTTCTCGAGGCACAGATGCTGTTCGACCGCGGGACAGTACCGCGCGTCCGCCGCGCTGTTCGACTCGCTCGCGGCGGTCGACTTCGGATTCGAGGATCCGTCGGCGCTGGCACGGAACCGGGTCTGGGCCTGGACTCACATGGCCGACGCACTCGCCGCGCATGGGCGATACCTTCGCCTCAGCGCACCTGGCCGATTCGGTCCGGGTCCTGGCAGAGGCCAGCGGTTTCGCCCGGGACGCGCGGCTGCACTATCACATTCGTGGGTTGTTGCTCGTGGCTCGCGGCTATCTCGTACGAGGCTGCTCAGGCGTTCGAAAAGGCGATGACCTCGCTCGAGCGACGGGTTCAGCCGGACCAACTATGAGCTGGCAGCGATCTGGCTGCGGCTCAAACGGCCTAAGGACGCAATTCCGATACTGCAGGCGGCGATTCGCGGAAGTTTCGAAGGCGGCAATCTCTACGTGACGCGAACCGAGCTGCACGAGCGGCTGGCCGAGGCCTGGGAGGCGGCCGGTAGAAAGGACAGCGCGGAGGTACACTACCGAGAAGTCGTGCGGGCGTGGGAGAAGGCTGATTCGCTATTGATACCGCGGAGAGCGGGTGCCGCGCGGGCGCTCACGCGACTCACTGCGAGTCGCTGATCGACTGGGTTTCCCTCCCTGGAAGATCGGCCTCCCAGGGAGCGTTACCGCGCGGCTTTTTCGCTGTCGATTCACCGAAGCGAAGCTTGGCTCCGCCTTTTACGTCGTCGCGAGGCACGAGATCCTCCAGCCGAACGACATCATCGGCGGCTTTCTCTTCCTTCTGGGGTTTACGGTTCTGGGGTGTCATAGCCAGACCCCTGTATGATCGGGAGAGCCAGCGATCCCCGTCGGTGGTGGCCAAACGGGGATCGCTGGATGGGTTGCGTTACCGGCTCGGCTTGGTCGGCTTCGAGAGAGCGCCGCCCTTGACCTGATCCGCCTTCGTGTTGGGGATCTTACTCTCGGGCAGATCGCGGACTTCTTTGTCTTTGCTCGTCATACTTCCTCCTCGAGGGTGGAAATAACGTCGGGTCACTTCGCTGCACAGTTGCTTACTTGGACGGCTTGTCGGACTTCGCCAGCATTCCACCCTTCACATCGGCCGCCTTCTTCGAGTCGATTGCCTTACGGGGCAGATCCTTCACCTTGGTGCGTCTTCTTGGCGGCCATACATCCTCCTGAGTGAACTTGCGGTGCTGAAGCGGAGGCTGATCGCGGCCGGCGGCTCCGGCCTGACGGACCCTTCTTAGGCAGACCGCGTGCCGCTCGGAGTCCAAACTGCAAGTTGAGTCTGCCGTACGAGCTTCCGGATTCTGGGTGGAGAGCCGCGGGAGCTGACGGCCCCAATCTGAAACCACACGCTGGTCCCGCATGAGACCGTGGTCTCAGGATGAGACTGGCTGCGTCACTCTCCGTGGAGCTTGCGGTCCAGCGTGGAGCGCGAGAGGCCGAGGCCCGGGCCGCCCGGCGCTTGTTGCCGTGGTAGGATTCCAGGACCGCGTGGATGTGCCGGAGCTCGGCGGCCCGGAGGGAGTGATCCGAGGAGGCCGCGGCAGTGAGCGCGGAACTCGGCGTCGGGTGGCTCCCGTTCCGTTGGTCGCCTTCGGCCGTGAACCGCTTCCACCGAGGTTTCGAGCAGGATCGCCTCCGGTGGGATTACGTCGCCCTCGGTGATCGCGACCGCGGTGTGAATCGACCCGCTGCAGTTCCCGCAGGTTTCCGGGCCAGTCATAGCTCAGGAGCCGGTCCGCGGCGGCGTCGGCTCAGCCCGACGATCTACTTGCCGAGCGTCGGCGCTCGCCGTCGCGATCGCCGCGGCCATGATGGTGCGGAGGTCGTTGGGACGCTGGCGCAACGACGGCAGCCTGCAGGGTGATCCCGCTGATCCGGTAGAACAGGTCCTTCCGGAAGTGATCGGTCTCGAGGTAGCGCGCCAGAGGAAGGTGGGTCGCCGAAATGAGCCGCACGTCGGCCTCGAGCAATTGCTCGCTGCCCAGCCGCTCGAACTCGCCGTACTCGACCGCCCGCAGAATCTTGGCCTGCGCGGCCGGACTCATGTCGGCGATTTCGTCGAGAAACAGGGTCCCGCCGATCCGCCAGCTCGAATTTGCCTTTGACCCGGCGGATCGCGCCGGTGAAGGCGCCTTTCTCGTGGCCGAAGAGCTGGCTGTCGAGCAGGGTGTCGCTGAGGGCGGCCGAATTGAACGCGATGAACGGCTGGCGTTGAGCGGCGGGAGGAGTTGTGAATGGCGCGGGCCAGCAGGGTCTTCCCGGTGCCGGTCTCTCCCAGGATCAGAATCGGGCAGCTCGGTCCGGGCCGCGATGCCGGGCGAGCCCGAGGCACGTGGCCATCGGCTCGTCGTCGCTCTGAAAATCGTCCAGAGTGTAGTGCCACTCCCGGTGGCGTTCGCCGTTGAGCCAGGTTCACTCATCGAGCAGGTGGCTCCGCGAAGTTTTCCCGCAGGGCCCGGATCGGCTCGAAGGCGTAGCTCACCAGCGATCGTCTGCCGACCACGATGTCGGCGCGACCGCCCATGCCGGGAAGCAAGGCCTGCAGCTGGCCCGTGCACCCGGATCGAATCCTCCGCCAGGTCGACCAGGGCGCGGAACGCGCCGCTGTCACGCGCCGTCGACGCCGGCGGGTCCCAGCCAGCGCACGGTGGCGAACCGCACGCCGTAGCGCTGATAGGGGAAGGCGTCGTAGCGGAGCTTCACCCCCTGGCCCGGGCGGACCATGGGCGACGCCGGCTTCCGGGACGACGCAGCTCGCCCTGGAGCCGGTCTCCGCGCGCAGGCCATCTCGCTCAGGATATCGCCCTCCTGCACCACGGCACCGGCGGCATTCACGTGCAGCCGGAGCACGGTACCGTCGCACGGGGCCATCACCGTGAAGCCGCGGTCGGTGGCATTGACCAGATCGCCGCTGGAGCGATGCGGCACGGATCCGCGCGGTCTCCATCGCTTCCGGCTAGGCCTCGCCGGGTCTCCTGGTACTCGAGGTCGCGGGCCTTGCCGTCTTCCTCCAGCCGGGTAATGTCGGAGCTCGCCTCCTGCGAGGTCGTTCCGCGCCCCGTCGACCTCTTCCTGGAGGGTGGTGTACTCGAGCTCCAGCCGGCTCGCTTCGAGCTTGCCGATTGCGCCGCGCTTGGCGCCGGAAGCGGAGCTGTCGGCCAGTTCTTTGGTGAGGGCCAGGCGCTTGCTCTTGGAAGTCGATGAGGCCCTGCGAGAAACTCGAATCGCGGTTCTGCGAGCCGCCGGCCCTCGGCTTCATCGGCCCGTTTGCCGGGTGTCATACTGGCTCTTGAGAATGGTGAGCCGCTGTTCGTTGGCCCGAAGCTGGCTCTCGAGCGTGAGCCGGTCGGCCGCTCGGTCGCTCATACTGGCGGAGCGGAGGACGAAGAGGGTCGACGCCGCGGGTCACGTTGTCGCCTTCAGCAACGCGCACCTCCAGCAGCACCCCGCTCTGCACCGCCCGGACCGGGTCGGTACCCCGGACCGGAACCAGCGTGAATGGTCCGGATACCGTTTCCGGCACCTTCACCAGCACCGCGCCCAGGAGCGCCAGCGCAAAGGCGGCGATGATGACATGCGCCAGTCCCCGCGCCACCCAGTGGGGGGCGTGGTGTCGAGAAAGGTTTGGGTCTCGTCGGGCATGGAGTTCGATTTCGAGATTGAAGATGTCAGATTGTCGGATTGAAGATTTTCTGACTGAGAAGGCGCCATCACGCCTGGGCTCAATCTGCAATCTTCAATCCTCGATCCAATCTTCAATGCATTCTCACAGTCCCAGCTGCTGACTCACCAGGAAGTAGTACAGCCCCTGGCGGTTCATCAGGTCGTCGTGAGTTCCGGTCTCGACCAGCCGGCCCTTCTCCAGCACCAGGATGACGTCCGCGTCCCGCACGGTGCTCAGCCGGTGGGCGATCACGAACGAGGTGCGGCCCTCGAGCAGCTGATCGATGTTCTCCTTCACCGCGCGTTCGGATTCGGCGTCGAGGGCGCTCGTGGCCTCGTCGAAAATGAGCACCGGAGGGCGGTGGTAGATCGCCCGCGCGATCGCGACCCGCTGCTTCTGGCCACCTGATAGACGCGATCCCCGACTCGCCGATCCTGGTGTCGTAGCCCATCGGCAAGCGCTCGATGAACTCGCGGGCGTTGGCGACCTGGGCCGCCCACGATGACGTCTTCGAACTCGGGCTCTTCCTCACCAAACCCGATGTTGCGGGCGATGGTGTCGTCGAACAGGTGATTCTCCTGCAACACGAATCCGATCTTCCGCCGGAGATCCCTGGTAGTTGAGGGTCTTGAGGTCTACGCCGTCGTAGAGAATCGTGCCGTCGGTCGGTTCCAGCAGTCCGGCCAGGCATTTGATCAGGGTGGTCTTGCCCGAACCGCTGCGGCCGACGATCGCCACCATGGTGTTGGGCGGAATATCGAAGTTGATGTCGTCCAGAATCGGGGGAGACTCAGCACCCCCGTAACGGAAGCCGAGGTGGCGGAGACTGATTCTACCCTCGAGAGACTTGACCGGCATGAGCCGCGAGCGATCCTCGCCCTGCTCCGGCTCCTGCTGGAAGATGTCGTCCAGCCGGTTCAGGTAGACGGTCGCTTGCTGCAGGTTGTCCCACAGGCTGAGCAGGGTGAGGAGTGGCGCGTTGGCCAGGGCGACGAGCGAGTTGAACGCCACCAGCCCGCCGATCGACATCTGCCCGTTCATCACCTGGTGGGCGCCCACCAGGAGGAACAAGACCACCGACAGCAGCGTGACCGTGTAGATGGCGCCGTTGTAGCTCATCAGCGTGAAGTCGGCCTTGAAGCGCTTGCGGGCGACGCTGTTGAATTGTCCCAGCATCAGGTCCCGGAAGGCGGACTCCGCGCCAAGCGACTTGACGGTTTCGATGCCCTTGATGGCGTCGATCTGGAATGACTGGTACTTGCCGTGCGATTCCTCCAGCTCCGCGTAGAGCGGGAAGAGCCGGGTGGAGGAGTAGCGCATCAACAGGACGAACAACGGCACCGTGGACAGAAACGTCAGCGTGAGCAGCGGGCTGTATACCGTCATCAGCGCGAGCGAGGCCAGGAGCTGCGCGACTGCCGTCAGTCCTGCGACACCGTGCTCCACCAGGAACTCCCGGACCAGCCAGATGCCCTGCAGCCGGCGCTGGATGTCTCCGGTACGCCGGGTGTTGAAGTAGCTCATCGGCAGACTCAAGAGCCGCCGGGTGAGGTAATCGAGGGTCGCCGAGTCGATGCGTACGGCGCTAAAGCTGAGCAGATAGCGCTGGATGACCGTGGCCATCAGCGTAAACACCACGACTCCCGCCATGCCGGCGATCAGAATGTTGAGCAGGTTCAGATCGCGCTCCACCAGCACCCGGTCCACGATGACCTGGGTAAAGACCGGAATCACCATCTGCAACGCGCTCACGATCACGGCGAGGGCCGTGGCCTGGAGGATCAGGGTCCGGTGCGGCTTGAAGAAGGGCAGGAGCCAGGCGATGCCGAGCTTGGTTTCCTTGTTCTTCTCGAACTCGGTGGTGTAATCGAACAGCGCGGCGTAGCCACTCCACTTCTCGCCGAACTCGGCGCGGGTGAGCCGGCGCCGGCCGGTGGCCGGATCGGAGACCCGGACGGAGGTCTTGTCCACGTCGTAGACCACAACCCAATGGTTGCCATCCCAGTGCACGACGGCCGGGAGTGGCATCTGGTCCAGATTGACGGGCGAGGCCTTCACTGCCCGGGCCGCGAGTCCCAGCTCGCTGGCGGCCTGACAGATGGCCCGGAGACTGGTGCCATCCAGGCTGGTGTGGCTCAGCTGGCGAATCCGCGCGAGACTCACCGCCTTCCCGTAGTACCGGCAGATCATCGCGAGGCTCGCGGCGCCGCAGTCCATCTCATCGATCTGCCAGACGTGGGGGAACTTGCGAGTCCGCCGTTTCCGCTTGACGAAACGACCCTCTTCATCGGCGAAGGGGGCCGCGGCTGCTTCGGGCTCGGGGGCCGGAGCTTCTTCAGTGCTGGAGGGCTGAGCCGCCTCGGGGCGAGGCGGAATCGCCCACATGCGAGTCAGGTCCTGGTCGACCTGGTCGTCTCCCACCTTGCTGAGCACCGAAGCGTCGGCCGGCAGGATCTCCCGATAGAGGTCGATCGGGATCTGCGCCGTGTGGGCGTAGTCGTACTGGGCGATCCGCTCTTCGATCTCATCCCTGAAGGCCTGGTGCTGACTCAGCAGATCCTGGTAGGTCTCCTGGGTAAGGCGCAGGAGCCGGCAGTTGGTCACCGCCTCGACGGTCGAATCGCGCGGCTGGTCGCGGATCACCGACAACTCACCGAAGAACTCGCCGCGGCGGAGGAACGCGACGTTGCGGCGGCGCCCGTCCACTCCGACGTGGATCCGGCAACGGCCCTCTTCGATGATGTACATCGGGCCCGGCGGCTCGCCTTCGCGGATCACCACGTCGCCCTGGCGAAAGTCGATCGGCTCCAGGTTGGCCAGGAGATCGTTCAAGGCCTCTGGTGGAAGCTTCGCGAAGACGGTGAACTGCCGGAAGAAGAACTGCAGGTTGCGATGGCGGGACTGTAGCTCGAAGAACTTGCGCACCTCCGGCCGCCGACGGAGAAGCGCCTCGAAGACCGATCGGTCGAGGCGGACCACCTCCACGTCCCCGCTCGCTCGTACGGTGGCGGGGTGGACGGTGTGGTCGCTGAAGCCACCCTCCCCGAAGGTCTCCCCGGGGCGGAGCGCGCCGAGGGAGATCTCGTCTCCGTTCTCTCCCCGCTTGAGCATTCGCACCCGGCCGGAGACCAGCACGTAAAGCGCGTCGGAGGCATCGCCCTCCTGGACGATGGCCTGGCCGAAGGTGTAGCTGGTGGGGACGAAGCTCGCGATGACCAGGTCCCGCACGTCGTGCGGCAGGCCTGTGAGTACTGGAAGACTCTGGAGTACCGCGTCGAGAGATTCGGTATCCATCCCGGTCACCAGGGCAATTGCCACTGCACCCGCTGTTGGGCCTGAGCCGCCAAGATCCGTGTCGCTACTCCCGTCTCGGCGCGGCGCAGGATCTCGGGGTCCTTCTCGGAAGGCATCACCTTGTCCACCACGCGGAAGAGCGTATGAGCTCCTTCGAAGAGGATTGGGCCCAACACTTCGACCGGGCGGGCTGCCATGAATATCGGGCGGACTTCAGGGTCCAGGTCGTCGAGATAGAAGCGCGACTCGGCGACGGTTGCATGCGCGGCTGCCGCGACGTCGTCGAGCGCGAGCCCGTCTTCCCGCATGCACATCGCCGCTTCCCGCGCACCGGCCTCATCTTCGAAGGCAATGGCTCGGCAATCGATCCGGATCCACTCGGTGTGGTGATGCCCGATCTCGCGCCGGATCGCCTCCGGAGTCACTGCGCTCTGTCGGAACAACTCGGCGCTCTCGTTTACCCGAGCCAGCAGGTTGATCCTTTCCTGCGCCCGCTCCGGAGAGATTCCGAGAGGTATTCTGGACGGCAGCGGTTCGTCGGTCTCTTGAGAGGCCTGCGCCGGATTCCCAGCGGCGGCGGCGGCGCGTCCAGCGAGCTCCGCAGCCAGCTCCTCTCCCGTTCCGGTGCAAATCAGATCCACCCGCAACGCAGCATCGAGGTGCTCAGCGTCCGTCGGGTGGCGAGCCACGAGGGCGCTCAGTCCCAGCGGCGCTCTGGCCCGGGCCGTCTGGCGGCGGATGTGGTCCATCCACTCCCGGAGACTCACCTCATGGGCCGCGAGCCAGTCTTCCATCTCCTGGGCGCTGACCAGGTCGCGTGCGTAGCGGAACTCCTGCGCAGCCTCGTCCACGGCCGCTTCGAATTCCTCGTTCTCGGAGGAGGACTCGATCTCCTCCAAGGCGGCGAATCCTTCACGGGCTTCCTGCTCCAGACCCGACCATTTGCCGCGCCGGATCGCGTCGAGGACGACGTCTTCCCAGAAGAACGTGTCGCCTTCGACCACGAAGACCGGGCGCCCGTAGAGTGCCTGCATCGGGGTGGCGCCAAGCTTAGGGGGGGGAATCACTGCGCGAAGTATGCGGCTTGGAACGCTGGCCGCAAGATGGAGTCCGGAAGCCGGCCACTCCTGCTGTTGCTCCAGCTCTACAAGCCGCTCCAACGCCGGGCCAGATCGACTGTCACCCCCGGCCAGTCGCCCGGCCGGCACCCGGGCATCCCGACGGGACGGTGGTCTTTGCGATACAGTGGACGGTCGGCGGGGGCGGGCACCCTGGGGGTGCGGTATTCCTCATCCCGCCCCTGACTCCGGGGGAGCCTTCCGGTCCTGGTTCCAGGTCTTTCAGCGTCTTCTTGCCAATCGAGAGCCGTTTGGCTCGGTTGCCACTCTGGGGACTCATCTCTCACCTCGTTTAGCTCACGAATCAGGGCGGCTCCCGCAGCTGCTGCCAACGCGTCGGACTCGAGCGAGTGCCCGCGCGCTACAAAAGCCGCACCCTCTCCTCTTCACTCAGCCGAGTATTCCGCCCTTCGTAACGGTACTGGGGCATCCTGCCGGCACCGTGGTCTTGTGGGGACAGAGCAACTGCGTGGCGGGACACGGATTGGAACACGCGGCTGCGGTACCGCCGCCGCCCTTACCAAGGCCTCCCATGGCTCCGCCCCCAGTCGAGCTGGGCGACAAGTCTTTGAGTGTCTCCTTGTTCAGCGCGAGTTTCTTGCCCTTTCCCTTGCTGGTACCCATTTGCCTTCCTCCTGCGGTTGTCTTGCTGGAACTTGAGTAGCGGCCGGCGGGCTGAGTGCTCTGCCGGTAGTGGTTAATCGCGTTTCGGCCGCGAAACCCGCCAACTCTTGTCCGCCAGACAAACGACCGCGCAGCCCAGCTGAACTGCTCGCCGCAGCGCCTGGTCAATCGCCTCATGGCCTGCGACGACAGCTGGCTGGACAAGTGGTACAATGGCTCAGCGGGATCTTTATCCCCATCCCACCTTCGGGACCGCTGGCGGGTGCGCTCAGGTCCTTGAGGGTCTTCTTGCTGAGACTGAGCCGCTTGGACTTACGGCGGGGTCTTGGGGCCCTTCGTGGTCTTCCGGGTCATCGGTTCCTCCAGTTGAGTTCGAGTACAATCAACACCTTGCCATTGCAGGGAGATCCGCCAGGAGCAGGCGGTCCCAGGCCGGCGGCACCGGCGTGGTGGCCGCGAGCAGCGCCAGGCCAATGCCCGCGGCACCGCTGAGCAGCCCCGGATCGTTCTGATCAATGGCACTCGCGTCCTCCGACCCTGGCGCAGGCGCGGGCGCATAGCCCGCGATTCCGGTTCCGGGTCGGCGGAGCTCGATCGCCTGAGCAAAGAAGTCCCGGGCCGCCGCTCCCAGCGCGGGATGGCGAGTCATCTGAAAAAATCGATTGTAGAGCTGCCCGAGCCCGGCGGCGCCGTGACAGATCCCCGCATCGGCGATCAAGCTTTCGCTCGGTGGCCGAGCGGCGGCGATAACCGCGAGGTCGATCGCTTCCTGTTCCAAGTCCGGCTGTTCCAGCACCCTGGCGGCTGCAAGCAGCGCCGCGGCCACTCCGGGATCGCCGTAACACCAGGCGACCCTCGTCGCGAGCGGCGACTCTCCCGGCGAGATGGTGGCGGGGAATCCACCACCAAATTCCGGTGGAAGCCGCTGAGCCCGGAGCCAGCGGACGGACTCGCTGAGCAACGCAAAGGCGCGCTTCCGCTCGATCCGAGCTGTGACCGCTCTAGCCAGAAGCGCCACGACACCGGGGACTCCATGCGCCATGCCGAGGTTGTACTCGCGGGTTGGGCTGCCAGGGGTCCGTGGCGTAAGCCAGGCGATGCCGTCCGGCATGCGTTGCACCGATTCTTCCAACCGGTCCACGATGAGTCGCAGCATCCTCCGAGCGCGGGGGCGGGGAAGCCTCTCGAGCGCATACACACCGATGCCGACCATGCCATACAAGAGTTCGTACTGATCGGGGCTGGGCCAGTCGAGGAGCAAGCCGATGAGCGCTTCGTCGAGGTCCTTGAGCTCGCCCCGATCTTTTGCGTGGGAGAGCGCCTGATACAGGTGGGCGTGCGCCCAGGCGATACCAGTGAATCCCTCGCACAGTGACGCGCCCATCCAGTGTTCCGCGAGGCCTGCTTCGGACTCATCGAGAAAATCCCAGGCGAGCTCTTCGGCGTCTTTGTGCAGGCCGGCTTCCGCCAGGTAGGCGAAGAACACAGCCAATCCAGCCCGGCCTGTCATGAGACCGAGCTTGAAGGCCTGAGTCGTTTCGGTGGTGTGGCCCTCGACTGGGGTGGGCTCCGGCGGATGTCTAAGCGCTTCTGCGATGTCGCCGATTGTCTCGAGCGCCTGACCCCGAAGCGAACCATCGAGGAGCGGTTGCCATTCAGGCGCCACGTTCATTGCGCCAGCTCCGGCGCTGGACGTTTTGCGGCCGCCCGCGCGGCTTGGGCCTGGTAGAGCCGATGCAGGAAATCGTGGAGGACCACCTCGTGCTGGCGCTGGGCGGACCGAAGCAGCCGATTGACGTGCATGTGAACAAAGCTCTGGGCCAGTTCATCCACCGGCACTTGGAGATGCCCCTCCTGTTCCAGCCTCCGGAGCTCGGCCCCTATGGGGGCGAGGCTTGCTGAGCGCTGATGGAGGATCGCGAGTCCAGGACCCAGGTCGCTGTCGGCGTCCTTAGTCCGATCGAGCAGCGATTCGAGTCGCGCCCGCTCCTTCCGAAAGCGATCGCTGAGCTGGGGACGCAATCCCGCGCTGCTTTCGGGGTTTTCAAACGCATCCTCAACCCACCGCTTGGCATACTCGCTCCGGCCGGCGTGATCGAAGCCAAGGTCGGCCAGGAGTTGGTCCATGCCGCGAACGGCAAGACGCCATCTCTCGTCCAGCCCTGCGTCTCCAGGATCCACCAGCTCCATGATCCGAAAGACCGCGTCACTGTCGGCCTGAAACCACCGCTCCGCCAGGAGAATCGCTTCGGGGCCACCGTAGCGCTCGATTTCGCGCTTGTAGGTGTCGAATTGCACCCGCCAGATCTTCCCTTCGTCGAGCAGGCGCGCCGCTGCCTCCTCGACAGCGGGGCGGGCCGTGGCGGACAGGGCTGCGGGATCACCCGCGAGACGCCAGCGCAGATGGAGAGCCGGGTCGCCATAGCGGATGAAGAACCAGCCCTTGGCGGCACCGTCTTCCAGCAATTGATGGGTGAGGGGTCCGATGATCTCGGTGAGGATCTCGTCGGCGATCGACTCGCCGCAGTAGAGCTTGATGGAGAGCCATGCAGAGCCGGGTGAGAACGAGCGCTGTACTTGCGGAGCGGTCGCCGGTCTCCGCGCTTCGGGAACCCTGACCGCGCTCGTTACCGGCCGCGCAATGGGTACCACGATCTCATGCGCATAGCGGCCATCGGGGCCCTCGACCGGTTCGTCCTCCGAAGCCAGGAAGGTCTCCTCGAGTATTGCTGAGTCCCGCTTCTTCAGGGCATGGGTAAAGGCCTCCACCGATAGCACGTTTTCCAGGTCTACGGCGAGGCGATTGTCGTAATCCGCGAGGACGATCCACCGGGGCAGGCGTCTCCGGGTGCGCCATTCCTGAACTGCCAGGAACAGTTCCTGTCCGGTCAGGGTGCCAAGCCGATTGCACTCGTCCTGTGAGAGGTTCCAGCGTCGGGGGCAAAGTATGAGACGACCGGATCGCACCCGCGGCAGGAACGGTGCGGTGCCCAGGGGCCCCCAGCTCCACACCAGGGTGTCGGCCACATGTTCGACCTGCAAGAGGCAGAGGAATCGATAGACGCCGAGGCCGCGGGTATAGGCGTGAGCTGTAGTAAGGCGAGGGATTATCCGCCGGCCCAACCGGCCAGAGCGCAGAACGAATTGCCGGTGGTTGTGGGAGAGCAGCAGATCGCTGGCAGGGATTTGGTGCTCTCTGAGCGCTCCTGACCGTCCCAGATAGGTGATCTCATGGCTCCGCAGCTGTGGCCGCAGCAAGATGTTTCCCATCCGGCCTTCGGGAAGATGCACGACCTCGGCGTACAGGTCGTCCGGGTGCTGTTCCTCTTCGGCGCGGAGCAACCCGTCCACTTCCTTCGCGAGGGCATCGTCCACGTGGCAGAACCTGCCCAGATAGCGCGCACCGGGAGGGCCGGTGGCACTGTCCACCCACAGCCGGAATTCACCGCGGTCGATCGCCTCGGCCGATTTGGCGAGGATGGTTGCCATCAGTTCCAAAGATTGGGGCAAGGGGTGCTTGCCGGGGATGGCCAGCCGTTCGAGGTCCTTAGCTTCGAGCAGGATCTCTTCCCGGCCATCCTGCAATGCGGCTCCGAGGAGCGTGAGTTGATGGTGTTCGCGGTTTCCCCAGGTATGGTCCGTCTCGGCCGATTCGGGAAAGCCGATTCCGCGGAGCAGTGGAGATGGATCACCTCCGGTGGCGATCATGCCGCCCAGACCGACCTCGTCATCCAGAGCTTCGAGGAGCGGGACCTCGCGCTCTTCATACCGTTCGAGAAAAGCCTCCCGGAATCGGGCCAGAGGGTCGCCGGCCCGAGGGCCGCCCAGGCGATGCAGTGTCTCGATGGCGCGGTCGATCTCCCGGAGCACCGAGTCTCCGAGCGTCAGCTCCGGCGCCCGCTTGACCAGATCCACCTGAAACAGAGTCGCCAGCTCGGCCTTTGCGGGAAGCGGCTCCAGCGACCTGGCCAGCTCACGGTACCGCGCGGGAGCAGTCCCTCCGGGTCGATCGAATTCCGCCAGCGTCGCATCGACTGACCGCAGGGTCTGAAGAGTGGCATCCTGCGAAGGGTGCGCTTCCAGCTCCCGAATCAGGGTGGGGAGCGGTTCAGGGCCGGTGACCGGCAGTTCCAGGTCCGGCACCAGGAGTTGAGCCGAGATCAGCTCGTCCACGTACTTGTCGGCTTCCAGGCGATCAACATCGTGAGAGACCAGGGCTTCGCTCAGCTCGGCGCGGGTAGCACCGGCCTCCGCCCTGGCGATGGTCGAGCGAAGCTCGGGAGTGTCGTCTGCGCTGACGAGGTGATAGGTCCGCAGGGTGCCATCGACCCGGGCTTCGACGTAGCGGAAACGCCCCGCGCCCGGAGAGAGGCTGTCGTTGGGACGGTATCGAAGGGCGTCGCGCAGCGTTGAATCGCTCGCCAAAGCCTGAACCAGTGCAAATAAGAAGTCGTTGTCGAGCCTGGTGTGCCGCTCGTTCGCTTCGCGGCCTCCAATCTTCAGGCAGGTCTGCTTCGCGACCCGGCCAATTGAGATTCCCGCGAAGAGGCCAAATGGCGTCGGCCGACTGGCCATGCGGCAGAGGTAGCGGACCAGACCCCACTCGACCCTCTGGCCTTTCTCACCATCCGGGTTCCGGAACCAGTGCTCGAGGGCTTCATCCAGACTGGGTGAGGCAACGAAGATCGCCTCCCGGATTTCGGGATTGTCCAGGAGTTTGGCGAGACGACTGCGCAGGAGGGCCCGATCGGTGGCGAGTGCGGCCGCAAGAGACTCACCGCGGTCGTAGCTCAGGCGCGCGTTGAGCCCGCTGCTCCATTCGAGAAGGGTTTCGACCGGGAGCAGTGGAGTGCGCAGGACGAAGAAGTCGATTTTACGCGCGACGACGGTCATTGATCCCTAGACCGCACATGCCACGGTTGGTCCGCGCCGACATGCTGGGGACATGCTACCAGTTCCGACCTTCTCGCCTCCCTTGAGGCCGGGTGCCTTTGCGTCGAGGTCCCGGAGTGTCTGTTTTGCAATGCTGAGCCGCTTCGTGCGCCGTCCCTGCGCTTTGACTTTCGCAGTCTTCCGGTTCTTCATCGGTCCCTACCAGGTTTGGTGCTTCGTGACAGCCAAGCAATGTCTGACTCGCGGACCTAATTCATAGACAACGTCTCACGGTAGCCCGCCCCCCACGCACGGCTAGAGCTTCGCTCTTCCGGGGACTGAGATCCCGCAACGTCTTCTTGTTGACGCTCAGCCGCTTGCTCTTTTTCGCGCCAGATTTGGCGGATTTCCTGGTACCCATGTTCGCCTCCGAGTGGTGTTCTTCTGGAGTCATCGTATTCGTGGGACAAACCCCGACAGCACGTGGGGCATCAAGGTCATGCCGGCACGGCGTGAGGAACCCTGCGCATCTCCAGGGCGCTGGAGAGGAGCTCGCAAGAGCGCAGGCGGTCCGAGAGTGGCTTGGCGATTTCAACGAAGACGATCTCATCGGCCGCGTAGCGGTCCCGCAGCGTCAACAGCATGGTGCGACAGGTCTCGGCCGCCCCGACCACGGTAGGAATCAACCCATCATTGTCGCGCTGACAGATCGCCTTTGCCGTCTCGTCGGTCTCGGCGCAGACTCCGGCCAGGGTTAGGATCGCGAGTGGCTTGGTGCCCAGCGGTCCCACTCTGAAGCGGCGGCGGTACTCGCCGAAGATCTCCGGGTCGTCACCGCCGCCCTCGATGAAGAGCGAGTAGGCGAACGGAGCTCCATGGGCGGCGGCGATGGGCAGTGTCCGGCGGCTCGAGCCCAGCCCGAATACCTGGGGCATGGCACCCTCCAGGCGCGCTGGACTGACCCAAGCCTGGTAGTTCGGATGGTCCTCCGTGACGGTACCAGTAAGAAAGTGGACGACGTCGCCGAACATCCGGTCAAACATTGCTTCAGAGGTGTCGTCAGCTCTCCCAAACAGGAGCGCCTCCGCGGTGGCCGCCGGGGCCCGGCCCCGACCCATGCCGAGATCGATCCGTCTGGGGAACAATGTGGCGAGGAGACGAAAGTCGCTTGCGACCTTGAGCGGGCTACGGTAGGGAAGCAGAACACCTGCGGTACCGACCCGGATCCGGTCGGTCATTCCAGCGACCAGCGGTATCAGAATTTCGGGACTTGCGTGAGCCACAGCGGAGGTGTGGTGCTCCGCCAGCCAGTAGCGGGAATAACCCAGGCCATCCGCCAGACATGCGACATCGGTCATGTCGCACAACGCCGTGGCGGAGGTCGCTCCGGGCGCCACGTGACAGAGGTCCAGAAGTCCCAACTCCAACCCACTCATTGCCTCAATCCCTCACCAGCACGCGCGGGACAACCTACTGCAGAAGATCCTGCTCGATCAATATCGAATTCCCGGGCCAAACCCCGACACGAATCGACGAGACGCTGGCCCAGCTCGGTCCTGCGCCAATATGCAGGGAGAAACACGGGGTGGCGAGGTGGGGCGGGGAATTCACCACGAAGACACAAAGAACACGTTCAAAAAACAAAAACCACAGAGACACAGAGGGCGCAGAGGTACTTCGTGTCCTTTGTGTCTTGGTGTTTCTGCGACAAGAAGTGACACCGTTCCGCGTGTTCCGTGTACTCCGCGTCATCCGTGGTAGGTAGTTCGGTCGCCGTGGTCCATGCCTCTAAGTGCAAGCTGTAACAGACGTTAGTCCCCCTAGTAAATCGCGTTCCGGCGGACCAAATTTCTCCCCCCAATGTCACTCCACCAATACCCCGACTCGCCCGTCTTCTACCGGAAGCTCAACCGGCGTTTTCCCCTCATCACCAAGGGAGAAGGCTGCTGGCTGATCGACGAAGACGGGAAGCGCTATCTCGACGGATCGGGTGGCGCCTTCGTTGCCAACATCGGCCACGGCGTCCGGGAGATCGGCGTGGCCATGGCGGAGCAGGCCTCGAAGATCGCCTACCTCAACGGAACGGCGTTCACCAGCGAGCCGGTCGAAGAGCTGGCGGCGGAACTGGCCGCGCTGGCTCCTGGCGATCTCGAAGAAGGTCTACTTCCTCTCCAGCGGCTCTGAGGCGGTCGAAGCCGCGCTCAAGCTGGCTCGGCAGTACTGGGTGGAGACGGGCAAGCCGTCCAAGCACAAGATCATCGCGCTGTTCCCCGCCTATCACGGCAACACTCTCCTCGCGCTATCGGCGTCGGCGCGGGAGCACTACAAGACCTACTACCGCGAATGGCTGGTCGACGTCGTCCGGATTCCGGCGCCCTATAGCTACAGGTGTGAGTGTGGAGGACTGAGGACTGAGGCGAAAGTCGGGGTTCCCGCATGTCCGATATGCAGTGGCTCGGTCCTGGAAGATGCGATCCTCCGCGCCGGACCGGAGAACGTCGCTGCCTTCATCGCCGAACCGGTGGGCGGCAGCTCGACCGGAGCCTCGGTTCCTGCGCCGGGATATTTCCGCCGGGTGCGCGAGATCTGCGACAAGTACAAGGTGCTGTTCATCGCCGACGAGGTTCTCTCGGGCGCCGGTCGGACCGGAACCTGGTCCGCGATCGAGCCGTACGACGTGGTACCGGACATTCAGGTGCTGGGGAAGGGGATCACCGGCGGCTACGCGCCACTCTCGGCGGTGCTCGCGCCGACCCGGCTGCTCGATCCGATCGCGAAAGGCTCAGGCGGTCTGCTTCATGCCCAGACCTTCTCGCATCACCCGGTGCTCTGCGCGACGGGACTCGCGGCGGTGCGCTACATGAAGAGCGAACGGGCTGGTCGAGCGGTGTGCCGAGATGGGCCGCAGTCTTTCACCAGGAAGCTGGAGGCACTGCGCGATCTGCCCCATGTGGGAGACATTCGTGGCAAAGGCCTCCTCGCCGGAATCGAGTTCGTCGAGGAGAAGGGCAGCCGGGCGGCCTTCCCCCGGAAGCACAAATTCGCCGAGCGATTTGCCGATGCCGCTCTGGACGAAGGGCTGATGGTCTGGCCCAACGTGGGACAGGCCAACGGTACCGACGGAGACCTGGCGCTGCTGGCGCCGCCGTTTGTGATATCAGAAGAGGAGATTGACGAGCTTGTGCGACGCTTCAGCTCGCGCGCTGGAGAGAGACGTGAGTCCGCAGAGGTGTCAGAGTATCAGGGACAGGCCGCTATCCCTGTACACCTGGCACCTGATCCCTGACACCTCTGGATTCGCATACTCAGGAGAACACCATGACCGCCACCGCACCCCAGCAGAAAAGTCACCTACACCACCACCAACGTCGACCTCGGCGCCTTTCACAAGGCGTATGACGACGCGCTGGCCGCGGTTCGAGCCGCAACCGGCAAGAGCTATCCGCTCTACATCAACGGCAAGCCGGTGGAGTCGCCGGGACAGGAACCGATCGTCGACGTCTCGCCGATCGATACCGGTCTCGTGCTCGGCCGCTTCGCCGTGGCCACGGCCGAGCACGTCGATCAGGCGGTGAAGGCCGCCCACGCCGGCGCAGAAGGCGTGGGCCCGGCGGCCGTGGCAGGAACGGGTAGCGATCCTCCGGAAGGCAGCCGAGCTGATCCGGGAGCGGAAGTTCGATCTCGCCGCGATGATGAGCCTCGAGGTTGGCAAGATCCCGCTTCGAGGCCATGGGAGACGCCGAGGAGTCGGCCGACCTGATCGACTACTACGCGCTTCAGGTCGAGGAGACCAACGGCTTCACTCGCGCCCATGGCGAAGATGACGCCGATCGAGAAGAACACCGAGATGCTCCGGCCCTACGGCGTCTTCGTCTGCATCGCACCGTTCAACTTCCCGCTGGCGCTCTCGACCGGCATGTCGTCCGCGGCGCTCCTGGCCGGGAACGCCGTGGTCTACAAGCCGGCCGAAGACACGCCGTGGACCGGACTCAAGTTGTACGAGGTGTATCGGGACGCCGGCGTGCCCGCCGGAGCGTTCAACTTCGTCAGCGGTCACGGCCGGGACATCGGCGATCCGCTCTGGCAGCATCCCGCTGACCGATGGCGTCGTGTTCACCGGCTCCAAAGAAGTCGGGATGCGGATCCACCACGGCATCAGCCAGAAGTGGGTCAAGCCCTGCCTGATGGAGCTGGGCGGCAAGAATGCGGTGATCGTGATGGATTCCGCCGATCTCGACGCCGCGGCCGAAGGCGTGATGAAGTCCGCGTTCGGTCTGCAGAACCAGAAGTGCAGCGCCACCAGCCGGGTCTACGTGCATCGCGCGGTGGCCCAGCCGTTCGTCGCCAAGCTGCTCGAGAAGTACCAAGGCGATGGTCATGGGCGACGTATCGCAGAAGGACGTCTACTTCGGCCCGGTGATCAACGCAAAGGCGGTCAACCGGTGGCAGGGCGCGGTGGACCAGGCGAAGGAGCGAGGGGAAGATCCTCACCGGTGGCGAGCGGCTCAAGGGCGGCGTGTTCGACAAGGGCCACTTCGTCGCACCCACCATCGCCGCACTGCCGCTCAAGAGCTCGCTCTTCTTCGAGGAGCTGTTCGTGCCGTTCCTCGCCATCGGTGAGGTGGGCAGCCTCGATGAAGCCCTGGTCGAGGCGAACAAGGCAGAGTACGGCCTGACCGCGGGATTCTTCAGCCAGAAGAAGGAAGAGATCGATCGCTTCTTCGAGGAGATCGAGGCCGGGGTCTGCTACGTGAACAAGCGGAGCGGTGCCACCACCGGTGCCTGGCCCGGCGCGCAGGCCTTCGCGGCTGGAAGGGATCCGGCTCGTCAGGGAAGGGCGGCTGCGGGCCCTGGTATGTGCAGCAGTTTGCCCGGGAACAGAGCCGGACGGTGATCGAGGGGTAGGATGTTTGGATGTGCGGATGCTTGGATGTGAGGATGTGAGGATGTATCCGATCAGCCCCACATCCAAACATCCAAACATCCAAACATCCCCCCACGGCGACGTCGCGATCCTCTACTCGCGGTACGTCGTCGAGTATCAAGTGGGAGACAAGACCATGGAAGATGCCGGCCGGGCGACCGAAGTCTTCGTCAAGAAGAATGGCCGCTGGATCCATCCCGGCTGGCACCTGGACGCGGGGCCGAGCGGGCAATGAAGCGCATCGTCGCGGTTGATATCATCCGCGGCCTCGTGATGGTACTGATGGCGATCGACCACGTGCGGGTCTACTCCGGGCTCCCACCCGGAGGACCTACACCGGGAATCTTCTTCACCCGATGGGTCACCCACTTTTGCGCTCCGGCCTTCGTCTTTCTGGCTGGGACCAGCGCATTTCTGCTGGGGAAAAAGCTCGACAACCGTCCCGCGCTCTCCCGCTTCCTCCTGATTCGGGGCGCCTGGCTCATTCTCCTCGAGCTGACCGTCATCCGGATCTGCTGGACCTTCAATTTCGATTTCGCTCACTACCTGCTCGCCGGAGTCATCTGGGCCATCGGCTGGTCCATGATCGTGCTTGCCGGGCTCGTGTGGCTGCCGCTCCCCGCGATCGCGGCGCTGGGAGCGCTGGTCGTGGCGGGGCACAACCTGCTTGATCCAGTGGTCGCCCACCTGAACCCGGAAGGACCGCCTCCGTTCTGGCTCTGGCAGGTCCTCTACCTGGGAGGGGAGATCCAACTGGGTGCGGGTGGGCCGCCGCTCGTCATTCTCTATGTCTTGATACCGTGGGTCGCGGTGATGGCACTGGGTTATGCCTTCGGAGCAGTGCTCGAGTGGGAACCCGAGCGGCGTCGCCGGACTTGCTACGCAATCGGCCTGGGTGCAATCGCGGCGTTCCTGATCCTGCGGGGATTCAATCTCTACGGAGATCCTCGGCACTGGGAAGGCTCCAGGATGCCGGCACCGCTCTCTTTCCTGAACACGACCAAGTATCCGGCGTCGCTCCAGTTTCTGCTCATGACGCTGGGTCCCACTATCGCTGCGATTCCGCTACTCGAGCACGCCCGGGGCCGGGTCGCCGACTTTCTTGCGGTCTTCGGAAGAGTGCCACTGTTCTACTACCTGCTGCACATCCCGCTTATCCACGCACTGGCCTGCGGTGTTTCCCTGATCCGCGAAGGCCAGGTGAACCCCTGGCTCTTCACCAATCATCCAATGCGCCCCGGAGATCTGCCCGAGGGGTACATGTGGAATCTGGGCCTGCTCTATCTGGTGTTCGCGATCGCGGTGGGTGTGCTGTATTTGCCGTGTCGGTGGTTTGCGGGGCTCAAGGCGAGATCGAAGGCGGGGTGGTTGTCGTATTTGTGAGGGTAGACGGATAGACGGATAGACGGTTAAGAGTTCCCGGACAAGAAAAGGCACGCCGCGTGCTGGAGGCCTTCGTGTGAACGGAACCTTGACCGTCCAGCCGTCTAACCGTCCACTCGCCGTCAGCCCCGAGCCGTCGAGCCGCCTAGAAAATGAACGCAATCCCACCCCAGAATGTCGTCCGCTCATCGCTCCAGGTGACTGTGAAGAGTCCCATGAAGCTCTTGTCCGGCAGCGCGGCCCACATGCCTCCACCGATGCCGTAATGCCAGACGTCGGAAGATTCTCCCGAAAGGAACACCCGGCCCACGTCCGCGATACCCTGAAGACCCATGTCCCACACCATGACGAACGGTATGGTGCCGACGCGGAGCTTGGCGTCGAGGTTGGTATAAATGGCGGCGTCGCCGGCGTAACGCTGCTTGGAGTAGCCCCGAACCGTCTTGGAGCCACCGAGGAAGGCGGCCTCGTGCACCGGGTATTTCCCCCAGACATACTTGCCTGACTGGCGGAGGCCGACCGTGAAATCCGGGGTCGGGGTGATATAGGTCGCCGCCGATCCATCCACCTCGCCGAACGCTTCTTCGGCACTCCATATCCCGGGATAGAAACTGCTCCCCGCTGTGAGCAGTACGCCGCGCGTCGCAAACCTCGGCGAGTCGCGAGTGTCGTGTATGACGGAGCCCTGAAGGCCCACCTGCCCGAACCCATCGGTGCCGTAAGGGTGATCCTGCGCGATGAAAGTATTCGCACTGAGATCGGTGGAGACGTACTTGAGGGCTGGCCCCAGCCTCACGTTGCTCCTCGGCGCGATGGGGAACACGATCGACGGGTACACCGAGAAAAGCACCTGCCCGGTATTGTAGAAGTCATCATCGCTGATTCTCGTGGTCTCGTTACCGTAACCGTAGAACTTCAGCACCTCGACCGCCGAGGCTTCCGCTTCGACCAGGAAGTACGAGCCTTTGCCTTTGCGCCGAAACTCCCCCCGGAAGTCCACGTCGAAGTCCTGCGGGGCGGTCGCGTACGCGGCGCGGATCCGGATCTTCGACTTGTAGGGATCGTAGCCATAGTCGTACGAGGTCAGCTGCGGCCCGCCGCCGATGAAGAGGCCGAGATCGGAGTTCAGGTCGACCCAGGGTACGAAGGAGACCTTGTTGCGCTTGAGCGGGGGTGGATCCTGACTTGCCGTATCGGTAAACGTCGGCGGAAGAAGTGGATCCTTCTCTCGCTTGACCTTGCCCGGTGTTTCGATGCTGACCTTTGCTGCGTCGTGTACGGTCAGCCGACCGGTCCCGGTTGAGTCGACCACGACATCGCCCGGTCCCCCGCCGATCACGAGTGTCGGCCCTTTGTCTCCAGCACCGCGGACAAGCACGCGATCATCGCCCTCACCTAAGTAGAGCCGGACCTCATCGGTCTGCTTGGGGTCGAAGCGCGCCCGGAATCTCGGCCCCGCGTCCACTTCCAGTGTGCCGTCGGCGTCTCTGCTCGCCGTCACCGTGTCGTCACCAGCGGAGCCGTACATGTCGGCCTGGCTCATCACGATGCGATAGTATCGCTCCGCCGCTTCCGGCAAGTGATCGCGCCTGGTCTTCAGCTCGTGCACGAGCTTTTCACCTACCTTCTCGTAGTATGAACGCGGCATCCGTCTCACCGCGTCCTCGATCACCGAATCGGTCAGCTCGCCCTGCAGCGCAGTGGCGGTCGCGACGTAGGCGGCGCGATCCAGGGTCGGGAGAATCCGGCGATCGAGAGTCCGCTCCCGGGTCGTGACTGCAAGGCGGGTGTCGTAGTCCTTGCTGAAGGTGGCGAAGTTCGGCACCTGCTGTCCCGCGAGGCCCGCGACCAGCCCGTCGAGACGGATGAACGCGAGATCCCGGGGTCGTGGGCGGGGTTTCCAGACCCCTGAGGAATCGCGGATCCAGAGCCAATCTTGCGGGACCGGATCCCAACTGCCAAGGAACACGTCGAACAACCGCCCTCGCAGGTAGGTCAGGCGGTCTACCGATGGCGGGTTTTCCGACTGGAGCAGCTCTATCAGCTCGCTCGAGGGGATGGCGGAGTCGGCCACACCGGCTGTGGTACGGAAGCGGCTGATGATGCCTGGAGCCAGGAATCCCACGGTGCCACTGAACCGGGTGCCGAAGCGATCGAGGCTCGTGTCCAGCGGCAGCACACCAAGCCGCGGCGTAGGCAGAGGACCCAGCCCGGTGGCAGCGGCGAGGGGAGGGACCACGAAGGGCGCCCCTGGATGTCGCCCGCTCTGGAGGTCCTGAGCCAACCCGGCACCGAAGTCGTTGTGTAAGCCGACGGGGAGAAAATGGCTCAGATCGGCGGCAATCTGATTGAAGGTGTAGAGCGACCCGTCAGCGCCCCGGAGGTAGAGCTCCCCGGACCGGACCCCGCTGTCGGAACCGATGGGAGTGAGGCCACCTGCTTCGGAGGTGAGGTCGAACCGCTCGACCTCAACTGGAGCGGCCCAGATTTCCCGATGGCGGGATCCGAAAATCCACCGCTGCAACCAGCCCAATGGACCGTAGAGTCCATAGCCGGCCCCAGCCACCACAGTCGTATCCCCTGCGGTGGTGTCTGAAGCGGTTTGAGCTGCTAGTGGTGCGACTGTGAGCCAAAGAAAAACGCCCACGAGCCAGGAAGGAGACCTGAGGCTCATGGGCGTGAATCTACGTCGGCTTAGTCTTCTTCGCGCAGGCACTCTTCCAGAATACCGAGCCCGGTGTCCACATCGTACTCATCGAGCACGAGGGGTGGTGCGAGGCGGAACGTGCTTTTTCCGCAGCCCAGCAGCAGCAATCCCTTGCGGAAGGCCCGCTCGGTGATGCGATCGATAAGCTCGGGATAGGGTTCACGGGTAGCGCGATCCTTCACGAACTCGACGCCGACCATGAGGCCGCGACCCCGGACATCACCGATGCAGGCGAACTTCTCCTGCAGCTGGCGTACTCCCGAAAGCATCCGCTCGCCCATCTGCAGCACATGAGGCAAAGACTGCTCGACGACGTCGAGCGTCGCGAGTGCGGCGGCGCAGCAGACCGGATTGCCACCGAATGTGGAGCCGTGGGCGCCGGACTCCCAGGTCATCACCGACTCCTTCGCGATCATTGCGCCGATCGGCATGCCGGAGGCGAGGCCTTTCGCAGTCACGAGGATGTCGGGCTCGACGCCTTCCCAGTCGCAGGCCCACATCTTCCCGGTGCGGCCCACACCGCTCTGGACCTCGTCGAAGACCAGCATGATTCCGTGCTTGTCGCACAGCTCCCGGAGTGCCGTGAGATAGCCGTCGGGGGGAATCACGTAGCCGCCTTCGCCCTGGATCGGCTCGACGAAGATCGCCGCCACGTCTTCCGGATGAATTTGCCGAGTGAACAGGTCTTCGATGGCGCCGAGCGACTGCTCCATCGCCGCCTGCGCACTGCCCGCACGGTAGGCATTGGCGAAGGGAACGTGATACACCTCGGGGAGCATCGGACCGAAATGGGCGTGTTGCTTCACCTTGCTCGAGGTGAGGCTCATCGCCCCGTAGCTCCGCCCGTGGAACGACTGGTGAAAGGCGATGAGACCGGAGCGCCGGGTGTGATTGCGGGCCAGCTTGATGGCTCCTTCGACCGCCTCGGTGCCCGAGTTGGAAAGGAAGACCCGCTTCTTGCTCTTGCCGGGTGCCACCTTCGCCAGCCGCTCCGCGAGATTGGAGAAGCCCTCGAAGTAGAAATCGGTCCCGCAGATATGCAGGAACCGGTCGGCCGCATCCTTGATGGCCTGGACCACCTTCGGGTGGTTGTACCCGGTTGACGACACGGCGATGCCGGCCATGAAATCGATGTAGCGGTTGCCGTCCACGTCCTCGACCATGGCGCCCTTACCGCCGGCGATGACGAGAGGATACTCCTTGATGTAGGAGGTCGAGGTCCACTGCTCGTCCTTGGCGACGACGGCCTTGCCCTTGGGACCGGGCGGAGAGACGAGAATCCGGGGGTAGTCACGCTGCGCCATAGTGTCTTCTCAACCGAGAAAAGGACAACAACAACGGCAGAGCCGCAGATGAACGCAGATGAACGCGGTTTGTCCGATGTTCACCCGCTATTTGGTAGAAATCCCTAAATTCTTTTGTTGTAGTCGCAAGATCCGCGTTCATCCGCGGCCCTTGTTGTTTTGCAGTTTCTGCGTCGTGCTGCGTTTATCTGCGGCCGCCCTGCGCCGCCCATCACGCGTGCGCCGGCACCCGCTCACGGGCCATCTGCTCCCGCCACCACTCCTGGCCCGACTCGGGCAGCAGGTAGATCGGATCGAAGTACTCGTACTGCCGGGTCATGCACATCCGGGCACGTCCATCTCGATGCTGGTCCGGTAGTTCTTGGTCCAGTAGCGAGATGCCCTTCTCGCGGTCGTAGTCGGCGAGCTGGTGGACCCAGCGCTTGCCCGACGTAGGGCACGTCGCACACGATGCGCGGCGTCGCGAAGCCGGGCAGGTAGCCCATGATGTCGTGCTGCAGCTGCTGCGCCTCGAAGACTCCCAGCCGCCAGTGCTCGGAGTTGGGGATCATGTCGCACATGTAGAAGTAGTAGGGCATGATCTTGGCGTGATCGAGCAGCATGAAGCAGAGGTCGAGCAGATCCTTGGGGGTCGTGTTCACCCCGCGGAGCAGCACGCCCTGGTTGCGCACGTCGCGGAAGCCGATCTCGAGCAGCTTCCGGGCCGCCTTGCCCACCAGCGGCGTGACCTGCTGGGCGTGGTTCACGTGGGTGTGCAGCGCCAGGTCCACGCCCGCGATCGAACGCCTTCTTCGCCAGCCGCTCGAGCCCCTGCGAGCACGCTGTCCTGCAGGAAGTGCTGCGGGATGGCCCATCAGGCCCTTGCTGGCCAGGCGGATGTCCCGGATGTTCTCGATGTCGAGCAGCGCGCTCACGAACGGCTCGAGCACGGTGATCGGCAGGTTGGCGATGTCGCCGCCCGAGACCACGACGTCCCGCACCGTCCGGCGTCTTCCTCAGATAGTCGAGGATCTGCTGGTGGCGGTCCTTCTGCGGCGTGTCGAACTTGAGCTTCTCGACCTGGGGCACGTCGTTGCCCACCAGGTCCATCCGGGTGCAGTGCCCGCAGTACTGGGGACAGGTGGACAACAACTCGGCCAGCACCTTGGTCGGGTAGCGATGGGTCAGACCCTCGACCTGCCACATCTCGGCTTCGTGCAGGCTGTCGCGTGAGGCCTTGGGATGGTTGGCCCAGTCGGTCCGACGGTCGTCGAAGGCGGGCGCCATGTAGCGACGCACCGGGTCTTCCCAGAGCTGCTCGACGTTCATGGTGTTGAGCATCTGGGGAGGGATGAGCATGGACATCGTGGCCCGCTCATCGTGATCCCGTTGCGATGCTCGCAGCCAGGCTGTCGGGCAGGTGATGACCCAACGCCGCCTTGAACTCCTTCAGGTTCTTGATGGTGTGCTTGCGCTGCCAGAGCGCGCTCTCCCACTCCTCCGGAGTCACATCCCGGTAGCCGGGCAGACGCCTCCAGTCGGGCTCTACGAACTCAAAGGCCGGCGGGTAGGGAATGGGCTGGCCGCTGACGCGACTGTTTGGTAACTCTTTCGAGATCATGCGGCACCTGTCTCTGAGAGCGGATATGCTTGGTGCTTATTGACTTTGGCAACCTAATATATAATATATTATCCCGCAAGCGTTGAGCCTGAAAACCCTACATTTGGCGGGTCCAAAGCGTGGAGCTTGACCAGGTCCTGGAGCGACTCGAACGGCCCCGCCGGCGCCAGCCCACCCATGAAATGGTGGCGTCGGTGCTGCGGGAGGCGATCATCACCGGGCACCTCCGGGCCAACGAACCGCTTCCTCAGGATGAAATCGCGGCCCAGCTTCGGGTCAGTCACATCCCGGTTCGCGAGGCGCTGCGCCAGCTCGAGTCCGAGGGACTGGTCACCTACCAGCCCAACCGGGGGGCGACGGTCAGCGCACTGACCTCGGAGGAGATCCGGGAGATCTATGAAATCCGGGTCATCCTCGAGACGGCGGCGATTCGTCGTGCGGCCACTCGGCTCACTCCGCTCCAGCTCGCCGCCGCCAGGGCGCTACTCGACCATGCGGAGCGTACTCACGCCGGTGCCCAATGGGGTGCTCTGGACGTTGAATTCCACGAGGCCATCTATGGTCTCGACGACCGGCCGCGCCTCCAGGAGCTGATCACCGGTCTCCTGCGACGGGTCGACCGCTACTGGCTCTCTCATGGGCTCATGCTCAAGCACCGGGAGACTTTCGATCGGGAACATCGTGGCCTGCTCGAGGCGCTGGAGCGGCGGGATGGAGACGCGGCTGCGGCACTGCTGGAACGGCACCTCATCGGTGCTGCCGGACATCTGATTCACGAGATGAAAAGCATCGAGGCGATCGCCTCTGGCACCGAGGCCTCCCGCTCGATAGGATAGCTCCCCGTCTCCAGCCACCGATTCCGCTCCTCACCGAGATCACGGTGATGGATGCGATCGGTCCATTGCCGATCTAACCAGGGCCCCCAGGCATGAAGAGCAAGCTGGTCTCGATGAAAGACGCGATCGCCGCCCATGTGCACGACGGCGATACCGTAGTGATCGAAGGGTTCACCCACCTCATCTGCTTTGCCGCGGGTCACGAGATCATTCGCCAGGGCCGCAAGGATCTCACGATCTGCCGGCTCACGCCCGATCTGATCTATGATCAGATGATCGGGGCGGGCTGTGCCAAGAAGCTGGTCTTCTCCTGGGCCGGCAATCCGGGCGCCGGTTCGCTGCATGCCTTCCGGCGTGCGGTGGAGCAGGGGACACCACCACTCGAGATCGAGGAGTACAGCCACTTCGGGATGGTGGCGCGAATGAGCGCCGGTGCCGCAGGACTGCCCTTCTGGCCCATGAAGAACTACATGGGCACCGATCTTCCGGTCGCGAACCCGCTGATCAGGACGGTGACCTGTCCTTACACCGGAGTCGAGCTTGCCACGGTGCCGGCCCTCCGTCCCGATGTCACCATCATCCACGCGCAACGGGCCGACGAGCAGGGGAACACCCAGGTCTGGGGCCTGCTGGGCGTCCAGAAAGAGGCGGCCTTCGCTTCGCAGCGCGTCATCGTAGTGGTCGAAGAGCTGGTGGATGAATCAGTCATCCGCGCAGACCCGAACCGGACCCTGATCCCGGGCATGATCGTCGACGCCGTCGTGGTGGAACCATGGGGAGCGCATCCTTCTTACGCCCAGGGTTATTACGACCGGGACAACGACTTCTATGTGAACTGGGAGCCCATCTCGCGCGATCCCGAGAAGCTGAAGGCGTATCTCGACGAGTTCGTGCACGGAGTCCGGGACCGCACCGAGTACATGGCGAAGCCAGCCGGAGCTGAAGGAGCGGCTGAAGGCGGGGACCCAGATGGCTTCCGGGGTCAATTATGGGTTCTAGAGGCGATGGGTCAATGGTCATGGTCGATGGTCGAGAGTCTCTGATCCATAGACCTAAGACCTAAGACCTGCGACTCAGACCTTACGATCGCAGACCTCATGACCATAGACCACTAGACCATCGACCATTGACCGACTACTCGCCCTCCGAAATGATGTCCGCCGTGGCCGCGCGCGAGCTGCGCGAACGGCGAGGTGGTCTTCGTCGGGATCGGTCTGCCCAACCTGGCCTGCAATCTCGCGCGCGCGCTCCAGGCGCCCGACCTGGTGCTGATCTACGAGTCCGGCGCGGTGGGCGCCGTGCCAGAGAGGCTGCCGGTCTCGATCGGCGATCCCTCGCTGGTGACCGGGTCGCTGATGGTCTGCAGCATGGCGGACGTGTTCCAGCTCTTCCTGCAGAACGGGAAGATCGAAGTGGGCTTCCTCGGCGGGGCGCAGGTGGACCGCTGGGGCAACATCAACACCACGGTGATCGGCAAGTACCAGAAGCCCAAGGTGCGCCTGCCCGGCTCCGGGCGGCGCGGCGGAAATCGCGATCCACGCCCAGCGGGTGCTCATCATCAGCCGGCTCAATCCGCGAGCCTTCCCCGCGCAAGTGGATTTCCTCACCAGTCCCGGTCAACGCTGCAAGGGCAAGTCTCGTCAAGAACTCGGCATGCCAGGGGCGGGCCCGGTCAAGGTGATCACCGACAAGGGCATCCTCGAATCGGATCCCGAAACCGGTGAGATGGTGCTCACTGCGCTCTATCCCGACGTTACGGTCGAAGACGTGAAGAGCAGCGTCGGCTGGCCGCTCCTCGCCCGGGATCACCTCGACCTCATCGCTCCACCCGGGGCAGAGGAATTGCGGCTGCTGCGGGAAGTGCTGGATCCGAAGAAGTTGTACTTGGGGTAGCCGGCAGCCGTCAGCCGTCAGCCGTGCAGCCGTCAGCAAGGCCGTAAGCCGTAAGCAGCGCTGTTAGCAATTACCAATTAGCAATTTCCAATTACCAATCGGCTGTAGCTCCACCTGTATCATCTTCAATCTGCAATCTTCAATCTAAACCGGCCTGGAGGCCACCCCCATCTCGGACCCCAAGGCTCTTCCACGGACTCTGGGCCTCCGCGACCTCGTGTTGTTCAACGTCGTCGCGGTTCTCAGTTTGCGCTGGCTGGCGACGGCGGCGGCAGCAGGCCCCAGCTCACTTACGCTCTGGGTACTGGCGGCGCTCTTCTTCTTCATTCCGCAGGGACTCGCGGTCGCCGAGCTGGCAGCGCGCTTTCCGGACGAGGGCGGGATCTACTCCTGGGCCAAGCGCGCCTTCGGCGACTCGCACGGCTTTCTCTGCGGCTGGTGTTACTGGGTCAACAACCTGCTCTACTATCCCAACCTGCTCATGTCCACGGCGGTCATCGCGACCTTCGTGGTAGGGCGAGGGAACACCGACCTGGTGAACAACTGGTCCTACGTCCTTCCGGCGACGCTGGGCATGCTCTGGTTCGCCACGTTCATGAACATCATCGGGTTGGGCACCGGCAAGTGGCTGCAGAACGTCGGGGCGGTCGCGAGCTATCTGCCGGGTGTTGCTCTGATGGGCTTCGGGGTCTGGGCCTTTGTCCATCGGGGTTCCGCGACTCCCATCACGGCAAGCTCGCTGGTGCCCGACCTGGCCGATTTCTCTTCGATCAACCTCTGGGCGACGATCGCCTTTGCCTTCGCCGGCCTGGAGCTGTGCTCGGTCATGGCGGGGGAGACCAAGGATCCCGGCTCGCACCCTGCCGCGGTCCATTTTTCTGTCGGCTCCATTCATCATCCTGTTGTACCTGGCCGGCACCGCCTCGGTGCTCTGGCTGGTTCCCACCGACAAGGTCAACGTGGTTTCCGGATTTCTGCAGGCTGTGTCAGCAGGAGCGGAAGCAGCAGGATCGGTGGTCGCGTGGCTGGTGCCGGCCATGGCCCTGCTCTACGTGATCGGCAATATCGGAGGAATCGGCGCCTGGCTGACCGGTCCCGCGCGGGTCGCCTTCATGATCGGCATCGATCGGTACTTCCCGCCGGCCTTCGGCCGGATCCATCCCAAGTGGAAGACGCCATATGTCGCGATCCTGGTGCAGTCCTCCTTTGCAACGGTCTTCCTTTTCCTGTCGGTGCTGGGGAAGGGAACCACGGTCGAGAAGGCCTATCTGATCATCCTCGACACCATGCTCCTGGTGTACTTCATCCCCTATCTCTACCTCTTCACTGCTTACCTCCTCTTTACCCGTCGTAATCCTTCACCGACCGCTCGGGGTATCAAACCTTGGCTGGTCGCGATCGCCGGCCTTGGGCTCACCCTGCTTGCGATGGGCGTCGCCGTGGTGCCACCAAGCGACACGCCGAGCGTCCTTTTGTTTGAGTTGAAGGTGGTCGGCGGGGCGCTGGGGTTCGTGGTGATCGGGCTGGCTCTGTATTGGAAGGGAAAAAGACGGGAGACGTGAGACGGGAGACGGGAGACGGGAGACGGGAGACGGGAGATGGGAGATGGGAGGTGGGAAACAGGGAGACGGGAAATGTAAGGGCTGATGGCATACGGCACTATGGCTGTCGGGCTAGCACGCCTACGGCTGACGGCTGATGGCTGCAGTCGTCTACGTCCTCATCTTCGACGGCTACGCCGATTGGGAACCGGCTCTGGCCATGTGTGAAGTGAAGAAGAGCGGCCGCTTCGAGGTCAGGACCGTCGGCTTTGGGCCCGAGGTGGTGACTTCGATGGGCGGACTGCGTGTCACGCCGGATCTCACGCTGGCCGAGGTCACTGCAGACGGCGCCGCGCTGCTGATCCTGCCCGGAGGTGACATGTGGGAGCAGGGGCTGCCGGGGCCCGAACTCACCAAGGTGGTCCAGGCCTTCGACGCGGCACGGGTCCCGGTTGCGGCTATCTGTGCTGCGACCGTCGCCGTGGGCCAAATGGGATTGATGAAGGGCCGCCAGCACACCAGCAACAGCAAGGCGTATCTCAGCGCCCTGGTACCGGAATATCAGGATGGAGAGCCGGTACCGCGACGAATGGGCGGTTCGGGACGGCCACCTCATCACGGCGAGCGGTATCGGGAGTGTCGAGTTCGCACGGGAGATCATCCAGCTGCTAGGCATCTACTCGGAAGCTGACCAGAAGCTCTGGTGGGACATCTTCAAGCACGGAAAGATGCCCGCCGAATGAAGACTGTCGGCCTGATCGGAGGGATCGCTCCACCCTCGACCGTGGATTACTATCGCCTGATCATCGCGTCCTATCGGGAGCGAACAGGGGACGGCAGCTACCCTCAAATCCTGATCAACAGCGTCAACCTGGCCCGATTGAAACGACTCTTTGAACAGAATCGTCTCGCCGAGCTTGCCGACTGGCTTACGGTCGAGATCGAGCGTCTGGCGCGGGCCGGGGCCGACTTCGGGGTGCTTACCTCGAACACGCCGCATCTCATCTTCGACGAGCTTTCGCGCAGATCGCCGATTCCGCTTCTCAGCATCGTGGAGGCCGCGGCCGATGTGGCCCAGCAGCAGGGTCACAAGGTGCTGGGCCTGCTGGGGACTCGCTTCACCATGCAGGGCCGGGCCTATCCCGATGTCTTTGCCCGTCGAGGGCTGACGATCCGCGTGCCCTCACCGGAGGATCAGGTCTACATTCATGACGCGTACATGGAACAGCTCGTCTTCGAGGAGTTTCGCAACGAGACCCGCGAGGGGTTCCTGGCCGTGGTCGAACGCCTGAAATGGGATGGGGCAGATGGGGTGCTGCTCGCTGGCACGGAAATCCCACTTCTCATGCGAGGGGCCCGTGATGCAGGTATACCCCTGATTGATACCGCCCGGATACATGCCGATCGGGTGGTGACGGAAATTTTGGGGTGAGCCGTCAGCCGCCAGTCGTCAGCCATTAGCCACTTGCTGTTAGCTGTTAGCTACTAATTCCGAGTGTGTGGCTCGAAGCGCAAGCGACCAGCCACTACGGTGTTGAGCACTCCCAAACGTCGCGAATCGATGATCCAACTGCGTTCATCTGCGTTCGTCTGCGGCCTCTTGTTGCTGGCCTCGAGCCCCGTCCTGGCCCAGCGCGAGCCGGTGCTCAAGCAGATCAAGCTCCCTCACAACTACTACTACCGGGAGATGTATCTGCCGCAGGTGACGAGCGGTCCTTCCTCGGTCGCCTGGTCTCCCGACGGGAACGAGCTGGTCGTCGCGATGCAGGGATCGCTCTGGGCCGGATCGGTCCCGTCGGCGCCTCCGCGCACCATGAACGTCGAGCAGATCACGACCGGCGCCTACGACCATCAACCCGACTGGTCGCCCGACGGCCGCTGCATTGTCTACTCCTCCTATCGCAATGATGCGGTCGAGCTGTGGGTGGTGGATCGGCAGACCATCGACGCCCACCCGCTGGTCGCCAACGGCGCGGTGAATGTCGAGCCGCACTGGTCGCCCGACGGCAGAGCCATCGCGTTCGTGTCCACGTCCTACGAGGGCCGCTGGCACATCTTCCTGATCCGATCGAAGGACGGACTGGCGGCGGGGCCAGCGGTTCGTCTCACCGACGACCACGACAGCGGCCTGCCCCGCTACTACTACAGCCGGTTCGATCATTACCTCTCACCCACCTGGTCTCCCGACGGCCGGGAGCTGATCCTGGTCTCCAACCGCGGGAAGATCTGGGGAACGGCGGATTCTGGCGCATGCCAGCGACCGCGGGCCGCGCCGCTGCGACCTCTATACGACGAGGAGACCACCTGGAAGGCGCGGCCCGCCTGGTCGCCCGACGGCACAGCGCGTGGTCTACTCCAGCTACCTCGGCCGCCAGTGGAATCAGCTCTGGCTGATGACCGCCGACGGCGGCGATCCGCTGCAGCTCACCTACGGCGACTTCGACGCCACCAATCCACGCTGGTCGCCCGATGGGCGGCGCATCGCCTACATCTCCAACGAGGGCGGAAACACCTCGCTCTGGATGGTCGATGTCCCGGGCGGAGAGCGCACCGGAATCGAAATCGGCAACGCGCACCTACCGCGAGCCGGTGGGGCGGCTCAAGACTCACGGTGGTCGATGCCGCCACCGGACGAGAACTTCCCGGCCCGGGTCTCGGTCGACGCTGCCCGACGGCCGCAGTCTCGCGCCCGACGATGCCTGGCGCCACGCCGACGATGGCGTTCGACCGTCACGAGCGAGCCTACGAGTACGGCTACTTCCACACCTCGGGTACGTCGACGCTCACGGTGCCGGCCGGCGAGCGACCGTCGAGGTGACTCACGGCCCCGAGTACCGGGTCTATCGAGACAAGGTGACCGTCGCCGAGGACGGCTGACCGCTCCGCCTGGTTCGGCTGGATCCGGCTGACCAATCTGCGCGCCCTGGGCTGGACCAGCGGCGACCTGCACGTCCACATGAACTACGGCGGCACTACCGCGCCACGCCGACCACCCTCGCGTTCCAGGCCCGGGCCGAGGGGCTCAACGTGGTCGAGAACCTGATCGTGAACAAGGAAGACCGGGTGCCGGACATCAGCTACTTCACCGGGCAGCCCGATCCGGTCTCGCGACCCGATCTGCTGATCGTCGCACGACCAGGAGTACCACACCAGCGTATGGGGCCACACCGGACTCCTGGGCCTGACCCAACACCTGGTGCTGCCGGGCTATGCCGGCTACGCCGGCACTCCGGCGGCCAGTCTCTTCCCCGACAACAGCTTCGTCGCCGAACAGGGACACCAGCCAGGGCGCGCTCTTCGGGTACGTCCATCCGTTCGATGAGTATCCCGATCCCTCGGATACCACGACGGCCCTGACCAATGCTCTGCCGATCGACGTGGGCCTGGGCAACGTCGACTACATCGAGATCGTGGGTTTCAGCGACCACCTGACGACCGCTCGGGTCTGGTACCAGCTGCTCAACTGCGGCTTCCGCATTCCGGCCGGTGCCGGCACCGACGCGATGACCAACTTTGCCTCGCTGCGGGGGCCGTTGGGAACCGACCGGGTCTTTGTGCGCTCACCGGTCGCCGCTGGATCATGCGTCGCTGGCTCGCGGCGCTCAAGGCAGGCAAGAGCATGGCGACCAACGGACCGCTGGTGATCGCTCAAGGCCAACGACGCGGAGGTCGGTCAGGAGGTAAAGCTCCCTGCCGGCGGAGGCGAGGTCCGCTTCGAAGTCTGGTTCCGATCCTACGTCTCGGTGGATCACCTCCAGCTGATCGGCAACGGCGAGGTGGTGGCCGACCTGCCACTCAGCGGGGATCGCACCGCGCAGGACACCGCGCTCACTCTTCGAGTGACGAAAAGCGGCTGGTACACTCTCCGGGCCTATGCCGACCGCGCGATCGCCCCGGTGCTCGACCTGTATCCCTTCGGGACCACGAGCCCGATTTACGTGACGGTGGGCGGAGCTCCCTCCTCATGATCAGGCGGCCGCGGAGTACTTCATTGCCTGGCTCGACCGACTGGATCAGGCGGCGAGGGCGAGCGAAGCCTGGAACAGTGAAGCCGAGCTGCGAACGGTGCTGGGGCGGATTCAGAAGGCGAGGGAGGGGTTTGAGAAGAGGCGGTAAGACGGGAGGGCGGACAGGCGGTCAGGGCGGACGGGACGGACAAGGGCGAGCAGGCAACAAAGGCGACGGCGGGCGATCTTCAACACGGCAAAGAGCATGAAGGTTCTCTCTTCAATTCTGTCCGCCGCATCCCTCGCATTGTCGGCCATCCCGCTTCAGGCCCAGGATGTCACCGCCATCAAGGCTGGGCGACTGGTTGATGTGGACAAGGGCGAGGTGCGTACCGAACAGGTCATTCTGATTCGTGGCGAGAAGATCGAGGCGGTGCAGCCGGCCTCGGCCGCGATTCCCAAGGGCGCCCGGATCATCGATCTCTCGGGCTACACAGTGATGCCCGGTCTGATCGATTGCCACACCCATCTGGAAGACTCCATTCAGGGCGCCAGCCCGGCCGATCCTCTGCTCAACTCGGCGGCCCAGAATGCCTTCATCGGGGTCCGACAGGCCCGCGCGACGCTGCTGGCCGGGTTCACCACGGTGCGGGACGTGGGAACCTTCCGGGCCTTCGTGGATGTGGCGCTCCGCAATGCGATCAACGACGGCACCGTCATCGGCCCGCGTATGAAGGTGGCCGGAGCCTACGTCACGGTCTCCAGCGGTGGCGGTGAGGTGACCGGCCTCGCGCCCGATGTCGTGCTGCCTGCCGATATGCGTAGAGGCGTCGCCAATTCGGTTCCCGAGGTCCGCCAGCGGGTGCGGGAGATCCTGAACGGGGGCGCCGACTTCATCAAGATCATCGCGACCGGGGCCGTGCTCGCGGCTGGAACCAATCCGGGCGCGCCCGAATACACCGAAGAGGAGATTCGCGCCGCGGTCCAGGAGGCGGCGAACTACGGGACCTTCGTCGCGGCTCACGCGCACGGCGCCGAGGGGATCAAGCGGGCGGTGCGGGCCGGGGTGCGGTCGATCGAACACGGCTCGTTGGCGGACGATGAGGCGTTGCAGCTCATGAAGGAGCACGGGACCTGGCTGGTGGCCGACATCTACAACGGCGACTATATCGACTCGGTCGGCAAGCGCGACGGCTGGCCGGCGGAGGTCCTGCGCAAGAACACGGAGACCACCGAGACCCAGCGCGATGGCCTTCCGGAAGGCGGTCGCGATGGGGGTCAAGATCGCCTACGGAACGGATAGCGGGGTCTACCCTCACGGTCTCAATGCGGCTCAGCTACCCTACATGGTCCGCTATGGGATGACGCCGATGCAGGCGATTCAGTCCGCCACGATCCGAGCCGCCGAGTTGATGAAGTGGGAGGACAGGGTTGGATCGCTGGTTCCGGGAAAGTTCGCCGATATCATCGCGGTTGAGGGTGATGCCCTGGCCGACCTGCACCGGATGATGAAAGTCGGATTCGTCATGAAAGGCGGGTCGGTGGTGAAAGGCGGAGCGTCAGGGAGATAGACGGGTATGAGAATGCCACGGCACGGTATCATCGGCGGGTTGCTGCTGGTCGCGCTGAGCATGGCCTGCCACCACACCAAGGCCCCCGACGTTGAGCCGGAGCCGAGCGACATCCTGCTCATCGTCGAGAGCTACCATCAGATCGATGTCGTCATCAACCTGATCCACGACGGCACGACTGAGCGTCTGGGCACCATCGCCCCGGGTGCCACCCAGAAGTTCAAGGTTCCGGTCCGTCGTCTGGGACCGGGTGGCAGATTTCACCTCGGCGCCTTCCATCTCGGCGCGACCGAGGGTTATGTCACCGAAGAGCTGGAGGCGACGGGAGGGGAGGAAATCCGCTGGAAGCTGGAGAAGTATCTGGCGCAGTCCGTCGTGCACTACCAGTAGCCCTGCCGCAGGCCTAGTACACCGCGATATTGGACCGCTCCAAAGTAGACTCGAGCGTCCAGACGATCAGGGCACCGGGCCGGATACTCACCGCATCCGAGACGAACGGCACGTCCCCTCCGACAGGGTCGGCCTTGAGCCGGGCGGACTGGTTGGTTCCGAATTGCCGGAAGGGGACGACGAAGCTGGAGCTCTTGTTGGCTCCCGCCAATCCGATGCGGTTCCACGTACCGCCCCGGGAGATCGAAATCGTAGCGTCGGACCAGTAGTGGCTTTCTATCCGCACCCCGATCTCTCCCGAGCTGGGAGAGATTTCATCAGATATATCGGTCTTCGTCCCGCAGGCGGCCCAGGAGAGGGCCGCCGCCCACAAGGCTAGTACTCGCAGTGTCAGGGCTTCGTTGGGTCGCACTTGGACGGGTCGTAATTCGGGTTCTGATCCACCTCGGCTTGTGGCACCGGGAAATTGACCACCGTTCCGTAGTCCCCACCACGGAGGTAGACCCCCACCGGGAAGACCGTATTCACATTCCGGCCGTACTGGGTTACCAGGCGCCGCAAGTCGCCCAGGCGGTGCCCGGTTGCGTACATCCAATACGCACGCTCGGTGAACAAGGTGTCTATCGCATCGGTCTGACCGGCGGGTGTGCCGAGCGTCGGAAGCGCCGGAGTAATGGCGTTGTCCCGAAGGTCCTGCAGAATGGTCATCATGCCGGGAATGTCGCTGGCCTGCAGCCGGTCCTCGGCCTCGATCAGCCGGGCCTCGATCCCGTCGGCGACGACGATGGAGGTACTCTGGTCCGGGTACTTCAGAATATCGAATTGCGGCGTCGTCTGATCCAGCCCAAGCTCGCCGGTGTCGAAGAACGGTACCCGTGCATCGTTGTTGGTCCGGAAGGGGAGTCCGTTTCCGCCTTCTACGTCGGACATGCTTATGCTGCCGCTGCTCCCGCCGGTCCCGTAGATGAATATCGCGTTGGCCAGCTCCAGCGGGCTCGGTCCATGCTCGGTCACGTATTGGAAGTCGGTCGGAACAGCGGCGACCGCGGCTGCCGCCTGGGCGTAGTCGCCCTTGCCCAGCAGCGCCCGGGCTTTCCCGACCGAGGCGAGGTATTCGATGTTGGGATCCGCCGCGATGGCAGGCAGGCTCAGAGCGGAGTCGAATCGCGCGATCGCGGTGTCGAGGCTCTGCTGGGTATCGAGCTGCGGCCCGAAGACCGGCTGGTCGTTCACGGTCGAGCTATAGGTCACTCCGGAGCAGAAATCCTCGGCGAAATAGACGTAGGTGAGGCCCGCTAGGCTCAGCATCTCGGGAATCCCCGCGTTGTTGTCCGGGTCCAGGGCAAATGCCTCCAGCGCCTTGGCGGCTCCCTCGCTGAGGGTGCGGGCCCGATGAAGCCGGAAGAACACGTCGTCCAGGCTGGCAGTTGTTGGGCACCAGCGAGCCGCTGGTCGAACTCCACCGTCGAGGGGATGAACCCCGAGTGCATGAACTCGTCGCCCATGTCCCCGGTCAGAAGGACCAGCCCTTCGGTGTCGACCTGACTGCCGTCTCCGTCCTTGACGAAAGCAAAGTCGTGGATCGCGCCGACCCGAAGAGCCTCGGCGCCCTCCGGGGTTTCCAATCCTCCTGGTTCGATGATGTCAGGCTGATTGGTGTCCAGCAGGCCGCAACCGGTCGGCAGTGAGAGGGCCGCCGCCACCATGAGGCCATGAGTGATGATCCGCCGCGCCGCGGGCGCTCCGAGCCAGGAGGCGGCCGGCATGGAAATGATCCTCATTGACATGTCGTTTCCGCCTAGAAGCTGAGGTTGACCCGCGCCGTCCAGTAGCGGACCTGGGGCTGCGATTCGAAGTCGCTGGAGCCGAAGTTGTCCTGCCCGAAGGCGTTCACCTCAGGATCTACTCCGGAGTAGTCGGTGATGGTCCAGAGGTTCCGCCCGGCCAGGGTGATGCTGGCCGTCGAGGCCCCCATGCAGCGCGCCCACCCGAAGGGTGCGTAGAAGGTGAGCGACAGCTCCCGCAGTTTGATGAACCATCCTGGTTCATCGAAGATCACGTTGCTGGAGAAGCCGGAGAAGGCTGCCTGGGCCAGCGCCTGCTCCCGGAGCGGAGCCGTGCTTGTCCACCAGGCCGCGGCAGTTGCCGACGTAGCAGCGGTAGTTCTCGATCGAGTTGTCTATCCGATGGCCGCCGCGATAGTCGAACTGGGCTCCCAGCCGGACTCGCTGGTTGAAGAACCCGATGCTGCTGTTGATCGAGGCTTCCTGGGTCGGCAGCGCCGGGCCCATGTAGTGGAGCTGGCTCCCGACCGTGATCTCATCAGCGGCGATGATGCCGTCACCATTGGCGTCGTTGTAGCTCACGTCAACGCCCCAGAATCCGCCGGCGGGGTATCCCTGCACATGACGCTGGTAGAAGCTTCCCGGCACGTAGAACGGCGGCACGCCGAGCTCGACGATGGTGTTGTGGGTGAGGGAGCCGCTCACGGCGAGATCCCACACGAAGTCCCGTGTCTCGATCACCCGCGCGTCGATGGCGAGCTCGGCACCGTAGTTCCGGATCTTGCCCAGGTTGAAGAACTGGCTCACTACCTGGCCGGCCGAGGGAATCACCGGCTTCAGGATCAGGGCGTCCTTGGTGGTCTTGTTGTAGTAGGTGAACTCCACCGAGACCCGGTCGTGGACATGGCGGCGTCGAAGCCGAGCTCCAGCTCCGTGCGATCGCTCCGGCTTGAGGTCCGGGTTGCCCAGACCGCCGGGGTCACGCCGAACAGGCCCTGGCCGTTCTTCTTGCCGGTCACCGGCGAGAAGAACCGAAGCGCATCGGTGGTGCCGGGCTGCTGACCGGAAGCGCCGAAGGCGCCGCGCAGCCGGAGGGTGTTGAAGAAGCCCTTGTGCAGAACGGCTCCTCGGACAGCAGCCACGAGGCGCTGGCCTTGGGATACGCCGTGGCGTTGAAGTTCTTTCCGAAGGCGCTGTTGTCGTCGAACCGAACGCGCGCCGGTCAGGAACAGCCGCTCTTTCAGCGCGACTTCCTCCTCGAGGTAGGTGCCGACCGACCGGGACTCGGTGGTGTTGCTGCTCGCTTCCACCGACGCCGCGCCGGCAATCGTTTCCGATCCGGGGACGAGGCCACGGCCGGTGACCAGGGTACCGGTCGAGTAGTCCCGGAACCACTGACCGCCGAACGAGGTCTTGGAGCCGACCGATTCCGAGAACTTGAACCGCGCCGTAGCGGCGAGATCTACCGAAGTCTGGGAGATCTGGAACCGGTTGTCGGCCCGGATACCGTCGTTGTTCTGGTCCTGTGGTGCGACGCGTCCGGTCGGGAAGAACTGGATGTCGTTGCGGTTGGCGATGTCGTAGCCGACCGTGGCGCGGGTGGTGAGCCAGGTCATCGGCCGCCAGTTGTAGGTCAGCCCGCCGGTGAACCGTTTGAGGCCCTGGCTCGCCAGCTCGGCGAAAAGCTGGGCCGGGGTGTAGTACCAGCCATCCATCACGGTAGGCGGGTTGGTCGAGGTCTCCGCGCTGCCGGTAATGGTCAGCACGCTGTTGTCGTTCTCGACGAACCGGGTGTCGCTGGAGATATACCCGATCGAGGCGCTGAGGTCGGAGTTGCGGCGAGACGTTGGCGCCGAGATTGGTGCGTATGCTCCACCGTTCCAGGGTGTTGGGACGGATCTGGTTGTCGGGCACGCTCCCGACCGCGTTCTGGACCGAGTCCTCCTCGATCTGCGACAGGCGAAAGACGCCGTCCTCGTTCTCGTATCCGGCGGAGATGAAGTAGGTCGCGAACTCGTTGCCGCCCGACACGCTGGCGCCGTACTGCTGGCGCAAGCCGGTCTTGAGCGGGCGGGTGCTGGCCGTCTCCAGCGGCGAGTACTTGAGCACCGAGGTCTGGGTGCAGAGCCCGTCCAGCTCGGTACTGCAGGAGGCAGAAGTAGTCGTAGTCGACGCCGGTGGCGGCCGTCGTAGTCGCGCCCGAAGAAGTTGAGCGGATAAGTATTGTTGTCGCTGACCCCGCCGCCTCGGCGAAGAAGTTCCACTTGGGCCGGCCGGATGGCCCTTCTTGGTGGTGATTCGCACCACGCCGTTCGAGGCCTGAATGCCGTAGAGGGTGGCGGCGGCCGGGCCCTTCACGATCTCGATCGACTCGATGTCGTCGGGATTCAGGTCGTTGAGCCGGGAGGGGCCGTTGGTCCGGGGGTCGCCGGCGCCGAAGCCGCCGATGTCGAGGGTGCTGGATGAAGGCCGAGCTCTCGAGCCGGATGCCGTCGATGTAGTAGAGCGGTTCGTTGGACAGCGAGATGCTGTTGGATCCCCGGATCCGGATCCGGGTGCCGGTACCTGTGGTGCCGGCGCTCTTGAGCACCTGCACGCCGGCGGCCCGGCCCGAGATCAGGTCCGCCATCTGGGTGATCGGCTGCTCCGTCGCTACCGAGGCGACGTCGATGGTCGAGACGGCGTTGGCCACCTCGAGCTTGCGTTGCTGCCCCGTCGCGGTGGTGACGATCTCATCCAGCTGGACCGGTGCCGCGAGTCAGCGCGAAGTCGAGAGCGCCAGTCTCGTCCGGCCGATGGTCACCGTCTGGACCAGCGGCTGAGTACCCGATCCGCAGCGCCCGCACCTGGTAGGTGCCCGGCGCAATGCTCCGGACGGTGTACTTGCCTTCGTGGTTGCTGGTTTCGATGAGGCTGGTGCCGGTCACCATGATACGCGCGTTTTCCAGCGGCGTGTTGGTCGACTTGTCGGTGACCGTACCGGTCAGCCGGCCGTTCTGCGCCCACGCGGTCACTGCTCCCGTCATCAACAGGATGGCTGCCGCCGCCAGCGGCAAGCCCCGGCGCACAATTGCAAGGGTCATAACCATGCCCTCTGTCGAAGGAATCGGATGCGGATTTCCTAATGTGTGGGGACTTTAGGACCTTGTCTAGTCGGCGCTGACTGTTGCGAATCAAAACGGCTTCCCCCGTTACGGAGAAGCCGTTCATCCCTCCCAGGATTCAATTCGTCCCAGACTAATACCGACGATCCCGATGCAGGCGCTTGGAGAAGATGACTTGATCATCGCCGAGCGGCATAGAAGTCCCGGACGACAGCCGCGGTCTGATACCCCCGTGCCCGGTAGAAGGCGCGGGTTGGCGCGTAATCGGGCCGGCCTGAGGTGTCGATCACAATGAGCCGCGCCTTGTCGCAGAGGCGATTCTCCATCTCCTCGAGCAGTGCCGTCCCCACGCCTTGGCCGTGCATTTCTGGATCCACGGCCATCCAGTAGAGATCCCAGGTCGCGACGGTACAGGGTGTGGCACCCCAGCAGATCCATCCGACGACCCGGCCGTCCACCTCGGCGCCGAGGGCGTAGTAGGGACGGTCAGGTCGATCAAGACGGTCAGGGCGGTCATTGCCGTCGGCTATGTCCGACCTGTCCGTCCCGTCCGCCTTGACTGCCTCAGTCACAACCTCCTCCGCTATCACGATCTCTTCCTCGCGAAACACGCCCGTGGTGCGGGTAAGCTCCACGACCCGGGCGACGTCCAGGGCCGTGAGTTCACGGAGATTGACCCGGGTCAGGGTGGTCATGTGGGAGTGCCGCTGGCGAGAGCCGCGGCTGCCTGGCGGGAGCTGGAACGGTTGAGCGCTTCCTCGACGATCCGGGAGATCAGCTCCTCGTATTCCCAGCCGTGCGCCTTCGCCATGCGCGAAAGACCGGCCGAGTCCGAGATGTCGGGGTTGGGATTCACCTCGAGGATGTAGGGCTGGCCGTCGGAGTCGACTCTGAGGTCAACCCGCCCGTAGCCCTCGGCATTGCAGAGATTCTCCCATGCCGAACGCGCCACCTGTACTATCCGCTTCGCCAGGTCGGCGGGGAGTTCCGCGGGGCACACCGGCATCGAACCCAGATCCTCCGGGCTGCCCACGTCCCACTTCGCGGCATAGGTCAGGATCGGCCAGCTGCCCTCGGGCATGCCGTCGAAGCACAGTTCGGCGAGCGGGAGAACCTGGCGGCCTACGAAGCCGACATTGAATTCACGGCCGGCGACATACTCCTGAACCAGCACCTCTTCCCACTGCTCCGACATCTCGGCGAGACGCTTCTTGAGCGCCTTCTTCGTGGTGCAGACCGAGGCCGAATCGATCCCCACGCTCGCATCTTCCGCCGCGGGCTTTACGATGACCGGCAGGGTCAGGTCGGAGGGCAGCCGGTTGCCCTGGGCCAGGATGAAGCGGGGAATCGGCACCCCGCTCCGCGCCAGCACGGTGTTCGCCACGTGCTTCCGGTGGCAGAGAGCGACCGGCCAGGGCCGGCAACCGGTATAAGGAAGCCCGGCCAGCTCGAGGGTTCCAACCACGAAGTCTTCGAACCTGGAGATTCCGCCGATTCCCTCGCACAGGTTGAAGACCACATCAACCCGGCGGGCCTTGGTCAACCAGCTGAAGTCCTGGTGGCGAACGGGAACCGTACTGACCTCATAGTTCCGGGCTCGGAGGCAGGTCTGGATTTCGCGAACGCTGTCCATGACAGAGGCAACGTCCTTGGCGTCCCAGGTCTCGTGTGCCCCGTCGTACAGGATCGCGATCTTCACGCAGCGGCCTCCGCCAGCAGGGATCGACCGCTGATCCGCCGCCAGGCGATGTCCGCCACGCTGCGGATCAGGTCGTCGTAAGACATCCCCGCCGCTCGAGCGGCCTTGGGGAAGCAGGAGTTGTCTCGCGGGTCGGGAAGGATCCCGGGCAGGGGATTCAGCTCGACTACGTTCGGAATTCCCTGGGCATCGCAACGAACGTCCACCCGGCACCAGTCGCGGCATTCAAGGGCGTGATACGCGGCCAGCGACACGCTCCGGATCTGGGTTGCCAGTCTCGCGGGGACGCGGGCCGGGCACTCGAAGATCTCGAGCGGATCGTCGGGACTATCCCAGATCCACTTCGCTTCGTAGCCGTAGATAGGCGGGGCGCCTTCGGGCAGTTCGTTGAAGCGCATCCCGACGATCGGCAGGCAATGGGCTTCTTCGCCGTTGCCGAGGATCGCGATGGTGAACTCGGCGCCCGACAGGTAGCTCTCCACCAGGACCGGCTCCTGATAGGTCGACAGCAGGTAGTTCACCTGCTTGACCAGCTGTTTCCGGTTCTGACAGACGCTCTTGATGCTGACACCCTTGCCGGACCCTTCGAAGGCGGGCTTGGCGAAGACCGGGAAGGCAAGCGAGCAGTTCCGGGCATCGGCCACGGTCCGCGCCAGCATGAACGGCGCGGTCGGCACGCCACGAGCTTGCAGGATTTCCTTCGCGCGGCCCTTGTGTAATGCCAGCGCAAGGGTCAGCGGGTCCGATGCCGAGTAGGGGACGCCGAGGAATTCGCAGATCGAGGGAACGTGCGCTTCCCGGCTTACCCCGAAGAGTCCTTCGGCAACGTTGAAGACGAAGTCGGGCCGGGATTCCATGAGCCGCCGGGGGAAATCGGCGACGGCTTCGAGGCGAATGACCTCGCCCAGTGGACGAAGTGCCCGCTCGACAGCGTCAATGGTGGCTGGTTCGTCCCACTCGGCGTAGAGATCGGGTTGCTCGAGATCGTACCGAAGGGCTCGGCCGTTGGGACCTGCGGTAATGGAGGGGTCGATGCTTGCCCCGGCAGCAGTGGCCGGCGCCTGAGGCTTGAGGTTGAAGGCTAGTCCGATCCGAACTGCCAAACGGTTCCTCGCCGTGATCGGTCACCGCGTGATTTTAAAAAAAGGCCGCTCAGTAGAGCGAGCCGGCACGGTGTCAGACGTGGAGTGCAATACTAAAGTAAGAAAGAGCTTACGAACGCACAATAGTTTTTTTGAAGAAAGTTGAAGAAAGTGGCAGGATGTTTGCTGATGCGGAGGTGTTTGACGATCGAAATGGGTGATTGGATGGTCGATAGTCGATGGTCAATGGTCCCGCGTCCCACGAATCTTGGCGAGCCCGGACTATCGACTATCGACTATCGACTATCGACTGCTCACACCTTATGGAACCCCACCCTCCCACACTCCGTCCCGTCGGGAGCGCGATAGACTTCGAAGTCGGCGAACAGGGATGGAGCCTCCTGTTGCAATAAGCGAAGGCAGCCGAGCGCCATGCGGCGAATCTCCAGCTCGGCACCCTCACCCAGGCGAAGCTCCAGCATGGTGCGCCAGGCGCGCACGTTGCCGCTGACGACGATCTTGACCTCGGTCGCGTTGGGCAGGACGCTGCGAGCCGCCTCTCGAGCCAGTTTCCTCCGATGGACCCGGTCCGCCACCCACTCGTACTTGCTCATCAGCCGTTCGACCGCCGTCACGTAGGCCTTCTGCGCCGCCTCCACCTGGGTCTGCCACTCCGTCTCCAGCGCCGTGTCTCCGATGATGGCCGGGGGCATGACGAACGCGGCCTGGGATTCGTCCACGTAGCGTTGGGAAAGCTGGGAATAGCCGAACCCCGCCCGATGCCGGACCAGCTCGTGACTGCAGGAGCGGCTGATCCCCTCGATCAGGATGACGTAGGTGGCGTGCTCGAAGACCGAGCCGTGTCCCTGCTTGAGAATGTTGGAGAGGTACTCCCCCGTAGTGCGCCCGGCCGGATTGTGCTGGCTCATATAGCAGAGCCGTCCGGCAAACTCGGCCAGTCGCTCGCCGTCCGATGACTCGCCCTTCCAGGATACGCGGAGATGATCCGGCTCGATGAACTGGGGGCGGGCGATCAGGGTGATGGTGGGGGTTTTGAGGATTTCCATAGTCGGGAGAGGGAAGAGTCGGGAGTCGGGAGTCTGGAGTCGGGAGACGGGACCGAAGGTAAGCACCTCAGCTTCACTCACCGTCTTCCGTCTCCCGTCTCCCGTCTCCCCAGTGGTTGTCCGCAATTTCCAGCCGGTCGATTGCATACCCTCCGCTGCGCTCGATCTCCCGCAAGGCCGCCGCTATGTCGTCCGGCAGCGGTTCGGCGTCGGGCCCCATCTTGAGTTGTCGGATCGCGGAGGCGGGTTCGGCCAGGATTACGCCGGGGTTGAAGATACCATGGGGGTCAAACTGCGTCTTGATCCCGCGGAACAGCTCCAGGACGTCCGGTCCGTACTGCCGCTCCAGCCATCCCGCCCGAAGCCGGCCGTCGCCATGTTCGCCGCTCAAGGTCCCACCCAGCCGCAATGTCTCGGCATTCACCGCCTCGAACAGGGCGGTGACCCGCTCCGCTCCAGCCCCGCCGGCTCAACTCGGGAAGCACGTTTACATGAACGTTCCCGTCGCCGGCGTGCCCGAAGATGACCACCGTGAGATCCTGGGCCTCCGCGGCCTCCCGAAGGAAACGGATGTACTCGCCCAAGCGGGGAAGCGGGACACACCCGTCCTCGATGACCTGCATGGAGCGCCGGTCGTTGGAGAGGCCCGCGAGGATGGGACTCGCCGCATGACGCAGGGTCCATAGTCGCTCGCGTTCGGCGGGTGAGACCGCGGTTTCCACCTGGGTGGCGATGGGGTTGAGCGCGCGAGCCGCATCTCCAACGGCACCCAATGCCGCTTTCTCGTTTTCCCGCTCGAACTCCATGAGCAGGACCGCTTGAGTTCCGGGCGAAGTCTTGGGCAATTGACCCTGGCGTCCCGCCAGGGCGACCAAATCGAGGAAGGTGCGGTCCAGCAGCTCGACGGCGCTGGGGTTACAACGGTTCACGGCTTGAACGGCCGGCTCCAGGTCATCGAGAGAGCCGAGGGAGGCGAGAAGGCCGGTTCGGCGCCGTTGGAATCTCGTCGAGTCGCCACCCGATCTCGGTGATGAATCCAAGTGTCCCTTCGGAGCCGATCAGCAGATCGAGCAAGTCGCCGGACTCGAGCCAGGCGTCGAGGGCGTAACCGGAAGAATTCTTCCGAGTCTTGGGGAAGTGGGTGCGGATCAGCTCCTGAGTTCTCGCGCTCGGGCCTTTCGCCGAGCCGCCGAGCCGCCGAGCCGCTGGCCCGCCGAGTCGCCGAGCCGGCCGCATCACCTTTCCTTCTTTCCCAACCAGCTCGAGGTGGGTCACCCACCGGCGCACGCTTCCATAGCGGATGCTGCGGGCGCCCGAGGCGTTCGTTGCCACCATTCCGCCGAGCGTGGCCCATGAGCCACTCGATGGATCGGGCGGCAGCCTCAGGCCGTGTCGCGCAGCGGCGGCGTTCAGCTCCCGCAGCGAGACACTGGCGCCGGTGACCGCAGTCCGTTGTTCGGGATCAATCTCCAGCCGCGAGGGGACGTAGTCTCGCAGGTCCACGACGACGCCGGGACCGATGCTCCCGCCGGGAATTCCGCTTCCCGCTCCACGAGGGATCAGCCCGGTTCCGGTCGCTTCCGCCCAGCGGATCAATGCGGCCAGGTCCTCCTGGTCGATGGGTCGAGCCACGGCGGAGGGGAGAATCCGGTAGATCCCGGCGCCTTCGGAATAGGCGGCCCGGGCGCGGATATCGGTGCGGAAAATGCCTTGGAGTTCGGGAGTCTCCATCATCGCGGAAACGTAAGTCGCTACGGTCCCTTGACAAGCAATAGCCGGCGGGAAAGCCTTACCCGCATGCCCGAGGTACAGCGCGCCAAACTGATCCACATCGAGGTAGACCGTCGGCTCGGCCACGAGTGGGACGAGTGGGATGGTAAGCCGTTGCCCAATCAGGGCAACTTCGACAGTCCGCCCTGGCTCTTCCTTGCCTGGTCTACCGTGGCGCTGGCATTCGCGCTGGGGGTTGTGAGCGCCCTGCTTTTTCTGGTCGGTCCCCGACTCGCAATCCTGTATCCGCCATTGCCCCGGTATCTCTGGCTGGGCCTGGCTGGAATAGCCATCCTGCTGTGGGTGTGGTGGGGTCTCGTTCTCCTGTCTCACGCGCTGCGACGGCCTTTGCTGCCCGAGCGACTCGCCGAACGGGGGCCGCTGCTCCGGCTCATGCGTCTCACCTCCGCGGTCGCCGACCGTTTCGGGAAACGGGACTGGGTGGAGAACGCCGCCGTGAAGGTCTACGATCAGATGGCGGAAGCGAGAGGCCGGAAGGTGGGACGGGGTGAATTGCTACTCCTCATCCCACGCTGCCTCTCCAAGGCCTCCTTGGATGGCGTCCTGGCGATCGCGGGGAAGTACGATGTGCCAGTCTTCGTGGCGACCCGGGGGCAGCTCGCCCGGCGGGTGATCCGTGAGCGGCGACCCAAGGCGGTCGTCGCGGTCGCCTGCGAGCGAGATATGGTAAGCGGCCTCCACGACGTCGCCGGAAAGATCCCGGTCCTGGGGCTCACCATGACCTTGCCATCAGGCCCCTGCAAGGATGCCGGCCTCGACCTCGAGAAGTTGGAGACCTGGGTTAAGGCGTATGTGATGTAGGCAGCCGTCAGCCAACAGCAGCCGTCAGCCGTCAGCCGTCAGCCGTCAGCTGTTAGCTGTTAGCTGTTAGCGAAGCGAAACCTCAATACACTCTCCGTCGTCGGGTTGGAAACTTCTCCATTGGACATCCCCATGGTGCTTCGGCCCCTGATAGCGGCCTTTGCGCTGGCCGCGATCGCGACTGGTCCCGTCTCCTCGCTCTCGGCCCAGCAACATGTGCAGGTTCCCACCCAGGCGCCGCGAGCACAGGACGTGAGTTCTTTGGATGGCATCATGAACGCATTCTACGAGGTGATTTCCGGGCCGGCGGGAGCACCACGAGACTGGGGACGCGATCGCACTCTCTACCTGCCGGACATCCGTTTCGTCGAGACCAGCGCTGACCGTTCCGGCAACACGACGGCTCACGTGATGACTCATCAGGAGTTTGTAGACGCCGCGGACGCCGGCATGGTCAGGAACGGTTTCTTCGAAAGCGAGATTCACCGGGTCACCAAGACATTCGGAAACATCACCCAGATCCTGAGCTCATACGAAATGCGCGCCAAGGCCGACGGGCCGGTCTTCGGCCGAGGCGTCAACAGCCTGCAGATCTACTGGGATGGGAAGCGTTACTGGGTCGCGTCGGTGATGTGGGATGATGAACGGGAGGGAAATGCGATTCCTGCTGAGCTGTTGGGACAGTAGTAACAGTACCGAGTACCTAGTACCTAGTACCTAGTACCTAGTACCTAGTAAAGAGGCCGAGATAGTTTCCCGCCTTCCCGCCCTACCGCCCCACCCGATACTCCTTCACCGCCAGATACAGACACACCACTCCGACCGGCAGGGCGACTCCAATCACGTCTGCGCTGCTGAAGAAAATCGCGCCCTTTAGTCGGGCGACTATGGGAATGTCGGCTCGAAGCGCCAGAGCGATCAACGGCGCCCAGGACCCGACGACGGTCACGATGGCCAGTAGAGCGATGGCTCGATCTCGCGGCCAGGACCAGACCAGGGGAACGCAGAGCCCCAGCGCGACCGTGGCCCCGGCGAGCATCCAAAGGCCATCATAGATGTGGAGGACCCTGTCGGCCTGTGAGATGGCGGTATGGATCGCGATGCCGAAGCTGATCAGCGCGACAAGTGCGGCGAGGGCGCGTCCAGTGCGTCGCGATGTCCAAGACAGGGGTGCGGTCATTGGGGATTGTTTGACGGCTGCTATTGCTGACGGCTGACGGCTAACAGCTAACAGCTAAGTACTGTCTTTCCCCGAATCCGGCTTCGGCAGCACGAACGGAATGCTGTCTGCCAGGGAGTCCGCCCCCGGAATGCCGAAGGGAGTTTCCCTGGTCGAGTCGTTCGGCTGCGGGCCGTACACGCGGGCCAATGCCGTGATCAATTCTCCTACCCGCTTCCCGACCGGATGATCGGAAGGCACCAGCCGGTCGAGCTCACGGTCGGGCAGGGAAGGGTCGGCCAGCGGACGGTACACCGTTTCCATGGTTACCCGGCTCGAGCCCGGCTTGGTCGGATCCAGCCAGGCTCGCACCTGGACCACGTCGGGCCCCAGGCGTCGAGCATCGGTCTCGGTGAAGGTCTTGGCGTCGAACCAGGGAGTCTCGATCAGGCCATCGCGCGGCTGGACGATGCGAGACCGGCAGGCTGTCCTGTCGCATCGCGTCGGCCACAATGCCGGTGGCCCGCGGGACCGTGAGGTTCAACTCGGCAAAGGGGGCGCCGGGGAGAGGAGGAAAGGTCGGACGGGTGGTGTTGGGATGGCAGCCGAGAGCCAGAAGGATCTGGCTCCCGAGAGCGAGGGACCACCCAGACCTTAGTCATTGAGATGGGGCCGGCCCGGTGACCGAGTCGGGTGCCGCGTGGTCGTGGTCGTCATCGTCCTCGTCGCCTTCCTCATGCTTGTGCCCCATCGCGCGAGACTTGATCTCCTCCTCGAGCGCCGGGGTCTTGATCCCCGCGGCGTGGTCGAACACCATCTCTCCCCCGTGCTGGCCGGTCGAAACCAGGAAGCCCGATCCGACCAGGGCGAGACACAACGCCGCCATCCGCTCACCTCGGCTCATGACCCGCTCACGCCAGAGATCGCCAGATCGCCGACGACGGCAAAGATGCCGGTCGTGATGTAGGCCAGCTCCTCGTGCTCCTCCATGATTTCGTGTACCGCGTCTCCGTGGGCGATGTGGTCCTCGGCGCCCAGGCCGGTCAGCACGGCGAGGCCCGCTCCGATCACGCCCGCGAGCAGCGTCCAGTACGCCGCGACCCGCAGCGAGTCCCGCTTGGTGAGCAGGAAGAGGATCTCGAAGATCACCGCCGCGACCAGCAGTGCCGCCGGGAAAGTCGTTGAGGATCGCGTGGAGCCGGGGCAGGTCGTAGCCGAGGAAACCGCCGCCACCATCTCCGTGCAGGAAAAGCATTGTATCTCCCTGCGATTTCGAGTTCCGAGTTCCGAGTTCCGAGTTCCGAGTTCCGAGTACCTCCGTTCCTTCCTCACCTCTCACGTCCTACCACTCCCACGTCCTACCTCCCACTACCCCATCTACACTCCCAAATCGACCGGCACTGGAGGAGTCTGACTATAGTCGTAGAATCCCTTGCCGCTCTTCCTGCCGTACAGCCCGGCCAGCACCATCCGCTTGAGCAAGCGGCGGAGGCGCGTAGCGCTGCTCCCGGTACTCGGCGAACATGATCTCGGCGATCTTGTAGGTGGTGTCGTTGCCCACGAAGTCGAGCAGGGTGAGCGGCCCCATCGGGTAGCCGCAGCCCAGCTTCATGGCGTTGTCGATGTCCACCGTGTTCGCGACACCCTGCTCCAGGGCGCGGATGGCGTCGAGCAGGTAGGGCACCAGCAGCAGGTTGACGATGAATCCGGAGTTGTCCTTGGCCGCGACGGCCTCCTTGCCCAGGCTCTTGGCGAAGGCGAAGGCGCGGTCGAAGGCCTCCTGGCTGGTGGTGACGGTGCGTACCACCTCCACCAGCTGGCATCAGCGGGACCGGGTTGAAGAAGTGCAGTCCCACGAACCGGTCGGCCCGCTTGGTGGCCGCGGCCATGGCCGCGATGGTGAGGCTCGAGGTGTTGGAGGCGAAGATCGTGTGGCGGGGCACATCCCATCGAGCTCCTTCCACAGCCCGTTCTTGAGCTCGAGGTCCTCGGTGACCGCCTCGATCACGATGTCGCAGCTCCGGAGGGCGGACATCTCGGTGGTGAAGTTGAGCCGCTTGAGGGTGACGTCGCGGTCGGCCTGGGCGAGCTTCCCCTTCTCGACGAACTTGTCGAGCGACTTGACGATGCCCGCCTTGCCCTTGTCGAGCAGCGACCTGAGGAGACCTCGCGGACAGTGGTCGTGTAGCCTGCCGCGGCGGCGATCTGCGCGATGCCGCTGCCCATGAGGCCGCAGCCGAGGACGCCGACGTGTTTGATTTCGGGCATGGTGGTCGAGAGTCGATGGTAGAGAGTCGAGAGTCTGGAGTCGTAGAGTCTGGAGTCAGAATCGTGACGTCACGAGTCGGAATGAGTGGTCGACTCTCGACTATTAGACTACTCGACTCCCGACTGCTTACGGCTTCAACGCCTTCCTTACCTCCTGAATCACCGTCCCCACCAGGCTCGCCGTCGTGCTGGGCAGCGCGTGGGTCGGTTTGACCTCGCCCCGCTCAAGATGGTCGAGCGCCCGCTCCAGGCCCAGTTGCACCCGTCCGCGACCGGGCGAAAACTGACGAAGGACACGCCGACACCGGCTCCCAGAAATACCGGCAATCGGTACCACGGCGATCACCCAGAACGGCGTCATGATCGCCAGGATCCCGCGGCGAGGACGCCCGCGTCCACGAGTCCTGCCCGACCCGCCGAGAAATGCGCGGCGTGACGGAGCGAAGGTCCGCGCTGAATGAGACGTGACAGAACCCCGGCTCGAGGGCGGTGATGGTCGCGTTGAGCGTGCTGGCCCGGGACAGCATGAAGGGGCGCTTGGTGCTGCCCAGTACGGCGGCCGACTTCCGGAAAGCCACCTGCATTCCGCGGAGCGGCTCCCATGATGATGCGTCCCGGTTGCTGCCGCTGGATGGTGAACAGCTCGTTGTCGTCGATCCAGCGGAGCAGCCGCTCCTCGACCTCTTCCGGCGTTCCCCGTACCACCCGTTGCGCCGTAGCAAGCCGCCGGGCCTACCGCGCGATCGAGAAAACCGTGGCCCCGGGCCGGATCGATGTGGGAACGCTCCTCGAGCATCGCCTGTTGGAGGTAACCGGGCGGGATTCCCACTTCCTTTCCGAGCGCCAGCACCTCTTCCGGGAGTCAGTCCTTCGCCGATGTCGCGCTCGCCGGTCTGCAGCTCGGCGGCACGCTGCATTATCCGCTCGAGAGCGGCGCGATCGATCTTCCCGATTGGAGAGTCGGCCATGGAGGACGAGTGATCAGCCGGCGGGCTTGTCGCCCTTCTGGCCGGCCTCCACCCGCAGCTTCGCTATCATGTCGGCCAGCTCCCTGGCCGGCATGGCGGTCTCGCCCGACGGAAGTGCGGCGGTTACCTGAGGCAGCGGCAGCGCGGCTGACTCGCCAGGCCGACCTGCGGCTCCCCGCCATGTTGAGGAAGGGGCGGAACATCTCGATCGGGATCGGGAAGAGTGTCGTGGAGTTGTTCTCCGCCGCGATCTCGATGACAGTCTGGAGGTAGCGCAGCTGCAGCGCCGCCGGTTCCGTGGAGAGCGTGTGTGCTGCATCGGCCAGAGTCTGCGAGGCCTGCAACTCACCCTGAGCCGCGATCACCTTGGCCCGCCGCTCCCGCTCCGCCTCGGCCTGCCGGGCCATGGCGCGCTTCATCTCGGTGGGAAGATCCACGTCCTTCACCTCGACCGCCGATACCGTGATGCCCCAGGCGTCGGTCCGCTCGTCGATGATCTTCTTGAGGATGGCGTTGATCTTTTCCCGATCGGCCAGGAGCTCGTCGAGCTCGGTCTCGCCCAGCACCGCCCGCAGCGTCGTCTGGGCCAGCTGGCTCGTGGCGTAGAGATAGTTCTCGATCTCGATGATGGCACTGCGCGGCGAGTTCACCTTCATGTACAGGACCGCGTTCACCTTGACGGAGACGTTGTCCCGGGTGATCACGTCCTGCGGCGGGAATGTCGAGTGCCACGATACGGAGCGACACCCGCTTCATGTGGGCCAGCCCCAGCGGCACGAAGGTGAGGCCCGGCCCCCGCTCCCCGGTGAACTTGCCGAGGAAGAAGTTCACTCCACGCTCGTACTGCTTGAGCACCCGAAGGCTGCCGAGGCAGTAGGCGACGGCGAGGATGGCGAGGGCGGGGAGGATTTCCATGGTGCACTCCAGGAATTGAAGATTTAAGATTTCAGATTGAAGATTTTACAGCCCACACCAAATCTGCAATCTGAAATCTTCAATCTGAAATTGCTTCAACTATCACCGCCGCCCCCTGTCCGCCCCCGATGCACGCGCTGCCCAGGCCGAACCGCTTACCGCGGCGGCGGAGGGCGTGGAGCAGGTGCAGGGTGATCCTGGTGCCGCTCGCCGCGAGCGGATGTCCGATCGCGATGGCGCCGCCGTCCACGTTGGTCCGATTGCGGTCCAGTCCCAGCTCCCGCTCGACCGCGATGTACTGCGCCGAGAAGGCCTCGTTCACCTCGACGAGATCCATCTGATCGATGGTCATCCCGGCCTTGGCGAGCGCCTTGCGAGCGGCGGGAGCGGGGCCGATGCCCATGTATTTCGGCTCGACGCCGGCGATACCCCAGGAAACCAGCCGGCCGATCGGCTTGAGCTTCTTCGCGGCGACGGTCGCCTCACCCGCGATCACCACTGCAGCGCCGCCGTCGCAGATACCGGAAGCATTTCCCGCTGTCACCACGCCATCCTTCTTGAAGTAGGGCGGCAGCTTGGCCAACCCCTCGGCGGTGGTGTCGGGGCGCATGTGCTCGTCCGCGGTCCACGGCTCGTCCTGCCGGGTCTTCCGGTTCCGAATCATCACCGGGACGACTTCATCCTTGAAGGCACAGCTGGTCCACGCCTCTTTCGCTCGCAGCTGGCTCGTGAGCGCGTAGGCATCGACTTCCTCGCGGGCAATCTTGTACTTGTCGGCGAGGTTCTCCGCGGTTTCCGCCATGGAGAAGCCGCACTGCGGATCCTTGAGCGATTCCCAGAGCAGGTCTTCGAACGGCGGCGCCGGGCCGAGCCGGATTCCCCAGCGCGCCCCGCGCACCACGTGCGGCGCCTGGCTCATCGATTCGGCGCCTCCGGCCAGCACGATGTTCGACTCGCCCAGCAGAATCTGTTGCGCGCCCTGGATGATGGATTCGAAACCGGAACCGCAGAGCCGGTTCACGGTGACTGCGGGAGTCTCGATCGGGAGGCCCGACTTGAGAGCGACGTGCCTCGCCATGTAGATGGCGTCGGCACTGGTCTGCAGCGCGTTGCCGAAGACGACATGATCGACCTGGCCCGGCTCGACCTTGGCCCGCTCGAGCGCCGCCTTCGCGGCGACGACGCCGAGGTCGATTGCGGAAAGGTCTTTGAGGGTGCCGCCAAACGATCCGAACCCGGTCCGGGTTCCGGATAGGAAGAGCACGTCCTGCTGGTGCCCCTGGGTCTTCATGGAGAACTGCTCCCTATATAAGGAAGGGGGCGGGAAATATGGGGGGCTGGGTGGGGAGATTGTAGGGCGGTTCTAAGTTGTGGCGGATGTTGAGGTTACGGTGTCGGGGAGTAGGGAGTAGGGGGTGGGGAGTAGGGGGTGGGGCGACTGGGTGACGGTCAAGCTTCAGCTAGCACCTCATCCCGAGCGAAGCGAGGGACCTAGCTCAGGACGGCGGCTCGCGAAGGGGGCCTCGCAATAACAGAAGACCCTCTCACCTCACGCTTTTCCCTCTCACTTCGCACTTCCTACTTCTCACGCTTTTTTATGCTGTCCCGTCTCCCTTCTCCCGTCTCCCGTCTCCCGCTTTTCACGTCTCCAGCCCGACTCGCCGAACGAGCGGGAGGTAGCGCGGATCCTCTCGGATCGGATCGAGTCGCGGGTGCACCCGGAGCAGGATCACTCCCGAGGCCCGCTCGTCGATGGCGATGTCGAGCCATCGAAATGCCTCGTCCACGTCGCCGAGGCTGGCGTGCAGCGCCGCGATTCCCCACGCCGAGACCACACGCCGGGAGCGGGCCTCGGTGAGCTCGGCCAGGATGCGCCGGGCTTCGGTCGTGTTGCCCGAGGCGGCCTCGAGGTGGGCCAGCCCGAACGACGGGCCGGCCACGCCGCCCGAGAGGCGCTGCGCCTTCCTCGTACTCGGCGCGCGCCTCGTCGAAGCCGCCCGAGCGCCTCGAGCGAGCGCGCGAGGTCGGTGTGGGCGCCATCGAACCGTGGGTCGAGCTCGAGCGCCATCCGGTAGTGGACGACCGACTTGTCGTACTCGCGCGCATAGTAGTGGGCGTCCTCCGGCGCCGGTCCGGATGAACATCGAGAGCGGGTCGAGGCTCACCGCCTTGGTGATCGCGGCGAGCGCCTCGGAATGTCGCGCGTACGAGTAGAGCGCGCGCGCCAGCGCGGTCGTGCGCCATGGCGAGGCCGGGGTTCAGCTCGATCGCCTTCTGCAGCGAGCGCAGGCCGCCGGCCAGGTCGCCGGAGTGCGACCGGATGACCCCAAGTGCCGCATGAGCGTCGGCGAGTGACGGATCCAGTTCGAGCGCTTTCGGTCGCCGCAGCGGTGGCTTCGGCGAACGCCTCGGCCGGCGGGGCCATGCCGCGGATCGCACGGAAGGCATGGCAGTCGGCGAGCGCCGACCAGGCCGGTGCGCAGCGTCGGGTCGAGCTCCAGCGCGCGCCGGGCGTGGCGCAGCCCCAGCTCGACCGCTTGGGGCGAGCTGCGAAGTACGGAATGCCGGCTCTTCAGGATACTCCAGGTGCGCCTCGGGGTTCACCGCTGGACGCTTCGCCAGTTGGGTCGCCTCGGTCGGCGTCAGCTGGATCGCGATCTCGCGCGCCACCGTCTCGGCCAGTTCGCTCTGCAGGCCGAGAACGTCCTCGAGCTCGCGGTCGTAGCGGGCGGCCCACAGCGTCTCGTCGTTCCGCGCCGAGATCAGCTGCACGCTGAGGCGCACCCGGTTGCCGAGCAGCAGCGCCGACCCTTCGAGCACGGCGTCCACGTTCAGCTCCCGGGCGATCTCGGGAAGCGAGAGCTCGGTGCCCTTGTACTTCATCGCCGAGGTCCGCGAGATCACCCGTGAGCGCCTTGATGTGCGCCAGGTCGGAGATGATCGCCTCGGTCATCCCGTCGGCGAAGTACTCCTGGGCATGGGTCCTGCGAGACGTTGCGGAACGGGAGCACGGCGATCGCGCGAATCGCCTGGCTCACGGGGACCGGCGGCCGTGCCGACGCGCCGCCGGTCGCCGGCATCCGGCGCAGCGAGTCGCCCACCTCTGCCGCCGAGGCAGGGCGGTGCGCCGGGTCCTTCCGCAGGCACTCGCCCAGCAGGCGGTCGAGCTCGGCGGGGGCCGTCCGGATTGATCGAGCGCACGCGTCGGCGCGGCGTTGTTGATGATCGCGAACATCAGCGCCTCGGGGCGGTCCTTGACGAAGGGCCGTTGCCCGGTGACCATCTCGAACAGCATCACCCCCAGCGCGTAGACATCGGTGCGGGTGTCGTCGGCCTCGCCGAACAGCTGCTCCGGCGCCATGTACGGCAGCGACCCGACGATCGGCGCCGGTCTGCGTCATCCGGCCGGTGGCCTTGCCCGGCGGTGAGGAGCACCGCCAGCCCGAAGTCGAGGATCTTGGGGTGGCCGTCGGCGGTGAGCAGCGACGTTGCCCGGCTTCAGGTCGCGGTGCAGCACCCCGTGCCGGTGCGCATTCTCGAGGGCGTCGGCGATGGCCGCGCCCAGCTGGAGCATGGTGTCGAGCGGCAGTGGGCCCGTCGCGAGCGCGACTCCTGAGGGTACCGCCGGCACGTACTCCATGACCAGGAAGTCGTGGTCGTCCTGGGCGTCGAAGTCGAAGATCGGTGGCGACACCGGGGTGGGAGAGGCGGGAGAGCACCAGCGCCTCGCGGCGGAAGCGCTCGCGGGTCGTCGCGTCGTCCAGGGCGCCCGGCGTGAGCATCTTGATGGCGACGACCCGGTCCAGGTTGGCGTCGTGTGCCTTCCAGACCTCGCCCATCCCGCCCTCGCCGATCGGCTCGAGGAGCTGGTACCGGCCGAGTATGGTGCCGGACCCGATGGAGGCGCTGTCCCCTGTGGATGAGGGTCCTGTCACAGGATCTCTACCATGGCAGACGCGCACCCCGGGTTGGTGAGGAATCGCGCTTCACTGGCAATGGCCAATGCCTAGCGCCACCCGAGAAGGTACAGCGCGAGTGCCACGACTGCGATCCCATGAGGTGCAAAAACGTGAGAAGTAAGAAGTGAGAGGTGAGAAGGGGCCTCGTAATGACGGAAGCCCTCTCACCTCTCACTCCTCACGCTTCTCCCTCTCACTTCTCACTTCTCACGTTTTTTATGCTCTGCCCGTCTCCCGTCTCCCGTCTCCCGTCCCGTCCGTCTACTGCTCCAGGACCAGGAGGACGAAGGTGCCGGGCACTATCGCCGGCCTTGGCCGCGGATTCTCCGGCGTCGCGGCGGGTGTGGCACCGTAGTCGGCGCTTGCGGTGAAGACGCGGTGGGTCTTGGGGTCCACCGTCATCGTGCGCGCTCCGCGCTTGGTGGGGACCGTCGCGGCGACGTGGAATGAATCGGGACTGTCTTCGTGGATCACGGTCAGCGAGCCTTCACCGTTCGACGAAAAGGCGAGATTGGTTCCGGGATCGAAGGCGCAGCCGTCTACACCCTTGCCGATCGGCAGAGTGGTGATGAGCCGGCCGTTCGTTGCGTCGGAGATCGCCATGACCTGGTTGCTGCAACCGCTGAAGAGCCGGTGGTTCGCCCGGTCAATCGCGAGACCGGTTGGCTCCTCACATGGAGCAATAGGCCAGCGGCGGGTGACTTTCATGGCCTTGGCGTCGATCTGGACGATCTCCGCCTTGTCTTCCAGGTTCACGAACAGCGTTCCGTCCCATGCGGAAACACCGAATTCGGGTTTGCCGCCCAAGTCGATGTTGCCGATGACGGTGCCCGAGACCGGATCAATCACGCTCGAGGAGTTGGCGTCGCCATTGAAGCTGAAGACGTGGTGCGAGGCTGGGTCATAGAGGATGGCGTCGGCATCGTCGGCTGCGGTGAACTTCTTCAGCACCTGGTAGGTCTTGAGGTCGAACATGGTGACGCTGCTGTCCCGGCCCGAGGAGGCGAAGCCGTGCCCCTCCGCCAGGGCGAGTGCCACGCCATGGGCCCCATTGAGACCCGGGACCTGGCCCAGCAGGGAACCGCTCTCGGCATCAACCACGAGCACCTGGGTCGAGTGCGCGATGAACAGCCGGTGCGCGGTGCTGTCGAAGGTCAGGTAGTCCCAGCCGCCGTCCCCGACCAGCGGAACGGTCTTGGCGAGGTGGTAGGACTGGGCCTGGAGCGGGAGGGAAACGGCGCCGAGCAGCAGGGCGGCGCAAGCGAGACTACGGGAGAGTTTGGTCATAGACACTAACTATAGCCACCGCAGATTACTGCGAGATGTTGAGCGCCCAAAAGCGTTAGAGGTGAGAAGTGAGAAGTGAGAAGGGACAAGCGTGAGAAGTCAGACGTGAGAGGTGAGAAGGGGCTTGTCGCAAAATGGTCGCCCTTCGTGTTTTCCCTTCTTACTTCTCACTTCTTACTTCTTACGCCTTTCCCCTTCTCACGCTTTTCCCGTCTCCCGTCTCCCTAATCGCTCACTCCCCCATGACCCCGCCCGAGCTCTGGAACGCCACAAATCCTACGAGCATCGCGATGCCCAACACGCCGAGCACCATTCCGGTGTCGGTGTGACGGGACTCGATCTTTGCCACGTCGGGTAGTGGCACCCCCACGGACCTCAAGGGATCGTCGGCCTTGAGCCCCCCGCCGGTGGTGCCGACGATACTGTCGGATTGCAGCTTGGGCGCCCGGACTACGACCCTGGAACTGTCCAGTCGCGTGACCCGGATCTCCTCCGGCGACTTGGCGCTCAGGTACGCTTCCGGGCTTGGCGTGACCGTTTGCCACGAGGAACAGCCAAAGATGCTAGCTGCAAGCAGGGTGATGACTCCCGTATTGAGCCGCAATGCCTTGGCCCGCTCGTTCTTCCGCTCGACCGGCATGTTCCACCTCCAAGATGGGAGTGGGAACCTGCCTGGTCGGAGTCAAGGCGGCATCAAGGGGGTCTCCCATCTCCGTCGTCCGAGAAAGGGACAGCCGTTGAGATTGCCACGGCCCCTTCGGGGCCTCGCAATGACAGAAACCCCTCTCACCTCTTACTTCTCACGCTTTTCCTGTTCCCCGTCTTCCGTCTCCCCAGAATCGGGTTAAGCTAGGCCCATCTCTACCCTCGCTCATATGGGAACCTCGCGTATGGCGAGCGCCCTGAGCGCCGCGGGATGCGGCGCCTTTGCCCTCGCCCTCCTGGGTGCCATAGCACCCCTTCAGGCTCAGAAGACCGACGTTGTCGTGATGACGAACGGGAACCGGATCACCGGAGAGGTGAAGGACCTGTCGCACGGAACACTCGACTACTCCACCGACGACATGGGGGATCTCTCGATCGAGTGGACCAAGGTCGTTCGGCTCAGCAGCAACCAGACCTTCGAAGTGACACTCAAGTCAGGGCAGAAATTCTTCGGCACCCTGGTCGAGGGCGGCCAGGACGGGACCCTGGCGATCTCCGGTGCCGCGCTCAACACGGTGCCGGTCGGGGAGGTGGTCGGGATTGCGCCGGTCAACCAGAAGTTCTGGCACCGGTTCAGCGGCAGCGTCGATCTGGGATTCACCTACGCCAAGGTGAATGGCAACGTGCAGCTCAGCTCGGCAGGCGGGGTCAGGTACCGGGGGCCGAGTTCGATACCCAACTCCAGTTCAGCACCTATCTGCAGGACCAGACCGGCTCGGACCAGGTAACCGAGCACAACGTGAGCATCGGCGCCCAACGGGATCTGAGCCTGCGCTGGAGCGCGGGTGTGTCGGCCCAGTGGCAGCAGAACGACGAGCTGAACCTGGCCCTTCGCACCACCCTGGGAGCGGTGGCCATGCGCACCCTGGTCGAAAACAACCGGGAGGAGATCCGGATACCGGTCGGGCTGGTGGTCAACCAGGAAAAATTCTACAGCAGCGATTCGAGCCTCACGTCGCTGGAAGCGCTGCTGGGCATCGACGTCGCCGCCTACCGGTTCGACTCCCCCAAGCTCGACTTGTCCGGCTCTGGCCCACGTCGTTCCCCAGCCTGACCGAGCCGGGGCCGGGTCCGGGCCCAGGTGGAGCTCAGGGTCAAGTACGAGCTGTTCCACGACTTCTTCCTGGGCGCTCGACTCTCCGATTCCTACGACAGCGATCCCCCGGAGTCGGGTGCGGCGAAGAACGACGTGACGACGGCGTTGGCGATTGGGTGGTCGTTCAATGAATAGGGCGGACAGGGCGTCAGGGCGGGCGGGGCGGACGAAAAGCGTGAGAAGTGAGAAGTGAGAGGTGAGAGGGGGAACAGCGTGAGACGTGAGAGGTGAGAAGGGCGAAGGTGGAGGCACCTCATCCCGAGCGAAGCGAGGGACCTAACCTCCTTACCTTGGCGCCAAGGTCGGGATAGCAGATCCCTCGCTTTGCTCGGGATGAGGTGCTTCTACATTCCCGTTCCCCGTTCCGCTCCTCCCGTCTCCCGTCTTCCGTCTCCCGTCTACTGTTTTCGGGGATCGTCGGCCGGATTGACGTAGGTCACCCCCCACGGCCCCATCGCGTGCACCTGCACGATGGTCTCCCCCTCGCTCCAGGCGAAGTGGTGGGTTCCTGCCGGCATCACGACGTAGCTGGCGGCCGGTAGAGTCGTTCCCGCTCCGGTATCGAACTTGTCTCCCACGCCCATGTGGAAGGTGCCGGAGATTATGGTGATGTGTTCGTCCACTGGATGGAAGTGCGGCTTGATCTGGTAGCCGTCCGGCACCTTGAGCCGGTAGGTGAAGAGGCCCTTCGCCTTGATGTCCCCCTCGATCACCGCGAACTGGGCGCCCTTGGGGAGGGCAGGTGGTCCGGCGCCCCACTGGATCTGGTCCTGGGTGAGCATCGTGCGGCGAGCCGGTTCGTCCTTGGGTGGATACTGAGCCACCAGGACTGAAGCCGTCGCGAGCAGTACTGTGGTTGCGATGATTGTTTTCATAACGTCTTCCCCCGCAAGCGAACTGTCACTCCTCACTCCTCACTCCTTACCTGCTTTTCCTTCTCACTCTTCTCTACTTCTCACGCTGTTCCCGTCCCCGTCTCCCGTCTCCCGCCTACTCCCACCCGCTACAGGGGATAAACTAGTGCTCCTGCTCACTCTCCATGATGGTAACGATCGTCACCATGCCGATGAGGATGCCACTCGCCAGGCCGATGGTCTTGGGAGTGTCGAACTCGGACCGGGCCAGGCTCCGGATCTCCGCCAGCGGCAAACCCCGCCGCACCTCGGGCTCGGCCCGGCTCTTCACCCCGATGAGCGAGTCGTTCTGGACCACGGGGTCGTGCAGCCAGTAACGGTGGCCGGTGGTATCGGTGACTTGAAGGGCGGAAGTCGGGTGGGCCTCGAGATACTGAGCGAGCTGGACCGCGTCGGGTGTGACTGTGACGGGATGGTTGGTGGTGCAGGCGAGAACCAGGCCCAGAGGAGAAATTATAAGGGAGAAGTGCCGAGGCATGGGGGCTGATTTGGGAGCCTGATTCTCAATTCGTAACTGCTTACCGGATCTCGCTCTTCTCGGTGAAAGCGAGCGAGTGCCCTGGGTTCGTACGTGTGGTTGGCGACTCCTGTACCTTTACCTCGTGCGGGCGGGATTCACAATCATGCGGCAAACCTTGGCTAACCTACTACGCAGAGCGTGCGACTTCCTCCCTGTTACGTGCGCGTGGCCTGGAAGTTGATCGTCTGGAGCTCGAACGATCCCCCAGCCCAGCGCACGGATCTCTCCGGCCGTAAACTCCGCAACTCCGAATCCATCATCGCCTTAGAATTGTCGCAGTACCCCCGGCACATTCAGAAGCGATTACGACTGAAAGCTCGGGGTCATCAAAGTTAGCGGTTGAGGGCCGTTCGCCGGAGGCAACTGAATCGTCCCGGGGTCATCTGGCCAGGCGGAATTCGCCTCCAAAGGACAACTGCATCAGGGATCGAGCCGTCATTGGTCGGCGGAGGCACTCCGGTCATGATTCCGGGGCCCCCTAAAACCTCAGGTGGCTGAGATCATCTTGGAGAAGGCACGCACTACAAGATCCTGATTGGGAGCGCCAGTGCCCTCGCGCTCCTCCTGAGCGGTAGCGTCTGCGTAAAGGAATGTGATCGGATCGCTAGGTGGTACTTCAACTTCGAGATCCACGCCACTGCGGTGCCATTCCAGTTGTACGCCCCCATGTCTTGTAGGAATCACCGAGGGTTCAGGGCCATCGGGGGGGAGGAGTACGGGAGCCAGGCTAAGCAGGCGGCGCACCGCGGCAGCGTGAAGAGGCTTACTGCCAAATGAATCCCAGCCAGGTGGCAGGGCTGCCAGCCGCTGGAGTGCATCGAGCACACTCCAAAGACTACTGGGCTCATTCCCGTTGCCGACCAGTGTAGCACGAACTGTCTCGCCGTTGGCAAAACTAAGCGCAAATGCGAGTTGCTTCTGCTCCTGCGTTAAGGCCTTGGGTTGCCAACGGAGACTCGAGGTGTCACTGCGTGACATCTGGATTCCCACTCGCGAGAGTGCCGCGATCGAGAATTCTCCTGTAGCAATTGTCATCGAGTGCGCTCCCGAATCTTGTGCATTAAGGGTGTGGTGATTGAGGTAAAGCCTCGCACGATCCACTCATGTGCTCTGTCTGCAAACGCGAGCACGCCGGGGATGCCATCCGGAGGGGGCGGGCCTCGTCCGATAAGCGTCAAGCTGAGCAAAGGCATGCGGTCCAACGTTCGGACAGCCGGTTGGAGCTGGATGTGGAGTCGGCCAACCAGGAGCGTCGCCCTCTTCCATGCGATACTGCCAGTGCAGTCTAGCCTCCTCGATGGGGGGCAGTGAGTCATCCGAAGTATCACCGGACCAAACCGTCAGTACTTTCGGTAAATCTGCCCGAGTCTCCCATCCACTCCCTTGGAAGATGTGATTTACGTACGTCACTTCGCACTGCAATGGATGAAATTCTCCTAGTTCCTCATCTTTAATGAAGGCGAGGAACTCTTCAAGCTCGCTTAGAAACCGCTCGCGAAGAGATGTGTATCGAGGATATACGGCATCCGTGTCCAAACTCCGCCAGTTCATGACGAATCGATCGGGCTGAACTTGGATCAGCTGTAGCTCGTCTTCGCTCAGGAACCAACACCGGCCAGCTGGCATCCAGGCTTGACAACGCTTAGGGAAGCTCGGGGCATACCTTTAGCATCGAACAGCTCGATTACTGATCCTAAAGGTGCCTTATGCTCGGTCTTGGGGTATTGAGCGCGGAAGCGTTCCCAGAGTCTTCCGTAATATGCGGGTTGGAACCTTGAGATCTCGTCAAACTGCACCGAGATCGCGACCTCAACTACCGGAGGTTTCGCGAACTCCGGAAGTGCTTGGCGCACTCCTCGAGCCATCTCAGGGACTCCCGTTCGGGAGCGCTTATCGGTCACTGATCTAGACTCTGGAAGGTAATCCCTAGTGCCGGGCTGAATGGCCGTAACATTGGTGCCATTGCCCGGCAGGGCGAGGCAGTAACCATACCGGCCGCATGCGTGTGGCGAGGACGCTTTGGTAGCATCGTACCATTATGGCTAACCCATTCAACAATAGGACGTTAAGACATGGAGCGCCAGACACGAAGCATTACAGGGCGGAAGCACCTCTAGTTTGGCGCTCTTCGGCTCTAAACAGACACCAGAGGGTCTGTGGGCCCTAACCAAATACAAATCAACCGTTTAGTCGACTCGGATGCAGTCTATTGAACTGGGCATTTCCAACAGCTTCGTTGGCGCACGCGCTCCGTCGACGTCTATTAGCCAGACAACCGATCAGCACCCTGTCAGCTGCATGCGGTAGTTCGGCCGTACAAGCATTGTGCTATGGGAGTGCCCCAGGATCAAAGAGGGACTGTCCTGATGGCTCGTTAAGCTCACTAAGATCGGCCCCTACGCGGAAATGATATCGTGGATCATAGTCGCCCCATGCGGAGACAAGCGATTGCCCCGGAGTATCGATGCTCCAGTAGACCTGTTTCAAGAGCTGATAGATCACCTTCTCAAGCGGTGCGGTAATCTTGGCACCTTGTTCGTACAGAAAGGGAAGACGCTTTACTCCGTGTGGTGCGTTCGACAAAGCTTGCTGACCCGGAGGACCCCAACCACGAAAGAAACTCACATCCTGGTCAAGGGAAGCGATTAGCCGGGGGTAAATACGCTCGATCGCCCTCCACACTCGCGGGCTAGGGTGACAAATGTCCATTGTTGAGAGGTACTGGACCAGGAACTTGCCGATCTCTGGGCGTGCCGCGACAGCGGTCCGATAGTGTTTCGCTAGGCTGGACAGCACGTTAGCGGAGGAAGGTGGGTCGAAACAAACGATGAACTTGGCTATTGGCAGCTGAGCTAGGTCTTCTTCCTCATGGAAACGATACGCCATGTCCAGATCGGTCACCGAAAGCAGGTTGTCCGCTGCCTCTGCGAGGTCAGCAGGAGTCATTCGACTCTTTACCGAAATGGTCGCAACTGCAGATTCAGGGGGGACAATGACGAAGCTGTCGGTGCGGTAGACCGGTGAGTGTCTGTTGCTGTCCCACACGATGATATCGATCTGGGAGCTAGTGGGAACTTGGTCGAATCCGTAGATAAAGCCGGTGTCCACCGAGACGGCGGAAGGTAGGAGCTCTCTAAGAAACTCTCGGAGGAGGCCTTCACCGAAAACGCCACTAGAATAGTTTTGTGTCGGCCCGAGTAAGGAGGTCACGTGATCGCGACGGGAGCGGAAGAGATCGGAATAGCTCCGAGCAACCTGTCGAAATTTTGTGAGAAGGGGGACGTTGTCGGGTTCTGGTATGTCAGGAGTCAGTTCATCCGAGGACATCTCCTCTCGTGGGTTGCTGGTGTGCTATCGAACATCCGCGCCTCACTACGGGCGATGAGTGAACGAGTTTACAACTGGACCGCTTCATTTGAGCCCACAGCGCCCGACAGCTGTGAGTGCTGGTTAAACGGCGCCGCCTGAGGCAATCTTGGTCCGTCGGTGTTTCGGGAAGCGGACGCATTCGGGGTCCAGAAAGTCAATCAGATCAATCAATGCATCCTGAAGAACGATCAGGCGTAGTTGCCCAGGGTGGCCGGGCTGAGCATACCCGACAATGTCCTCGGATAGCTGCTGCAAACAGGGTA
>CAWHXS010000014.1:0-6605 GCA_963833365.1 uncultured Gemmatimonadales bacterium
AGGGAATTGCTCTAGCACCCACCATAGCTGTTCGAATTTCCGCACGCTGCTAGCGCAACGAGACCCAGCCCGAACCAGACGCCACCTATCAAAGCCACCGTGTTTCCTACCGAGGTCTTTCGGGCGGCCACACTCTGAACCTCGCTGAGTGGGAGACCGACAGTCCGCGCTGAGTCCCTCTGCGCCGGTCCTCCTACGACTGTCCCCATCAGTGAATCGTCCCGGACCCTCGGAAAACGAAGATCGAATGTCGAGCCGTCCATCCGGGTTACCCGTACCGACTCTGGATGTTTGTTGGTGACGAATTCAGCGGGTGTCGGAGTGCCAACCTGCCACGTAGTGCAGGCAGGCAACGATAGAGCCAGCGCGCCTGAGACAAGCTGGCGCCGGAACAGGATCTTCCTTGGCTGTGGAAGTCATACGATCTCCTTGCTGAGACGCCGCGCCGTGGGTGAGTTCGTATCCAGGACGATCCTGAATCGCCACGAGGCAGAGTAGCGCCCGGGCATCAAGAGGAGATCAAGTCGTTCGGCGTCGACGCTATTCGATCAATTGTTCTGAGTCGGCCCTGCAGAAGGGGCAGGCGGATTGGGTACGGTGTGCCGCGAGCGCGGCGACGACACGATTTCTCTGGCCAGGAGTGATCATGTTCCTTGCTACTTCGTGCTTCGCGATGCCCGGCACAAAGGACTAACCCCTCAGTTCCGCAACGAGCCAGCGCTGCCACTCGAGTTCATCCCGGGGCTTCCTGAAACGCGGTCCCACTCTGTCCGCTCCCCGCACACAGTTCGGCCGCCGACGCTCGGTCTCCCAGCACCGCCGCGGCGGTCAGCACCCGCTGTACCGCCGGAGTAGGCGTGAACGTGGGACGTGAGACCTGAGCAGAATCCGCCTGCACCTGTAGTGCGGGGCATTTCAATCAAGGTGGACTCCCAAGATGGACTCCGCTTGACAGGTCCTTGACGCATATCCCGCATTGTGAGCACAGTCACCAGGAGGGCGAATGACTCCACGCACTTGCAACCGAATACAGCCGCCTTCTGCAACAGGTGCCATCATCCGGAGGATCTTATGAAATCGTATACTCTTCTCACGTGTGCTTATCTCGTGGCCGCCACCCTCTGGCTGCGTGCAGTGACGGGGGAGGGACCGAGCCTGAGACATCATCATTAACCGGCGTTTGGTCGGGGACCGGTGACCCCTGCCCCTGCCAACGCTCCGAGGTGAATCCGGCTCACTCTACAGGAAACGAATACGAATGTCACTGGATCGGGCGAGATCGCTGACGTAAACGGGGTTCCGTATTACACCTGTAACGTCTCCGGCACGCATGTCGACGCTGCTGTCGAAGTGACCCTAGATTCGCCCGGATTTGCGCCCGTGAGTGTGAATGGCAACTTCACGAACGCCTCCACAATCACAGCGACATTGAACGGTGGCGGGTTTGTGAACACGCCGGTGACCCTCAAACGCAAGTAGAGCAATCAATGGAAGGGGCAAGGCGAGGCGCATGTTGGGTCTAACCCATGCTTCAGTGCCGGCGCTAGGGGTGGACCCACACAGAAACGCCGGTCGAAGTCGAATCGCTGACTAGCGTGTTACTAGAGCGCTTTTCAATTTTGCCAGCCGCGTCAAGCCGAATCGTTCCTGGGCGCGACGACAGCGGCCGCAATACGGGCGCGTTGCCCGGAGGTCACCATGTCTCGCGCTACCACGTGGCGCGCGATACGGGCCACGAAGGAGTACCCCCGCGGCTCCGCACTGAGCCAGCGCTGCCACTCCAGTTCGTCAAGGGCTTCGAGCAGCATGGTGCCACTCACTTCACTGCCCACCTCCAGATCCGCAGCCGGAACTCGGTCGCCCAAGACCGCCGCTGCGATCAGTACCCGCTGGGCCGGAGGAGTAAGTCTCCGAAACCCGATCCGAATGGCGGCCACAACCGCATCGGGCAGGTCTCCCGGGAGGGTGTCACTCAGGGTCCGGTCCGGGGTCGGCCAGGCACCATCGCTCTGCCGCAGGTCGAGTCCAAGTGCAACGGCGTGAAGCAATTCGATGACAAGCAGCGGAAGGCCGGCTGAATCCATGCTCACCCTCCGCGCAACTCGAGCCAGCTCAGTTTCGGTGTAGCGGGGCAAGGCCCAGCGGGCCAGCTCATGAATGGCGGAGACCGGCAGCGCTTCCAGATTAGCCACCAGGCCAGGAATGTCCCTCGGGATCCTGACCCGGAGATTGTCAATCTCGTCGCGAGCTCCGACCGGGGCTGTGGTGAATGCCATGAAAAGGGGCGCCGCATGGCAATCGCGGATGGCGGCGCCGAGCATGAGTATCGAATCGCGATCCGAGCACTGCAGATCATCCACCGCGAGCAGAACGGGCTGCTCCCCGCTGATCGAACTCAGAATCTCCGTGAAGGCTCGCCCGATTGCCTCATCGGGTTCGGGGACAGGCGTGAAGCGGTCGGCCCATTCGGGAAGCCTGGCGGCCAGGATGCCGAGGCTTCTCGGTGTGGCCGAGGAGAACCCGGCGCATCGAGTAGTCCGCCCCGTGCCAGACCCAACAATGTTGCGAACGGCTCGGTGGTGTCCGCCTCCACGGCCCGCACTGCCGTCACCGCCGCCCGATCCAACCGGGCCCGGTCCAGCAGCTCCTCGAGCAACCGGGTCTTGCCCGTGCCGGAGTCGCCCTCGATGATGGCCACTGTGGCCCGCTTCTGCTCCCGGCATGCATTCCAAGCTTGGAGCAGAAGGGCGAGACTTTCTGCGCGGGCCACGAGCGGAGCTCTTCGGGAGTAGGCATCGGCGGCCTCGCGCGCCTCCTGTCCCAGGTTCCACCCCCGTCCCCGTCGGATCCGTTCGGCGAGTGCACTGGTTTCCGGTTCGGGGGCGGCGCACGATGCGGTGAGTTCCACGCTCAGGCGCTCGAACTCCGCCAGCGCGGGCGCGCGATCTTCGTTCAGTGCCAAGGCCCGCATGAGGGCACGCGAGGCGGCTTCCGCACGGGGGTCGAAGGACAGAGCCCGTCGAGCGAAGCCGGCCGCCTCCTCCAGCGTACCTCTCACCAGCGTCTCGCTCGCCGCGCGACTCAGTGCCTGGACTCCACGCTGGCGCCAGGCATCCCGCTCCTGCCGGAGCCAGTCCTCGAAATCCGATGCCCCAGGAACCCCGAACCCCTCAAGAAATTCCCCTTCCACCAAATTGGCCGCGTCGCGCCACCTCCCGGAACCGACCAGGGTCTCGAACCGATCGGTGTCCAGGTCTAGCGCATCGAGCGCCACATGCACCTGACGGGCATCACTCTGCACTGCGTCCTCGCCGAGCGCGCGACGCAGCACGCGGAGCGCTTCATTGAGCGAGTGGCGCGCCTGCGCCTCCTGCTTCTCCGGCCACAACAACCCCACCAGGTGTTCGCGAGTCCGGCCCCGGCGCGGCGACCGAGCCAGATACACAAGAAGCGCCAAGTGCTTCCGCCAGAGCAGCTCTGGCGGAGCGGGGTTGCCGTCGGCGGTGACTTCGACCGGGCCCAACAGTCGGCAGCGAATCACTGAAGGCATCCCTCGGCGGCACGGTCCGCCCTTGCCCGCAGTTCCGCAAACGAAGGCTCCGACTTCCGCCACAGCTCGCGGACCCGGGCGGCAAGATCGCAGGCCGAAGCGGTGTGCCCGGCTGGGCGGTCCACTTCGGCTTGAAGCAGCCTGGCGTACATGCCCATTACGCCGTCCACCTCACTTGCTTGCAGGTCATGTTGCGGCCAGCCCTCGATATCGGTATTGAGGTACCACAGCCGCGTGCGATCCGCGGCCGTGCTGTCGTGCAGGGCGACCTGCCAATCCAGCCGACGGAGATAGAGCAACGAGCGCGCAAACGGATCCTGAACGACGTCGGCCGGAGCGTCAGCGATGAGTGGTTCCGACTTGGCGAGAGCCTCAGCCATCCGTCCCCGGGCCGCTTCCTGCAACGCATCGGTCAGCGCTCGGAGCCACGTCGCACCGGGCATCGTCATCCGGCTCGCGTACTGGTTGGCGGCGAGAGTGTCGCCTCGCGCATGTGCCTCGACCGCGAGGGCCCATAAGGCGCGGGTCCCCACTGCGTCCGGGCCTGCGATTTCCTTGAGTCGCGCCAAGCCCCACTCCCGCGCAGTCGCAGGTACCCCGGGCAGTCCAAGGATGCCAGGCATCACTCTCCACTCGGCACGCTCGAGCAGACTGTCGGGCCGGCCCCAGCGCAAGGCTGCCGTGTCGAGGTGAGGCAGCGCGGCCAGCGGACGGCCGAGGGCCATGCAGCGCAATCCCCTGCGCACGGTGACCATTCGCCCGCGCGAGTGAATCGAGTCCGATCCGCACCAGCGATCTTGCCCAGCCCGAGTTGTGATCCGGGAATATCAAAGGAGATGCCGAGTCGGCAGAAGCGATTGATGCTTTCCATGGTGGTGGAATCGGCAGTCAGATCGGCGTACCAGCGCTTGACGCTGGCGCGCCATGGGCGGAACCGCTCGTCGTAAGCCAGCTTGAGAATCTGCGACGCTGCAGTTCCTCTCGTTCCCCCGATGGCGGTATTGCGAGCCTGCGAGCCAGGCTGGAATCGGCTTGGGCCCTGCCGACCCAGCCTCAAGTAGCCATACACCAGGTGATCGTAGGCCCACACCTGGTCCAGGTCCGGATCGATCGCCGAGGCGGAGTCAAACTGCACCATGGCCGAGTCAAGCGGATAGCCCACGAGCGGACCGTGATGAAAGAGCTCGTCGGCGTAAACGAAGCGCACATATCCATCCCGGGGAACTTCGCGACCGTCGCGCGATAGCGCTCGAAACGCCGGGGCAGGTCGGCGTCCAGCAGGGCTGCGGTCAGCTCCCGGTACGGTTCAGGAAGCTCCGGACCCCGGGATTCGTAGAGCCTCCTCAGGTAGTCGTCCAGAGGTACTCGCAGGAAGCGGTAGACGATGCTGAGCCGCCAGGCGGCAGGGATGAACGTCGAGTCCCGTGCCAGGGCTGCTTCGTAATAGGTACGGGCCCGATTGGAGGCGTCACGCTGGAATTCGCGCTCCCCCTTGAAGAAGTCGTCGTAGACCTGGCGATCCGCGGCCCCTCGCGGGTCTGATCTCCCGGTAGTAATTCCAGTAGGCAGGAAACAGCCGATGGACGATCGAGTCGGCCGCGGAACGGCTCCAGTTGGGCACATCCGCCGGGTCGCCAGGAACAGTGAGGACCATCGACGGCGCGGGCTCACTGTCCCGAACTGTGATTCGCAGCACCCATCCCCCTGCTTGTCGCAGCACGAGCCCGGAAACCACTTGGCGGGCGCCAAGATCTCGCACCGCACGGGCATTCCGCAGCGGAGCGGAAACCGAATCGGCCCAACAGGCAACCGTGGCCTCCGGGGTCACCCGCAACCGGCGGAACCATTCCACGTCTAACTGGACCATCTGGGCGAAGTCCCTACCGCCCACTCCGCGAGCCTCACTACTCGCAGTGAATGGAGCAAACGCCAGGTCGGAGGCGCTCGGACGGCGGCAGAAGGACGGCGGGCCGTGGGGCCGGAGATCGAAACCGCGACCACGGCAACGACGATGGAGATCCCGAGGGCCTGCAACCGAGCCGTTCGGCGGCGGGTCAGCGCCCGCAGCGCATTTCCAAAATCCGCCGCCGCGGCCCACCTGTGGTCGGGAGCCGGCTCCAGCGCCCGCTTGAGCACGCGGGCCACGACCACGAGGCACCCCGCTCGAATCGCCACGATTGGGCGGCTGAAGCGGCGGCCAGTCCCGCCCCGTCAGCGCCTCGTACAGCACAACACCGGTCGAGTAGAGGTCCGATCGTGGGTCGGCCGGCTGGCGAACGCCTGTTCCGGGCTCATGTACCGCGTGGTGCCTATAGGCTGGCCGGGAATGGTGAGCTCTGGTTTCCGCTGCCTTGCGGGGAGAGTGTGCGATGCCGAAATCGGCGATAAGGGCCCGACCCTCCAGCAGAAAGATGTTGGACGGTTTGATGTCTCGATGCACCACCTCGATCCGATGGGCGGCGGCAAGACCACTCAGCAGATCCAACCCCAACCGGAGAGCGCGCTCCGGGGAGAACCGTCCGCGCTCCAGATGGGCGGCGAGAGTTTCCTCGCCCAGGTAATCCATCGTGTAGTAGAAGAGACCCTGCTTCGGCTCGGCCTTGTGGATGGAGACGATGTGCGGGTGGGGGCCAGCTTGGCGAGCAACTGCGCTTCGCGAAGGAACCGAGCGGCCAGCGCCGCGGTGAACATCTCGGGCTGGAGAACCTTGATCGCGATCGGACGGTCCAGCGCCACATCGCGGCCCAGGAACACCGCACCCATGCCGCCGCTGCCCAGCAACCGTTCGACCGTGTGGTCGGGTGCCAAGCACGCGCGCAGCCGTTCCATCAGCAAAGCGGATCGACTAGCGCACCGTCGGGCTGGCGGGGAAACGAGTGAACCTACTGCCCAGACGGGGGCGGGGCGAGCCGGACAGTCTATCACAGCGGGCGCGCACTGGTCCTCTCACGCCAGCCCAGATGTTGAGCGGCCGAGCCGTCGCGCCAGGCCATTTCCACCGTCCCACATGACGATGCAGCGCATCGGCCGGCGCAGCGAGGGCGATCGCGGCGGA
>CAWHXS010000015.1:0-79751 GCA_963833365.1 uncultured Gemmatimonadales bacterium
GACGTATTGTGAAGAGGCTGCGCAGGTACACGGTGTATCCTGGCGACGTTGTCGTGACGATCATGGGCACCACCGGACGATCCGCAGTCGACCGGACAATATTCCCACCGCGATTACAACAAAGCACTTGGCGACCATCTCGCTCGATCGCGGAAGGGTGGAGCCGGAGTTCGTATCTCAGGCTTTGGTTCGCCATCCTGAGGTAAAATCGCAGATTGCTATCGCGAATCGAGGCGCGATTATGAGTGGGCTAAACTTAGGGCTCATCAAGGCTTTGCGACTTCCAGTGCCGCCGCGCAAGAGACAGGAAGAGTTCGCACAAGCAACGGCGCGTATCCGGTCGCTCACGCGGCGGATGGAAAGCCATCCCTATGAGGAGGAACTCTTCCGCTCCTTAGTGGCGCGCACGTTCTTGGGGGACATCGGGATGGCGGGGGAAGCATGTTGACTTCGCTTGAGATCGAAAACTTCAAGGGTATCGCCGCTCGCCAACGAGTCGCCTTCGCGCCCCTCACCCTACTATTCGGCGCCAACAGCGCTGGGAGAGCACGATTCTCCAAGCGCTCCTCTACCTACATGAACTCGTCGAACACGGGTCTGCGGACGTCGACCGGACCGAGCTTGGAGGCAACGTGCTCGAACTCGGCGGCTTCGCGCGCCTGGTTCACCGGCATGAGCTCAAGCGCGCCATCGTCCTGCGGGCGGAGTTCGCTACGCCCGGAGGGCTCGAGAGATTCGGTCGTGACCTCACGTACTTCCCCTTTCCCGACCTCGATGATGAGGTGGTGAGCGCTCTGGTTGGAACTGACCGTCCGGTACAGGACGACAACCACCTTTCGTGGGCCACTCATAGAGCGAGCGGTGATCGGCGTGAATGGCCATCCGGAGCCGCTCGTGTCGCTCGAAACGGGAACGTCCCTTCGCGCCGGTGAGCCGCTCTACGCGCGTGTGAATACTGAACACCCTCTCCTAGCGAAGGTCGGACTGAACCATCCAGAGCTATGGTCGAGGGTCAGAGCAGGTGAGACCATTCCAGCGGATGCGGACCAGGCAGTGGCTGAGGACCTCCAACAGTACGACACACTAGTGGCGCAATGGTCAGAAATCGCAGTCCCCGAGGAGGTTCTGGACCGGGGGTCGAGACGGGCAATCGAAGGAGTCTCTTGGAGTCGCGTCTCTAAGTGTCAGTGGCGTCGCTCGTTGGCAGCCCGTCTTTGCCATCGCGCGATCGCGACTAGCTGCACTGCCGCACCCTGATGAGCCAATACGTATCGTCCCGTTCGGAGACATCGAGGGCGATCGGGAAGAGCTAAAGAAACTCACCGATAGTCCACCGTCGGAGGAGATCACACGGAAAGCGCAGGAGCTGCGTACGTACATAGACACCCGCGAACTGAGTGCAAGTCATGTGCGAGCCTTTCTCGAGATGGTTGTGCTTGGGACTACCACGCAGCTCCTATCGTTCCTCCGCGATGGCACTTGTGGATATCGGACCGCTGAGGAGTATCCCCCCTCGCGGTTTCCTCTACGAGAGAGCTGGCCGCCTCACGAGTTCGGCTGACGGTCTAGCCGCCTGGGACCTGATGCTTGCCGATCGACTCAGCCTTCTCGAGAGGGTGAACACATGGCTGCGGAGGCTTGGAGCGGAGTGCCAGATCATCGTGCAACAGCTCTTGGACCGCGATGCGAGCGCTGAAGACATCGCAATCGGCCACGTCGACAAGACGGCCCGGCGCCTGCTTCTCAACACCGGCGGCGGCTCCCTGGTGCTGCCGTCCGAAGTCGGTGCTGGCATTTCTCAGATTATCCCTGTTGTTATCGCAGCACTGGAAGGAGGTGCAGGCATAACCCTCGTCGAGCAGCCAGAGATCACGGGTGCATCCTGCTCTGCAGGTCGGACTCGGCGACCTGTTTATTGAGGCAGTTACGCGCGAAAGCAGCAAACGCACATTGCTCATCGAAACGCATAGCGAGCACATCATTCTTCGCCTCATTCGCCGCATCAGAGAAACGACAGAGAACGAGCTTGGCGAAGGTGCTCCGGCATTTGCGGAAGACAAGCTAAGCGTTATCTACGTTGAGAGGTGGACCAGAAGGTGTTCAGGTTCGGCGCCTCCGCGTGGTAAGGATGGGGAGTTTACAGACCGCTGGCCTAAGGGGTTCTTCGCCGAGCGCGCGGCGGAGCTCTTTTGATGTTTCATGAGTACGCGATAGATCCCACATCCCTCTCAAACTGGGAGAGAGTACGTTATTTCCTTGGTGCCCTGGGCCCTTGGCATGGTCGGTTCCTCGCGAACTTCCCTCAGAAATGGCGAAAGATGGTCTACGATCAGGCCGCCACTTGTAAAGATGTAGAGCGAAGCCGGATCGAAGAGCGGTTGCGTCAATTGGATCGGCGAGTGTTTGCCGCTCGCGGGGCACCGTATAATCCTGCGTCTACTGGCTGGCGAATGCTGAAGCCGAGCACCGTAGACTTCCTTTTCGTGCGATAATCGCCAATGCGGCCACCGCAGGCAGCGTGCTGAATGTGGACGCGGTGAACGACACTACCGAACTCTGGCGAACAGAACCGGGATGTATGGTCACTCGGGACGCCTCATCGTTTTCCAGCAGCCTGCGCGTTTTGCTTCGCCTGTCCCGGCAGATCATTCTGATCGATCCCTACTTTGACGCGGGCCAGAAGGACAAAATCCAGCCTCTTCTGGCGTTCATTGAGTGCTTATCCCCAACCGCGTCAATTGCAGTTCACTTCACAGATCAGGGGAATGTGAGACCGAGTTACGACGAGTGTATGCGGCGAGCCGCAAATGTATTGCCTCGGAACCTGCCCCTGGGATCTAAGGTCACCTTACGCTGTTGGCGCGAAAGGCAAGGCGGGCCTCGATTGCACAACCGGTACATCATCACCGACGTCGGCGGGGTCAAGTTTGGTGATAGTATCAAAGTGGAGAACCTGGCCACGGGGTTCACCTATCGCTCTTGGACGAGACTTCCCGTGCCAAGTTGTGGGGGCAGTATGCCGGTGATCCTCCAGCCTTCGAAGAGGGTGGACCGCCGCGCGAGTTTGAAGGCAAGCGCCGCCAGTAGCAGTCAACACCAGACCAGTTGCGTCAAGGCGGCTAGGTGTGGGGCGGTCAACATCCTAGCTACCCTGGCAATTAGAACCACGGACCTCCGCAGACTCTTAACTTGGGAAATGCCTCCCAATGATCACCCTCAGCTCTGCCACAGCCTCCGGAGAGAATCGGATTGATTGACTCTTTTTCCCCTCGATCTTGCGTTCAGCTGATCCGTACGTATCGATCTGCAGATACTTATTACCGTCGCTGTCCTTAACCAGGGAATAAGTACACTCGGTCTCCGTATGTTTTGCCTCAACATGCAGAGGATGCTCTTCGAGGTGTCTTACGATTGCCATGAGCTCTCCATCAGCGGGCGCCTTGAGGTGAATAAGCCAAGAGGGTGATCTTGGGGCGGTGGTTTCCGGGCCGCAGAAATGTTAAGGGCCAAGTCCCTTTCGTACAGGTCCTTGGCCCCCCGGTTTCTTCAGGCTTTGTACCTCCGGTCCCCTCGGTCGCCTGACCCGAGACCGTCACATGCTTTGCCTTCTTTCTCACATCCTGCGCCAGTGAGCGGCTGACATCATCCACCTCGGCAAACCGCCCTCTGTCGTCCCGCCTTACGTACCGTTTGTCGCCCTTGTGAGGCTCGATCAATTCGCGCTTCCGTGACATGGTTCCCTCCTTGAGGAAGGGACCAAGGGCTTAAGAGGCCGCCCTTGGTCCACGCTGGTTGGTCATGATGGTTACGCCGCCGGCTTCACTTCAGTCTCGCTCGGGAGCGGTACCGTGCCCAGTCCGGGCCACGAGACATCCCGGGTCGCGAGCCAGGCTGCCTTCTTCTCCGGATTGTCCTGAAACCGAAGCAGATTCAGTCCATCGAACCGCTTGACCAGCTGCATCAGACCCTTGGTCAGCTCCTTCAACTCGGCCACGGCGCCGATGTGCATCGCCGAGCCCTCGGTCTGACCGTCGAACTTCCCGGCATAGTCCCCCAAGACCTTGTTCAGGTCATCCAGGAACTTCTCCGGCATCCCATCCTGAACGAATAGGTCCTTGTGGTTCTCGGCCTCCTGGGCCATGGCGCGCGCAGCCGCCAGGAACGCCCGGCTGCTCACGGTCTTGGCCGGCAAGCGGAACCGCTTGGGGAGTTCGGGATTGCTGATGGCTGCCCCGCGCGCGATGCGGACCAGGTGCCGGAGGTGGTTTTCCCGGATGGTCTTCCGGAGCTCCGCCTTGCCCTTGGTGCTGCCGCTCTGCTTGATGAAACCGTGGTCCTGCTGCGTTGCCAATGCTTCGGCACGGGCGAGACGCTCCTCCAGTTGCGCCAGGGCCTGCACATACCCTGGGGTGTCGCTCGGGTTCGCCCGGCAGAACTCCCGGACCCGGCTCACCATGTCCAGCCGTCTACGGATCATGCTGTTCATACAGTCCTCCTTGTGCCGGGGCGGCGGTTGAGGCGTCGCTCCATCCATTGAACGAAGGGATCAGGTCCGGAGAGTTCCTCAACAGCGTACCTCCGAGCCGAGCCGGGCTCTACGAATACACCGTGCCAGTCGGGGTGCAGCCTTGCATCTCTCGGGGTGACCGCCATGTGGAGAAGGGTGGGAAGTTCGCGTCATGAGCGCGGTTCCGAGAACGGAGCAGGTTCACATGAAGCTGCTCAGACTCTACCGCCAGCTCCACGGCATCGCTGAAGAGCATTCCACTAGCGAGGACAGAGAGCGGTGCTGTTTGAGGACGATCGGGAGAGGCTAGAGGTGGAGGTTACAGGAAGGAGGTGCAGAGGGTCGATGGAGTGCGACCAGCATCAAGGGTCGAGAGGGCGACGTGTGGTTCGATCGCAGGGGTGGAAGGCAGGGTACGAGAAGCGGGTCCGCTGGGTAGAGAACTCGGTCTAGGAGGATGGACATCTAAGATCCCTAAAGGTGGACTACAGGGCCGGAAGGGTAGAGGAGCCGTCCACCCGCGCGGTGGCGACCGAAGTCAGGACGGTAGAGGTCGAGATCGAAGAGGGTAGGAGGGCGGTAGATTGGGACGGTGCGGATGGTCGGGAGGGTAGGAGGCAGAAGGAGGACAAGTAGCGGCCAGGTTGTTCGAGCCTACAAGCCCTGAATCCCCAAGGCTAAGGCCCGCCCGTACCATGTTGACGAATTGGCGTCGCCACCGCTTTGGCTTGGGCCTTGGCCGCGCGACGCAGCTCGGTTAAGTGCGCATGGAACCCGTGCCGATTGTTCCGATGCAGGTTCAAGGGCAGGCATTCCGACTCAATCAGTTCCTCCTCTAGCTCCCGAGGCCTCGCCGTTGGCATCCAGGTAACGAACGCATTGTGCTCCATCCAATCGGACAGGTGTGGTTCCCCGTCGCCGAACGTCAGTGGTGTGCCCTTGAGCCCACGGGTTGGAGACGGATACCGATGGTGTCTGTGAGCAGACAGCCAAGGGTTAATCGTAGCGTGGACCCATAGGCATTGCCGCGGGAGTCGGTATCGGATCCGGCTGCGAAGTGTCCCGTTGCTTTCTGGGCGCGCCGGAGAGATGCCGATGTAGAGTAAGGTTGCTCCGAGCACACGCCGGCACCCACTGGTAGGCACCAGGGACGGAGGCTCTCTGAAGTACCACGCGTAGACGCCCGAGACACGGGGAACTGGGCCGTCCGTACTGCATACTTCAGAGCGCCTCCAGAGCTTCGATGGGGGTTGAGTAGGTCACCGATAAGCATTTTGATTCCACGAGCCGAGTTGCTCCGCGCGCTAGCTGCCCTTTCTGACCATAGCTCTCCAGACGAGCTGATCAACCTGTGCTCCCGTTAGGCCTACCTGGCTCCCGGCTTTTGTCAGAACGATCTCAACAAGTTCGGGATCCTCCAGATCCACCCCCGCTTCTTGGACAAACCGCATGATATGAACATCGACCGCAATCGCATCCAAACCGACCAAGAGCTCAGAAAGCTGACTGTCTTCGGGCCTACGCCGAACACGGTCTTCAGCTTTGAGGCATGCCCGGCAGACTGCAACCAACTCCGAAGGTCGGCCGTTGTCTCCACTCCCTGATCTAGGAAAAATTGAGTGAGTTCCATGACCGTGCGAAGCTTCCTGCCAGCCTTCAGATCGAGGACCTTGTCTGCGCCCTCAGCGTGCAGGATCGCAAGGAACCCGCTAGTGGTTTGTCCTTGGGGTAGTCCGCGGCAATCCGCTCGACCCGCGGCCTGACGAATCTCTCATATGTGACACCACTCTGCAGAACTGCGTCGGCCAGCTTAGCGCCCATGTGATCATGGCGCGCGCTGGCTCGGCCCAAGGCCCGCTGGGCTTCTGGCCTGCCGAGTTCTCTCAGGCGAGCGACTATCCGCTCAACATCTCGCGATTCAGATCCAGTCACGTTCTACCGTTTCGGCTACCGTCTCTGGCCAACATGCAGATGGGCTCAGTTAGCATTCAATCCGATCGCACGCGAGCCAAGTTTTGCCTTGAACAACTGTTCGAGTTGGATCGCTTCCCTTTTCGAAAGGTTCCGATCAAGCGTGCGCAGTACCGTGAAAGTAAAGCCTTGGAATGTCGTGGGGCGGGTGGCCAAAAGCGCCTTGAGTTTCGTATTGCCTCCGTCCTTCAACCTCGCGTAAGCGCGCCAACGCTGGAGGATTCCGCCCTCTCCAAAGGCTGATCCTACGTACTGCTGGCCAGTCTGAGAATCCGTCAACAGGTAGATGCCACCTACGACACTCAGCATGCGATGCCAATCGGGGTGTGCGCCCGGCTCCGCAAGAATGGCCTCAAGCTCCTGGAAGGTCAGGACAAAATCGTAGTAACCTGGGAAGGCACGAACGAAACCAGAGTCGGGAAGACCTCCAGGATTTCCTTGTCACGGAAGTGTTGGCACCATGCCCTCTCCTGACCACTCCAACGGAAGATCAGGCGCCCTTCCAGGTCCTGGAATCTTGGAACCCGAATGAGTTTGTAGAAATAGCAGTGAGAGACCTTCGTCTTTCGGGATAGGGAAAGTCAGGCGATAGTCGGCGGCTGCCCTTAGCCAGACGGCCCACTCTTCGAAAGACTCCAACGAAACGCGCCCGTCCCGCCCCGTGTCCCACTCCCAGGTACGATATAATCTGTCTCGAATACTAGGCGCGACTGAAAACTCTGGTACTCCTCAAACTGACCTGTCAACAGAAGTGCCTGCATGTTAATCTCGTGAGTCTCGTGTCTCACGATCTTGGCGGGTGCGTGCGGGTTGAATCCGCGTTCTTCCAGCAACTGGGAGAGTGAGATCATGGGTTCCCTGAGATGCCTCGCCCGTGGTTGCGCCCCAGGCGACATCACACAAAGGCCCCTTTCCGGTTGCCGACCGCCTGTTAAGGCCGAATGATCTTCTTCGTCGGCGAAGCTCGGATCCCCAACTGGCGCCGTATCTTATCGCGGGGACACCACGAGCGTTCGGTCCCGTCCACCCGTCTAAGACGGAGCGACTCGGGGGCCGGTGAACAGAACTGTAAACTCCTGTTTTCCGAGGCCAGAAAGCCTTAGGACTACACGGTCCCCTGGTCGTGGGTCCGGTGAATAGCGTCGTAGAGGAGGCATCGTAGTGTCGCTGCCCAACGTCCGCGCTTTACATGCGCTGTATTCCAGACATCACGAATTCGACGGGGCTTGTCGCTACGGCGTGAGGGCGCCGTCGCGCGGCCTTAGCGCGAATCTAGCGCCCGTCCAGTTCCCTGCGCCAGTTAGCCGCCAGTCTTGTTCCGCTTGTCGGCGGAACCCCCCTCAAGTCGGGAAAGGACAATAGTGCGAGCAGGGACGAATGCTTGGCCGTGGCGAACAGCGAGTGCCAGCTTCTCGTCCAGAAGGACATCAAATGCGATATCGGCGTTGAGGACGGAACGCAGGTCGCTACCGTCCATGAGGATGACACGCTCACCGGCTCCACGGCTATTTAGTGTCTCTATGCACTCAGGGGAGAAGCCATTGAAGGAAATGAATAGTGCCCGAACATCCCCTCCGAAGCCAGCAGCTGCCCGGTCACGCAGCACAGAAACATCCGCGGCGGATGCTTTTCTCAGACCGCCAACGAATCTCACAGAAATAGTGGTGGTCGCCAAAGAGAAAATCGCCGTCAACCTGTTCACCGACGCGAGAGAACGGGCCGCGATTGCGCGGGCCGAATAGTAGTCGAATATGTCGTTGAGCAACGCCTCCAGCTCATTTCCTCGCTTCTGTGCATCGGTCAAGATGAACGCCCGATCGAATCGTTCTCTAAACGACTGGAGGCGAATGTGGTCCAGTTCTGAGAGTTTTCCGAGCTCTGCGCGCTCGCGCTGGTTGCTCTTCTCTCGTTCCCGTAGGTAACGCTGGCGATTGGCGTAATCTCTGACGAGCAGCCTTAAGGGCTTGTTGGCTGGCTTTGGCTACAACAACGGACTGTTTGGATCGAGACAGATGCGAGAGGTCATCCCACTCGGCCACTTCCCGGATGAGTGTTTGGAGGATGAGTAGCCCAGGTTTGCCCATCTGCTCAAGTAGGTCGACTGCCGAATGGCAGAGCTTGGATAGTTGGGGCCGCCTTGTTATCCCGAATGTCTGCCATGATGGACGCGGGGACTCGGGCACGCTGAAAAACGCTGAGGATCTTGTCCTTGAACCACAGGACATCGCGGGTCGCAATAGCGAAGCGATTAACAAGGATCTCGGGGAGCTTCTCCAAAGCGACCTCCTTGGACGTCTGGAGAGCGCGACGCCACCAATCGTGCGACGGTTCGGGAAAGGCTGTGCGGCTACCCCAGTACATGAGCTGCGGGTGGACTCAGCTTCCATGACTGAACCTCCCTACTTCTTCACGCCTCGCAGAATCAGTTCAACCCAGGGTTGACGCGCACTAATCGCGCGAACGATGGTAGCCATCGTGTTAGCCCATGTGGTCGGAGGTCGTCGCCTTAACGTACGGTCAGGCTGCGTCACCGCAACTGCTCATTTCTCCCCGGCCCGACTGTCACAGGGTCCCCCTATCCTGGATAGCTCTCGGCCCCCCTCGCCGACCGAGCCCAAACCGGAAAGGATGACCCGTGAAAGCCACCACCTCCGTCAGCACCACCTTCGCCGCCACCCACGACCGCCACCGGGTGGGCCTCCTCGTCACCCTCACCGGCGAGCTGTCGGTCAAGCGACCCCCGATCAACGTCGCCCTGGTGCTCGACCGCTCCGGCTCCATGGCCGGCGAGCCGCTGGCCCACGCCCGGGAGGCGGCGCTCCGCTTCGCCTCCTTCCTCTCCGCGGAAGACCGGCTCTCGGTGGTCGCGTTCGATGACGAGGTCCGGCTCCTCTTCGGTCCCGGCGCCGGCAACGATCCCTCGGCTCAGCACGCGATCCGCCAGATCTACGATGGCGGAAGCACCAACCTCTCCGGCGGCTGGCTCGAAGGTCACCGTCAGGTGGGTCAGTCGATCGTGCAGGGGACCAACCGGGTCCTGCTCCTGACCGATGGCCAGGCCAACCAAGGCATCACCGACCCGCCCGCGCTTCGCGGCATGGCCGGCGGCGCCGCCAGCAACGGCGTCTCCACCTCCTGCATCGGGTTCGGGCCCGGGTTCAACGAGGACCTGCTGCGTGCCATGAGCGAGTCGGGCGGCGGGCACTTCTGGTACGTCGAGGCGCTGGACCAGATGACCGGCGCGTTCGAGGGCGAGATCGAAGGCCTGGTGAGCCTCGCGGCCCAGAACCTGGTGCTGGAGGTGACACTCACCCATCCCGGTGTCGCCGGCGTGAGCCTGATCCCGGACGTCCCCGCGGAACGGACCGCCGAGGGCGCCTGGCGCATCAGGCTGGGAGACCTGTATGCGGTTCAACCCCGGTCACTCGGCATCATCTTCCACGTCGAGAATGTGACTCAGCTGGGCGACGTGGAGCTGGGCCAGGTCCGGCTCCAGGCCGACCTCATCAAGCCCGAGGGCATCGAGCACCAGACCATCGTCCTGCCGGTGATGGCGACACTCGATGGACAGGATCACGTGGTGCCCGAGGTGGAGACCAGCTTCCTCCGCTTCGCCGCCGCGCAGGCCCGTGAGGAGGCGATCCGTCAGGCCGATCAGGGCCAGTTCGAGCAGGCCGCGAACACCCTCCGCGAGGCAGCCACCAGTTTCGGCTCCTGCGACGACATGCCCGAGCTATGCGAGACCCGCGACGACCTGGTCGCCGAGGCCGACCGCCTCGCCCAGCGGATCTATCGCTCCGAGGACCGCAAATACCACATGGCTCGCTCGGCGATGGTGCTGGACGGGCGGGTGGCGGAGGAGGCGAAGTTCAGCCGGAGAAAGCGGTAGACGGGAGACGGAAGACGGGACATGGGCGATGACGAAGGGGCGACCTTGTGGTTGTCCGCCGGTCCGCTCTGTTTGTCCGCCGGGGGACAGGGGGTGAGGTGAGAAATACGGAGAGGGGGGCAGGGGGTGAGGGGGAAAGCGGGAGACAGGAGAAAGGAGAAAGGAGAAGGGAGACCGGAAAAGCGGTAACGGTGAACAGTGAACCCAGGCTCAGTCGGAATACACCGGTATGGGGCCGCCACCGGCCTTCACGCAGTCATAGAGAACGTAAGGATCGATGTCGACACCATTGAGCCACTCGATGTGACCCCATTCGCGATTGATAAAGACCTCCTCGAATCGCTCTGGATCCCGCAACTCGGCGAAGAGGCCATCGTCGCGCTCGTAGAGCAGGGGCGTAAAGTCCACCACGCCGCTCACCCCATCATGGTAGGTCAGGGCGAGTCGGTAGTCGGGGAGAACGTGTACGCCTGTCACCATCGGCTGCATGGATTACTCCAGCGGAGCAACTCTCACAGGAGCCTGGCCGCTCCGAACGCGACGCCAATTCTGCAGCAACTCCTGCTCGTGGAGCTTAGCCCATTTCCGCGTGAGCCTCAAGGCTCGGGCCGGCAAGTCTCCTTCCAGCATTGTGATCGGTGCCAAGCCAATCTTGGCCGCCCAGGGGCCGTAGTGGGCATGGAAGTGAGGCGGACCGTGATCATCGAAAAACATCTGAATCACGATCCCGAAGAAGCGGGAGATCTCCGGCATGCCGCCGAACGTGGCGGCGCGCCGCGAGCCTCAGTTAACCGGATTGATGCGCCTCGGAGTACAGAAACGCAGGGGAATAGGGGACAGGGATGAAGACCTAAAGCTCCTCGCTGGCGTTCCCCCTCTCCGTTTCACGGAGAGGGGGACAGGGGGTGAGGGTCAGTAATACGTGAACACCGACCCCGTCTGAAAATGCCTCCCCGTATCTGGCCCGGTCAGGTACACGAAGTCTCCCGTCGTGCTGAGCGGCCGGTCCTGGTCATCGTAACGGTAGACGTTGTCAACGCGGTAGTTGATGCCGTCTCCCGTGTGGGTAACCCGCGCGGGATTGCCCTTCTGCAGTTGAACTCCTGGTAACAGCACCAAGTGATCGAAGAACTCGTCGTGGAGCAGGCCGAAGCCATCGACGTTGATCTTGTCGTCGTACTGTTCGAACCGGTCGATCGTGGTCGTTTCGGGTTGCAGCCCCACGATCTCCGGGCGAACCTCGGTGAGCTCCTCCAGGTTGCCGTCGGGGAAGTAGGAGAAATTCATCGCCTTGTCGATCACAAACGCGCCGTCAATCAGCCGGAACCGCCTGAGAGCGATCAGATTTTCTCCTGCATAGGAGAGCGACAGCCTGGTGAAGACCGAATTATCCGGACGGACATAGTTGATCCCAATGAGTCGGCCCACGCTGTTGTAGATGTACTCCAGCCGGTCCTGGTTGCCGAGGGCGTTGTTCCGGAGTTCGCTGATCCGGTCGCCCTGGTAGATCACCTGGTACATGGTGAACCCCGAGGCGAATGAGGCCGCGGTAACCCGTCCGGTCGCGTCGTACTCGAAGTGATAGTAGGGGGATGGGAGGTGGGGGATGACAATGTCCCGGAGCAGAACTGCCGGCGGTGGAACCTGACCGCCCCCACCCCCATTCCCTGGACTGGTTGCCGAGTCGCCGCAACCGAAGGCCAGGGCTGCCAGCACTGCCCCCCCCACCAGCCGTTTCATCCTGCGCATTGTAGATCTCCTGAACGAGACAGTCTGCCCGCATCCTTAGATGCGCATTTCTCATTCAGAATGGCTCATTCGGGGGGATGCGCGGTATGAGATGTTCGGATGTTTGGATGTAAGGATTTGAGGATGTTTGGATGTAGGGATGTGAGGATGTGATTCAACGATCTTGTATCGAATCGGCGAGTGCTGTCGAGAGTGTCCCCTCGCTCCGCTCGCGAAGGGGGCCTCGCAATGACTGGGGTGGCGTCCCCCCTTCCCAATAGGCGACGAAGTCGCCCCGAGCGCAGCGAGGGGGCCGGGGACAGGGGGTTAGGTTGCGGCGCCCCGTCGGGGCGCTGGGTTCCGGTGGCGTCCTGAGGCTACGGTGCTCGGCCCCTTCGGGGCCGTGGGCGTGGGCAGAGAGAGGGAGAGGAGCCCCGGTCCGCCGGTGCGTCCGCCCTTGCCCCGACCTACTTCACGGCAGACTTCTGCGCCTCCTCATATAGCGTTTCCGGAGCGACATCGGCACCGTTCGGCCATTCGATGACCCCACACTCAGGGTTGACGTACACTTGGGCAAACAGCTTCGGGTCACGGAGCGGGGCGTAAAGGCCAGTTTCGCGCTCGTACAGCCACGATGTGCAGTCGACCACCCCGCTCGTACCGTCATCGAACGTCACCGCGAGCCGGAATCCAGGGAGGGCCTGCACAGAAGTCGCGAGTGGATCCATTGCTCACTCCAGTGGAGCGATTCGTAAGGGAGCCTCGTTGAGTAGGATAAGGTGCCAGCACTCGAGCAGCTCCCGCTCGTGCAGATTAGCCCATTCAACCACCAGCCTCAAGGCGCGAGGAGGCAGGTTGCTCTTGAGAACGCCGACAGGCTCAAGCCTGACCTTCGCCCATGTCGAACCATAATGAGCGTGGAAGTGCGGTGGCACGTGGTCCGACAGGTGCATGCGGATCACGATCCCGAAGAACCGCGAGATTTCGGGCATGACGGCCAACCTGGCCGATGCCCATAGGGTCTGAATAACCGATATGACCGTGGGAGTGGGATGAAAAAAGCGGATCCCCTCAGACGTCGTCCCCCCTTCCCAATAGGGAAGGGGGACAGGGGGTTAGGTAGGAAAGCAGCGAGGGGGCTGGGGACAGGGGGTTAGGTAGGAAGCGAAGACGGGAGACAGGGAACGACGGAAGCTCTACCGCTAGAACTCCTCAAAGCGCCGGCATCGGGATTCCTCGCTACGCTCGGAATGACAGCTCTTGCGGTCCCCGTCCGCCGGTCCGCCGGTCCGCCGGGGGCTAGACGAGGAAACTGCTATTGTTGTAGGGGGACTTAGTTCACGCTACGGACGCCAATGTGTAAGGCGGAGTACTCGGAGCTCCGGAACATGATGAAACTCGACTCCATATTCGTGCCGCTTGACGGTTCTGCCTTTGGCGAGCAGGCCGTCGCCTGGGCGGCGGAGCTTTGCCGGACGGCGAACGCCAAACTCCGTCTGGCGCTGGTCCATCAACTGCCACCTCCTCCGGGGACGGCGGACGCGAAGAAGCTGTACACCAAGGTGGAAATCCTGCTCCGCCGGGTGCAGCGCGACTACCTGAACAAGGTCGCAAAGCGGCTCCAGGATGGCGGCCTTTCGAAGGTGGGCAGAGTGGTCCTGACCGGGGAGCCGGGTCCGGCACTGGTCGAAGACGCCGTTGAGTGGGGCGCGTCGCTGGTAGTGATGAGTACTCACGGACGAGGGCCGCTGGCGCGCACCTGGCTCGGGAGCGTGGCGGATCATGTGGTGCGCCATTTGCCAATACCTGTCCTCCTCATCCGCCCGGGCGACGAGCACTCGAAGCCGGGGCCGGTCGACTTCCCGGGGGAGATTCTGGTTCCGCTCGACGGTTCGGTGCCGGGCGAGGCAGCACTGGAGCCGGCCATGGCCATCGCTCGGCTCTTCGACATGCAACTCAGCCTGCTCCAGGTGGTTGAGCCCATCTCCACCTCACTCACTGGGAATCTGGCCTTGCCGTCGGTCGAAGACGCCCGGCTGACCGAGCTTTTTCGCAAGGAAGCGGAGGACTACCTGAAGGATGTCGCGAAGCGGGTAGAGAAGGAGGGTCTGCGAGCGGCGTCGACCGTGGTGCTGGGCCCGTTCCCGGCTACGTCGATCATCATCGCCGGGGAGCGCGACTCGGTGAAACTCGTGGCCATGTCGACTCACGGGCGGAGTGGCGTCCGCCGCTTTGTGATGGGCGGCGTGACCGACAAGGTGGTCCGGAGTCTCAACCGACCGGTCCTGGTCTGCCGCCGAAAACCCAGTCGTCGCTGATCACCGAGTTCCTCGGTCGCTTCGCTTTCCCTCGGAATGACAGCTCTCTCGGACGCGTTCCCCCTTCCCAATAGGCGACGAAGTCGCCCCGAGCGCAGCGAGGGGGCCGGGACAGGGGGTTAGCATCGAGATTCCTCGCTACGCTCGGAATGACAGCTCTTCCGGTCCCCGTCCGCCGGTCCGCCGGTCCGCCGGTCCGCTCTGTCTGTCCGCCGTCCGCGGTCCGCCGGTCCGCCTTGTCGGCCCTACGTCAGCTCGCCTTCTGCCGGACGGACACTTCTCGCGCGAGACGAGCCCCTAAACGATCTCGCTCAACGTCGAGGTCGTATGCCGTCTGCAGATTGAGCCAGAACCGCTCCGAGGTGCCAAAGAACCGCGCCAGGCGCAGGGCAGTGTCGGCGGTGATAGCCCGGGTCCCATGAACGATCTCGTTGATCCGGCGCGGCGGCACACTGAGGTTCTTGGCCAGTCGATACTGGGTCAGGCCCAGCGGGGTCAGGAACTCCTCCAGGAGTATCTCGCCGGGGTGAATCGGGGGAAGACGCTTGCGGGTCATGAGCAACTCCTAGTGGTAATCCACCATTTCAACCTCGTGCGCGTCGCCCTCTCGCCACCGAAAGCACAGGCGCCACTGGTCGTTGACGCGGATGCTCCATTGTCCCGTGCGATCTCCCCGCAGTTTCTCTAAGCGATTCCCGGGGGGAGACCTGAGGTCCTCGAGCGTGGTCGCCGCGTCCAACAGCCGGAGCTTTCGGAGTCCCGCCCGAAGAACGGTCGGTCCCCACTTACGGATTGGCTCACGGTGAAAGAGTCGTTCCGTGTCGCGGTCGCGGAAGCCGCGGATCATTGAGGATAGTAACGTTACGCGTTACTACCGTCAAGGTCGATCCTCAATACATCCGCCTGGTCCGGCGCGTTCCCCCTCTCCGTTTCACCGAGAGGGGACAGGGGGTGAGGTAGGCGCGGCAGGCGGTCCGGCCGAAGGCCGCACCTGTTATTAAGGCCGCCGTCAGCAATCTCCCTCCGTGCGCTCGGGGTGCCTCGCAATGACACCGCCAATCATACGGCCACACCGTCCGCCGGTCCGCCGGTCCGCAGGGGGACAGGGGGTTAGGGAGGACGCGGAGACGGGACAGCGGGTGAGATTGCCACGGCCCCCTCGCTCCGCTCGACGGGCCTCGCAATGACACCGCCAATCATAGGACCACACCGTCCGCCGGTCCGCCGGTCCGCATGCCCACACGTCCGCCAGTCCGCCCTGTCCACCCGTCCGCCGGTCCGCCGGTCCGCCGGTCCGCCCTGTCCGCCCGTCCGCCGGTCCGCTAGGCTTCGTCCCCTCTCCCCCCTCCGGTGACCGCCCGTGGCCCTACGCCGACGCGCGCTGATTCTGCTCCTTGCCGCTTTTGCAGTGCTCTTCGCCTTATTCCCGGCTTTCACTGGTCTTCTCACCGACTGGTGGTGGTTTCGCGAGATCGGGTACCAGATCGTCTTTACCCGAGAGCTGACCACCCGAGTGCTGCTCTTCCTGGCGGTGGGCGGCCTCACCGCCGGTGTGCTCTACTTGAATCTGCGGATCGCGCAGCGTGGGGTCGTCCCCTACCCGATCGTGCTGCAGCTCGGGGGAATCGGCGCCACGGGTGGATGTCACGAGGGCGCTGCGCCGTCTGAGTCTGCCGGTCTCGCTGATTCTGGGCCTGCTGGCCGGCTTGGTTGCCACCGGGGCATGGGACTTGGTTCTCCGAGTGATCTACCGGACGCCGTTTGGGATCACCGACCCGGTCTTCTCGCGCGACATCGGCTTCTACGTGTTCGCCCTGCCCGGCCTGGCGGCCGCGCTCGGGTTCCTGTCCACCCTCACCACCATCTGTCTCCTGCTGCTGGTGCCACTCTACTGGTTGCGCCGCGATCTCGTCCCCGGCCCCCGCCAGCTTCGGGTCGAACCGTCGGCGGGACTGCACCTCGCCGTCTTGCTGGCGGTGCTGTTCCTGCTCACCGCGCGTCAGGCTGTGGCTGGTGGACATCCCGAGTCTCCTCTATTCGAATACCGGTCCACTGATCGGTGCCAGCTACACCGATCTGCACGCCCGGCTCCCGGCTCTGCGAGTCTCGGCAGTTCTGGCGCTCCTCGCCGGCGCCGCCATCCTGATTGGTGGCGGTGCAGGGGCAGCTGCTCCGCTACGCACTCTTGGGCGTGGGAGGCTACCTGGCGGTGGCCTTCATCGGACGGGGACTCCTTCCGTCGGCGATGCAGAAGCTCGTGGTGGCACCGACCGAGCTGACCCGCGAGACGCCCTACCTGCGCTATCACATCGCCGCCACCCGCCAGGCCTGGGGGCTCGACAGTGTGGAGATCCGCGAGCTGAGCGGCGAGGCCGACCTCACGCTGGCCGACATGCGCACCAACGCGCCGACCATTGAGAACGTGCGGCTGTGGGACCGGGACCCGCTGCTGCTGACCTTCGGGCAGCTCCAGGAGATCCGCACTTACTACGATTTCGTCTCGGTGGACGACGACCGCTACTGGATCGACGGGAAATACCGCCAGGTCCTGCTATCGCCGCGGGAGCTCAACGTCGGGTCGCTTCCGACCCGGACCTTCATCAACGAGCACCTGACGTTCACCCACGGAATGGGGCTCACCTTCGGCCCGGTCAACCAGGTGACGGCTGACGGCCTGCCGGTGTTGTTCGTCAAGGACCTGCCGCCGGTCTCGACCGGGTCGCTGACCATTACCCGCCCGCAGATCTATTACGGCGAGCTCGCCAACGAGTTCGTCTTCGTGGCGACCCGGCAACGCGAATTCGACCATCCCTCGGGCGAGGAGAATGTTTACGCCGCGTACGGCGGCACCGGTGGGGTCCGGGTTGGCAACCTCTTACGGCGCCTCTTGCTCGCCGTCCGCTTCGGCTCCTCGAAGATTCTGCTCTCCCAGGACATCACCAACGACAGCCGGGTGCTCTATTACCGCGACATCATGGAGCGGGCGAAGCGGGCGCTGCCGTTCCTTCGGTTCGATCACGACCCCTATCTCGTCATCGGGGCCGACGGGAAGCTGCAATGGATGCTCGATGCCTACACCGGCTCGGACGGTTACCCGTACGCTCAGCGGCTCGGCGACGGCACCACCTACCTGCGGAACAGCGTCAAGCTCGTCATCGACGCGTACAACGGGTCGCTCACTGCCTATGTGAGTGCCCCGTCCGATCCGCTGATCCGCACCTGGGCCCGGATCTTCCCAGGAATCTTCGCTCCCTTGGACAGCATGCCGGCCGACCTGCGGGCCCACATCCGCTACCCCGACGACCTCTACCGGATCCAGACCAGCCTCTATACCACCTACCATATGGATGCGCCGGAGGACTTCTATCACCGGGAGGACCAGTGGCAGATCCCGGTCGTGCCGGAGGCCGACGCGTCGGTGCCGTTCATGCGACACATCATCATGCGGCTTCCGGAAGAGGAGAAGGCCGAGTTCATCTACATGGTGCCCTTCACGCCGAGGGGAAAGGACAACCTGGCCGCCTGGATGGTGGCGCGGAATGACGGTGATGTCTACGGCAAGCTTCGGGTGTACCGGCTCTCGCGGCAGAGCCTGGCCTACGGCCCGCAACAAGTCGAGAACCTGATCAACCAGAACACCCAGATCTCCCAGCAGGTCTCTCTGTGGGATCAGCGCGGCTCCCAGGTCATCTGGGGCGACCTTCTGGTGATCCCGATCGAGAAGTCGCTGCTTTACGTCCAGCCGCTCTACCTGCAGGCGGAAGGCGGCCGGATTCCTGAGCTGAAGCGGGTGGTCGTGGCCTATAAGAATCAGGTGGTGATGCAGGAGACCCTGGATGGAGCCCTGACCGAGCTCTTCGGCGGCTCGGCGAGGGCGGCTCGGAGTCAGCCTACCTCGTCCGACACTACCGGAGCGACCGGCGAGTCGGAGCTCCGCGCCATCCTCGCCGAGGCATGGCGCCGATATCAGGCTGCGGTCGCGGCGCAACGGGAAGGCGACTGGGCGCGTTACGGCGAGGAAATCCGGCGGGTGGGCGAGTTGCTGGAACGGCTCGGGGGTGGAGCGCCGCGGTAGGAGACGGGAGAAAGGAGACGGGAGACGGAAGACGGAAGACGGGAAAGGCTGAACAGGGAATAAGGTGTCAGGGATCAGGTGTCAGGTGTCAGGGAAACAGCGGGAACGGGGAACGGGGAACGGGGAACAGGGAACAGCGAGCTGTCATTCCGAGCGCAGCGAGGAATCCAGATGTTTAGGTCTTCCTGGACTCTTACGCATTCGGATTCCTCGGTCGCTGCGCTCCCTCGGAATGACAACCCTTGAAAGGAAACTTGGGACGCGGTTCCCCCTTCCCAATAGGAAAGGGGACAGGGGGTGAGGTTACCTCACCACCTGCACATACACCGGGTGGCCCTCGGCCTCCGACTTCGCCACTGCCTCGTTGATTGCCGCCTGCCAGGTCGCGACCGATGCTGAATCAGGCACCAGCAAGGACGTCGCTCCTTCCGCTCCTACTGCTCCTTCCGCGCAGGTCACCCGAATCTCCATCGGGGTATAGATCCCCAACGTCAGGAACCCGACCAACTCATTCGCGAAGCTGTGTTGGGTCTCGACTCGGGACACACCCGTGGTGCACTTCGCAGCCGTCTCCACGGTCTTGGGAGGGACCAGGCCGTAAATCCAGCCGGAGGCCCATGTGTTTACGACCGTGACGTTGGAGGGCTTGGCACCGGTCTCGATGGTTGCGTGGTAACAGCCGGCAACTACGAGAGCGATTGCCAGGAAGACATAGGATCGGGAGCGCATATCGATTCCTTTCGATAGGGGTGGGTCATTGGCAGCGCGCAGGGCCGCGACATGCCAAGGCTCGTACCGAGCGATCAAGACCGCGTCAAGACAGGATGGCAGGGGGTGCGGTGTGAGGGCGGGGAACAGGGAGCGGTCATTCCGAGCGCAGCGAGGAATCTCGATGCCGGCCCTTCGTCGACTCGTAGGCACCGGGATTCCTCGCTGCGCTCGGAATGACAGCAGTTGACCATCGACCATCGACCATTGACCATCGCCCGTCTCACCCTCGTCGCAGCCGCTTGATCTCCTCCAACACCTGGATATCCGCCGCGTCCTGTAGTCGGCCCGTGCGCTTCGAGGCGATCAGGTCATCGAGTCCGATCAGCGGAATGGACACTCCTTCCACTTCGACGGTGGCTCCGCGCACGATCGCGTCGTCGTACTTCACGCTCCACGCCACAGTAAAGATCTCCACCGCTGGATCGTCGCCGATAATGGTGATGGGTTTCCGCAGGATCTCATCCGGTGACCATTCCCGCGCGAAACCGTAGCCTATGGTTTCTAGGGCCGCAAGAATCTGGCGGGCGTTCTCCAAGGTCCGCTGGATGAGGATATCAATGTCCTTCGTGGCCCGAACGTGTCCGTGCAGCACGCAGGCCATCCCCCCGATCACCAGATAGTGCGACCCGGTGCCGTTGAGCGCCGCACAGACCTCTGCCACACGGGTCATCCCCCGGCGCGATGGGTCGTTTTCCATTGGTAGTAGTCCTCGTAGCTATCGAAGCCAATGATCTGGGCGCGTGCTCGCGGCGGTCGCACTATCTGCCCCAGCCGCACTATCTCTTCGGCTTGTTGTACGCGGGTCTCCGGGGTCACAGCCAGGTCAGCCCTGAGACGTCGCTCATTCGCCTCGGCGATTTCCTTCAGATGCGGCGCATAGGGATTGGCGATCGTCTCTCGGACCGCCCCGGGTGTGGGTGCTGCAGCTGGCAGCCTTTCTCCCCCGAACCGCCTTATCGCCTCAGCGATAACCCAACTCCGCGACCGGTCCAGCCGTTTGGCGAGCTTGTCGGCCGCCGCGAGTACCGGCTCCGGCAGGGTAATGGAGATGCGGGCGAAGGCAGGCTTCTTAGGCATATCGAATAATACTCGGTACTACTGCCTTGGGAACAGCGGGAGCCTTCCTCGGTCGCTTCGTTCCCTCGGAATGACAGCTCTCTCGGACACGGTCCCCCCTCTCCCGCTAGGGAGAGGGGGACAGGGGGTGAGGTCAAAAGGGGGACAGGGGGTGAGGTAAATGGCCTCAGTGCTTATGCACGAACATTTCCCCTGCCCCCAGAAACATGTTCACGTGCACCATCCACCCAAACGTCCTCGGCAGGAACACGCCGCCGGCGGCATCGCATTCCTCCTTCGTGTTGATGCTCCCACGGGGGCCGAACCGAGAGTCCATCCGGGCAGAACCCATCTCGTCTCTGGCACCTCTTAACGAGCTTCCAGGCGGCAGGCAGATGCTGGTGTGCTGGTGCCATTGTGCGATGCTGAGCGGGAGCCGCTCGTCGAGCTGGTCGAGTGAGAAATCGGGCGGAGCGGTATACATCGCCCCGATCAGCCGGAGGCTCCCATCGCGCTGCGGCTGATACAACAGCGCACTGGGCCGGGTGACGTCGAACTCCCTTCGAGCACGGACCGCATTCTGCCGGTTGCTGTAGTGATAGACGCCCTGCTTCTTGATCCTGGCCGCGAACATGTGGTACCCATCCGACTCGGCGACGCTGACATCCTCGTAGCGGGCCAGTGCCTGCCGAGCGACTTCCGAGACGCTATCCGCGCGCTCCCTGTCACCGGGGCGCTCCGGCCAGTGCGGCGTAAGCCGGAGATGGCGGGCCATATCCATGCTGTCGCCCATCATCATCTCGTCGCCCTGATCCCCCATCATCATAGTGTTGTGCCCGCCCGCGTCTTGGACCGGCGCCTGGGCCGCGATCCGTGTCGCACCGAATCCCAATAACAATCCCAAATGCCAGGCTACCTTGCCCGCTCGCATCGTGCGCTCCGATTTGGCTGGTTGGGAGGTAAGACGGGCGAGGGGGGAGGCCGTTAAACGCAGGGGCGACCCTTGTGGTCGCCCAGGGCGGGCACAAGGCCCGCCCGAACGGAGGATTCATTGCGGTGAAAAGCGGGAACAGGGAACGGGATCACGTGTCAGGGATGTCAGGGGAAACACCTCATCCCGAGAAGCGAAGCGACGAGGGACCTAATGTCCTTACCCTGACCTCCTAGGCACCGGGCGCTAGGTCCCTCGCTGCGCTCGGGATGTGGTGCCGCCTTCACTCCCGCGCTCAGCCACCCCCGTTCCCTGTTCCCCGTTCCCTTTTCCCGTTTTCTCAGCACGCCGGTCCGCCGGTCCGCCTTGTCCGCCCGTCCGCCGGTCCGCCTCACGCCGCCAGCGAGTACCTCTCCTGCAGCACGCATGCACTCAGCAGAATCATCAGGATCTGATCGTTCGCGACCCGCGAGCCCTCGTCCATGGTCGGCAGCTGGTCCAGCAGCTTCAAAACCTCGGTGCGATCGAAGAAGGGCAGGGCTGCCAGCGCGGGACCCCGGAGACTGTCCTGCACCAGAGTGTGGAGCCGCTGGCCGGGATTGAGGGTTGCCGGCGGACTCAGGAACGGATGCTTCTGTCTCTTGTAGACCGTGTCGGTCAACACGCTCCTCGCCGCTTCCCGCAAGACGTACTTCTCGGTCATCCCCCGGATCTTCTGCGCCACCGGCTGGGACCGAATCACCTCCACCAGGTGATGATCGAGGAACGGCACCCGGCCCTCGATGGAATGGGCCATCTCCATGCGGTCGCCCAGGACGGTCAGGATGTAGGCGGGCAATGCGGTCTTGGACCAGAGGTACAAGGCCTGGTTTACCGGCTCGCGTCCCGCCAGCTGTCCCTGCACGTCGAGGCTGCTGAGCAGTTCGCGGTACGGTTCTTTCCCGACAAATCGTTCCCGGATCGCCGGCGAGAACAGCGGCTGCATCTTCACCGCCCGCGCCGAGAAGACCTCGAACCAGGAGGGGACGTTGCCGAGGATGCGTTTCACGCCGTCCATCGGGGCGGATTCACCGTGGGCGAGGAGAATGCCACGGGAGACCGGGTTGGCGGCCTCCAGATCGGCCAGCATGCCGGGGATCGCGGCGGGATCCTGCCCCTCGGTGTTGTAGAGCAACATGTCGCGGCGGAAGTGGGCGTATCCGCCCAGGATTTCATCAGACCCTTCGCCGGTCAGCACCACCTTGTACCCCGCGTCGCGCACCGCGCGACTCAGCATGTACTTGGCAACGCCGTGGGCATTGAGGCACAACTGCTCCGATTGGGCGGTGGCGTCGGCAAAGTTGTCGGCCAGGTCGTCCTGCCGGATTGGAATCGGATAAAACTCGGCACCGACCCGCGCCGCCATCTCCCTGGCGATGGGTCCCTCGTCGTAGTCGCCGCGGTCGAACGTGAGGGTGAAGGCGCGGATCGGTTCCGGATGATGGGGTGCCGCGAGACCCAGCACCGCACAGCTGTCCAACCCTCCGCTCAGGTAGCAGCCCACCGGCACATCGGCCCGCAGCCGGATCTTCACCGCCTCGTCCAGCTCCTGGCGAAACTCCTCGGCGTATTCCTGGTCGCTACGCGGGCGTCCGTTCGCACCCGCCCGGGGATAGTCGAAGTCCCAGTAGCGGGCGAGTTGCAGATGCCGCTCGCTGGCCAGGAGATAGTGCCCCGGCGGCACCTGGAACACGCCTTCGAACAGGGTGCGGATGGGGCTGCCGCCCAGGTCGACCGAGTTGTGAACCGATTCGATGTCCCATCGGGCCGGCACCCCCGCGGCGAAGAGCGCCTTCACCTCCGACGCGATGAACAGGGTGTCGTTGTGCACCGCGTAGAACAGCGGCTTGATGCCGAACCGGTCGCGGCCGGCGAACAACGTGCGATGCGCCTGGTCCCACAGCACGAAGGCGAACTCCCCCCTCAAGCGATGGAGACAGTGGGTGCCGAGGTCCTGATAGAGATGGAGCGCGATCTCGCTATCGGATCGGGTGCGCAGTCGATGGCCCTTCTCCTCCAGCTCCCGTTGAATGGCTTCGAACCCATAGAACTCCCCATTCACGACGATATGCTCTCGGCTGTCTTCGCTGGCGATCGGTTGGTCCCCGGTGGTGAGGTCGATGATGCTGAGCCGGGCGTGGCCCAGGCCGACCGACCCATCGGGGGAAACCCATACCCGCTGCCCATCCGGTCCCCGGTGATACAGGGCCTGGGTGGCTTGGAGTAGTGAGTCCCGGGAGACTCGGCCACCGCGGGCGAACATGGCGACGATGCCGCACATAGGAGGGAGAGGGAAAGGGGAAAAGGAAAAGGGGAAAGGAAGAACTGCAGGGGGATGGGAAAAGGGAAGGGGTGCATGGCCACGACTCCTGTCATGGTCGGCTTCTGTCATTGCGAGGAAGCGTAGCGACCGGGAACTTCGGTCATTGCGAGCCAGCGAAGCTGGCGAAGCAATCTCACCCGCTGTCCATGTGAGGAGCCCGGGCATTCAAAGGTTCTTGGAAGGGAAGGTGGAGAGATTGCCACGGCCCCTTCCCTCGCTGCGCTCGGAGAAGGGGGCCTCGCAATGACGGAAGAGGGTGTCATTGCGAGGGAGCGTAGCGACCGAAGCAATCTCACCCGCTGTCCATGTGAGGAGCCCGGGCATTCAAAGGTTCTTGGAAGGGAAGGTGGGAGAGATTGCCACGGCCCCTTCCCTCGCTGCGCTCGGAGAAGGGGGCCTCGCAATGACAGGGGTTAGGTTGACCATCGACCATCGACCATCGACCATTGACCCATGCCCGACTCCCCCGTCCACCCCCCCATCGAGCCCATGCTCGCCAAGCTCGCCGACTCACTCCCCCCCGGCGACGGCTACCTCTTCGAGCCCAAATGGGACGGCTTTCGGGCGATCGTCTTCCGCGGTTCCCCCTCTCCCGACGACCTCTTCATCCAAAGCCGAGATCTCAAACCCCTCGACCGCTATTTCCCCGAGCTGCACGAGGCGCTGCTGAAGCTGCTGCCGGAAGGTTGTGTGGTGGACGGCGAGATCGTGATCCCAACCGAGCGGGGACTCGACTTCGAGCTGTTGCAGATGCGGCTCCACCCTGCGGCGTCGCGGGTCGCGAAGCTTTCAAAGGAGATCCCCGCCTCGTTCGTCGCGTTCGACCTGTTGGCCGCCGACGGCGAGAGTCTGATGGATGAGCCACAGGAGAAACGTCGCGCCAGGCTGGAGAAGTTGCTGAAGAAGGCTCAAGCCACCGCTGTATCTCACTCCGATGACCCGGGACCGAGACACCGCGGCCGAATGGCTCAAGGTGTTTGAGGGCGCCGGGCTCGACGGCGTCGTGGCGAAGCCGGAGAACAGTGCCTACCTGCCCGGCAAGCGCCAGATGATCAAGGTGAAGCACGCGCGCACCGCGGAGTGTGTGGTCGCCGGGTTCCGCTGGTACAAGACCGATCCCAAGGTGGTGGGTTCGCTCTTGCTCGGCCTCTACGATGACGACGGCGTGTTGCAGCACGTCGGGGTGACTTCTTCCTTCAAGATGACGGAGCGAAAGAAACTCGCCGCCGAGCTGGAGCCGCTACGGAAGAACGCTCTGAAGGATCATCCCTGGCGGGCGTGGGGCGGGGCAGAGGAAGGCGAGGGAAAGCGAATGCCGGGGGGACAGAGCCGCTGGAGTGCGGGGAAGGATCTCTCCTGGGAGCCGATCAAGATCGAGCGGGTGTGCGAGGTGAAGTACGATCATCTCCAGGGAAGCCGCTTCCGCCACGCCACAACGTTTCTTCGCTGGCGGCCTGACAAGTCGCCCGAGGATTGTCGCTACGATCAGCTCGAGGTGGCGAAGGCGTATGCGCTGGACAAGGTGTTCTCGACGGGTCAAACCTAACCCCCTGTCCCCAGCCCCCTCGCCGCGCTCGGGGCGACTTCGTCGCCTATTGGGAAGGGGGGAACCGCGACCGATGGCTCCGCTGTCTTTCCGGCCGAAGGCCGCATCCGTTTCACTAAGGCCGCCGTCACCCTGAGCGAAGCGAAGGGGCCGAAGCGCAGGATGCAGTACAAACAGCTGGCTTGCCGCCAGCACCATGTTGTCACGACGTTGGGACTCCAGCCGGGTACCGACTGTTGCCAGTTGGTTAACATCGTGTGTGGCTGCGCCCTGCTGGTGTATCCATTCCGGAGTTCCGGCCGCCTCGGGCCTGCGGCCCTCAGCGTGACGGCGGCCGTTAAGAGAAGGTGCGGCCTTCGGCCGGGCGTGCGAAGCGCAGCGAGCGAGGGGAAGGAGTTCGGGGTGGCGTACGCAAGCCGGGCGTTAGCCAAAATGCTGGCAAGTCCTCACGCGGTTTCTGGCGAACAGGCTTTCGTCGCAGCGACATCGACCCCGCTTCGAGCCCTCAGTTCCACCCATTGCAATGAAGCTTCGTCGCAAGGACACCGTCTCCGCTTCGCCGAGCTGGTGTCTTACCCTACCCCTTCGGCCGCCTCGGGCCTGCGGCCCTCAGCGTGACGGCGGCCTTAGAAACCAGATGCGGCCTGCGGCCGATTGGGGCAGGACCTTCGGCCGCCGTCCCCCTCTCCCGCCAGGGAGAGGGGGACAGGGGGTGAGGTCAAAGAGGGGCGGGGACAGGGGATCAGGTCCACCCCTCCGGCCACCGCGGCTCCTCGTCCGGATCCAACGCCTCCTGCTCCGGCCGCATCTCCTCCGGCACGTGCTGCAGGTTCACCCGGATGCGATACCACGCCGAGGAGCGGCCCCGCATCTGATCCACCAGCACATCCGCCGGCTCCAGATGTTCCGCCGCTTCGGGGTGACGCGCCTTCCAGCGTTCCATCCCCGCCAGCGCGTCTTCCTTCTTCAGTGCTCGACCAATCTCGATCAAGGGAAACTTCGAGGTCCGCCTCTTCGACGGCTGCACCCGCGGCGGCTCGCCCCGCTGCTTCCTATAATGTGGCGGCCACGGAGCGTCGCCTTGGCCCTCGCGCTCCTGTTGGGCCGACAGCTCGAGCAGCCGATCGAGTGATCCCGCTTCCTTATCTATCCCCGCGTGCCGGTCGCCCAGCTTGGCAAACCGCCCCGGCATCGTCGCCAGGGTAAAGTCGCCCAGCTCGGCGCTGTCCACTTCGTCCCAATCGAGCGGCGCCGACACCCGCGCGTCGGGAGTCGGCCGCACCGAGTAGGCCGACGCCACGGTGCGGTCCTTGGCGTTCTGGTTGTAGTCCACGAACACACCCTGCCGCTCTTCCTTCCACCACTTGCTGGTCGCGATGCCCGGCGCCCGCCGCTCGACCTCTCGCGCCAGGGCCAGCGCCGAGCGCCGCACCTGATCGAAGCTCCAGCGTTGCTCGATGCGGACGATGACATGCATGCCGCGCGAGCCCGAGGTCTTGGGCCAGCCGACGAGCCCCATGTCCTTCAGGGTCGCGCGGACCAGGTGAGCGACCTCTCGCACCTGGGTCCAGGGAACTCCGGGGACCGGATCGAGGTCTACCCGCAGCTCGTCGGGATGGTCGAGATCTTCGGCCCGAACCGGATGAGGATGCAGCTCGAGACAGGCGAGGTTGGCCATCCAGGCGAGGGTCGCGGCGTCTCGCGGCACCACCTCATCGGCCCGGTTACCCGAGGGGAAACTGGAGCGCGACCACTTCGATCCACGCCGGTCGTGAAGTGGGTGCCCGCTTCTGATAGAAGTGCTCGTCGCCGATGCCGTTGGGATAGCGTACCAGCATGTTCGGCCGTCCGCCCGCCCCGCGCAGCGCCCCCTCGGCGACCGCGAGGTAGTAGTTGACCAGGTCGAGCTTGGTGTACTTCGGCGCTCGGGGAAGAGGATCTTGCTGGGGTTGGAGATAGAGACTTCGTGGCCGGCAACCGTGAGGGATTCGGTGCCGGTCTTGGGCTTTGAGGGGGACTTTTTGTCCGAGGCGGGCTTCCGGGGCATGACAAAAGAAAAGCGGGAACGGGGAACGGGGAACGCGTTTCTAGGGATATGCGGCGAAGGCCCCGAAGGGGCCTCGCAGCTTAGCTCAAGGACGCCACTGGAGATTCACGCGCCCTGAAGGGGCGCCGGAAAAACCCGGATTCAGGAAACGCAACACCCTACCAGCGCTCGGCCAAATTGCGGCGCGCCCTTCGGGGCGCTCGAACATCAGCGGCGATCCGAGGCTACGGTGCGAGGCCCCTTCGGGGCCTGGAGATCCGATGATTCAGGCGAAGGTTTGGTACTTGGATCAGCCTCTCGGACACCGTCCACCCTTCCCAACAGGCGACCAAGTCGCCCCGAGCGAAGCGAGAGTCTGTCCCGAGCATTGCGAGGGAGAGCTGGGACAGACTAGTCGCGTGCGGGACCAAACACCTCACTCAGCCGAATCTCCAAGATGACCTCCTCGCCAGCTCTCCACTGGAGCATCTCGTCCACGATTTCCGGCCGCGCATCGGTCGGCGTCCAGCGCTCGATGAGTCGCGCGTCGGGATCCACCACCCAGTATTCCGCCACTCCTGCCTGCTGGTAGACCCGTCGCTTGGCGCCGCGATCCCGAGATGCGGTACTAGGGGAAAGGATCTCGATTGCGACCAGTGGGACACCGGCTTCCTGCCATGAGGTTGGCGGAGCCTCCGGGTTGATTCGAAGGATGAAGATGTCGGGCTGCACTAACGTCCGCGGGCCGAGGATGAGATCGGCTGGACTCGAAAGCACGTTGAACCCTCGGTGAGAGTCCAAGCCACTTCGAAGCAGGGCGAACAAGGCGCCGTGGATGTCCTGGTGGCGGTAGGTCGGCGACGGGGTCACGACGTGCACTCCGTCCAGGAGCTCGTGACGCTGGCCGTCTTCCGGCAGCGCCCACAACTCCTCGATGGTCGTAACCGACCGCATCGCGGGCATAGACATAGTGTCTCCTCACCGGGCCGAGGTTGGCAAGAGGGCATCCCCCACGCTGCGGCGGGGTGGCGCACCTAGTCCAACCCGCACAACGCCGCGTCAGGTCTCATTCGACGCGAACCGGGGAGACGAGAGGCGGGAACGGGGGGTAGGTGTCAGGGGTAGGTGTCAGGGGTCAGGGGTCAGGGGTCAGGGGTGAACGGTTAACGCGAGCCGGCCGAAGGCCGCATCCACTTCCACAGGCCGCCGTCACCCTGAGCGAAGCGAAGGGGACATAGGGTTGAGTCCATTACAGAACGTGGGGTTTACCGCCAGCGACGCTGGCTGATTCGACCGAGCCCCGGACGATCTGTTGTGGCCTCGCAGGGTGTGCTATCGAGACTCAGTGTTCGCTCCGCCGAACCGTGTACCACATCCCAACCCTTCGGCCCCTTCGCTTCGCTCAGGGTGACGGCGGCCTTAGGATCTGAATGCGGCCGTCGGCCGGCTGGCGCCGATCCCCTTGGCCGCCGACTCTTCGCCAGCTTCGCTGGCTCGCAATGACAGAACCCGAATGCCACCGCGTCTGGATCGAATCTAGACCCAAAATAGTCCTTGCCTACACCGCGTCAGCCTCCAAAAGTTGCCAGTCACCGCGCCTCGTAAGGCGCCCAAACTCGCTACTAGAAATCCCGGGTTGCTGCGGACTCATCGCGGTCGTTACCCGGATAAGAGCCGATCATGGCTCATTCCGATCAGGAACTATTCGACATCGCCCGCCGCGCCGCGAAAGCGTTCGCCCACCTGCCCAACGTGCACTCCGTCGGGATCGGTGGACGGGAGCGCGCGGGTAAGCCCACCGGAGAAGTCGTCCTCAAGGTATTCGTTCGCCAGAAGCTCCCTGGCGATCGGCTCGATCCAGCCGCCGTCATCCCCGCGTCCTTCGAAGGAATCCCGACCGATGTAATACCGGCCGGCGATCCCAAACGTCTCGCCCTCGGTTTCGGGGGTCGAACCCAAGACTCAAGCCGAGTTCGATGCGGGTGTAGATGAGAGCCGGGAGCGGCCCCTCATGGGTGGCACCGAGATCGAGCCGGACGATGAGTCCGGCTTCGGGACTCTGGGCCTCATCGTCGAGGCATTAGAGGACAATCGCATGGTGTTCGCGGTGACTGCCTACCATGTGGTGTTCAATTCCCCGCTCCAGGAACGTCCGGCCGAGGTCGGCCAGCCCACCCCCAGCCACAGCTGCACCGCCTGTTGCCGTGGCGTCATCGGAAAGTTCTTCGGAGGCTATCACTCGGGGATCGTGGAGCCTCCGCCCGTTCCGAGGAGGCTCGACTACGCTCTGATCCGCCTCGATGCGGGGCTCGAATGGCTCAACGAGGTCAAGGAGATCGGGGTTCTCTTCGATTTCTACGAGCTCAAGGTGAGTGACGTCGTGCCGCTCACTTATCAGGTGCGAAAACGGGGATGCATCACCCACCTGACCGGCGGCATTGTCCAGGCGATCGGCGTGGCCCGGCCTCCGCTTCCGACTATCCCGCCTGGAGCCACCGCTGACCAGATCGATTCCCTCATGTCCGAACTGTTCAACGAGGAGTCGATCGCGATTCGGCCCAACCCTATCGCTGCCAATCCCGCCGCACCAGTCATCTTCGCAACCCACGGAGACTCGGGATCCGCCCTGGTCAATGATGACAATAAGGTCGTAGGACTGCTCTGGGGCGGACATCCATCAGGACACACCGCGCCCACGGACCGCTTCGGCTTCGGCTGGGGCGTCCCCATCACTTGGATAACCGACGACTTCAAGCAGCGACTCGGCCTCACCATGCGGATCGTACCAACCGCCGGCACCGGGATCGTCAACACAGTCCCCGAATTCGCCGAGGCGGGCTCTACCCTTCGCGCTGAGACCAGCCTGGAGCGGGATCTGGATCAGAGCGAGCGGGGCCGATTGTTCCTGCAAGCCTGGCTCCGCCACTCGGAAGAGTTGAACGCAATCATCCAGAATCAGCGTCGCGTCGCCACCGTCTGGCAGCGACACAACGGATCAGCGCTGCTGCGGCTCGTGGCCCGTGCCCCGCTGGAGCCCAATCTGCCGTTGCCGACCGAAGTAGACGGACTCCCGGTACGCGAAGGACTCCAGGTCTTTCTCGATCAGATCGAGCGCTATGCGAGTGATGAGCTCAAGCGGGATCTGAGCCGGCATCGCTCGCTGCTGCTCTCCTTGCCTGGTCACAGCTACACCGAAGTTCTGAGTCATTTGCATGGTGGAGACATTGCTGCAATGAAGCGGGCCGATGCCGAGTACCGGGACCTGGTGAAGCGAGCAGCGGCGCGATTGGGGAAGCTGCCGGGGGTTCACAACGTCGGCATCGGGGGGCGAGAGCGAGCAGGGCAGCCGACCGGCCAGTTGGTCCTCAAGGTCTATCTCGAGAAGAAGCGACGGCCGGAGGAGATCAATCCTTCGGAGATGATCCCGAAAGAGCTTGAAGGCCTGCCGACCGATGTGGTGGAGACCGGACCGTTCCGATTGAGCGCCGCTCAGGGCGTACCTCCCTTCCCGGAACAGGACGCATACAAGCAGGGGGATTTCGGTCGCAAGCGTCCCATCAGGGGTGGGACCCAGCTCGGTGCCGATGGAGGACCGCCGATGCCGGGTACTCTGGGATTCATGGCCCGGGTCACCGGCGACCCCAAGCGGATCATGGCGGTGACCTGCTTCCATGCGGTCTACCCCACCGGGGTCTTCGCGCTGAATCGAAAGTGCGGTCAGCCCAACCCCGAGGAGAGTTCCACCAAGTGCTGCGACAATAAGATCGGTGTCTGTGTGGCGGGCCACTACGACGCTCAGCTCGATGGGGCGCTGATCCGGGTGGACGGAGGCCAGGAATGGCTGGCGGAGATCCATCAGATCGGATTCATCAAAGGTCCCCACACCATTACAGCGGACGAGGCGGCGACCCTGACCTTCGAGGTGCGCAAGCGGGGCCGGACACTGCGTCTGACGGGAGGAACGGTGCAGAGCATCGTCGGCACCGGCACGATGAACGATCCGAACATGCCGGCCCGACCCTTCACCAACGGGATTATCGTCAAGCCCAATCCATCGGACGTCAGCACGAATCCCTGGTTCCAGCAGGAAGGAGACTCCGGTGCCGCGCTGGTGAATGACAACAATGAAGTGACCGGAATGCTGTTCGGCCGCAACGCTCAGGGCTGGGGAATAGCGGAGCCGATCCAGGACATCATCGACAAGTTCCGCACCGACGACGGGATCACCCTGGAAGTGGCCACCGCGACGAAACTGGGGCAGGTCCAGACCGTGCCCGCGGCCGCAGCCGAAGACGCCGAGTCGGGACTCGAGATTCCTCCCGCCCTGCGCCGGCTGCAGCGCGATCTCGATCGGACCGACGAAGGGCGCGAGCTCATCTCCATCTGGCTGGAGCACTCGCGCGAGTTGAACCATCTGGTCCATCACGAACCCCGAGTAGCGGCGACCTGGCGGCGCGCCGACGGACCTGGATTGTTTCGCCTGGTCATCAACCTGGTTGATGCACCGGATCTTCCGATGCCTCGGGAAATTCGCGGGGTGCCGGCCGAAAACGTGCTCGATGAGTTTCTGCGCGAGGTAGAGCGTTACGCCAGTCCGGAGTTACGGCAGAGTTTGCGGCGGCATCGCCCGCTTCTCACCAACCTGCCGGGCCGATCCTACGACGATCTCATGAATCAATTGCACTAGAGGGGCAGGGGACGGGAACGCAGTCATGGCGGGTCAAGCTGGTACACTGGAGCAGTTGGCACTCGAGCTGGCCGGAATTCTCGGCCAGGTCGGTACCCGCATGCGCAGTACCAATGTCCGGCAGACGCTGGGACTGCTCGGCGTCTACTTCCCCGAGCAGTTGCTGGCCAACGGCGGCTTCGTAGCCGCTACTGATGCCACCGCGACGGCTGCCCAGGCCATCGAGCCCGAAGTAACGGCACTGCTGGCAGCCATCGACGCCGACGATACCGTCCAGATCGCCGCACGAGTCGCTACCGTCCTGGCGAAGACCACTCAGACCCTCGCGAGCTTCGCCAACGTCGCCAACCAGCTGCAGGCAGTAGGACCCACGCTCCCCGGCGTCACCGCCCAGCAAGTCAACGATCTGGTCGCCGGTTTTCCCCGGAAACTCCTCGACCTCTTCATCGCTGAATCGCTCGACATCATCCCCGCCGTCGGGGGCACGCTCACCCTGCTCGGCGTGGTCGACAAGGTGGCGATTCCGGGAGACCCGGCGAATCCGACCAAGCCTTCCTTTGATAAGACGGAAGTCCAGTTGGGTCGGCTGCTCGATCTGGCCAGCAAGCCCGGGCAGTATTTCACCACCCGCTTTGGATGGGGCAGTCCCGGCTTCGATGGAACCGTGCTCTTGCAGGCGATCGACCAGCTCTTCGAACGCCTGGATCTGCCGTCCACCTACTTCCCTCCGTCCGGCGGTCAGCCCGCCAAGCTCGACGCCTTTGCGTTCGACGTCACGGTGGATACCACCGTGTCGCCACCCGGTCTTCGCTTCGATGTCTTTCTTCCGATCGGCGGAGACGTCGACCTTCCGATTCCGGGTCCGACTCCGGCCTGGGTGTTCCACGCGAAGTTCGACGGAAAGCTCGAGGCCGGCACCCATGCGACGTTACGGCCTCCATCTACGATGGAGATCACCTCCAACGCGCAGGTCTCCGGTGAGGCGAAGCTGGTAATCGAGGGTCATCCCTCCTCGCCTTTCATCCTGTTCGGGAAAGCGGGTGGGAGCCGGCTTGAAGTTGCCAAGGTGGATGGCGAGGTCGGCGTTCGCTTCGACTGGAACAGTGTGACCGGGAAAGCGGCCGTGCAGCCGGAGATCGGCGCCTCGGTCAGCGGGGGCCGCCTGCTGGTGGATGGCAGCGAGGGTGACGGTTTCCTCACCCGGATTCTTTCCGGCATCAAGATCGACGCGCCATTCGATCTCGGGTTTACCTGGAGTCTGGAAGGTGGGCTGCAGTTCCAGGGCAGCGGCATGTTGGAGATTCAGATTCCGCTCAACCTCTCGCTGGGTCCGGTTGACTTCATTCGCGCCTATCTCGGCGCCGGCATCAAAGACGGTACCGTCCCCATCGAACTCTCCGCCGCCATCTCGGCCGAAATTGGGCCGGTGACCGCGGTGGTGGACCGGCTGGGTCTCCTCGCCACGCTCTCGCTGCCTCCCGGCGGCGGCAATATCGGGCCGCTGCAGATCGATCTCGCGTTCAAACCTCCCACCGGTGTCGGGCTGGCCATCGATGCCGGGCCGATCAGCGGTGGCGGTTTCATCGCCTTCGACGAAGCCAACGGCCGTTACGCCGGAGTGCTCGCGCTCGAAGTCTTCAGCGTGAAAGTGAGCGCGATCGGGCTCATCGACACCAGGCTGCCCGACGGGCGCCCGGGATACAGCTTCCTCATCATCATTTCAGTCGAGTTCTTCCCCATTCAGCTCGGCTTCGGCTTCACGCTGAACGGCGTCGGTGGAATCTGCGGCATCCACCGCACCATCAATGCAGAAGCGTTGCGGCTCGGGGTGTACGCGGGAAGTCTCGACTCGATCATGTTCCCGCGCGATCCGATCCGGAATGCGCCCCAGATCATCAGCGACTTGAGTCGGATCTTCCCGCCAGCGGAAGGCCAGTTCGTCTTCGGCCCGATGGCCAAGATCGGATGGGGCACGCCGACCCTGGTGGAGATCTCCCTGGGAATCGTCATCGAGCTGCCGGATCCTATCCGCATCGCGTTGCTGGGCCAGATCGCGGCGTTCTTCCCCGACCGCAGTGTCGCCCTGATCGAGATCCACATCGACTTCGTCGCGATGATCGATTTCGGGGCGAAGTTGCTTTCGCTGGACGCCACCATCCGCGATTCGAGAATCGTGGTCTGGACCCTGACCGGGGACATGGCGCTGCGCCTCTGCTGGGGCGATCAACCCAACTTCGCCATCGCGCTGGGTGGGTTCCACCCGCACTTCCAGCCGCCTCCCGGTTTTCCCGCGCTTCGCCGCCTCACGGTCGGTCTCGGCGCCGGCGACTGGATCCGCATCACCTGCTCCAGCTATCAGGCGCTGACCAGTAACAGCCTGCAGTTCGGAGCCCGGGCCGAGCTCTACATCGACGCCGGTGTCTACGTCAAAGGCTGGATCGGCTTCGACGCCCTGATCATCTACTCACCGTTCTCGTTCGAGGTGGACATCTCCGCCGGATTGGAGATCGGCGCCGGCGGTGTGAAGATGGCCGGCGTCCAGCTCGATGGTACGCTCAGCGGCCCCACGCCGTGGCGGGTCCGGGGAGAGGCGACGATCTCGCTCTTCTTCTTCGACATCTCCGTCGACGTAGACAAGAAGTTCGGAAGCGAAGAGAAGGCGAGTCTCGATCCGATCGATCCCTGGCCTCCGCTGCGCGCCGCTCTCAAGGATCCCCGCAACTGGACGGCGGTGCCGGCGACGGGAACGCTCAGTGTCGTCACCCTGGCACCTGCCGGCGGGGACCACCGCCACAGTGATCGATCCATCCGGCAAGATGACCTGGAAGGAATCGGTGGCGCCGCTCGACCGGACCCTCACCCGCTTCGGCAACAGCACTACGCCGGCGCCGGTCAAGTTCAGCGTCGACCAGGTGATCGTCGGCGTTGATCCCGCCGAGTACAGCGCGGTGAGCGACTTCTTTGCGGCGGCCCAGTTTGAAGAGCTGACCGACGCCGAGAAACTGTCCCGCGCTTCCTTCGAGAGAATGCAGGCGGGCGTCGAAGTAGCGAGTGCCTCGGTACGAGCCGGTCCTTCCATCTCGGCGCCCCTCACCTACGAAACCGAGTATCGCGATCCGGAGCACGGACCTGTGCTGGCGTCTCTGTTCACGGTGCCGCTCTGGATGCAACAGGGGCTGTTGGCGAGCGGCGCCTCCCGTCAAGCCGGCATCATCGCAGCGGGGACCCGGGCCTACGCGGCTCCGGCCCAACTGACTCAGGTCGGAAGAGCAGTTCGTCGTCGTCTCGACCCAGGACCTCTCCATCAAGGGAGAGGTGACGGTGCCGACCACCAAGGGCGCGGCCCTGCAGGCCTTGAAGGAGTATGTCGCCGGGCGACCGGGAGAGCGTGAGCAGTTCCAGGTCGTCCCGATGCATGAACTGGAGGAAGTGTGACGCTCACCGTCGGTCAGTTCGCCTATCTGCCGTGGCTCAGGACCGGTGTCGGCGCGGAGATCGCCCGGGTAGATGGCACGCCGGGCTCCGAACCCCGGGTCACGTTGCCGATTTCGGTGCGGTTCAACGCCGATCCCGGCCTGAGTGATGGCGTCACCCTGGAACTGTTCGGTCCGGGAGAGGTCACCGGCTTCGACCCCCGGACGGTGGTGCGCACCTGGCCTAGACCAGGAGTCATGGATGCCGAGTGCAATTATTTCCCGATCATCGAATTCGATCAGGCCGATTTGCCATGGCGCTTGACGCCGGCTCGGGCAACGACCGGAGACCGGCTTACTCCGTGGATCACTCTCATCGTTCTGGAAGACAGCGAGATCAAACGGCTGGTGCCGCCCAGCGGTGACGGGCACCTGGGCGCGGTCGAGATCAAGGATGCCAAGGCGCTGCCGCGCAGCCGGCAGCTCTGGGCCTGGGCGCATGTGCAGGTGAGCGGAGAAACCACTGTCGATGCAGCCAAGGCTGCGGCACTGATGGCGGCCCGCTCGCCGGCAATCAGGTCGCGGCTGATCGCTCCGCGACGGATGCAACCGAATCACGGCTACACTGCGCTCCTCGTTCCCACTTTCAAGCGCGGCGTGCTGGCGGGTATGGGCCAGGATCCGGGGACCACCGATGCGCTGACGCCGGCCTGGAGCGATTCGCCCGGCGGTCCGCTGACGCTTGCCGGTGTTCTATCTCTGGCGCTTCGGTACCGGTCCCGATGGAGACTTTGAATCGCTGGCGCGACTGATCGAACCGTTCGAGGCGCCCGATTCGATCGGGATCCGCGACATGGATGTCTCCGCCGCCTCACCGGGATTCCCTCCGGCGAATACCAGTACCCTTGGCCTGCGCGGCATGCTGACCGCGCTCAATACCCCGGATACGCTGTGGAACCCTTCGGCCCGGCAGATTTGGATCGCCAAGTTGAAGGCGCTGCTGAATCTCCCCGCTGACCGGGCTGCGATTCCCAACACGCCGCGCACCGTTACCCCTCCACTCTACGGTCAATGGCCGGCGGCCACCGACCGCTGCGAGGCCGACGTTCAACCGGAGCGACCGCTCTGGTTCCAGGAGTTATCGGTCGATCCGCGGCTCAGGGTCGGTGGGGGTCTCGGCACTCGGGTGATTCAGGCCAATCAGGAAGCTCTGATGGCGAGTGCATGGGATCAGGTGGAACGGGTGCGGCAACTCAACGAGGAGCTGCGGCAGGCGCAGCTGGCGCGTGAGCTGGCGCTACGGCTCGCGACTCGCCACGTGTTTGTCGACGGGACGCAGAATGTGCTCTATCTCTCCGCGCCGTTACACGCGAGAGTCATGGCCAGCCCGACCACCGTACGCGCGGTCCTGAATCAGAGTCCGGTTCCCCACGGCGTCCTCGAAGGTGCGTTCCGCCGAGTGTCCAGACCGCTGGGACCGATGGGTCGCCGCCAGGGTCGGCCGGAACAGTCCCCTTCGGTTCGTGGCTCACTGCTCGGCCGTCTGAACCGTGGCGAGCTGAAAGCCGCGAAACCACCGGTTACATCAGCCAGTCTGCCCAGCATGAGCCAGGTGGCGGATCAGCCGATACCGGGTGGAGTGACCGACGCCGAAGTGCAGTCCGCCCAGCAGCGCGCGAGAGGGACACGGTTATTCGGCTGGCTGGTGCTGCTCGTTGCGCTGGTGCTGCTCGTGTTCGGACTGTGGGCCGTGGCGCTCGCTGTCGCTGCGATAGGCGGCGGGCTTCAGGTTGCCGCCAACAACCAGGCCGCGAGCGCCAAGGTGCTCGCCGAACAAAAGGCTCGTGAAGACGCCGACCGCCACCGGAGAACCGAAGTTCAGAAGGGACGGCTCTCGGGGGACCTGGTCCGCGATGTGGTGCCTCCGGCCAATTACGCACCTCTCGAAGCGCCGGCCACCGGTGTACCGCGGACTCTGCCGACGATTCCAGCCGGCTCACCGCCTCCCTCGCCTGAGACCCTGGCCGCGCTCCGCCAGGCGTACGGCACCATGCTCGATCGCATGGCGCGACCCACGACGCCGATCGCGACTCTGGTGGAAGCCGATCTGGACGGTATCGCAGCGACCCTCAAGACCAAGCTCGACCCCACCCTGACCATCGCGCAGGCGTACACCGGACGCTACGCCATCGCCGGCGCTGCAATCTGGGAGCCGTTCGATCCGCTGGAGCCGCTGCTCGCCGCGCCCGAATTTCCTCAGCCGATGTACCGGCCGCTGGCTCAGCTCGACAACGAGTGGCTGCTGCCGGGATTCGACAAGATCCCGCCCAACTCCGCGACGCTGCTCAAGACCAATCAGCGGATGATCGAGGCGTACATGGTGGGCGTGAATCACGAAATGGCGCGCGAGCTGCTTTGGCGGGAGTACCCCACGACTCAGCGCGCGACCTATTTCCGCCAGTTCTGGGATACCGCAGGCTACGTCGCGCCACCCGGCGGCGGTCTCACTCCAGAGCAGCTCAAGGACATCGTTCCCATCCATACCTGGCGGCCGCCAAGCGATCTCAAGGAGCACAGTCCCCGTCCGCCGGTGCCGGGCGGCGACTCCGACTATCTGGTCCTCTTCATCCGGGGCGACCTGCTGCGACGCTACCCGAACACCGAAGTGTACGCCGTGAAGGCCAAGTGGGGCGGACCGGTTGACGGCCGAGTCATCGATGACCCTGCCAACGATGTCGAGGCCAAGGTAAAGATCTCGCATCCGCTCTTTTCCGGCTTCATGGATCCGGACGCGAACTTCTTCGGCTTTGCTCTTACTAAGGAAGAGGTGCTAGGCGATGGGATTCGGGACGGCGCCAAGCCCGGCTGGTATTTCGTCCTCGCCGAACCTTCGGGAGAGCCCCGCTTCGGCTTGGACGAACCGGAACCGGATACGCCTGACTCCCAATTCGGTCTGCCGGTGAGTGGCGGCTGGAATAATCTCGGATGGGCGAATCTGGCCGGCAGCCGGGCCACGTTGAACGATTTCCTGAGCCTGAATCTGGATGCTTCACTCCCCGACACCACGCTGGTCTCCGACTCGACGACGACGCGATGGCATGCGGACTCGGGTCCCGGACAACACGGAAGCCGCTCGTCCGATCTCGCCTACATCACGTTGCAGCGGCCCATGCGGATCGCGATCCACGCCTCGGAGATGATTCCCTGATGCGCTGCCACCCCAGTTGATCAGCAGCGCGCCCTGCTCGAGGATGCGCGACGCGAGCTGCGACGCGCCAGGGTCGCTGTCGCTGACGCGGCGGCCAGCTTGGATGCGATCAGGCGGGATCGGGATCAAGCCTCTGCCGAGGCGGTGAAAGCCGCCGAGGCGAATGAGGAACGTGCGGCATCCGCGCTCGGTGCCATCCGGAGAAGAACCCGGGAGGAGTTGGCTTCACTCGCGGTAGATCTCGGAAACTTTCTCACCCCGACGCCCGAGCAGGAAGTCGCGCGACTCTCCGCCGGCTATCCCATCGTGCTGCTGCCAGTTCGCATCGAGACCCGCTTTACGGCGGACCAGCTGCTGCTTCGGGTGTATCCCGACGAGATCCTGGCCGACAGCTTCGAGCCGGAGCTGACCGACGAAGAAATCGGCGACGGCAAGGCCTATTGGGATGCGGCATGGCCCGGTGAGGCCGAAGAAAAGCTGGCGTGGAGGGCAATCGTTAAGAAGCTCGGTGTGCCTCGGGCATCCTGGGTGGTCGAGGCGATGACTCCGAGCAATCTCGACAGCCGTCCGGCCGGTGCACCCGTCTATCTGCCGCCGGCGCGGCGTGAATCGAGTTGGACTCGGCCGGCGGAAGCTCAGCTGCTTCCCGATCGGTGGCATGTCCTGCTCGATACCGGCGACGGCGAGCGAATTGTCTCGGGCTCTGCGATTCACGAGCCGCTGGCGCTCACCTTCTCCCCCGATCCCGCCGATCCAACCGATCCGCTGGGGGATGATGGACTCCGGCTCTCATCCGACGTGCGCTGGACGGTCGACTTCGATCAGGCCGAAAAGGTCGGGATGGGGATCCGGATTCCGCTCTCCAACGCCGAGCGCGGGATGGGCTTTACCCGAGTCATCGTGTTTGGCGTGAAGTCATCGCTGGCTCCCGACGTGAGTGCCGGCGGAATTCAAGAGCTGCTCGGACACCATCGCCATGGCCGGGGCTTCGCGTTGCTGCCCCAGGGAACACCGACCAACAACACCTCCGCTGCTACCACTCCGTTTCCACCCAGTGACGGCGACGGCCAGCGAAGCTTTGCGGTCGCGCGAACCGGACTGCCCGTCGTCGCCGGGCGCGACGGCCCCCGGCTGATCACCGCATTCGGATTGGCGAGCGACACCGCAATCCATCTCGATGGCGCCGACGGACGCGAAGCCGAGCGGGGCGCTGCCATGGCGCGGGCGCTCTGGCCGGTGACCTGGGGCTACTTCCTGACCGAGCTCATGAAGCCGGTGTTCGAAACGGACGACATCCAGACCGCTCAAGGCTTCTTCGTGAATCATGTAAGAGGTCGGGGACCCTACTCTGCGTTTCGGATCGGCGGCACACCGTATGGAGTACTCCCCGTGTCGAGTCTGCAGAGCTGGCAAGCGGCGCGGCAGAGCGATGCCGTTGACCGCGCGCTACCCTCGACCCTGCGTACGCTGAGAGCGCTTTGGCTGCAGCAGAGCGGTCAGGTTCCCAGAGTGGGCCGGACCGGCGATCCCGATCAGGATCTGCTGGAAATCCTCGGTCTCGACGCGAGCACCCGCGAGGTTCGAGTCCGGCCGGTGCTGGGAGAAGATACGACCTGGAATCTCTTCGGAATCTGGGGCTGGAACGAGGCATGGACCACTTGGCTGGATGCCGGTCAGGCACTGGCCAACCAGGTCTTCACTCTGATCGGTCATCCGGAATGGAGGCCTCGAATTGCTCAGCTCAACTTCGACCCCAACGCGTGGCCGTTCCGCTATCAACTGGTGACCGAAGATCCGGTGTCGGAGACGCTGGGTCTCATCCCGAATTACATCGAGTGGATCCGCACCGCTTCGGTTCCGGACCTGATCGCCCAATCGGTTCCAGCCGACTGGGACCGGCCGGTCTCATTGCTGTATCGACTGCTCCGCCACGGCGGCCTGCTCGAGTATCAGAACGCCTCCTATCTACTCGGCGTCCGATTCCAAACCGTTGAAGTGGGTGCCGCGGTGGAGCGGGAGATCGTCGGATTGCCTGGCACGGCGCAACGTCCGAACCGGGTCGAGCAGATGATGCAGCCGATCGGGCAGCTCAGCGGCACGGCTCCGCTGCACACCTTTCTCTCCGATCCGGCCAACACTGCCATCATTCGCAGTCTGCTGCCCGATGAGCCAGTCGTCGGGTTCCGGGATGCGCTGGCCGCGCTGTCGGGCGCTACCACCGCGGAGCTGGAGCGGCTGCTGGGAGAGACGCTGGATGTAGCCTCCCACCGGCTCGATGCCTGGATCACCGGACTCGCAGCCAAGCGACTCGAACAGATGCGCTCGTCTCAGCCACTCGGCTGTCATCTCGGCGCCTACGGCTGGGTCGAGAATCTCCGACCCCGCCCCGCCTCGAGCACGCATCCGGTCCAGCTCTCCGACGGGACCATGGCGGCGCGGCAGGACGGGAACGGCGGTTACGTGCATGCGCCGTCGATGACCCATGCCGCCGCCGCGGCCATTCTTCGCAACGGGTATCTCTCTCGAACCGGAGACGATCGCAAGAAGTACGCAGTGGATCTCTCATCAGCCCGAGTTCGTGCCGGCCGGTTCGTGCTCGATGCGGTGCGGGAAGGGCAGCCGGTCGGCGCGGTCTTCGGGTATCAGATGGAGCGGGGGCTGCACGATCATAATCTCGACAAATGGATCGCTCCGCTCCGGGCTCGCTATCCGTTGGTGGCCGGGAAATCCGGTGACCCCGAGGATTTCGATCCCAACGATCCGGAACAACCCAAGGAACACATCGCCGCTCAGAACGTCGTGGATGGTCTGGCGCTGCGCCAAGCCTATCAGGCCGGGGCGATCCCCTGGGGCCAGTTCGGTCTGCCCAATGGCGGGGCCGACCAGGCGGGCGTGGAAGCGGAGCTGATACGGCTCGATCAGACCGTTGATGCGACCTCGGACCTTCTGTTCGGCGAAGCGGTTTATCAACTGGTCAAAGGAAGTCCCAATGTCGCGGCGGCCACGCTGGATGCGATGGCGCAAGGTGTGGTCCGTCCTCCCGATCCTGAAATCGCCACTCAACCGCGCCGCGGCACCCCGCTGACCCACAAGATCGCGCTGCTGCTGGGCGGCAGTGGGAAGCCACTTCCTCCGGGATATCCGGCGCCCACCCCGCGCGCCCAGATCGAGCCTCGCATCGATGCCTGGCTTGGTCAGCTCTTCGGCAAAGCCGATGACTATGAGTGTGGAGTCGAGTTCGGACCCGAGGAGGCGCCAACCGGCATCACCACGGTTTCACTGAAGAAGCTGGCGCTGCGACCGATCGATGTGCTGGTGCTGGCCCGGGCGCGAGCCGATGCGCAGCCAGACGCCACCCGAGCAGAAGCGTCTGAGCTGGATCGGCGCATCCTCGAAGCTGCGCACGCCGCGCTGGGTCTCACCGAGGAGACGCCGGGCCGGATCACCTATGGAAGGCCCGACGCGGGGTTCGATCCGGCGACCGACCGCTCCTTTACCGACCTGCTCGAGCTGGCGCGCACGGCGGCGGACATCATCGCCAGGAGCCGGCCGCTGACCCCCGAGGATCTCGTCGCCGAAGATCGTCCTGACGACGCAAAGGCGGCCGATCACCGAACCGGTGACGCTATCGCTCGCGCGACGACTGCTCGGCAGGCGTTGGACGCCGCCACTCTGGCGCTGAGTCAGGAGCTGTCCCTGGCGCAGGCGGCACCCGAGGGTGCGCCGTTCAATCTCACCAACCTTCGCAACGCCCTGCGGGCGGTGTCAGCTATCGGAGTAACGGGGGCCTATCCGATCTCTTCCTTCGGCCACGACCTGGCGGCTCGGCAACAGCTCATCGCGCAGGCAGTGAGCGTGGTGGCGGAAGCCACGCGCCGGGTAACGCGGTCGGGTGCGGTGCTGACTGAGGCAGCGAAACCAGAACACGCCAGCGACACACGCTTCCTTCTGGGGGCCGCGCGAGAGGTCTTGGACATCGTGTGCGGTGCGGAGCTGCCGTTCGCACCGCTGTTTGACGTTCCGGCCCCAGCCGAATTCACCAATGCACTCGCTCACAGCGGGACGGCGGCCTTCATCGACGCCGATCCAGTGGTCCGCAAGGCAGCGCTACAAGACTTCGAGAGAACTGCCCTTCGGGTTCGTCCTCCGTTGGACTCCTGGCGGCGGCTGGAGATCGTGGCGAGCTCGTTGGGCCGCGTGCGGGCCACGCGCGCTCTCGCCCAGCTTCCCTATTACGCCGGCGCCCGTTGGGTCGCGCTTCCCTTTGCCACCGAGGCAGACCGGCCCGCGCCGGGCCGGATCTCGATCCTCCTGTACCAGGCCGATACCCCACCAGTCAACGTGCCATGGGCCGGCCTTCTGCTCGATCACTGGACCGAGATCATTCCCTTTCCCGACGAACAGACCGGAGTCGCTTTCCATTATGACGATCCGGGCGCCGAGGCGCCCCAGACCGTGCTGCTTGCGGTTCCTCCGGTCGCTGGGGCGGAGCAGTGGTCGCTTTCCTGGTTGACGGAAACCCTGAAGGAAACGCTGGAGATGGCTCGAATCCGCGCCGTCGATGGCGAGCTGCTCGGGGCCCTGAGCCAGCTGCTTCCCGCGATCTGCCTGGCGGACAGCACCGATGACGTGACGATACGAAGCAATTTCGCCGGTGCACTAGGGCTCGAGGTCGCGCTGGTGAGGAGGACCTGACATGGGCGTTGCAATCCCGATCGAAGCCGGCGCACTCGAAATCAATCGGCTCTCGCTGACCTGGTGGAACCGGTTGGAGCCCAGGCCGCGGTCGCCTGAGGTCGCCGATACGCTGGCGGCGAAGATCCGAGATCCGCTGTGGATGCTGACCCGGCAGTGGCAATTCGGTGAATTTCAGGGCGAGGATGCTGGCTCACCGGCCTGGGTGCAGATGCGCGCGCGCACCACGCCCTTCCTCGGCTGGCGGCCTCGTCTCGATACGGGCCAGCCTTTGCCGCTCCGGCCTATCACGGCACCCCTCGAGGAGCTGGTGGAGACCGAAGGCTTCGCGCCCGATCTGGCGACGCAGGCGGAGTGGGGGCTCGCCCTGGCTTCGCTGCTGGAGGATGAGGGTCTCAACCCAACTCAGCGTGCCGCAGTTCTCGCCGCAGTGCGGGAGGAGTTCCCGCTGGACGCCTCACGGGTGGACCCCAGTGATGCGCGTGCGGCGCGTTTCCTCAGCGTGTGTGATGGTCGAGCGGTGAATGGAGTTGAACTGGCGGCGCAGGGAGCCACGCCCGCGCTTCTCGCCAAGCCCGCGGTCGTTCCCTTCGTCGCTCAGCTCCAGGCCGCGATCACCGCTCTGCAGCAGTCGATCTCCCGTACCCTTGGCGAGATCGGGGCGGATAGCGGGACCTCGTGGCATAGCGATCGACTGGAGTACCAGGTGGAGGCAGTCGCTGCAGCGCCGACCGGAGGAACATTGTTGTTCCAGTCCACTCCGGATCGGGATGCCACCTTCGAGTGGTTTACCATGGATCTGGTCTCCCGGGCCGAAAATCCGGGAGCGCCGGACGGCGTCGCGGTGCCGGTACCTGAAGCGACGAGTGTCAGCCGATTGCCCACCTTCGTTCGTTTCCGCGGCATGCCCAACCATCGCTGGTGGGATTTCGAGCGCGGCTCCAGTGATTTCGGCAGTGTGATACCGGATAAGCGTGATCTCGCCAAGCTGCTGGTGATGGATTTCATGCTGATTCATGGCAACGACTACTTCGTCGTCCCCTTTGATTTTCCGGTGAGCCGAGTCGCGCGGATCGATGAGCTGCTGGTGCACGACGTCTTCGGTGGCATCACGCTGGTGGATCGGGCCGACGCGGCGCCCACGCCGCCGGACGCCCGCTGGACCTGTTTCTCGACCTCGATTGCGGATCAGGATGGGCGACCGGCTGACTTTCTGCTGCTGCCGCCCAGCGCCGGGCCTTCCCGGCTGGTAGGCGATCAGATAGAAGACGTCCGCTTCGTCCGCGACGAGCAGGCCAACATGGTGTGGGCCATCGAGCAGATCACCGAAGGCGGCGAGGGACGCCCCTGGCCGGGACGGGAACGCCACGTCGCCGCCACGGCAGCGGAACCGCCGCAGGTAGTCCCAGTAACCACCGCGCCACTGCTGTATCGCTTGCAGAGCTTTGTGCCGTGGCACTGGTTTCCAATGCTGCCCGTCTCACTCGATCAGTTCACCGGCGAAACGGCCCTCGAACGCGGTCAGATGATTCGGCCAGACGGCATCACCAGCCCGGCTCCCATCGGTCGTATCATCCAGGCGCCACCGGACGGGCTGTACCGAGTTCGAGAGGAAGCCGTTCCCCGGACCGGACTCAAAGTGGTCCGAGAAGTCGTGCGATGCCGCTGGCTATTGGGTGAGACTCATCTTTGGATTGCACGCCGCAAAGGCGTGGGCCGAGGGGAAGGGTCGAGCGGATTGCGTTACGACGAGGCGCGGCGGACACCGCCACCGGCAGAGTGATGACAGGGGTTAGGGAAGGCGGGAACAGGGAACGGGGAACGGGGAACGGGAAAAGCGAGTGAGGCTGTCATTCCGAGCGAAGCGAGGAATCCAAATGCTGGGAAGTCGCGGAATCTTCAGCATTGGGATTCCTCGTCGCTTCGCTCCTCGGAATGACATCGGTTGTTCACAGAAGTGCGTAGAACGGGGGTTAGGTCCCCACCATCGCCCCCAACTCCCCACTCAGCCGCTTCCTCGGCTGTGCCGTTGACCCGATCACCGCCGCGATCGCCTCCTCCATGTTGGGCCAGCGGTCCTTCGGGTCCTTGGCCAGCATCCGCATCACCGCGCTCTCCAGCTGCTCCGGCACCTCGGGCTGGCGCTGCCGAATCGGCTCGGGGGTGGCGTGGAAATGTTCGAACATGATTGCCATGGCGGAGTCGCCGCGGAAGGGTTGGACACCGGTCAGGGCCTCATAGGTCAGCACCCCGAGCGAATACTGATCGGAGGCGCCGGTGATTTCCTTCCCGGCGCACTGCTCCGGACTCATGTACGCCGGAGTACCGATGACCGCACCGGTTCGCGTCTGGTTATCCGACTCGGTCACCTTCGAAATTCCGAAGTCGGTGATCAGCGCGATGCCATCTCGATCGATGAGAATGTTCCCCGGCTTGATGTCGCGATGGACGATCCCTCGCCGGTGGGCGTAGGCCAACCCCTGTCCAACCTGTGACACCACCTCCGTCGTCATCGGCGAGCTGAGTCGCTTGTCGTCCCCGATCAGGTGGCTGAGGGAGCGGCCATCCACGTACCGCATGACGAAGAACATGAGTCCTGCCATGTCCCGCACCGCGTAGATCGGTACGATGTTGGGATGCGAGAGCGAAGCCATGACGCGAGCCTCGCGCTTGAACCGCTCGACGAATTCCTGATTCCTGAGGCCCGGCGCCAGGATCTTGATCGCCACTTTCCGGGCGAGCGCGATGTCATCGGCCAGGAACACGGTTCCCATTCCGCCGGTACCGATCAGGCCGCGAATCTCGAACTCGCCATGCAGGACATTGCGGAGATAGCCCTCCAGCTGCTCCGGACCGCCATACGGCCCAGACCAGCGGCGAGTCATCATGGTTGCGTCGGTCGGCGGCACAGCCTCGGTGGGGAAGATGGTCCGATCGGCTGACGGTGAAGGGGCGGGTGGCGGCGGCGCCGACGCCATCATTGTCCGGTTCAACTCCGAGGCGGACTCGATCACCGGATCTTCAGCAAACCGGGGCACAATTCCCGTCCCCAGCACTTCGCGACCCTGGGCCACCTCCTGTCGGGCCTGGGGCGAAAGGATGAGCATCTTCCCCGACGGCACGAACAGTCCCGCCTCTAGCAGCACCAGAAGCAATCGATTGACGATCGCCTCGTGATCCCGTGGGCGGATGCCCGAAGCGATTTTCCCCAGCGCCGACATCGGATTCTGTGACGGTACCGAACCCCGTGCGACGATATCCCTGGCCACGGTGAGCACGAAGCGCCGGCAGCGGTCCTGATCTGCCGCCGCCATCGCGCCGAGTGGGCTGCCCAGCATCTCGTCCTCATTGAGATGCAGCAGCTCCTGCAGGGCGCTGTAGAACTCGATAGTGGCGACGGCTTTGTCGTCGAACTTGAGCATCGTCTCTCCGTCGCGGCCCATTTCCACCCGCTGTTCCATCAGCTCGACGCAGCGGCTGGGAATCCCGGTACTCATGAGTGTCAGGTACCGGGTGAGCTTGGGAAAGAGTGCCAGTGCCGTGGGAGACGCAGCAGGCAGATCGATGTGCCGCTCCAGCAACTGGGGCAGCTCATCCCAGAGACAGGTGAGATAGATGTCGAGGAACGGCGGAAGGTCCTCGTGCCCTGCCTGCCGCCGGGTCTGCCACCGGGCTCGCACCTGCGGTGGTGCAACGACGAGGAAGATCGAATTCGGTGCCCGGAAGAGATTGGCCAGACTCGCCATCACATCCCAGTCCTCGATCCGATCGATCACCACGACGACCATCGGAGGCGTTCTCGCCGGCGTAGTGGTGAAGAGCCGCCGCAAGAGCGGAACCCGGGAGAGACGGGGCACTGCGGTGATGGAGCTGATCAGCTGTCCCAGCTCGAGCAGCGTGCTCTGAATATCGTAGGGGAGATAGACCGCCTTGCGGGTCTTCTCGACCGACTCCTGGGCGCCGAGCTCCAACTTGAGTGGGGCAGTGATTCCGATTGTCGGGTTCAGGCTCCGCTTGCTGCCGACCGTCTCCTCGACCGCGCTGGTGGCCACTCCCTGGTACGCCTCGAGCAGTCGGGTGTGGTGCGACTTGGAGAGATCCAGCTCCGATCCTTCCACCATCCACTTCAGGTGCCAGAGGAGTCGCTTGGAAATCACTTCGGCACCAGCCAGCGCCTGGGCCCGAAGCTCGATCACCACCAGATCCGTCTTCCGTCCACTTTCATCGGGCTTGGCAAGCAGGGCTTGCAGCTCGTACAGAATGCGACGGACGAGGGAAGTCTTGCCGACTCCGGAATAGCCGCTGATCAGGAACCGGCCGGTCCCATGTTCCAGCAGGTAATTGATGACCCGCTGGCGGGGCCCGTCCCGCCCGAGTAGCGCGTCAGGATCGGCGCCATCGAGGGGTTCCAGGTTGAACGGGATGTCGGTGAGAGGGAAACTGACCCCGCCCTTACTCATGCAAGGGACGCCTGCGTGAAAGCTTCGCCAACAGTGGGGTTTGGCCTCGGCGAGGGCAAGAGCAGGGTGAAATAGCGGGAACAGGAAAGAGGTGTCAGGGATCAGGTGTCAGGGGTCAGGGGTGAAAAACGGGGAACAGGGAATTTCGGTCATTGCGAGCCGGCGGAGCTGGCGAAGCAATCTCACCCGCGATCCGTGTCCCGTGACCAGAGGGAAACAATCAGTTTGCGAGGGAGGGTGGGAGCGAGTGTTTCGGCCCTGGCGGGGCCTCGCAATGACTCAAACCGCCGAACCGCCGAACCGCCGAGCCGCCGAGCCCCTCACTCCCGTCTTCGGCTCACTATCCTGCCGCGCCCTGTCCACCGGCGTCTCGGTCCCGCCTGGACGCTGCATGCCGAGGGGTCGCTTGTTGCGAAGGGTGTCCTGAGGACTCGCGCCGTCTACCGTGTCGGTCGGACTGGGCCGGCGCTCCTTGGTGGAATCGGCTCGATCTCTCGAGGTGTCGGCTGGAGTGCCGCCTCCCCCGTGTCGCTCTCCACCGCAGGCGAGCAGTCCCAGGAGAAGCAGCGCGACTGGGAGTCGGATTGCATGCATGGTCGTTTCTCTCATGGGTTCCGGGTGATGACGTACTCGATCGTCTGTCGGCTTCCCTCGAACACCGCCGGGCAATCTTTGGGCACCACCGTCTGGCTCACGCCCATACTGATCGTGAAGCTGCCCTGTTTGGTGCTCACGGTACGGGTCTCATAAGGACGCACGACAATGGAATCGCCGCCGATCGAGAACACCCTGGCGACGTCATAGACCGTCTTACACTGGTCCTGGAAGACGAACACCGGCTTGTCCGCGGGCGCCAGCCGCACGTCGATCCCTCCTCGATCCACCGGTCGCAGCACCGGCACATCGTAGATCCCCTCGGCGACTACTCGGAGCGTATTCCCGTCTCGCAGAACCACCGCTCCGCGGAGACCGGCTGGAGTGGGACGCTCCTCCGCAATCGCCATGAAGGTCCTGCCTTTGAACTCCGCCAGGCGACGGAGCAGGGTCGGGGAGAGATGCAGCTCGCGTTGCTCCAGCTCGGTGGGTCCGGAAAGCACGAGCCGCGTGCTATCCACCGAGAGGACGGTAGCCCGAAATGGGGTGTAGGGCCGCAAGGTATCGGGGCGCTCGGTTGGCCGCGGTTTTTCCTGGGCGGAGACCGACAAGGCAATCAGGGGTATCGACCAGACGAGCGACCCAAGAATGCCAATCGACCGGAGAATGCCCCGCATGCGGACCACCAGATAGTCAACCATCAGTAAACCAGACTCGCCCAATCGTTCCAGTCGGTGAGCACACCGAGGATCGGATTGTTGCTGGCGTCCATGTCGCCGTTGATGTTGGCACTGACCCCGCTGGTGATGCTTCCGTCGCCATTCCAGTCTCGCGGGAATCCGACAGGAGTCACCAGCACGGCGCTGGTGTCCACATCGTGCCCTACCAGGATGCGGAAGGTGTTAGCCCCCGCGGGATTGTCGTATGCCATCAGCATCAGGTCGGGCTGGCGATTCGCGTCGAGATTCAGAACCCGGATGCCCGCTCCCTGACCCTCCCAGCCTACTCCAGGATAGCTGATGTAGTTGGACCAGTTGGTCGCGATTCCGCCGGTGCTCAGATTCCGCCCTACCTCCACCCGGAAATTGTTGGCACCGGCCGGAGCATCGTAGGCCATGAACAAGAGTTCGGGCCGAGTGTTGCCATCGAGGTTGGCGAGAGCGGCGCCGGCTCCCTGTCCCTCCCAACCAACTCCCGCGACCTGAGTGACGCCACTCCAGCTCGTTACAGCACCGCCGATCCCCAGATTCCAGCCGATCTTGTAGCGGAAGTTGTTGGCGCCGGAAGGATTGTCGTACACCATCACGACCAGGTCGGGTCGCGGATTGTTGTCGATCTGCCCCGCGGTGATACCTGCCCCCTGTCCCTCCCATCCCATCCCATCCACGTAGAAGGTGCGACTCCAGTTACTCGTCTCGCCCCGCGAGTTGAGATTCCAGCCGATGACGTAGCGCAGGGAGTTCTGACCCGGCGGATTGTCGTACACCAGCAGAATCAGCTCGGGACGCCCATTTCCATCCAGGTCCGCCAGCTCGGCGCCGGCGCCCTGGCCCAAGTCTCCCATGCCAGGTATTCGGGTGAAGCCGTTGCGCCAGCGGCGGGGTACTCCGCGCGTAGTCAAATCGTATCCCACCTTATACCGCAAATTATTGGGACCACCCGGCGCATCGTAGGCGACGACGAGGAGATCCTGGATGCCATTGTTATCCAGATCCCAGGTCGCCATGTCCGCACCATCTCCCTCCCACCCCATTCCCTCGGTGCTGGCGTAGAACGCGATCCCGGCAGCTTCATTCAGGCTGTTCTCGTCGAGCGGGTTGAGAAATCCGTGGGAGTAATCGAGCGGTCCGTCTATCATGCCGTCGTAATCGATATCCACCGTGTAGGTGTTGGCGTAGTTCATGATGCTGGGGTAGTTGGGCTTGAAATTCACCCCGCTGTTGCCGCCATGGCCGAGGCCGAGATTGTGGCCGAGCTCGTGCATGAAGGCGCCCGACTGGTCGTTGTCGTTCCCGGTCTGACCGCTCCAGCTCCCCAGCGTGACGATGAAGTCCTTCGCCGAGAACGAGAGCCCCGAGGAACTGCCGCCGAAGCGATAGTCGTGAGCGAAGATGCAGTAGTGGTAGATGCCGGCTCGTGAGGGCTTGAAGAAGCGGGCCTTGTAGTAGTCGTAATGGACTCCGTTCCCCGCGGCATCGATGTCGTAGGCGATACTGAGGCGGAAGCTGTTGGCTCCCGAGGGTGAGTCGTAGGCGAGGAGCAGCAAGTCGGTGCGACCGCCATCCAGATTGCCCACCGCGATCCCCGCACCCTGACCGAGGTCGCCCGCGCCGGTGTAGGGGACGTAGCCATCCTGCCAGTCACCGGTCGCTCCTGCGCCATCGAGATTCCAGCCGATCCGGTAGCGATAGCCGTTGGGGCCGCTGGGATCATCGTAGGCCATGAGGATCAAGTCGGGGCGGCCGTTCTGATCGAGGTCGGCCACGTCGAGATCGGCACCGGCTCCTTCATTGCCGACTCCGGGCACAGTGATGTACGGGTCCCAGCTTGCCGCATTGCCTGCCGCGTCCACGTTCCATCCGACGCGGTAGCGGAAGGTGTTTGGCCCGCTGGGATTGTCGTAGGCCATGAGCAGCATCTCGGGACGCGGGTTGTTGTCGAGATTGGTGAAGGTGATCCCCGCACCCTGGCCTTCCCAGCCCACCCCGCCGACTTCGACGATGTTTCCCCAGCTCGCCGCGTTTCCGTTGGCGTCCAAATTCATCCCGACCCGGTAGCGGAAATTGTTGGCGCCGGCCGGAGCATCGTAAGCCATGAGGATCAGCTCGGGCCGGCCGTTGCCATCGAGGTCGATGAGACGGGACCCTGCGCCCTGGCCTTCCCATCCCACACCGTCTACCTGGATGTCCCCGCTCCACGGCGTCATGGGCACACCGCTCTGGGTCGTTGGATTGCCATCCCGATTCAGATTCCAGCCGATACGGTAGCGGAAATTGTTCTGACCGGCGGGATTGTCGTACGCCATGATGACGAGGTCGGGTGCTGGGTCGGCATCGATCTGACCCAGCGCCACACCGGCGCCCTGGCCTTCCCAGCCGACCCCGTCCACCTGGCTGAACCCGGTGCCGACCGAGAGGATCTGCTGCTCCTCGATCTCATCGCCACCGCCGCCGAGTGCGCCGGCATCGATGTGGATGTTGACGCCGCTCTCGCCGCTCGGGTTGGAGACTGGAGCACGCGTGAAGGCATCCTCTACGCGATCGCGTGCCGCGCGACGGAACTCGTGGCTGTGTGTCGCGGACTTCATCCAATCCACTTCGACATAGACATCCGGGCGCAGCGGGTCGGCGCCTGGTATAGGGGTTCCCTGAGCCTGGAGCTCAGGATCTCTCGCCGGGACGAAACCCTGAACCTCCCACCCGTCCTTGAGGCTGTCTCCATCGGTGTCAGGGTTCCAGGGATCCGTCCCGATCAGGCGCTCCTGCCAGGTGGGAAGCCCGTCGTTGTCGGGATCCATCTGAATGAAGGGCCACGCGAGAAGGGCGAGGAGTGCGAAGGAAATCGCCCGCAGCAGCCAGCGGGCACGAATTCTTGCGGTCGTTCCGCTGCGCGACTTGTTCCGGGAGACGGATTCTGCTGAGCGACGATGGATCGGCGGCATGACACCTCTGCCGAATGCAGCGAAAACCCCAGGAAATCTCGGGTCGGGTGGGCGTCGATCTGGAGTGGGCTGGGGCGAATCTAGGAGATGGGACAGACAAGGGCGATGGATCTTCGGGTCTAGATCAGGATTCAGTGGGTGGGAGATAAGCGGGAGATGGGAGACGGGAGACGGGAGACGGGAGAAAGGAGAAAGGAGAAAGGAGAAAGGGGAATGGGTGAACGGTGAACGGGACCGGCCGAAGGCCGCATTTACCACCACAGGCCGCCGTCACCCTGAGCGAAGCGAAGGGGACATAGGGTTGAGTGGACTAACAAAATGTGGGGTTCACCGCCAGGGCCCTGACTGATTCGACCGAGCCCCGGACTATCCGTCGTTGTGCCTCGCGGGATATGCCACCGAGACTCACTGTTCGCTCCGCCGAAACGTGTACCACATCCCAACCTTTCGGCCCTTCGCTTCGCTCAGGGTGACGGCGTCTTAGTGCACGGATGCGGCCTTCGGCCGGCCTTCTTCCTTGGACGCAGGCATCTCAGGGCACGGTTCCCCTTCCCAACAGGCGACGAAGTCAGGACTGGGGACGGGGGTGAGGTAAGGGAAGGTGGGAGAGATTGCTTCGGCCCCTAGCGGGGCCTCGCAATGACTCAAACCGACTCCTCTGCTCGCTCAGGAGGCCTCGCAATGACACCCTACCGCCTGACCGCCCTGCCGCCAAACCGCCATTATTGACTTATCGGTCAATATACCCTACCTTCACCCCATGCCCCGCCCCCGTGAATTCGACCCTGACCTCGTCCTCGACCGTGCCGTCGAGCTCTTCTGGGCCAAAGGCTATGAGGGCACCTCGATCAGCGACCTCGAGGAACACCTCGGCGTGGGGAGGCAGAGCCTCTATGGAGCCTTCGGAGACAAGCACGAGTTGTATGTGAAGGCGATGGACCGCTACGCCGCCTCTCAGTCGTGGACCCGGCGGGATCTGCTCAAGCCGGACGCCGGCGCCGAGGAGATCAGGCAGTATTTCAAGGGACTCATCGGCGCCGTGACCCAGGAGCCAAGGCGGTCCTGCATGTTGATCAACGCCGCTATCGAAGGCGATTGTGAGCACCCGAAAGTGGCCGGGCGCTGCACCGACAATCAGCAGAACTTGACCCGTGCCTTTCGTCACGCCCTGGAGGGTGCGATTGCCAAAGGGCAGCTGGACCGGAAGACCGATACCAATGCCCTGGCCCTCGCGCTGGTCAGCCAGTCCTTCGGCCTCAACGTGATGGCGCGGAACGGAGCGTCCCCGGCGACCCTGGCCAAGGTGGCCGAAAGCGCCATGCAGGTCTTCAAGTAGGGCTCTTTTTTTGAGTTATTATTGACCAGTCGTTCAACATTAAGGAGTATGTCAATGAGCGGACAGAAGATTCAGGGCAGCGTTGCCCTGGTGACCGGCGCCAATCGAGGGATCGGCAAGGCGATCGTGGAAGCGTTGCTGGAGCGGGGAGCGAAGAAGGTCTACGCCGGCGCCCGGAAGGTAGAGGCGCTTCAGGACCTTGTGGCTCGGTACAATGGCCGCCTGGTGCCGCTGTCGCTGGATGTGACCGATGCGGTCCAAGTCGGTGAATTGAGCGCCAAGGCCGGCGACGTGACCCTGGTAATCAACAACGCCGGTGTTGCCGCCGCGGCGATCGGCGCCCAGATCACCGATCCCGCCATTCTCCCGGCTGCCCATGCGGAGATCAACGTCAACTACTTCGGGACGCTGTATGTCACCCAGGCGCTGGCACCGGTCCTCGCGAAGAACGGGGGCGGCACCATCGTAAACATCGGCTCCGTCGCGTCCCTCACGTCCTTTCCGATTCTCGCCTCCTACAGCGCATCGAAGGCCGCATTGCGCTCTCTTACTCAAGCCTCGCGAGCGCACCTGGCCGCACAAGGAACGCGCGTGATCGGAGTGTACCCGGGCCCCGTCGACACTGACATGGCCGCCGACATCCCGCTGCAGAAGGCCGCACCATCCACCGTCGCGGCGAACATCCTCGGCGCCGTGGAAGAGGGCATCGAGGAGGTGTATCCCGATCCGATGGCAGTGGAAGTAGGGCGGGAGTTCGAATCCAACCCGATGGGGCTGGCACGCCGGATGTCGGGTGCGGTGGCGGTGGTAGCCTGACCCCCGTCCCACGTTCTACATAACCCCCTGTCCCCCTGCCCTATTGGGAAGGGGGAACGCGTGGACGAATCTCGTGAACCGGTGTCATTCCGAGGAGCGAAGCGACGAGGAATCCCCAGTGCGGAAGGTTCCACGAATACCATGGCATCGGGATTTCCCTCGCCATGCTCGGGACAGCTCTCGCTGCGCTCGGAATGACAACTTTCGGGGACTACTGATCGAGGAGCCCTCGGACTCGGTTCCCCCTTCCCAATAGGGAAGGGGGACAGGGGGTTAGGTGAGTTACGCAGGCACCCCGACTCGCCTCAACAGTCCCTGAAACCTCGGATCCTCCCGCAACCAGTCCCACTCCGGACCCGCCTGAAGAAACACACACCATCCTGAACGCCGGTCGCAGGCCCGCTCCAAGATTCGCCATCCAGCGTCGAACTCCTCCAGCCCGAACAGAATCAGAGCCTGAAATGGATCCGGCACGTAGCGTCGCGTCGCCATTTCTTGCAGCTCCGCGAGCAGCGCTTGCGCCTCCGCCTTGTGACCCGATCTGGCCAGGGCTTGGCCGAGGTAACCCAGGAGGATGGGCTGTCGTCCAACCATCTCGATCGCTCGTCGCGTCGAGGCGATCGTTTCCTCGAATCGTCCTCGTGCTAATGTGAGCCGCGCCAATTCCACGTAGGCCTGATAGGAGTCTGGATTCACTTCGAGGTGGGCGCGAAGGGCATCGGCGGCCTCATCGAAGCGGCGCGCATAGTACAGGCACCGGCCCACGCTGACCTGGATCGTGACCGACAGCGGATCCGTCACCTGAGCGCGCCGAATAACCTGCATGGCCTCCTCGTCGTGACCGGTGATGCACAGGAACAAGGCGTACCAGTGCTGGGCCGGACCGCTCGAGCCGAGCGCCATGCCTCGATCGTACTCCCGCTGCGCGAGATCCCAGTCCCAATCGTAGAGCGTCGCCACGATCCCGCGGGTGAGGTGCGCGTCCGGCAACGAGTCGTCCAACTCAACCGCCCTGAGTCCCGCGGCCCTCGCAGGCGGAATCGCCTGCTCCGGCGGCAGGACACCAAACTCTTCCAAGCCGAGCATCGCGTAGGCGTATCCCAGCCAGGCGTGGGCGTGGGCATAGTCGGGATCGAGCTCGAGGGCTTGCTGGAAGAAGGTGAGGGCCTGGGCAAAACCCTGGGGCCTCGCCTCGGCCCACGCGTGCCGGCCTCTCAAGTAGAGGTTGTACGCCTCAGGGCTCCGGGTTCTCGGTCCGACCAGTTGCGGCGGTGTGGTGACGGTACGGGTGAGGTTGCTCGATATCGCGCGGGCCAGCTCGTCCTGCACCGCGAACACGTCCGCCAGTTTCCGGTCGTAGCTCTGTGACCAGAGGTGATATCCGTCGGACGCGTTGATCAGCTGAGCGGTGACCCGCACCTGGTCGCCCGCCTTGCGCACGCTGCCTTCGAGCAGAGTCCGCACTCTCAGGCGCTCACCTATTTCGCGGGCATCCACGCTCTTTCCCTTGAAAGCGAACGCCGAGGTCCGTGCGGCGACCCGGAGGCTGGGGACCTGGCTCAGGGCGTTGATGATCTCCTCGGTCATGCCGTCGCTGAAGTATTCGGTGTCCGGGTCTGAGCTGAGGTTGGCGAAGGGGAGCACCGCAACGGACGCTTCAGGCGCTGTCTCCTGCTTGGCACTCGGGGCCCTCGTTGTCTGCTGGGAGACAAGGGCTCCGGGCTGGAGAGCAGCGCCGAACTCGGCCGCGCTGGGGAAACGGTCGCGCGGCTCGGTCTCCAGCGCCCGGGAAACAGCGGCATCGATTGCGGCCGGAATCTCACCATCAATACTGCGAAGCGATGGGGCAGGGTCCACCAGCCGGCGCAGCATGACCGATCGCACCGTGAGTCCGCCGAAAGGAGGTTTCCCGGCCAGCGCCTCGAAGAGCAGGCATCCCAGGCTGTAGATGTCGGTCCGCCCGTCCAGCTCCACGTCGCGGGAGATCTGCTCGGGGCTCATGTAATCCGGCGTGCCGAGGATGTGGCCGGCGGTCGCTTGACCAACTTCCGCTTCGGAAATCGCGCGAGCGATGCCGAAGTCGGACACGAGGGCGTGACCGGATCCCAGCAGCACATTCTCGGGCTTGATATCGCGATGGATTACGCCGCGGGCGTGCGCGTAGTCGAGTGCATCCGCCACTTCGCGAGCGATCTTCAACGCCTCTTCGAGCGGCAGCCGGCCTTCGCGATTCAATCGCGCCCGCAGCGACTCGCCCTCGATGTAGGCCATGACGTAGTAGAGCTGCCCGTCGTTGCTACCCGAGTCGTAGACCGGCACGATGTGAGGATGAGTGAGACTCGCGGCCAGCTTGATCTCGCGGAGGAACCGCTCGCTCTGGAGCGAGTGACACAGCTCGGGCTGGAGCACCTTGAGCGCGACCGGCCGCTCGTGCTTCCGATCGCGGGCGAGATAGACCACGGCCATCCCGCCGCGACCGAGTTCGCGCTCGATGAGGTAGCGGCTTTCGAACTCCGCGCCGATTTCGACGATGGTATCGGTTTTCACCTAACCCCCTGTGCCCTGATTGCTAAGGCTGCGTCCCCCCTTCCCAATAGGGAAGGGGGACAGGGGGTTAGGTATAAGCAAGGGAGACAGGGGGTTAGGTGGCCCTATCCTTGCGGGTCCTCTCCTCGGTCTGCAGGTTCAGTCGGACTCTCCAACCTCTTCTGTGGCAATCACATGGCGCCCGTGAGCTTCAACCCGGCAATGGTCATCGGCTTCGGCCTCGGCGTGGGGATTCTGGTGGGCATGACCGGAATCGGCGGTGGTGCCTTGATGACGCCACTCCTGGTGTTGTTCGTTGGCACCCCGCCCGCGACCGCCGTCGGAACCGATCTGGTCTACGGTGCAGTGACCAAGACGGTCGGCGGCTTCAAGCACATGAAGCAGAAGACGGTGGACTACGCTCTCTCCTGGTGGATGGCGGTGGGCTCGGTGCCGGCCGCGGTCCTCGGCGTGTATGTCGTCGGTGTGCTGCGTAAGAGTCTTGGCGGGGCCAAGTTCGATCACACGATGCTGCTGCTGCTGGCCGGTGCGATCGCCTTCACCGGTGCGCTCACTCTAATCCGCGCGATTTTCCTCAAGCAGCTCATCGCCCGCGAGCGGGATCACGTCGAGATGGAAACGCGGCACAAGATTGCCGCGGTGCTGCTGGGCCTCTCGGTCGGCTTCGTCCTCGGAATTACCTCGGCGGGAAGCGGATCGCTCATCGCACTGGGGCTGATCCTGCTCTTCCGGCTCAGCCCCTACAAGGTGGTCGGCACCGACATCTTCCACGCGGCGATCGTGCTCTGGGCCGGCGGCATCGCGCACATCATCGCGGGGAACGTAGACTGGCGCCTCGCTGGAACTATTCTCATTGGCTCCGTGCCCGGCGTCTGGTTCGGCAGCCACATGTCGGTTCGCCTTCCCGCCGGCACACTCCGCACCATACTCGGCGTCGTGCTTATTGGTGCGGCGATGGGACTCGGCTCCAAGGCCGGGCTTCCCATTCCACCCTGGGCCATCGCCGTCGTCCCCGGCATCCTCGCCGTGATCGTGCTGTGGGAACGGTTCCGCAATCGGGTGCACCGGCATGAGGCGGATACGGTCGCGCAGTATCCGGGAATGGAGCGGCGAACGCACAGCGGGGGGAGTTGGAAGAAGGGAGAAAGGAGAAAGGAGAAGGGAGCAGTGTGATGCCGGACACACCGGGGGCCCCCGGCCATTGACTCTCGACTCCAGACTCTCGACTTTGTGAAGTAAGAGTACGGCCTTACCGCGAGGGCTTTCGGCTCTTGAGATGAAGGCGTGATCCAGCTGCCCAGGCAGCAAAGGTTCGCGCCCTTTTTGTTTTATGGAGCGAGCAGTGAATGGGAGAGCGGAAGACGGGAGACGGGAGACAGGAGACGGGTATACGCCAGAGAAGTGACTCTGCGGCCCCCTGACACCTGACCCCTGACACCTATAAAAGGAAGCCAACATGTCCCCACACCTGAAAGCAGGCCTCGCCATCGGCTGTGCCGTAGCCGCCGTCGTTTCCTGCGCCATCAACCAGCAGCAGGAAGTCGAGCTGGGCGCGCAGACCGCGGCCGAGATCGACACGACGCTGCCCCTGATCCGTGACCCCGCGATCAACGCCTATATCAATGGTCTGGGGAATCAGCTCGCCCGGGTGACCGACACCCGCAGCCTCACCTGGCACTTCGCCGTGGTGGACAGCAAGGAAGTCAACGCCTTCGCGATCCCCGGCGGGTGGGTCTACATCAATCGCGGGCTGATCGAGCGGGCCGCAAACATGAGCGAGGTGGCAGGCGTGATGGGCCATGAGATTGGCCACGTGACGTTGCGTCACACCGTGCAGCAGATGCAGCAGCAGCAGGAGGTAGGGCTCGGCGCGGTGGCACTGTGCACGCTGACGAAGGTATGTGGAAGCGACGCCGGTCAGGCTGCGGTGGGCGTCGCGGGGAGTGCCCTGTTCGCCAAGTTCAGCCGGGAGGATGAGGCGGAGGCGGACGCCGAAGGAGTGAAGACCACGATCAAAGCGGGGATCGACCCTCATGGGATCCCCAAGATGTTCAAGATCCTGCTCGAGGAACGGAAGTCCAACCCGTCGGCGGTAGACGCGTTCTTTGCTTCGCACCCGCTGGAGGAAGACCGTATCGCAGCGACCGAGGCCCAGATCGACAAGTACCCCAAGAGCGAACTTCAGGGTCTGATCGATGACACCCAGTCGTTCCACGACTTCCAGGACCGGCTGGAGGCGATGCCACCTTCACCGAAGCCGAAGGAGACGGCGAGCAGTGGGAGTTCGGTGAGGGCGAAGCGGTGAACGGTGGGAGAGGGGTCAGGGGTCAGGGGTCAGGTGTCAGGGAACTCGGCGGAATGTCATTCCGAGCGAAGCGAGAGCCTGCCCCGAGCGTTGCGAGGGGAATCCGAATGCCAGACTTGCGCGAACACATCGGCATTGGGATTCCTCGGTCGCTTCGCTCTCTCGGAATGACAGCTTTGTCAGACAGGGGGTTAGGTCACGGAGCCGGAGGCGACGAGATCTGATCCATCGACTCGATCACAATCTCCGGTTGCCCTTTGTAGTTCTTGATCATCCCTCTGACCCCCACCTGCTTTCCCGCCAGCGTATCCAGCTGGTTAAAGGCGGGATCTCGCGGGCTGAGGATGGCGCCGCTGAAGGTTTGATGCGGGAAGTCCGCTCCGAAGTTGAGATGGATGTTTCCCGACTTGGAGCGGTGCACCGAGGCCACCGTTCCCACAACCATCGCGGTCTCGCCAACGTGGGCCGCAGCTTCGCGGTCAGTATAGACCTGGGGGCGAGGTGTGGATACAGTGATCGGCGCAGGTTGATAGTGGGCGAGGGCATCGTTTAGAACCTTGGCCAATCGTACTCCTGCCTTGATCAGAGCCAGATCCACTAGTGGGAGATTCTCGTCTACGTAGGACTGGCCCAGATGGCTGCCCTTGGGGATGTGATATGCGTGTTCCTTCGCGATGCTATGGCCCTCCATCGCCCAATCGACCACGGTCCCTCGTTCGAATGCTGAAAGGTCCAGCGAATCCATGACCTTCTTCAGGCGCTGGAAGTACGCGTCCTCGCCGAGTCCGCTGGTATTGATCAGCTCTCCATCCCAGACTGCGTGGAGATTCACCTGCTGGTCCAGAAGCCAGACGGTGCGGTTGTTCCCTCCCTTGTCGCTGTGATCGCTGACATGAAGGGGTTGGTGCAGGTCTCCGATCAGATGAATAAGGAAACGGAGGGCTTCCGCACGCTCGATATCGGTCGAGCCTGAGTCCATTAGCGCCTGCCGATCGCGCTCAAGCTCGGCGATGATGCAGTGCCCAGTCCCGCATTGGCTGGCCGGGTCATAGCCAGTCGCTTCCAACGGGATATTCACAAAGTGCACTGGTTTTGTCTGCGGGCGCTGAGTCTTGATCTCATCGGCCCAGGTCGAGGCCGCGGCCAGGCTCTGGCCGGCGAGGATACTGCGAACCGCCTCAGCCGTATGTGGCGTTAGTCTCGACTCGGCGATGCGCGCAATGAGCCGGTGCCCTTCGGCGTACCAAACGTGGCTGTCCCGGCCCGTAGGCGTCGGTCGAAGCGGGGCGAACGCGACGAGCAGCAGGAGGGAACACCACATCAGTGAGCGCCAATCGCCGTCGCGAGAGGGACACGAACAAAGCTCGTGTAGTCGCGTGTGAAGTGCACGTAGCAGCTATCCCGCGAGAACCAGATGAAGTTCGGAGAACCCTCGCCTAATCCGCCTCCGGCAGGAACCAGGTCGCTCCATTCGCTTCCGTGCTGTTGAGTCACGAAGTAGACCGCCGGTGATCGCCGCGGGTGCGTCCCTACCCTGGACACCTGCACGAAGGCGATCCCGTCCGGGCCTCCGACCACGCCCCAGACATAAACGCTGTCCCCCAGCCGCTCTCGCCAATACGTCTCGGCTGGATGAGGCGGCACCTTCGAAGGGGAGGAGTACGTGGTATCGGTCCAACGGATGCGGAACTGCTCAGTGGTGCGCCAGTCCGGAGTGGTCCGATTGTAGCGAAGCGATCCATCTGCTTCAGAGGTCAAGCCGGAATGGTAGTAACCGTAAGTCGAGGCCCGAATGAATTGCGGCTGGCCCCAGCCCTGTCCGGTCCGAACGACGTACCAGAGATGAGCATTGGGGTGACTGCTGGTGTCGCCGGGAGCCGGCCGGTACGACGAAAAGGTCAGTCGCTTTCCATCAGGACTCAGCGCCGGATATAGATCGGAATAGTCCCCGCCGAGATCGAGTAGCTCACCTGGCCCCCAATGTCCCGCGTTCAAGGTCGAGCGGTAGATCCGATAATCCTCTTGACCGGGGGTGACCTTCTTGAAGAAGTAGAATTCTTTCCGATCGGGTGAGAGTACCGACGAGTACACTTTGCCGGAATCGTCGGGGGACATTGCGGGGCCAAACGGCTCTGCTTCACCGTTCTTGGGACAAGACATCTCCCGCACTTGGCTCGTGGTCGGCCCCTGGGCCGCACCAGCCAGAAGTGCACACCCTATTCCCAACATTACTAAGGTTCGCATCATCCCGTCTCCCGTCTCCCGTCTTCCCGTCTCCCTAATTCGCTATCTCCCTCAACCTCTCCAGCAACCTCACCATCGCCCACGTGTCCCGCTCGCAATACGCCAACAAATCCTGCCGGAGCTGGTCGCGATCCTTGACCAGGTGCGCCACGAAGAGGAGTCGGGCGATCTCGACACTCGCCACCAGGCCGTCAACGATGGTGAGGTCGTTGTAGGTCAGGTCCGGCACCAACGGGTTCAGCACCTGCTTGATGCCGAAGCTGCCGGCAAAGCGCGGGTGGTAGACGTTATTCTGGATCAGGGGCAGCAGGTCCACCAGCTTCTTCTTGAGTTCGTTCAAGCGATCCGCCAGATGGGGAAGCCAGTCGGCCAGCTCCTTGATCCTGGTCCGCTCGAAGGGGCTGTACATCACGATCTTCTCGGCGTTGGCTGTCGCATCCAGTAGCTGAAGCGCCAGCTCCTCTCGCGGATCGCCCGGACCCTCGGCGAGATAGGCTCGATGGGTGAACGTCCCATCCGCCTGCTGTTCGTGGTAGCTGAACTGCACCACGACCTGGCGCCAGGGTCCGACGTCTGGCCACACCGGAACGGCTCGACTGATAGTCTCGAAGTCGAGGAACCCCAATCGTCCATCGAAAGCGCGCAGTTCCTCGCGAAGCTCCGGCTCGACGATGCATTCGCCACACTCGAGCGCGCGACGCTGGCGCTTCTGGGTCTTGGTTAGCTTGTGGTTCGAAGGCAGGTCGACCACACGCGTGTATCCCTGGAGTACCAGACCCCACTTCTGGTTGGTCTGAGCCTTGTACAGCGTCCAGACGTGGCGCTCGTCTCTCGGGAAGCACCGGTCCCAGAACGGACACTCCCGATCGATCATCCAGCAGTGGGTGGCAACCGGAACGTCGGGTTCCGGCCCCGCCAATACCGCGAGCTGCTCCTGGATCATCAGCGGAATGCGAGGCTGAAAGGCCTCGACTTGTGCCGTGATGTCGGTGCGCTGGAAGAGATCGCCGATGTCCGGGTGACGGAAGTCGGTGTTGAGGTGCATCAGCTCGACTCGCCGCACATCGATCCCCGCCTTCCGCGCCACCCAGGTCTGGATCGCGGCGTCGGGGATGTGGTCATCCTTCACCTTGCTGGACGACTTGACCTCGATGAGGGTGAATCCATCGGCAGTCCGCTCCAGGACGTCGATGGACGCATAAACCCGATCCTCGATGAACGTGGCCTCGAAGACCGCGGGCGCACCGTCGTCGATTGCCTTTCGAGTCGCCTCGACCCGCCACGGATCGTCATGGGGGAGGTCGATCAGCACTCCGCCCGGGAACAATCCCTGTGCGAGGGTACCGACCTGGACGCCCTGATCAAACCGATCCTGCAGCACCACGTCCACTTGGAGCTCCTCCGCCTTCGGCTCGTGCACCTTGAGCCAGAGCAGCTTGTGGCACTGCCATCCGGCGACGAAGCGGGACTTGGAGAGGTTGGGGGGCATGGCTCAAATGTCGTATGGGGGAGGGACAATCCAAAGGCGGGAACAACAGGAAACAGGGAACGAGGTGTCAGGGGTCAGGTGTCAGGTGTCAGGGACTGCGGTGAAGGGTGAACGGGACCGGCCGAAGGCCGCATCCATTACCAAAGGCCGCCGTCACCCTGAGCGAAGCGAAGGGGACATAGAGTTGAGTGCGTTGCAGAACGTGGGGTTTACCGTCAGCGGTCCTGGGCTGATTCGACCAAGCCCCGGACGATCCATTGTAGCCTCGCAGGGTGTGCGATCGAGACTCCGTGTTCGCTCCGCCGAACAGGGGGCTACATCCCAACTCTTCTGCCCCTTCGCTTCGCTCAGGGTGACGGCGGCCTAAAGAATGGATGCGGCCTTCGGCCGGTTGGCGCAGATGTCTGCGGACGCCGTCCCCCCTTCCCAATAGGCGACGAAGTCGCCCCGAGCGTAGCGAGGGGGCCGGGGGACAGGGGGTTAGGTAGAAGGGGTGTCCGGCCATCCCTGCTCAACCCCACCGACTGTCACAGCCCCGTGTTAGCGAACAGTTCACCAGTTTCGGTATCTTATCGCTCTATGGCTGGATCTTTCGGCCCGCGCGAGACAGCTTGAGTCCCCTTTCTCTCTGACTATTCGTGCCTCGACCACGCCGCTCAACTCGCCGTGTCAGCAAGACCGAGCGCTGGCTCAACCTGCTCGCCTTCCTGCTCGACCGGCATTTCCCAGTGACCCGCGAGGAAATCCTCAGCAAGGTCGAGGACTATTGCGGCGATTGGCTCAAAGGGACGAACACCGCCAAGGAATCGGTCCGCCGCAAGTTCGAGCGCGACAAACGTGAGCTCCGCGAGCTCGGCGTCGTGATCGAGCCGGAGAAAAAGAAGGTGGCTGCCGAGCACACTGCCGGCGAAGTCGAGGCCTATCTGCTGCGCTCGCGCGATCTCTACCTGCCTTACCTCGAACTCAGCTCCGGCCCACGCAGGCTGAGGTCGCCGTACACGCTCCCCGCGATCTCGCTCAAACCACAGGATTTCTCCTTACTCAGGCGGGCCGCCGCACGAGTCGTTGCCCTGCGTGAGACCTCACTCGGCACATCCGCCGCGTCGGCACTGCGTAAGCTCTCGTTCGATCTCCCTGGGGTGGCATCAGCGGCGCATGAGACGGCTCTCGCGCAACCGGTGAATCCGGGATTCGAGCAGATCTTCAAGACAATTCGAGATGGCGTTGAACGCCGCACCGCGATTCGCTGCCGGTACTACGCGATCGGAAAGGATGAGGAGCGGAACCGGGTGATCGAGCCATACGGCCTGATGCTGTCCTGGGGATACTGGTACTGCGTCGCGCGGGCGCGGGACCGCGGTGCGATGCGAGTCTTCCGGCTGGATCGGATGCGGACCGCCGAACTCCTCGCGGATGAGAGCGCGCAGTTCCTGGTCCCGCCCGACTTCTCGGTGCGGAACTATCTCGATCGGGCGCCGTGGGAGCTTTCGGAGGACCCTCCGGTCACCGCCCGGGTTCGGATTCGATTCCCTCACTCTCGCTGGACCATCGCCGAAGGACTCGGTCGGGTTGTGGAAGCGGTGGACTCGGAGGGCGGGGCACTGCTCGAGTTCGACGTGCGGGTGCCCGATGCCTTCGTCCGCTGGCTGCTGCCGTTAGGTGAGCAGGCCAGGATCGTCGAGCCGGCGGATCTCGCCTCGCGGCTCGCGGCGGAACGCGAGAGAGTGCGGGCGGTCTACAGCTGATCATGGCAGACCCGGCACAGAACCAGATCCAGCGACTGGTCGAGCTGGTGGCCTGGATGTCACAGCGCGACATCGAGGAGCCGGTCAGCTATCGCGATGCTGCGCGGCACTTCGGGATTACGGAACGCACTCTCCGGGAAGACCTCCAAGTCCTGCTCGAGCTCACCGAGAGCTACAAGTCCTGGCTCGGCAGCCTGAGTGTGGCACTCACTGCCGATGGCTTCATCCTGGGGAGCCGCGGCTCCTTCCGCCGGCCGCTCCGGCTCAGCCGTGATGAAGCGTTGACCCTGATGTTGGGCTTGATCGGCTTGCCCGGAGGACGGGACCTGGCTGTTCGACTGGGCGGCGATTTCGCTACGTCGCAGGATGGCAAGGAGGCGGAGCGCTCCTGGGCAATCGGTCCGACGCCCACAGAGCGGTTGACCCAGCTGCTCGGGCTGGCGCGACGGGCTCGGGATGAGCATCGCAAGCTCGACATTCTCTATTCCGCGAGCGCGGGTGAGCCTTCTCGTCGGACCATAGAGCCACACCAGTTGGTGTCGGCCGGTAAAGCGTGGTACCTCGTTGCCTGGTGTGAGAAGTCGAAGGCCACTCGCCGCTTCCGGGTCGAGCGAATCCTCGAGGCCTCACTGCTCGACCAGTCCTTCACGCCGCGGCCAGAGGTAAAGCTGGTAAAGTCGCCCAAGGACCTGCTGGTGGCAGACGATGCCCCAACGGCGAAGGTCGCATTCAACAGCCGGATCTCTCGCTGGATGGAGGAACGCTATCCGGGTGGCAAGACCGCCGATGATGGACGTTACGTCGTGGAGTTCCCGGTCGCGGATCCCAACTGGCTCGCGCGCGAGGTGCTGCAGTACGGGGCCGAGGCGGAGGTGCTGGCGCCGGAAGCGATGCGGGAGTTTGTGCGCGGGATCGTCGGGTAACGGGAGACGGGAGACGGGAGACGGGGAGAGAGGCTGAAATGATTATGTCAGGTTTCGGGTATCAGGTGTCAGGGTAGGAACTACAAGTAAGTAGGCACGGAGACGACATGCGACAGTAGAGCATTTTCTTTCTTCCGTCTCCCGTCTCCCGTCTCCCGTTTCGTTCCCTTCTCGAAATAAATCGGTGACTCCGCAGTCCGCTGGATTGTTACCTCATCGTGCAATCGTCCGGGGCCGTGCATTCCATTTCACCCCGGAGGTTTCACAATGGCAATCCGTCTTTCCCTCTTGCTCCCCACCGCACTCTCGCTTTCGATCTTCTCGGTCGAGGCGTGCTCGCCTGACTCCGCCACCACGGGCACGCCCGACGCTACGAGTGATCTGCCGTCGGAGCCTGGCCTGCCTCTCACCTTTGTTGCACGAGGAAATACCCTCCCCTTCACCCCGATCTCGGGTTCGGCCCTTTGCTCGCCGGGTGGAGGGGCGCAGCAGCTGGTGCTTCCCGCAGGCTACGTCCAAACGGTGGACGCCATCGAGGGTCCGGGCTTTCTCGACCTGCCCGACATGAACACGGTCAACGAGACAGGGTCGCTCAAGGGGCGCTTTCTCTACCGGACTCACGAGCTGACCACTGGAGCCGGTGTCTCCGTTACCGATCTCGTCACTGGGTCTACCACCCTGGTCGCCCAGCGATCCGACTGGGAACGGTTTGATGGCATTGCCTGGACTCCCTGGGGGACACTCCTCGCCGCTGAGGAGGCTTCTCCTTCCGCTCTTAAGGACCCGACGCAGCCCAATGCCGTCGGCGGTCATGTCTACGAGATCAATCCCGCAGACCGGCAGTGCGGTCGTGCGGGAAGCGGTTCGGCTCCCGGCCTCACGAGGGTCTTCGGTTCGACAAGGACGGGAACTTGTATGGCATCTCGGAGACCGGCCCGGGCTACATCTACAAGTTTGTGCCGGCTCATCGCAATGACCTGAGCGCCGGCATCCTCTACGCTCTGCGGATCGTCAACGATCAGGGTGACAGGACCGGGTTTGCAGAATGGGTGCAGCTGGATCCGGCGGCTATCCTCATCAACTCGGTCGATGAGGCCGCTGCCAAGGGCGCCACTGGTTACAACCGGCCCGAGGACGTTGAGATCGGGACCAGCACCGGCGACGACAACCGTGGGAACCACACACTATTCGTCGCGGTGACCGGGGAGGACCGGGTGCTGGCGATTGACCTCAAGCCGAGTGGTGGTCCAAGGGGCCAGGTCTTCGTGTCCGACTATGTCAGGGACGGGCTCAACGCTCCCACCGACTTCGATTTCCCGGACAACCTGGCGCTCGACAAGGCCGGCAACCTCTACATCACCGAGGATCCGGGTGGCAGCTCGTCAACCGGCAAGACCATCGGCGATGATGTCTGGTTCGCTCCGTTCAACCCGTCCAGCTCGGCACACTCCCAGCCGATCGTCCGATTCCTGTCGATCACCGACTGTGACGCCGAGCCGACCGGCATCTACTTGAGCCCGACCGGCAAGACCCTGTTCATCGATGTTCAACACCGGGGCGGCTCGGATCCGCGCGACCTCTCGATCGCCGTGCAGCGCTTCAGCAACGTGCAGTTCCTGCAGACCAAGTAACCGCGGTTTTCAGCATCCACTTCGCTTCCTCTATGGTTCCTCTCGAAGGAGGGACCACAGGGGAGGCGAGGTCACCACTCACTGGTGCGCGACGACAAAGTCCTCGCCGTTCCCTGTTATGTGAAGGGTGTCGATGGCCGTAAACGTACCGGTGAACTGGAGGTCGCCGCCCGGTCTCTTGATTGTGAGGGTCACCTTTGAGTGAATCCAGGTACCGGAGACATCGCTGAGACCAAAGGCCGGGTTATCCTCGGTTCCCGTGAATGAGCCGGTCGCCTTGCCGTCATCGTTGGAGGCCATGTCGAGCGTGTGGGTCTGGTCCGCGACATCGATCCAGAAATTCGTAATGGTTGGGAGAAAGTCGTCGCTCGAGCCCATCGTGCTCGTGCAGGTACTGGACCCTAGCGCAAGCCAAGCCAAAGTGAAGCCGATTCGTAGTCTGGTGAACTGCATAGTCTGACCTCCTGCGATGCTCGCCGCCGAGTGTGAGGTCAGCGAGTACTCGACTGCAACTCGAGAAGAACACGATCCTTGCGCCGCCCCAGCTCTTCGAGTCGAGGAGCGAGCTCCCTAACGGCCGTCTTGATTTCCGCGGTAATTTTAGCCTGTGACTGCTTTCCTGCCTTCCCGTTGTGGACGTCGCTGATTGGACCAATCGTGCTGTTGAGGGGGAGGATGTGTACGCTGTGGACTTCACCCAAAGCGTAGTCGAGAAGGTCCCGCAGGTCGCTCGATACCTTCTCGCTCTGCCAGTACGACTCCACCGTCTTCTCAAATGCCGCTCGGTGATTGTTCAGCGTGTCGCAGGCGCCGTTGTATTCCCGAATGGCCTGCTTGAGTTCTGCAAATGCCGAGTCGTTGCGAAACGCCTGGTCCGACATGAAGACGAACGCATTCTGCAGGTCGTTAGCTTCGGTCACATATCGCTCGATCGCGACCGAGATCGGCATGAACTCACGGACCCGATCGGTCTCCCGCTGCGCTGCAATTCGTAGCTCCTCCACTTGGACTTGGGTGCGATTGGCAAAGTCGGTGCGCATCCGCTCGAGAATGTCTAGAGCTTGGTCCTGTTTGACGCCCGCCTCCTTGAGCCGCTGCTGAAGCTGCGCGTTGTCCACGGCATAGGCCCGGGCCAGGCTCGCCTCCACCGAGAGCGCCACGACGACATCCGTTACCGCAGCCGTGTCGGCTGGAATGGGTACTGGGCCGATCGGATATCTCACCACCCACTTCGGATCCCCCGTCTCGACCTGGATGGTCACCGCTGTAGTGCCCGCCGGGAGAGCGATCGAAAAGACGCCTGCGTCGTTGGTGGCGGTCGATCCGAACTGACCCAAATGGACCGTCAGCCGGGCGGGAGAGGGACCGCCATCCAGGACAACGACTCTCCCCTTGAAGCGGAGCGACTGCTGGGCGGAGGCCGCGAACTGAGCTGCACTCAGGACCATTAGACAGCCGATGGCGCACCCGCTCCTCCACCCGGATCGCGTGATCATTGCCGATCGTTCTTGATCCTGATCCGGAGGGCAGGAGACTCGGCCACCGTGATGTTGTCATCGTAGACGATCTGTCCCTTCAGGGTGACCGTGATGGGCACGACCTGGCCGGCGGCCATCGGAAGCTCTGCGCTGAAGCTGCCAAGAGTGTCGGTGACCGAGGTTACGCTACCGCCATTGAAACTGATCGTCGCGTTGCTCACTGTCCGATCACGGGCATCGAACACGACGCCTCGCACCGTGGTGGAAACGTCGGGGCGCTCCAGCTCCAGCTCGACGATATGATCGTCGGGTATCACCACAGGTTCGGAATTGCGTAGTCGATAGCCCGGCACGTCGGGGAGGAGCCGGATGGGCTGACCGGCCAGAGCGGTGGGGATATCGGCGAAGACTACTTCTCCTTCCGCATTGATCGGTCTGGTATCCCGTCTGGGCCCCAGGTCCGCGGTCACTTGGCCCTGACGGATGATGTCGGCTTGGCCGCCCGGACCGAATACCCGGACGGTGAGCGCGAAGGTCGTCGTTGGATTCGCGAGGAAGAGTCCCCCGAGAACCACGAGACCGAAGACCACGACGGGCCCGGCGAGCTCCAGCGTCCCGTACGACATCTGGCCGGAAAACTTGGCGTGGGACCGCATGGCGCCGAACAGGAATCCGGCGGCCGCGAGGCCGAGCGGAATCAAAATCACGAAGTAGAGTGAATTCGGGATGAAGCTCAGCCGGCCGGCAAACGCGATCAAGGCAACCGCGCAAGCCAACGCGACGACGAATGCGGCACCGCTGATGTAGACCCACTTCAGCGGGTGAATCTTGGAAGATGGGGTGGCCATAGTCTACTCGACTCGCTTGCGATGGAACTCCAACCCAAACTACAGCAAATGCAAGGAGGCGAGTGATTGGTAGGCCATCGGATCTAGTTCCCAGGTACTAGAGGCCCGGCCGTCAGCCGTCAGCCGTCAGCCGTCAGCCGTTAGCTGTTAGCTGTTAGCCAAAGGCCTTATCCTCGGCAGAAGCTCGGTACTCGGTACTCGTACTCGGTAGGCACTGGTATTACCCGTCCACCCCAAATGACACTCCCGTCCAACGTCGGCCTCACGTAACGCAGAACTCCATGAGATCTCGCCGACCGCAGTGAGAAGTTAGGCGGTTAGGCGGTTGGGCGGTAAGGCGGGATGCACTTTGAGCTGATCCGTCGCGAGAACGGCCATGCCTGTCCGCCCTACCGCCCTCCCGCCCTACCGCCCTTGGCACGCTCTTCGCCACGGTACCGCCCGATTCCCTGTTCCCAGTTCCGGTTTCCGCTTCTTTCGCTCGCCGTTCACCCGATAGCCGGAGGACCCGTGCGCACCTCACTGCTCACCACCATGCTGCTGGCCACTCTCACGGCCGGCTCACTCGCCGCGCAGGAAGAAGCGCGGCCCTCAAACGTTCGGAAGGGATTCTGGATCGGGTTTGGGCTGGGTGCGGGCGTGAACCTCTCGGAAGGTCTGGATGGCAAACAACTCTGGGGAGGCAACGGTTACCTCCGCATGGGAGGCACGACCAAGTCCAACCTGCTCCTGGGTGGTGAGGCGATCGGTTGGGGGGTGGAGGACGACCATGACGGCACCATCCAGCGCGGCAACGTCCACTTCGTGGCGATGTGGTATCCCAACGTCCAGAAGGGATTCTACCTCAAGGGCGGCGTCGGCGGCGCCTCGATCGGCAGAGCCATCCACTCTGGCAACACGACCACCAGCACCAGCAAGGGCGGCTTCGGTACCGGACTCGGCCTGGGCTACGAGCTCCAGATCGGCCGAAATCTGTACTTGGTGCCTTCAGCCGACTTCCTGCTGCAGCTGTTCTCCAGTGAGAACGATCCGGTGCTGGGACACATCCCGGGGTCGAATACGATGTTGTTGTTCAACCTCGGACTCACGTGGCATTAAGGGGACTCAAACCCGCTTCCCCTTCAGCATCCTCCTGATCACCACATTGGCGGCGGCAATGGCGGCGGCGATCGCCGCCGCCTTAATCGCCTCTTTGCTTACCTGAGCGGCTCTTCTCTTGCGAGTCGCCTTCTTCGCTTTCCTCATCAGCTTCTTTATCGTGCCCATTGTCATTCCCTCCGTTGGCGCCTGATACAGGATCGGATTATTCAAATCTAATCCTCAGCGCAGCGAGAGATGAGGTGTTACCCTCGCTCTTGCGCCGTCTCCCGTCTCCCGTCTCCCGTCTCCCGTCTCCCGTCTCCCGTCTCCCGTCTCCCGTCTCCCCTCCGTCTCCCGTCTCCCGTCTCCCGTCTCCCGTCTCCCGCTCCCGTCTCCCTCTCCCGTCTCCCGTCTCCTTTCTCCCGTGACGCCGTTTGACACCCTCTGCACCCACCCATAGGTTGCCGCCCACCGCACCAAGACATCGGAGTCGGCGTGGAGCCATGGCTCACCGCGTTCAATGCCGGCGATTCTCAAGCCGCTTGGGACCTGTTCGCCGAGCGATATCGGCGACTCATAGTCGCGACCATCAAGCGCCTGGTCCCGGACCATGACGATGTCATGGATGTGTTCTCGACCGTGTGCCAGGCGCTTTCCGCCAACGACTTCGCCCGCCTCAAGCAGTACTCTGATCGATCCGCTCAATCTGCCAGTGTTGCCACCTGGTTGGTCGCCGTCGTTCGAAACCTCACGATCGACTGGCTGCGCCAGCGCGACGGCCGGCGCCGCCCCAGCATTCCGACGACACTCTCCCCGCTTCAGCACGAGATCTACGCCGCCATCTGTCTTGGCGGTCATTCCCACGTCGAAGCCTACGAGGTGATTCGCGCCCGAGCGGATCGCCGATGCCGTTCAACGAATTTCTTCGGGAGGTGCGCGAGACCAATCGCATTGCTCCCTGTCCCTACAGCATCACTCCGCGGCGTCCCGTGAATGATCCGTCTCCGGCCGAAGCATCCCTGCCCGAGCTCGATCCTGCCGAGACGGCGGAATCGGTTCGCCGGCTGGCAGCGGCGTTGGCTTCGCAGCCGGCCGATGTTCGGTTGGCGATAAACCTGTTTGTCGTCGAAGGAATGTCCGCCTCTGATGTGGCACGCCTGGTCGGATGGCCCAACGCCAAGGCCGTCTACAACCGGGTATCCCGCGCGTTGGCCAATCTGCGGACCCACCTCGAGCGCGAGGGGATCGGCCCGGGCGACCTCTGATGAGCAATCCCGGCCTACCCTGTCCGTACCACCTCCACGAAACGGCGTTTCCAGCCCGGGCCACCGCTTTCCCGAGACTACCAAACGTGACCCTGACCTGTCCGTCGGAACCCGAACTCCTGCTCTTTGGCCTGGCGGATGTCTCCGCCGCGGCTGACCCGATCGCACGCCATGTGGCGGAGTGCGCCTCCTGTCAGGTCCGGGTGGCTGAGTTCCGTCGCCTGGCGAGCGGAATCCGGGCATCTGCGTCGGGCGCTGCGGGTAGCGATGGTGAGTGTCTGGATGAGCTGGCACTCGCCGAGCTTTGTCGAGGGGACTGCGGACGCGGGCCAGCGTGAGCGGTCCTCCATCACCTCGCCGGGTGCGGGCACTGCCGGCGGCAACTAGCCTGCGGTGGTGAACTTGCTGGCTGATCCCTCGATTGCGGAGGAGGTGCGTCAGGTCGAGCGGCTCCGCCATCGGTCGGCACCGCGCCGGAGGCTTCTGGCCGGAGCGAGCCTCATCGCCGCGGCCGCAGCCGTGGTGTTACTGCTGGTCCGGCCACGCACTGGTGACCACTCCATCAGTGAACACCGTGGAGACACCATCACGGCCTCCTCGGCTCCCACAGCCGCTGTCGCCGATCGGCGACGTCTCCGCGGTCACGACGCTCCAGTGGACCGCCGTGCCCGGTGCCGAGGTGCTACCGAGTGACGCTGTTCGATAAGGTCGGGAAGCTGCTGTTCGAAATGGAGAGCGCCGACACGATGACGGCCCTCCCCGATTCGATCGGCCTGGCTCCAGGGCGCCTCTATCTATGGAAGGTGGAGGCACGGACCGGGTGGGAACGTTGGGTGTCGTCGGAGCTGATCGAGTTCCGGGTCGGTCCGGTCAGCATTCAGTCGCCCGAGCGGGACTCGCTCCGTCTCCTTGCCCGAAGTCTGTCAGACTCCGCGCTTGAGCCGCGAGGTCCGGCTCCGGCCCCTCGAGGTGCGCGACGCGCTGAGCGCGACGTTGGCCCTGTCGGTCCATGGCCAGCCAGCCGGCGGCGCGCGACGGAGCTCGCCATCGCCCATCGGCTCGCCGCGGCGTACGCCAACGCATGGCACGATGAGTTCCTGGTCCGCGAGGTCGCGCGGTTTACCCAGTGGCCCGCGGAGCATCGAGCGGCCAAGGTTTGGGCCGACAGCATGCGCCGGGTGGGCATCACCGCATTTGGCCGGGACGGTGCCGCCGCGGCGATCGGGATCTGGCGTCGCTCCTTGTCCCGCTCCGCCGCCATCCCCGACACCGCCGGAATGGCTGCGACGCTCGGCAACATCGGCGCCGGCTTCTCCCGCGACGATCAACCCGATAGCGCGGAGACTTACCTCGAGCGTTGCCGGACACTCGCCCTGGCAGTGGGCGACATTCGAGTCCAGGCCAATGCGATCTCCGAACTTGCCGGAGTGAGCGAGAGCCGTGACGACGTCGCGGGTGCCCGCCAGTACTACGCGCAGGCGATCGCGCTGCGAAACCGCATCGGCGATTCGCGCGGCCTGGCCTCCGACTACAACAACCTCGCCGGCCTCGCGCAGGACGCCGGAGATTTCGACGGGGCACGCCAGCAGCTGGAGGCGGCGCTGGCGATCAATCGGCGCGACGGCCGTGCCGACGTCGCCGCGACCAACCTGGTCAATCTCGCCGGACTCGCCAGTCTCACCGGGGACTTTGCGCGCGCGGTGTCGCTCTACCGCGAAGCGCTCGCGCACCTGGCGTGAGCGGAAGCAGTGGGCCGACATGGCCGACGCCCTGCGCGGGCTGGGCGAACTGGAGTTGCGCCGCGGAGACTACCCCGCGGCACGGACCGATCTGCGCGAGGCGCTGGACATCTATGACCGCACCGGCCCCGCGGCGGATGCCTTCGCGGTCCGCCAGGAAATGGCTGGTGCGCTCGCGGCCCAGGGCGAGTTGCAGGGCGCCTTGGACGAATTGCGCCAGGCGCAGCATCTGGCGGATTCGGCCCGCGTCGGCGCCGGCGTTCAGGCGGGAATCGCGCTGGCTCGAGCCGATCTGGCGGCCCAGCTCAACACTCGTCCCGAATCGGAGCGGCTCTATGCCAGTGCGGAACTGCTGTACCGCCGTGCGGGCGACCGGGCCGGCGAAGCCGAGGCGCAGGAGGGCCGGGCGGTGCTGCTTCTCGAACAGGATAACCTCTCCGGGGCGCGTCCCCTGCTCGATCGCGCGCTCCGTACCCAGCTCGCCACCGGCAACCAGCGCGCCGCGGCGCTGACCCGTCTGGTGCTCGGTGATCTCTCGCTGCGACAGGGTGACACCACCGGAGCTCGTCAACAGTTCACCCGCGCTGGCGCCGAGTTGACGCGTCTGGGTGATCCGGTCGCCGCGGCTCAGGCGCTGGGCGATCGAGCGGCCCTCGAAGCTGTCGCGGAATTTCCCGTCGCCGCGGAGTCCCTGTATCGGGCGGCGCTCGCTCTGGTCGGCGACCGGGTGGCACCCGAGGTGACCTGGCGGCTGCATGCCGGTCTGGGCACCACCCTCCGCGACCGGGGCGCGACCGAGGCCGCGGCGCAGGAGCTGCGCGCAGCGATTGCCGACATCGAGCGCACCGGCCACTCGCTCATGCTCGCGGAACGACGCTCCGGATTCTTCGCCGACAAGTGGGACACCTACGTACAGCTGGCGCTGCTGGAGCGCGCCCGCGGACGAGTCGGGGCCGCCTTCGAGGTGAGCGAACGGATCCGCGCCAGTGAAATGCTGGAGTTGCTCGGTCAGGGTCGGGTCGCCGCACCTCATGACACGGCCTCGGAACTGGTGGCCGGCGAGCAGGATCTCCGTCGTCGCATCGGCGAGTTGACCAGCCAGCTGGAGGGAGCCGGCGCTGGAACCCAGCCAGTCCGTGGTCCGGACGTAGCGCGCGGTGGCGCGGTGACTCGCGAGGCGCTGCTGCGCGCCCAGGAATCGTATGCCGAGCTCCTGCTGGAAATCCGTGAGCGGGCGCCCCAGCACGCGGCACTGGTATCGCGCGAGACCACGACCTGGCGCGCGGTGGCGAAAGGGCTCGCCGCTGACGAGGCGTTTATCGAATACCTGGTGAGCGACGCGAGTTCGCTGGCCTTCGTCGTGACCCGGGACACCGCGGTCGCTCTGCAGCTCCCGGTGAATCGCCACGACCTCGCCCGGCTCATCGACTTCGTGCGCGGAACTTTGCAGCCGCAGGGATCGCCCCGCCTCGACTCGCTCTGGCGGGCTCCCTTGCGCCAGCTGCACCAGGATCTGATCGCACCGATCGAGGCCTCCGGACTCCTCGCGGGGAAGACGCGACTCACCATCGTGCCCCACGCCGAGCTGCATTATCTGCCGTTCGCCGCACTTCTGGGTGGTGCCGGCAGGGAGCAGTTCCTGATCGAGCGCTTCCAGGTGATGGTGACGCCGTCGGCATCGGTCTGGCTCGCCCTCGGTGCCCGAACCCCGCGCCACACTACGCGCGGAATCCTCGCCTTTGCCCCGCAACCCGAGCGGTTGCCGGCCTCGCGTGGGGAGGTGGCGGCGGTCGCCCGACTCGGCGGAGGAGACTCGCGCGTCGTGGTCGGAAGTGCGGCGACCGAAGCCGCGTTTCGGCGGGAGGCCCCGAGTCGTCGGGTCATCCATCTCGCGACCAACGGAGTGCTCAACAAACAGAACCCGCTGTTCTCCTTCGTCGCTTTCGCACCCGATGGCGACAACGATGGCCGGCTCGAAGTACACGAGGTCTTCGGTCTCGACCTCGCAGCCGATCTCGTCGTTCTCTCGGCGTGTCAGACCGGGCTCGGCTCCGGAGCACTCACCGATGTACCGGCCGGTGACGACTGGATCGGCCTGTCTCGCGCATTTCTCTCGGCGGGCGCGGCACGCGTGATGGCGACGCTGTGGCCGGTCCAGGACCGGGCCAGCGCGGCACTGATGGAGCAGTTCTATAAGGAATACGCCGTGGGAGCAGATCCGGGGCGGGCGCTTGCGCTGGCGCAACGCAGGCTCTTGGCCGAGCCGGCGACCGCGAATCCGTACTACTGGGCTGGATTCGAGCTGGTCGGCGGGCGATGAGGTCGAGGGCGAGCAAAATATTGCTCGGTGCCCGTACCACTCATGGTTCAGTGACCGGCAGACCGTTTTGTACCCACAGCACTTGAGTGATCGGATGATGCGAAACAGCATGCGAAGAGCCTCGGAAGTGGCCATGGTAGCGCTGGCCGGTCTGGTCCTGGCGTGCACCGATTCCCAGGGGCCATCGGGGAGGGGTAGTGCGTCTTCACCGTTCCTGGTCTCAGGTCCCTTCCCAGACCCTTCGCCGACAGCTTCCAAAGCGGCTGGCTCATTTCTCTCCCAGAACGTGGTCTACGTCTCCTTGCCCCCCGGAGCCATCCCCAACGGCATCACTGCCAGCATCCGTGACCTTCGCAGCGGCAGCAGCGTTATCGCCCGAGTGGTGAACGGCGGCTTCGATCCGGTGGCGTTGCCGGCTGTCGCGGGAGACACCCTCGCCATTGTCGTCCAAACAGTCGGGGGCGCCGGTCCGACGTCGTATCTGTCACCGGTATCCGTTACGATGCGGCCCACTGTGGTCCGGACCAGCCCACCCTCCCACAAGCGGGACGTACCGCTCAATTCCATCATGGTGATCGTCTTCAGCGCGCCGATCGATGAGGCGACGCTTACGGCCGCATCGGTGCAGCTCCACGAGGGAACGACGCTGGTCCAGGGCCAATTGGCTTTCGCCGATCTCGCGCATGTCCGGGCAACGTTCACGCCCGATGCGCTCCTTGCCGGGGCGACCGACTACGAACTGACGATCAGTCAGGGGATCACGGACCTGAACGGCGAGTCGCTCGACGCGGCCAGCACCGTCCCATTCACGACCGGAACCATCGCCCCCGCCTCAGGTCTGGTGTTCGCCTCGGTGAGCGCAGGCCTCGACCACGCCTGCGGTGTGACCACGGCCGGCGCCGCCTACTGCTGGGGGAACAACGCCTACGGCGAGCTCGGCGACGGCACGACAGCCAGCAGCGCGACGCCGGTGGCCGTGGCCGGTGGGCTCACTTTCGCCGCCCTGAGCGCGATGTACGAGTACGCCTGTGGCCTGACCACTGCGGGCGAGCTCTACTGCTGGGGGGGAGGCCGGGGAGGCCTCGGAGGACTCAGCGCGGGCTCCACTCCCGAGCCAGTCGGCCGGGGGCTCACCTTCGCAACCGTGAGCGTTGGTGCCTTCCACGCCTGCGGCGTCACGACGGCCGGTGCCGCGTACTGCTGGGGCGAAGCCGGGATGGGCGAACTCGGCGACAGCACCGTGTACGGCGGGCCGCCACCCGCGCGGGTCGCGGGTGGGCTCACCTTCGCGTCGGTGAGTGCTGGGTTCTACAGCACATGTGGCCTCACGACCGCGGGCGCCGCGTACTGCTGGGGCAGCAACCAGCAGGGTGGACTCGGTACCGGATCGACCGGACCGGAACAGTGCCGGCCTGCCGGATTTGCGGACTGCAGCACGGTTCCTGTGGCGGTCACGGGCGGGCTCACGTTCCGGCAGGTGGACGCCAAGGACTACGCAGCATGCGGCCTGACCACCAGCGGCACCGCTTATTGCTGGGGAAGCAACCTGGGCGATGACCTCGGCTTTGGCACCCGGACGGGACCGGAACAGTGCGCATGGGGCACGAGTGATACCGTCCCCTGCACCCGGGTTCCCGCAGCGATCCGGGGTGTGCCGAAACTGGTTTCGCTGACTGACTCGGATATGTACACCTGCGGCCTCACGTCAGCTGGTGCCGCGTATTGCTGGGGGTATCCCCAAAGCCTTGGCGATCACAACAGCAGTGTGGCGCCTGTCGCGGTCCCGGGCGGGCTCGCCTTCGCGAGCCTGAGTGCCGGGCCGTACGCCACTTGCGGCGTGACGCCCGCCGGGGTGGCGTATTGTTGGGGGTACAACCTCTACGGCGAGCTCGGCGACGGCACCACAAGTTTCAGCAGCGTGCCAGTCAAGGTGGCGGGGCAGCCGTGAAACCCCTCATGCGCCGGACCCACGCCAGCGTTGCGTTGACCCTGCTGGCCCTCGCCTGCACCGACCAGGGGCCGAGTGGGGAGCAATCGAGTCCGCTGCCACCGGCACCATTCGTAGTTTCCAATCCTGTGGTGGCGGCCCCGTCCGCCTCACCCGCACAGGCCGTCTCCCGATTCACCGGTCTCGAGATGGCCTACGTGTCACTGCCGCCCGGCACGCTGCCCGATGGCCGCACGACGAGTGTGCGGAATCTCCGCACTAACGACAGCGTCGTGGTCATCATGGTGGACGGAGGGTTCGACCCGGTCGCGCTGGCGGCGCAGGCGGGTGACACCATCGAAACTCGCATCGAGTCGGTTCGTGGCGGCCGCCCGACGCTGTTCTGGTACCAGGTGCCGGCCTCCTCTCGGCCGAGGGTGATCCGGACCGATCCGCCGGCCCACAAGCGGGATGTGCCCCTCAACGGAATCATCGTGATTGTCTTCAGTGAACCGATCGACGGCGGCACACTGACGGGTGTCACAGTGCAGCTCCGGCAGGGCTCCACCGTGCTTTCCGGCCAGCTTCAGTTCACCGACAGCGCGCACACCTCGGCCGAGTTGATCCCGACCTCACCGCTCGTTGAGACCACGGACTACGTACTGGACATCACCCAGGGCATCCACGACCTGGATGGTGACGACATGGCAGCAGCGGTGTCGGTGCCGTTTACCACTGTCACCCCGGGGGTGCCACTGCCGGCAGCGCCCTTCCTGCTGTCGCGCCCGCTGCTCTGGCACTCGAAGTTGTGGACCATCTTTACCGCGTTGCCGGGGACAACGGAGAGCGATGCCTGGGTATCGATGACAAATGTGAGAACCGGTGAGGCGGGCAGTCTGTCCATGGACGCTGGAGGCCTCGACCCGTTCGCATTCCCGGCGATCGTGGGAGACAGTTTCGTCATTACCGTCCGTTCGATCGTCACCGGCGACATCCAATCGTATGGTGCGGTCGTCCCTGCGACCTCAACGCCACAGGTCGTAAAGAGTACTCCGGCGGCCGGGCAGCAGGACGTATGGCTCGGCTCGAGTGTGGAGGTGGAATTCAGTGAGCCGATCGCGGGGGACACATTCGTCGCCGGTCCGACGTCGGCCGTGCAGCTGAGGAGAAATGGCCTGGGTGTGGGGGGCGAGTGGCGGCCCCAGATAAGTGCGAGCTGGCTCGGCTCGTTCCACGGGACCTTCGTGCCGTCGACAGCGCTCACCTCAGCGGCGGCTTACGAACTGGTCCTGACTCCGGCTATTCAGGGCGCGCAGGGAGGGGAGCCCCTCGCCGGCCAGATCGGCATTCCATTCTCCACCGAAACCGTCGCGCCAGGACCTTCGGACGCGGTGCTGACGGTCGAGTCGTTTACGATGATCGAGTACCAGTATCCCAGTGATTCCAGTGGGCAAAAGTACTATGCACCTCAGCTCCAACTGGCCGAAACGCGAGGTCTGGCCGGAGTGAGCGTACGAGAGATGGTGTTCAGCGTTCCTGGGCTTGGTTCGACCGCTCCTATCTGCTCCACCGGAACAGCTGTGGCCGCCGGCCAAAGCGAGGCCATGTTTGGCATAGCCTACGGCGAATACGAAATAAGCTTTGAGTTTCCCGGTCGGCGGGCCGGGCCCGGGCAGGCCACTGTCTCAATCATCTACCGGGATGAAGGCCACCGCACGGACACTCTTATGGCCAGCGCCCCGATTACGCTCGGCGGTCTGCCGAGCGTGTCCTTCGCGAATCAAACGCATTCGTACGATACCCTGAACTGCACACCCCTCTTTTCGCCCCCTGCGGCGCACGGACCGGTTTTTTTGCAAGGCGGCCAGGCCGATACCATTCAGCATTCTGGAGTAACGAAGCCCGTGGCGCTGTCAGGGCGGTCGAAGTGAACAACCAGCTGCCCGGGTGGGGTGTTGGCGGCAGGCTCATCGGCGCGGCTCTCCTGGTCCTGGCCTGCTCGGAAGCTACGATGCAGCCGGATCCGGGCAAGCCGCTCCCACCGACGCCATTTGTAGTGTCGAATCCGGTGCCAGACATCGTTCCCGTCTCGGGCGCAGCGGTCGAACCTCGATCAGCACGATCCGTTTCGTCTGTGATCTACGTGTCGTTGCCACCCGG
>CAWHXS010000016.1:0-4728 GCA_963833365.1 uncultured Gemmatimonadales bacterium
TGTACCGTATTGCCTTTGATTACGGCGTACGCGCCATCCTGCTCGATTCCATAGTAGCCATCCTCTACGGTATCCCCCCGGAATGTGTTGTAGGAACCTTCATTGTCGATACCCATGGAACTCGCGCGGGACGCGATAGTTCTCGATAACGGCATTCCGCTGGCCATATTCGGCATCCTGGTAGCCCGATGCCCTCCGACATTCCCCCCATTGAATTAGAGACAATGGAATTTCTGTTGCCGGTGACCTTGATGCTGGCGCAAGCTCCGCCGAGCGTATTCCGGCGGATGACGGAGTGTGAGACGTCGCCGGCCAGGATGACTCCGCAGGAAAAACTTGGAAACCACTGCGGATCTTGGGAGCTGTCAAAGGTATTGTCGCTAACGATAAAGTCGTTCCCGACGTTTATGAGAAGCGGGTTGTCATCGATGGCGTTGTTCCTTACGGTGTCAGATCGGGGAAAGCGCTCGGCTTCCCTGGATGGTGATCCCTAACCCGTTCCACCTGATGACGGACTGTTCCACAACGCTTGAGCTCACGTTCTCGAAAACGATTGCACCGCCATCACACGTGCGAAGGTCGAGGCCGATCAGCCTTATGTGGGAAACCCCGCCCGGCACGCCAACGCCTGCGGTGATGCACGGGGAACCGCCGTGACCATCTACATAGCCCTGACCCCTGAGAGCCGTCACCGTCACATTACTGACCCGGATGTCGATGATCGGTTGGGGGCAGTCGGGGGAGCCGGGTCCGGCGCATTGCCGAAAGCGACAGGTGTCATCTCGTAGACCCCGGGGCTGGGTAATCACGGTACCGCAGGCGGTTATGGGGATCGGTGCTTCTGCGGAGGGGAGGGACTTGCCGGGTCCTGTCACCGTGGGCTCGGTGGCCTCATTGCAGGCGGCGAGGGTGAGACTGGCGAGGGCGAGCAGGACCGGAATTGGTCGTAGAGATAGGGAGCGCATGGTAGACCTGCCACTGAGGTGTCACGGCAGGATACCGGTGAGTGCATTAAGGGAGCGTGAATCCTCCGTGAGTACTTACAGGAGACGAGCAAAATGGACTGAGGACTGAGGTTGCCAGCTCAGTCCCAGTCCCCAGACCTCAGTCCTCAGTCCTCCTCACTCCTGCTGAGCCTCCCTGTCCACCGACGCCTTCCCGCCGCCGTTCCACGATCAGATAGACCGCCACCCCAATCGCCAGCAGCGCGTACTCGAAGCCTTCTCCGTTCCGGCCGGAGACCGCCCGTACCAGTTCATGAAGAACCCGACGTGGGCATGCACCAGCACGAGCGCGACGATCATGTTCATCGCGATGCCGAAGGCGGCGACCCGAGTCAGGAATCCCGTGATCAGACCCAGCGATCCTGCGAACTCCGCCATGATGGCCAGAAAGGCGAACAGGGCGGGGATGTGCATCTGATGGGTGAAGAAATCCATGGTGCCGCGGTACCCGTAGCCGCCGAACCAGCCGAGCAGTTTCTGCGCGCCGTGGGGGAACATCACGATGCCAAGCGTGAGCCGGAGGAGAGTGGTGCCCCAGGTCGGCCCTGGTCCGCAGCAACGCTCCCAGACCAACCGGCTCGCGAACCGCGGCGATCCGCTGGATTGATGGTGAGGCGATGGTGGTCATATGTGCCTTGCCTTTCCTGCGAGAAGCGTGATTGGTTAATACATAACTAGTCAACTAATTTCACAAAACAAACCGGCTTCATCATTTGGACGACGCCGGTAGGGTCTACGTCGGCTCGGACCCGGTCGAGCAGCTTGATCAGCTTTCGCTGCTCCGCGGTCGAGAGCGCTGAGAACAGGGCATCGTCCGCATGGTCCAGCGATACGTCCAGCTTGCTCAGGAGATCCAGGCCTGACTCACTGATCCTGCAGGTGACCTGTCTCCGGTCTTCAGGACGACGCTTCCCGGGGAAACCAGCCGCTTGCGTTCCAAGCGGTCGATCAGCCGGGTGATCCCCGGCGCCTGTTCGATCATCCGCTCGGGGATCTCGAGAGTCGGAAGTCCCTCTGTAGTCCCGCCCCCCGCAGGATCCGGAGGACGTATGTACTGCTGCAGGGTGATCCCTTCCGCCTCGATGTCGGTCGAGACACGCCGGCGGAGCAAATCGGCGGTGCGGAGGAGGGCGATGAACGCCTCCTGGCTGGCCGAGCGGAACGGCTTCCGCTGCTTGATCTCGCGCTGAACGGAGGTGACCGGTCTAGGCATGGGTTGAAGGTACAGAATATTGCTTGATTAGTCAAGTATTGACTGGGCAGCAATTCCGTGCAGCTCTCTCAGGCGATGGGAACCGTCTACGGAGACGGGGCAGGGCAGGCCTTCCTGGCCCTCTGGCGGAAGCACATCGGCTTCATCGTGGATTACGCGACCGGCGTCGCCAAGAAAGATCAGAAGATGCAGGACAAGGCGGTGAACGATCTACTGGGTTACACCAGGGACTTCGGCGCGTTCCTGAACTCGGCCAATCCCAATCTTCCGACCGAGGTCGTGGCGGAGCCTGGTGAAGGGCCACGTGGTTGGTTTCAAGGCGGCGATCGACGCCCAAGCCAAGGGCGACTGGGTCACGGCCTACGCCAAGACCCGGGAAGCGGTCTCGCACATGCAGATGATTGCGGCCCCCTCGGCGATGGCGATCGCGAAGCAGTTCCCGGAGAAGATCAGTTAAAGGAAAAGGACTGGGGACTGAGGACTATTGAGGAATCCCGGTGCCTAGGAGCCCGCGAAGGCTTGGGCATCGGGATTCCTCTCGCTGCGCCCGATCGGAATGACATCCCTGTTTTCTCAGCCTCAGTCCGTTCCCCTCATCACTGTCCGCAGGGCCCACGTCGCGAAGCTTGCCGTGATGGCGAATGCGACCGCAGAAGCCCAGATGGGTACCGTGACAGCTCGCCACCTGGACCGGCCAACCGGACAGCGTTCGAGTCAACTGGACCAGCGCGAGAAGCGCGAAAAAGATCCCGGAAATCTGTACGTAGCGTCTCATAGTATCCTCACTCGGTTGTTCGGTACCCGGTACTACTCATTCTTAAGCCTGCCGGCCTCCTGCAGCGCCCGCCGCAGCAGGAACTCGATCTGGCCATTGAGCGAGCGGAGTTCGTCGGCCGCCCAGCGCTGCAGCGCCTCGTGCAGCGCCGGGTCGAGCCTGAGGAGTACAGGGCGGCGTTCCGCCATCGGCTCAGTAGATCGAGCCGGTGTTGACCACGGGCTGGGTGCCCTGCTCGGAGCAGAGCACCACCAGCAGGTTGCTGACCATCGCCGCCTTGCGCTCCTCGTCGAGGTGGACGATCTGCTTCTGCGACAGCTGGGCCAGCGCAGACTCGACCATGCCCACCGCGCCGTCCACGATCATCTGGCGGGCCGCGATGACCGCGCTCGCCTGCTGGCGCCGCAGCATCACGCCGGCGATCTCGGGCGCGTAGGCCAGGTGGCTGATCCGGGACTCGATCACCTTGACGCCCGCCTTGGCCAGCCGCTCCTGGATCTCGCCCTTCAGCTTCTCGGCGACCTGCTGGGTGTTGGTGGAGAGCGACATCGTCCCGCTCACGTGCGAGTCGTAGGGATACTGGTTGGCCAGCCCGCGCAGCGCCGACTCGCTCTGGACCTTCACGTAGTCCTCGTAGTTGTCGACCTCGAACAGCGCCTCGGCGGTGTCGGTGACCTGCCAGACCACCACCGCGCCGATCTCGATCGGGTTGGAGTTGTGGTCGTTCACCTTGAGCTTGGCGGTCTCGAAGTTCCGCACCCGGAGCGAGATGGCCCGCTTGGTGTAGAACGGGTTGGCCCACCACAGCCCCTGGTTCCGCACCGTGCCGACGTAGCGGCCGAACAGCTGCAGCGCCTTGCCCTGGTTGGGCTGGACGATGAACAGCCCCCACCAGAGCAGGACGAGGAAGGGAAAGCCAGATGACGATCACGGCATCCGCTGGCTGCCTCGCCCGTCGCCACGGTCCGGATGAAGCGCGGCGAGCGCGGCCGTCGCGGCGAGCAGGAGCAGGAGGGCCAGCGGCCGCCAGACGGGGGCTTCCGCAGGATCTCCCGATTCACGCGGTTACCCTCAGTTGGAGTGGTATCGGAATGATATCACTTTGATATGGAAAGTCAAGGGGCGCCAATGCTGGCGGGGGAAGTGCCGGGGTGATGCGGGGTGGTCCGGCTGGCTCGGGGAGCCAGGCAATCCCGTGCTCGGGGACGAATTCGTCGTCATTCAGTTCCGGGTAGGCGGCCAGAATCCGGTCGATGCCTCGGCTTGTCCCGGGGAGAGTCTGTCCACGGGGTCCAGGCACCAGGTTCCGGCCAGCAGCCCCTCCCGTCGGAGCACCTCGTGGAGGCCGGGATGCAGCCGGCGAATCTGTTCCGCGCGTCGAAAATCGCACCGTTCGGGTCGGTCAGGTCGACGGCGAGTGCGAGCCAGTCGGCGGGGCGGGGTTCGAGGTGATCTGGTGGTGCGAGAGTTCGAGCAACTGGACGGCACGCCGCGTCCACACCGCCCACTGTCCCAGCAGCCCTCCCACGATGCGCGGGGCGCCATGGCGAGGGGCAGCGGGACACCAGGTCAAAACGATGTTGTCGTCGTTGCCGGTGTAGAGCGCGATGTCCCGTCGACCGGCGTCGACCACCGCTCGCACGACATCCAGGGTTGGTACCGGTTGAACGGGGCGATCTTGATGGCCACCACGCTCTCGAGCTGGGCGAACGCCCGCCAGAACCGGTAGCCCAAGT
>CAWHXS010000017.1:0-122690 GCA_963833365.1 uncultured Gemmatimonadales bacterium
GGTTGGTCGGCTCCTCCGGTCGTGGCCGTACGATCTTTGCCCGGCGGCCGAATCGGAGAATCCGCCGAGTAACATGGCCATGACGACGAGCCACAGGGTCAGCTCGGTAAAGGAGATTAAAGCACGCTTGTACATGGAACCCTCCTTGGGGAGATAGCGGCTGGCCGCAGGTCGCGAGCTGCGTTTGAAAATTGGGTTGGGACAGGAGTGGCGAGTATATCAGGGTGGCCCGGGCGCGCAAGAATACGGTAGCCCGGCAGGAGTTACGGCGCGAGTCGGCCGCGGTTCCTGTCCTGGGATACGGAGGTTTATGGGCCACGGTTCGGCCAACTTGGCGGTGCGACAGGCCGTGAATGGACCAAGTCGCCGATCGGCAATTTGCTTGCGGTTGCTGTTTTTTGTGGCTAAACTAGCGGGAATTCTACGTTGCGCTTCTTGCCAGTTTCCGGGGAACAGAGACGGTATGTTCAGGCGGCATCAACATCGACGTATTGCGCGGTAGTTCGTCCTCTCGGCAGAAGAGAAAGGGACGTGACAATCGCCTTCTATCGGGTCGCAAATTTTGGGTCGAGCGGCTGGAAGAGCGGTAGATGCTTACAGGCACGCCGCTGCAAATCGGTTTCGCCTCGCCACCCTGATCCTGCAGACCATTGCTCAGGCACAGGCCCAAGCTGCGGCCGTCAGTGCCTAAGCCTCCTGCCCGTTGCGCCATTTCCGCTGGAGCAGACGTTTTTGCTGCATAGTAACCCTACCGCAACTAAGACGATCTATTTGGACTTCGACGGCTTCGTCACGCGGGATACGCCGTGGAATACGCCAGCCCAACCAAATATCGTGACGCCGTCGTACAGCATTGATGGCGATTATACGACTTTCTCAAACACCGAAAAGTATCTCATCCAAGCCATCTGGGAGCATGCCAGCGAAGATTTCCGGCCATTCGATGTTGATGTGACCACCGAAGACCCCGGCGTTGGGTCCGCCCCGCCAGAACGCGATCGATTTGCCGCCGGTCTCCTCCACGGACGTAGGCCAGGTGATCGACGGCTCTGCCCCGGTGAACTCCATTCTCGTTTTCAATGGTCCGGTTACCTCGATCGGCGACATCGAGGTCAAACTCAATATCTCTACATTCGACGACGACCTGAGTGTGTCCCTCATCAGCCCCTCGGGTACGATAGTCCCCCTGTTTTCGGGTGTTGTGCAATAATGGCAACAACTTCCAGAACACTGTTCTCGATGATCAGGCGGCCAAGGCGATTGACGATCCGACCGCGACCGCGCCATTTAACGGTAGCTTCCGGCCCCAGGTACCGCTCGCCCTGCTCAACGGCGAGGATCCCAACGGGATTTGGACACTTCAAGTGGACGATACTTTCCCGGCGTCAGACAACGGCGTGCTTAACAGTTGGTCGTTGACGATCACGGGCACCCAGGCAGGCGGCGACACCGAATGGGGCAAGCGAGTCGTCATTGGCGGCAGTACTCTTGACTGGTTCACGCCGACAGACGGTCGGGTAGTCGGCGGAGTGGCATATCTAACCTCGTTCAACTGGGACGTCGATACACCGGCCTTTGTGTTTGCTCAAGACTACGGCGGTAGTGCATACGACATCGCCGAGACGGTTTCCCACGAAGTCGGACATACTCTCGGCCTCGACCACGATGGGCTGATCTGGTATTGGAAGGATTCGGTGGACAGTACGTATCCACACCGAGACACGAGGAATACTACGCGGGCCATCCCCGCTTCGATCCGACGGCTCCTCCGCCTCATATCCCAGGCCAACGGAATGGTCTCCGATCATGGGTGCGGGTTATGGCCAATACGCTCACCCAGTGGAGCCAGGGTGAGTATCCGGGCCCGACAATATCGAGGATGATCTACCAACATCACGTCGCGAAAATGGCTTCGGGTATCGCCGGATGACCACGGCGAGTTCCAGGGCTAACGGCCACGTCGCTTGAGCTGGATCCGATGCCACGGCCGATCACAGACGTCAACGACTATTTCGGCGAAGGAATTATCGGAGAGCATCCGGTCCCGGGTGTCTCGGATCGTCGATTACTTCTCTTTTACGGTCTGAAGGCTTGGGCGAAGTCGTGTCCTTCGACATCAGTCCATTCCAAGCCGGACCCAATCTCGACATTCTCGCGAAGTTGTACAGTTCATCGGGCACCGTTATCGCGACTAGCAATCCGCTTGCAGCGGTATCGCCGCTGGTGGCCAGACACTATGGAGGTTACGAAAGCTCGATAGTGGCTGGATAAATGGCTTCATCGGGACAGCTATGTCTCTGAGTTTACGTTAATGCCGGGCAACGTATTACATTTCGGTTGAAGGCACGGGCAAGCCGCTTACGTTTATCGATCCCACGTATCACCCGTTATTGTCGATCCGGTCGGGAGCGCCGGATGCTCCCGAAGCTTCCGTTGATCATTCCGATTGGGGTTACTCCAATTACGGCAGCCTTGGCTACTACAGATCACGGGGACCGCGCCAAGGGATTAGTTGTTGGTGTCGATTTCGATGTCACGGGAGGCGCAGGTCCCGACGAATTGGAATGTCTATACCGGCGGTAGTGGACCGGAAGACACGATCAAGAATTTGATCAGCGAGGCCGGCTTCGCCGTACCGTATCAGCTCACGGTTAGTACAACTGGCACGTCGATCAATACGTTTGACAGCGACGCCGGCATCGACTCCGGCAGATCTTCCCTCGCATGTCATTCCGCTCGATCACCTGGATGGTTTCATCTCGGCCGAGGACGAGACGTTGACGTTCACGTGGAGCAACCTGACTCCGTCGACGGTGTACCAAATCTATGTGTTCGGTCACGCCGACTTCGATGCGAGAATGCGGTCACCGTCACGGGCGGCTTGTGGAATGGTATTCAGCAGACGTTTAATTTCGGGCAGGATATTGCTCGCCGATAGTCTGAGGGTCAACGACAAATCCACCGGGCAACGCAGGATCTGTCCACGCTCTCGCTGTTCGTATCTCCGGACGAAGAACGGCGAAGATCAAGATCGAGGTGACGAATCCGGCCGGTTCCGAGTCGGCAGTCGCTGGCCTTGCGATCGCGACGACCAAGGTTGGCTCGATTTCCGGTCAGAAGTGGAACGACGAGAACGGCAATCAAATCTTCGATGCGAGCGAAGACGGATTGCCCGGCTGGACGATCTATCTCGACTTAAACAACAACGGGCAGCTCGATCTTAAACGACCTCTCCCGACCAGACGCTTTACGCAAGCGTCGACAGATATTCCGCAGACAATTCCGGATCAGAATCTCGTCGGCGTGAAGAGTTCGCTGGACTTCACGGGCGTCGGAATAATCGAGGACGTCAATGTCACGCTCGACATCTCGCACACATATGATGCGGACGTGCATGTGTCTTTGATCAGCCCGTCGGGCACGCGCGTGAAGCTGTTTGCCAATGTCGGAGGAAGCGGCGACAATTTCCACAACACCGTGCTCGACGATAGGCGGTCCTTGCCAATTCGATCACTCGGCACGCTCCTTTCACGGGCAGTTTCCGTCCGGAGGAGCCGATTGAGTGCGTTCGACGGAGAAGACGCTTTAGGCGACTGGAAGCTGGAGGTGATCGACGATACGAGTCTGGCGATATCGGCGTGCTCAATAGCTGGTCCTTCACGGTCAAGTTGAAGGGCGTCACGACGTTTTTGGAGCCGACCCAGGTGACGGACGCCAATGGCAATTACTCGTTTACCTAACTGCCGCCCGGGCTGTACAACGTTCGCGAATACATTTCGCCCGACCAGATGCTGGCTGGTTGGCACCAAACTTGGGCCCCGGCCCATTCACGGTCAGGTCCGGCGCAACGTGCGAGAATGTCGACTTCGGCAATTGGATTCCGATCGATCAGACGGGATCGATCCAGGGTCAGAAATACTACGACGCGAATCAGAACGGCGTGAAAGACGGAGAGGATCCCGGCCTGCCCGGCTGGATCGTCTACGTCGATTCGAATAACAACGGCGTGCGGGACATCGCCTCGCGCCGACCGTATTGCGTCGACCGACGTGCCGAAGGCGATCACGGACTTCAACACGACCACGTCGCAGGTGACCGTTCGACTCGCTCGGCACGGTTTTCAATGTCGAGGTTACGCTCGACATCACGCACAGTTTCGTCGGCGACTTGGACGTGTATCTCGTCAGCCCGTCGGGCCGGAGCGTCGAACTGTTTACCGGTGTCGGCGGACAATACAACGACTTCCACAACCTGACGCTTTCCGACAGACGCGGCGAGGTCGATATCGCATCGATCGGTTTCAACGACTTGCCGTATACGGGCACGTGGAAGCCGGAGGGCTCTGTTGAGCGATTTCAGCGGCGAAGATGCGGCCGGCATTTGGACGCTGGTCGTTACCGACACAACATCTGCCGATGAAGGCATCGCTCAACAGCTGGTCGCTGAGCATTACGTCCGGCGAGCTTTTCCGGACAACCGACGAAGACGGCAATTACTCGTTCGACAGCCTGTCGCCGGCAACTACATCGTTCGCGAGGAACCACAGCCAGGTTGGATGCAGATTCCGCCGACAACGACGGGTATTCCGGCCGCAATGGACGGGAATTCGCTGGGATGTGACGGTCGTCGGGATCGATGATTTTAACGTTCCCGATGGCCCGGATAGCCACCGAAATGTGAAGAACGTCGACTTTGGCAACTTACGCGCCCGCCGGGATCGATCTCGGGTTACGTCTACCGAGACTTGGACGCGAATGCGACGAAGGCCCCGACCGAACCTGGCTTGCCCGGTTGGACGGTCTTCGTCGATTCCAACAAAACGGAATTCTGGATACCGACACGGTCGACGCTACCGTATCGTCGGACACGGCCCAGTCGATCAACAACTTCTTTCACTGTGTCGTCGAAGGTGTGGTTTGGCTCGATGACCGTCGGTTTCAGACGTCGATGTCACGCTCGACATTGACCATACCTACGATGGCGACCTGAGTGTGTATCTGATTTCACCGTCCGGCACGCGAGTGAAATTGTTCTCAAACGTGGGTTCGAGCGGCGACAATTTCGAGGGCACATCGTTCGACGATAGCGCACTCCAAACCATCGACCTTGGTTCGGCGCCGTTTGCCGGCTCATTCAAGCCGGCCGAGCCATTGAGCATTTTCAATGGCGAGAATGCCACCGGGTATTGGACTTTGGAGATCAAGGACAGTGCAGCAGGGGACAACGGCTCGCTGAACGGCTGGTCGCTGTCGATCAAGGGTGATGAGCTTTCGACGATCACCGATGCCCAGGGTCATTACTCGTTCGCCAATTTGCCGCCGACATGTTTATCACTTGGATACCGTTCAAATTCCCGATTGGACGAGAACCGAGGCGGCGGGCGCTGTGACGCTATTGCCGAGTCAGACGTTGCTGACCGCCAATTTCGGCGAACGGCCACCGTACCTGCCGGGCGATTTTAACAGCGATGGCCTGGTTGATTCGGCCGACTTCCTGGTCTGGCGGCGACAATCGGGAACGAACGTGCCCAACTTTCTCAGGCGCCGATGGCGATGGCGATGGCGATGTCGATCAGGCGGACTTCGGCTCTCTGGCGGCAAAACTTCGGCAAGTATCGCGACGATCACGGCAACAACTCTCTGTCGGCGACGAATGCAGTTTTGCCCGCCGCCGTCGGCGGCAAGATCGAGGTGCGCGGGCGACGTGGATTGGTTCAGCTTCACCGCCACAGCCGGTACGCTCTATCGGATCAAGGCGACGCTGGGTACGCTCGACGCGGGCAACCTGCAACTGTTCGGCACCAATGGCACAACGCAACTGGCAACGAACAGCGGTGCGACGCCGCTCATCGATTGGACGGCTCCGGCAAATGGTGTTTACTTTGCTCAGGTGCAAGGACTTAACGCCGTCGTCGGCGGGTACCTACACGCTTGATCTTTCCCAGGTGGTTCTCGACGACCACGGCAACGACGCCGCGAGTTCGACGCTCCTTTCCGTGCCGGGTTCCCTGAACGGCGAAATCGAAATTGCGAACGACGTCGATTGGTTCAAGTTCACCGCGACATCCGGTAATTCGTACAACATCACCGTCCAGCTCGGGACGCTGCCGTACGCGACGCTTCGCGTGATCGGTACCGATGGCACGACGACATTGCTGAGCAGCGGAGGATTTGGGCCGAGCGTCCATTGGACGCCCCCGTCCAGCGGCACGTATTACCTCGAAGCTGGCGGCCTGTCGACGACCGGCACTTATTTCGTGTCGATCGCGATCGACGATCATGGCAACAGCTCGGGGACGGCGACGCCGATTGCCGTGCCCAGCACGACGGCGGGAAATATCGAAGCTCCGCAGCGATGTCGATGTGTTCTCGTTCGTCGCGACGGTCCGGTACGTCCTATCGCTTCCGAACGACGCTCGATCACGCTTGCGATTCGGACACTGAGCTTGTTCGCGCCAGATGGCACGACGGAGCTCGCTTACGATGACGACGGCGGCGGTGGGCTCTGCTTCGCTCATCGATTGGACGGCGCCGTCCAGCGGCACCTACTTCGTCCAGGTTGCCGGGTTTGGTTCGGCGTATGGAACGTACAGCTTGGCGGCATCCATTAACGGGCCGGGTTCTGGAAGTGGCTTGCTACTCGCGCCTGCCGCCGCTGGGCTCATGATGGAATCGGAGTGCTCCTCTTCGTCAACCGAGCAGCCGGTCTCCTCGACTGGCGATTCCTCGTCGCTGGCTAGTTTTGCGGTTGCGTCGCAGGAAACGGCTGGGGTGCGTGCACAATAGCGCGAAACCGGCGTCCCAAGCTCGGTCGGAATCCGGTGCGCGGAACGACTTGGCGCTGCTGGCCTGGTTGGCGAATTCGTCGGACGGCAATCATTCGGGTGCGGTCGAGTCGCTCGCCGACGATGATTTATCGGCTTCGCGCCTGAGCGACGAGTCGGAATCGGTGGACGTCGCTTTCGAACTGCTCGAGGGTAACGCGTTGGCATCGGCCACGATATAATCGGCCGGCATGGATGCAGTCGCCGCGCCGGCCGTGGGCAGCGAGGCAACCGCCGGCACAAATCCGCTCGAGCTATTTACCTCGGATGTAAGCGCGCACAGTTTGCGCCGCTATCAGCCGATGGTTGCGGTGACGCTCGCGGTCGCGACGGGCATCGTTTGGGACCGCTACGGTCCGTCGCACCTCTTCGCCGGCGCCGACGCCGTGGCCGGTGCCCAGATCCGCCAGTGGATCGTCGACACGCCCTTCCCGGACGACCTGCGTGCTGCCGTCAGCGCGCAGTTCGAGATGCTAGCGCGCGACAACCCCGGTGCGTCCTTCGCCGTGCGCTCCTCGGCCACCGCCGAAGACTTGCCGGATGCTTCCTTCGCCGGCCAGCAGGAAACCTTCCTCAACATGCGTGGGCCTGGACAACGTGCTGCACGCGATCAAGGAGGTCGTTCGCTTCGCTGTACAACGACCGCGCCATTTCCTACCGCGTGCACAAGGGCTTCACCCACGCCGATGTGGCGCTGTCGGCCGGCGTGCAGCGCATGGTGCGCTCCGACCTGGGCGCGGCCGGCGTCATGTTCACGCATCGATACCGAATCCGGCTTCCGCGACGTCGTCTTCGTCACCGTCCTGCTACGGCCTGGGCGAAACGGTGGTGCAGGGCGCGGTCAACCCGGACGAGTTCTACGTGCACAAGCCCATGCTGGCTGCCGGCAAGTTCGCGGTGGTCCGCCGCAACATCGGCTCGAAGCTGATCAAGATGACGTTCGCGACCGAAAAACGGCCGGGCAGTCGGTGAACACCGTGGACGTCGCCGGAAGCACTACGCCACCGCTTCTCGCTCAACGACGAGGAAGTGATGGAACTGGCGCGCTACGCAGTGATTATCGAAGCACCACTACGGCCGTCCGATGGACATCGAGTGGGGCAAGGACGGCGTCGACGGCAAGCTGTACATCCTGCAGGCGCGCCCGGAGACGGTGCAGTCGCGCAAGCCGCGGGCAAGGTCGAGCAGCGCTTCCGCCTACCGGTGACCGCGCGAAGTACGTAGTGCTCGCCGCCGGCCGCGCCATCGGCCACAAGATCGGCGCCGGCGCGGTGCGCGTGGTCCAGCTCGCCTCCGAGATGGCGCGGATCAAGGCCGGCGACATCTCGTCACCGACATGACCGACCCGAACTGGGAGCCGGTGATGAAGCGCGCCGCGGCCATCGTCACCAACCGCGGCGGGCGCACCTGCCACGCGGCGATCATCGCGCGTGAGCTCGGCATTCCGGCGGTGGTGGGCTGCGGCGACGCCACCGCCAAGGTGCAGGACGGCGAGGTTGTCACCGTGTCCTGCGCGGAGGGCGACACCGGCATCATCTACGGCGGCCTGCTGGAAGCCGAGGTCACGTCGTGCGACCACGGCGAGATGCCCGTAGTGCCCGGTCAAGATCATGATGAACATCGGCAACCCGCACCTCGCGTTTGACTTCGCGCAGATGCCGAACTCCGGCGTTGGCTTGGCAAGGCTGGAACTCGTCGTCAACAACAACATCGGTGACAACCGCGGGCCGGGTACGGGCCCAGGTTGAGATCAGGGTCAAGTACGAGCTGTTCCACGATTTTTTCCTGGGCGCCAGGCTCTCCGATTCCTACGACAGCAAGCCCCCGGAGTCGGGTACCGCGAAGAACGACGTGACGACGGCGTTGGCGATTGGGTGGTCGTTTAATGAATAGGCGGGAAGTCAAAAAGCGTGAGAAGTGAGAGGTAAGAAGTGAGAGGGGAACAGCGTAAGACGTGAGAACGTGAGACGTGAGAAGGGGTAACCGAAGCCGTGGGATTACCTCATCCCGAGTGAAGCGAGGGACCTAACCTCCTTACCTTGGCGCCAAGGTTGGGATAGCAGATCCCTCGCTTTGCTCGGGATGAGGTGCCTTTCTACGTTCCCGTTCCCTGTTCCCTGTTCCCCGCTGTTCTCACTGCTTTCTGGGGTCGTCAGCCGGGTCGACATACGTCACCCCCCACGGCCCCACGGAGTGCACCTGCACGATGGTCTCTCCCTCGCTCCAGGCGAAGTGGTGGGTTCCCGCCGGCATCACGACGTAGCTGCCGGCCGGCAGAGTGGTTCCCGGCTGCCGGTATCGAACTTGTCTCCCACGCCCATGTGGAAGGTTCCCGAGATCACGGTGAGGTGCTCGTCCACCGGATGGAAGTGCGGCTTGATTTGGTAGCCGTCCGGCACCTTGAGCCGGTAGGTGAAGAGGCCCTTCGCCTTGATGTCTCCCTCGATCACCGCGAACTGGGCGCCTTTGGGGAGGGCGGCGGGGCCGTCGCCCCACTGGATCTGGTCCTGGGTGAGCATCGTGCGGCGAGCCGGTTCGTCCTTAGGCGGATACTGCGCAGATCAGGCCGAAGCCACCGCAAGTAGAGCTGTAGTTGCAATGAATGCCTTCATGAAATACCTCCCGCGCTTCTCACTTCTCACGTGTCACAGAGAGGACCTACTTCTTGCCTACGAGGATAGGGATCAGTTCCACAGCGCCTTTGATTATTCCAGCGAGCGCGGCAATTGCTGCGACGATCACTGCGGCCTTTCCCCCGGCATCAAGCTCCTCCCAAGCCGGCAATCGCCGTGCGGGCCGCGATCCCGAAGGGCGCTTGACGTATTTCGGTGCCTGGTGACTGCCGCCCAGCATTTCGCAGAACTCCAGAGCAGTGGCAGGGCGCCGACGAGGGTCCGTGGCTAATGGCGCCATGAGCGCATCCGCTGCCGTTCGGGAAAGCGCAGGGTTCATCTCCTGGGCGTCAATAAGTTCTCCCACCACCCTCGCGTGAAGCTGGCGATATAAGGGGGCGCGGATATTGAAAGGCAAACCCCCCGTCACTAGCTCATAGGCTAGAAGTCCGAGGGAATAGATGTCAGAACTGGTTGATTGACGGTTGGCGTCGAGCTGTTCAGGGCTCAGATATGCGGAGGTTCCACCCCCACGCCCGGTTCCTGACCTGGCCCGGATGTCTCGCCGGTGTCCCGGACTCGGTCGGTCACGTCGAAGTATTTCGCCATTCCGAAGTCCGCCAGAAATACACGGCTCTTATCCGCAGACAGCAACACGTTTTCAGGCTTGATGTCGCCGTGAACCACTCCTTGCTGGTGGGCGTAGTCAACAGCCGACCCGAGTTGCCGGAGCAAGGGCAATGCACTGGTGAGAGGGATAAAATCCCCGGATGGGTTCAGGTCCCGCAGGTTGCCGCCTTTGCACCACGGCAGGACAAGAAAAGGCGGCGACTCGGAGCCGCTCCCCCGGGCTATAGTCGAGAATCTCGAGGATATTCGGATGGCGGAGTCGTTGTATTGCTTCTATCTCTCGATAGAACGAGCGCAATGAGGGGTCCGCATCGGGAGTCTGGCGGAAGCTCTTGATGAGCACTGGCTCATTCGCCCCCGGGCCTCGCGCAGCAAAGAAAAGGCTTAGGCGGCCGTAGATAATGGGCTCAGGAATGCTGAGCTCATAGACACCGCTCATGCCTTCAAATCTTCTCAGCACCTGAATCCGCCCCCGCCCAGGAAGGGACTGTCCAATCGCATAGAACTGGAGTGCCGGCTTCAGCGCGTCAAGAGGAGGCGCTAAGCCGGTCAACTGACGTCTACTAACCCACGCTCATTCTTGCCACGCGAAGTCCGTAATAGCCGAGCCAAAGGAAGGCTGGGACGTTGGCGAAGATCAGCGGCTCCAGGAAGTACATACCGCTGGCCGAGCCGATCCCGCGGCCCCAGGACAGGATTGCCGACACTAGGCCAGCCCACGCCAGCCAGCGCGGCAGCCCGACGGTCGGTCCGCACCTGGGCACCGCGACGCCGGAGGCCGGCCAGAAAGATCGGGTTCCCCAGCCAGCCGTAGGCGATCAAGAGACGGTTGAACGCATCGTAGACCAGGGGCTCTTTCTCCGGCGCGCCGTGGTCGCTGAGGTAATGCATCACCCAGCCGTTGATGAGGCCACACCGGTGAAGAAGACCATGCCGACCGCCATGGCGGCCCAGCTAGTGCTGGGGCCAGGGCGGGGTGAGTGGACCCCGGCGAACAGCATCAGGAAGCCGCCCAGCACGCAGAGGACGAATCCGGCCGCGATGGCGATGTGGATCGGCCCCCACCAGGGCGTGTTTGCGAGCACCGAGGGGCGTTCTTCGAATCCGCCGGCGCGGGCGGCAGAGGGGTCGGGAAGGGGAGGGAGAACGTTGGTCATTCATCGACAACTATCGGGAATCGACCCGCCCTCTCGCGGACTCGGCAGGCGAGGTCAATTGGGTGCCAACATTGGAAGCAACGACAGGACGGTGGCCGAGGTATCGGCGATGCCGCCCATCCCTCTCGATCACCGGGCGCTAAACGCCTTTGGACAAGACTCGTCGCCAGGGGCCCAAATGGACCTGGTCTTTGGTCAGCACCGTACGGCGAGTGGCTGTGGCCTGAGGTTCCTGCGCTGCCAGAAGTGAATTGCCGCGGCCATGGTTGTACCTGCGATGAATGATTTCATAACTAACCTCCAGTAAGCCAGTGATACCCAACCCGGCTATCAAACTCATCGCTGCTCGTTCCATACGCGCAATCCCTGTTCCATACCACCTACTACCCACCACTCACACGGCGTCTGATCCGCTCTACTTCTTTGGCTAGGTCCAGCGAAGCGGCAGGCCAGTCGAAGGAGGCCGCTCGGACTTGGGAGGCATACCATTGCGAATCGAGGTACTGGCGAACCAGGTCCGCTCGGCGAAGCCGCCCTTCAATGCTGCGGACGTCGTGAATCTGATCGCGTACTTCACCTGTGAGAATGGGAAGGTCGACTGTCACCGCATCTAGGTACGTAAACATGTGCGAAAGGCGTGTGACGTGGTACACTCCCACGGTTGTGACTCGAAGAGCTGTCGGTATCGATTCTCCGGATACGGGCATCTTGCGCGCGGCGCTTTCGATGAGCTTGTGATAGTGTGCTCTCACAATCGCTAACTCGATTTGCTCCGGATTGAAGCCGTGTCCTTGTAGCTGCTCATAGAGTCGCGTCGTTTCCACAAACCCATCCTCGATTCCAGCTCCCGTCCAGTTCGCCAGAGTGGTGACGAGGAGCGGTAGTAGGAAGTGCTCTGCTGGATCGAGAGACGAAATGTCGAAGAGATTAGCAATAGGTGATCTGGTAGGGTCGTAGTGCTCTGTGTCACCGAACATGACGGCTCGGAGAAACTCATGCACGGGTACGGTATAAGACCCAGTGTCCTCGTAAATCTCCACGATTTTCTTCGTGTCAACATGGCCACTTCCGAAAAAGCCTCGGACTAGGTCCAAGGCAAGTCGGACATTGCCCGCGGTTACGTTATCCAGAAACTCGACCAATTCCCGGTTTGACCTCAGGCTTTCGAGGAAGGATGCTAGAACAGCCTGAAGTTTAGCCAGATGCACTTTTACCCCGCCTAAGTATTCAACTGCAATTTCTCCACGGGCAATTGCCAGGGCGAAGCGGATGCGGGCTTCGGCACTCGGTCAATACGAGGGGGAAGAACAGTAAAGGCCTTGGGATGATAGCCACTGATTGCCCCACCCTTCAGACTCTTGTGAAAAGTCTCGGGTCGGAGCGTTAGGAAGACTGTTGCTGACCACTGAGCGGCAAGCTCTTGTGCAATAAGAAATACTTGCTTGTTGGGTCTCATCATCTCTTTGATCGGCATTGTCAAGAAACACGACGAGCTGCTTGTGATGTGACGTGGCAATCCGATGCAGCGATGCCTTGAGATGCTGCTCGGTGTCACTCAGCTTCCCTTCTAAGAACTCCAATTCCTTGATGCGATAGAGCTCGGGTTGGGACGTTGCCAATTCAGTGTAGATGCTTCTCGCAAATCGTTGGAGCTCGGCTCTATAAACGTCGCGCACAAAGCCGTTCTCATACACATCGATGCCATATTGGGTCCGGAGTTGAGATGCGATATCATCCAGAATGAATTTGCGAACATCAGCGGTCAATGTCGCTTGCGTACCGAGGTCGAGATACAGCTCGACAGCGTTTTCAAGGATTGCTGGGGCCTCAACTTTGATTAGGTTGCGAATGAAACTGGACTTCCCGACCCCGACGTCACCGATAATAAGAACGGGTCGTGTTGCCAGGGGCTGGTCAAGGAAATCGTCCGTCACCCCATCTTTCGTCGAGACTGGAAGGAGAGCGGGCGCGGAAGTATCAGTCCCGAATAGCGCCGCGTAGCGAGCTTGGAGGAGCTCCTTACTAACGAGGGCGTATTGGGAGAGCGCACCACTCTGGCAGTAGCATTCTTTGAGGAACCTCGACTCGATGGCGTTTTGTCGGGTCACGTCTTCCAGGACAACTTCACTGACAATCTGGAGCTCAGCCTGAAAGACGTTGCGCCCCTTAATGTTGGGGTAACCCTGGATCGAAGCCGACAACTTTGCTGGGGGTTGCGTTCCACCACCCAGAAGTTGTCGCTGGAGCTTGCGGTCTTCAATAGCGAAAGGAGAAAGGGAGTTCCAGAGGTCGAGCGCGTGGGCAACCATGATTTCAGGAGAACCAAAGACGATGGCGCGACCACCAAGCGGCGGCACACCGTCGGTCCGGTTGGCGACGAGTGCAACGAGCTGGTGGCCATTACAGACTGCACCCAAGGCGACTCCTCGCGCTTGGCAATATCGAGTAACCTGTTCAATTGCCTTTTCCAAGGCTTCATTGCCACGCACCAAGGCGGGGATCCCGAGCTCTAGCCGGTCCAAGCCAACAGAGATCTCAAAATATTTCCCTTCACGCTTGGCCTCCACAATAAGCGTGTGATGGTGGGCCCCGAATGCGTAGTCCGCGTATTCGCCTTCCCTCGAGTCCTCGAGATTCACATGATCTCTGGACCAACCGAGACAATCAAAAAAGAGTCGGTCGATGAGCTGCAGGCGCGTTGTAGCCTCGTTGCGCCCTATGGTCTTCACGGCCACTGCAGCAAAATCGTCGAGAGCGCCTAGAAACTTCTCGTATGGTGTCATATCAACCGAAGGAATGGGTGAGCCCCCAAAAGTCGGTGGATACTTGGTACCACAATGTTGCGACGGCCAGAAAGATAGGTTTAGACAGAATGTCGGCTAGTGCTAGATGACGGCCATGTGAGACGGTGTCGGTGTGGACGACTGGAGGCGCTGCTAACGAGACTGGATCTTGTTGTCATTCTCTGGGTGAGGTCCCATGAGTTCGTTCGGGGACTTGTGCGTTTGATTGGTTGGAGCCGGACAGCGGCTGACTTGAACGATTTGCCTACGTCCAATACCCCTCCAACGCCTTTGATTTCGGCTCCTGCTTGAGCCACACGTCATCGTCATCCAGGTAGCTCCACGGAATCTTCCCCCGGGCCAGCGTCTCGCGAATGTAGGAGCGGTAGCGGTAATGGGAATACACCGCCATAACGCAGGCGGCGTAGGCCACCGCCAGCTTCCAGTGGCCCTTTACGATCACCAGGTTCTCGTCGTTCCTCTCGCTGGCTGGCGCCGAGAAGTTGTGGCTGCCTTGGGCTCCATGCCCTCGTTAGGCAACCACAGCGTAGATGCGGTTCTCACCGGCGAGGTTCCTACCGGAGAAGAGAAACTTGAAGTCCTGCCACCCGCCGAAGCCGACGACCACGGGGGCCGAAACATTCCCGGGAGTTCCGGCGTCCCCGTAAGACAGCAGTTGGCCGTTTTGGTCCACAGCGTAGATGCGGTCCTCACCGGCGAGGTTCCTACCGGAGAAGAGAAACTTGAAGTCCAGCCACCCGCCGAAGCCGACGACCACGGGGTCCGAAACATTACCCGGGAGTTCCGGCGTCCCCGTAGGACAGCAGTTGGCCGTTTTGGTCCACCGCGTAGATGCGGTTCTCACCGGCGAGGTTCCTGCCGGAGAAGAGAAACTTGAAGTCCAGCCACCCGCCGAAGCCGACGACCACGGGGGTCGAAACATTACCGGGAGTTCCGGCGTCGCCGTAGGACAGCAGTTGGCCGTTTTGGTCCACAGCGTAGATGCGGTTCTCACCGGCGAGGTTCCTACCGGAGAAGAGAAACTTGAAGTCCAGCCACCCGCCGAAGCCGACGACCACGGGGTTCGAAACATTACCGGGAGTTCCGGCGTCCCCGTAGGACAGCAGTTGGCCGTTTTGGTCCACAGCGTAGATGCGGTCCTCACCGGCGAGGTTCCTACCGGAGAAGAGAAACTTGAAGTCCTGCCACCCGCCGAAGCCGACGAGCACCGGGGCCGAAACATTACCGGGAGTTCCGGCGTCCCCGTAAGACAGCAGTTGGCCGATATCGAACGGAGCATTTCGGTCCTCCACGACAACCGAGAACCCGCCCGGAATGGTGCCGGTGACACTGATGCCGATCCCGTTGTCGGACACGAACGTCTGACCAACAGAAAGCGCCCCGGCGTTTCGAGGATCAAAGGGCGAAGGTGATTCACACGATGTCCCAGCGGATCGGGAGTCTGAACCCGATAGACGATCACGCCTTCTTTGGGAATGCCTGCGTCGAATTGATCGGCCATCAGACGCGCCTCCACCATCAGGTAAGGCACACTCGCCCCGATCTTTACGGCTGCCACTCGCCCAGTCGGCGGCGGCTGGGTGAGGCTGATCGCGTGCAGCGCGTAGGTGCTCACTCGGCCCACGTGTTCTGCGATCGTGGCGGGGTCGAGCCACTGGACGCCGGCCTTGGTGTAAGCGGAGGGGTGGGTGCCAGCTGCGGCCGACATCTCGTCATACAGGCCCATCGCGGGGTCCTGCTGATCCACGTCGTCGCCGAACGGGTAGATATCGGTGAAGCCGGTCAGACCGTGCATGAGCTTCCATGGCCCAGGTGCCGACCGGTTCGAGCATGACGAAACGGGACCAGAAGCCGCTGTTCGTGCCCGCGCCAGGCCCGCCGAGCATCACGATCGCAGCCGCATCGCAACCTTCAGCGCGCAGCCGGGCGCCGAGTCTCGCCTTCGAGAATGGACGCGGGCACGTCCTGGAGATCGACGCTGTGTCTTTCCGTCACGACGGCATCGAGGTCGGCGACACCGGAGGACACAGTGTGGATGAAGGCGCGAAGCGACTTGTCCTTGCCCGTTGCAGGATCGGGATCGTAAAGCACCCGCCGCAGGATGTCGTTTTCCCAGTCAGGTGGAATGAAATCCGGTGGATGGGCGTTGGGACGCGACAACGGAACGAACGCGATCTTCTTTCTTCCGATCCAAGTCATGATGTTCCCCCTTTACTGAGGGGTCTCTCGATAAGTGCTACTCGGGAAACCGACGATTGGCATAGTTGCCTGACTAGTACTCGACTCCCTGTTCGCCAGAACGCCGGATGCCTCGGCTAAGGTCGCGGTCCCTACGTCCAGTACCCAATCTCCAGCGCCTTCGACTTCAGCTCCTGTTTGAGCCACACATCATCGTCATCCAGATAGCTCCACGGCATCTTCCCCTGGGCCAGCGTCTCCCGAATGTACGAGCGGTAGCGGTAATGGGAATGCGCCGCCATGACGTAAGGCGGCGTACCCAGAAAGGACGACCTTTCGTCAATTTGTGGTACTTCAAGATGCTAAGGAAGTACTTCACTTCGCCCTCCCTTGGCTAAAACCTCCAGCATCGCGACGATGGCGAGCCGACACCGAAGCAAGCGGTCAGAGTGCGAGGACATAACGCGCGAGCTCATTGAGACGCGCCCGCGTGTCGGGTTGCATGTCGTGCCCCGAAGTCAGTCGCGGCATGTCCGGCTGCGAGGAACAAACGCGCCCTGGAGTGACCGACGCGGTCCGTTCGATGTGTTTTCAGAATGGCCGTGCCAGGTGGACCCGTTGAAGACGATCAGTGAGCCCGGAGGGCCGCACGCGAATACCTGGTCATGGTGCTTGGAACGCGGATCTGGAATGGCGTCCTCCGGGTTGCTCGACCACCGATGTGAGCCCGGGACGAAGCGCGTGGCGCCGTTGTCGGGTCGAAACTCGTCGATCATCAGGATGAAGCCGAGGAGTGGCCAGTCGGGCGATTCGCGCCGAACGTCCACGTGAAGCTCCTGGGCGGCGGTGTGCGGTCGCAGCGTTCGCCCGAGGAACGAGCTGAGCTTGAAGGGCCGGCCAATGACGCGACAGCATGCTTCCAGCAACGGCGGAAACACGTAGATGTCGCCCCAATCGGTACCACGATTGACGAAATCGACCACCTTGGTCGAAGTACTGCCGACCCTCATGTCGATCGCCGGCCGCCGCGAATGCGGCAGTATAAGCGTCGGCCAATAGATCCATTCGCTCCGATGGGACCGGGCCGGGAAGCACGACGAAGCCGCGTTCATCCAACTCCGAAGCTGCGCGCGCTGGGGAGCGGCGCCGCCTGTGGCACATCTGGTAAACCAGTCAGGCATAGATATCTGTTTTCTCCAGACGGTTAGGGCGGCATCGCGTGCCCTCATATCGTCAGCGTGAATCCGCCATCCGGAGTCAGGGTCGTGCCGGTGATGTAACTGGCCTCATCCGAGCACAAGAAGACAATGGACTGAGCGATCTCCTCCGGTCGACCGGCGCGCCGAAGGTGAACGCTTGGGAGCACCGCCGTGTCGTACACCTCGTCGCCGAGCAGCTTTCGCGCGCGGTGATGCATCGGCGTATCAATGATCCCTGGACAGACGAGGTTCACGCGGATTCCGTGCGGCGCCAGCTCCGCGGACACGCTCGTCGTCAGCCCGATCAGGCCGTGCTTTGAGGTGACGTACGCCGAGCCGGACGGGAAGCCGAGGAATGAGTTGATGGAGCCGACGTTGACGATGGCCCCACCGCTTGCCGCAGTTCAGGATGGCCCTGGCTTCATACTTCAGGCAGAGAAAGGTGCCCTTGAGGTTGATGTCGAGCACCCTGTCCCAGTCTTCTTCAGCCAGGTCAGTAATCGCCGGCGAACTGGCCTTCGATGCCGGCATTGTTGACGGCGTAGTCGAGGCGGCCGAACGTCTCAATCGCGTGGGCGACCATGCGCTCCACATCCTTGGTGGCGGACACATCCGTCTTGACGGCCGTTGGCTTTCCCTCCCCGAGCCTCGATCTCGGTCACCAGCGAAGCGAGCTCATCTTGCCGCCGCGCGGCCACCACAACCGCTCGCGCCCTTCGCTGCGAAGGCCTCGGCGGTTGCCCTTCCGATCCCACTGCTCGCTCCGGTGATCAGTGCAACTCGACCGTTCATGTCTGACATCTGACACCTCGTTGGAGAGTTGCAGCTCGCGAATTTCTCTTCGCTCGATTGATTATCGGAGCTCCTGTCTCGTCTTGCCCGCGCTGGCCGCCTCCTCTTCGCCCTGTTATCGAACCGTCGAACCGACCCGCGCATGTGACCCCACTCACCGACCCCACCGTCGCTACGCCCTACCCTGAAAGCGTGGGACCTAGTCGTCAGTTAGGACACCACCGCTGACCCGTGAGGTTAGTGATGATGCCAGCATACAGTTTTGTCACCCGTCGCCACCGTTATCAGCCTGTCGTGGCGTATCGTCTCGCCGAAGGGTTGAAGCGTGAAGGTGTCGAGTTAGCCGCAGTAGAAGGGCCATGGCGGCCGGGAGGTCGCACCCTCAATCGCAGGGGCCGGAACCGGCTCCACATCATCCCCGTGGTGACCAATGGTGAGACCGAGGTGATGGTGGACACCATGGAACACGCGGTCGAGGTGTCGGGGCTGCTCAACTGGTGTGGAGTGGATCACCTCGAGCCGGTTCCCGGATCTGACCCCGCCCGCCGTTGGCTCTCCCACGTAATACCAGCCACGCTGTGAGCTCTGCTCGGTGCGGAGGCGAAAGCCTCCGCACTTTTCACAACCACGACTCGTACCGGACGAACTCCTCGTCCCGCTTGTAGCCCGTCCTCTCGTAGAGCACCTGTCCGGTTGGCCGCCTGACCTGCGTCGATGTGCAGGCCCTAAGGTGAGGAGGGATGCGCGCAGCACACTGACGCTGCCGCGTTCGAGGTCCGTGGTGGGAGCGCAAGCGTGACGGCCAGGATGATCAGGACCACCACCAGATAGAAGGGTCGATTGAGGAAGAAGGTCATCCCCGACCGCGGCCACCGGCGCTTGGCGCCGTCCAGACAAGCGGCGCTCGCCTGCGGCCCGTCGTACCAGTCGGCGGGCTCGCCGCCATTGCGGCGGGCGCGTGTAATAGCGTGCTCGACCGCCGTGGCCCGTTCGACGACGGCCTCCACGAGATTCGCGTGGCGCCGATTCCACAAAGAGAAAGAGCAACGCGACGAGCGGGAGCCCCACGCGCATTGCAGCGGCGTCCAGCTGGATGTTCCCTGTGTAGTATGCCGCGAGGAGGCCCCCGGCCACGGTTAATAACCAGCCTCTCAGAGTAAACATGTGGCCCTCGTGGCGCGTGATTATGCCCTGGAGACGTTCGAGCTCATGATGAGCCTGTTCCATGATGTCCATAGAGCCCCTCTGCAGCTTGCCCGTACCGTGCCCCCGTCAACCCGGGAACGAACCCTGCATTACCCAGCGGACTGCGGAGTACCGTGCCAGGACGGAAACCGGGCCAGGAATGTGGGGGACCTCTCTAAACTGTGCCACCTTCAGATACTTGATGTATAGTGGCTTGTCCTCAGCCAAATACTCGACGTAGTACGCGGCTGGTTCGCGAACATCCTCGAATGCGACTAAACCTGTCTTTAAGAAATGCTCAAACCGAGCGAAATAGTAAAACAGTGAGTCGGAGCATTCTCGGATGTACACGCAATAGTCGGCGTCGGATGCTGGCGGAAGTTTCAAGGCGGCCAGCACTTGTTCTGCGTTAATGGTTACTGAAGACCCATCGTCCAGTTCGTATCTCTCTCGTCCGAATCAAGCATTGCCAGCGCGTCCGAAGCAGCCTCGTCATCAAGCATCTCGTCAACAAGGTCGCGGCCGGCTGCGGCCTGTTTCCATCGAAGGTCCAACGCGCGCTGTCGTTGATTCTGATTTGCTTGCCAGAGTGCGATTCCGGCCGCGATGAGTCCGCCGACCACCGCCACGAACCACGCAGCGACTTGGAGAGGGTGCACTTGATTCATATCCACTCCTTGCCGGGACTAACGTGTCTCGACTTGAATCTCACTACACCAGCCGTTATGCCGCACGACAACCAGCCTCCAATAAAGGTAAGGTTTCGCAGCACGAGGCTTGGGCTTCGAATCATGCGAGGCGTGAAGAATCGCGTTTACCTAGCCTTGAAGAGCCGCCAAGTGAGCCCCAGGGCATCGAGGCGTTGCACGTGCCGAGACATCTAGGAGAAGCGCTGACAGTCGGACCCATTTTCACAATCCTGTCGGTGGGGAGCTTCGAAGACAGGAAATGGGCGGGCGACGCGGGAAGCAGTACTAGAATGATGTGAGGGCGATCCGCTGAAGGGTGCCATGAAGCAACCCGGAATCTGGAAGCGGGAGACGCCTTAGAGAGCCCGACCCATTCGCGGCGGGATGAGTCTAGTTGCAAACCTACCGGTCACTACTGGGATGAGACAGACGACGGAGGGTCTAAAAGTGGGCTATACCAAAAGATCTATGCGCCTACGGGACCTCAGCCACCTCCGGGACTCTTCCAAGGGCGGTTCAAACCTCGGCCCTGCTTGGGTATAAGGCCATAGCGGAATACTTCTTACCTTAGCGATAGGCAGATTCCCCAGCCTCGACTCGAACAGGTCTGCTGCCCTGGCGCGGCCCAACAACGGACGTCCGACTCCCTGCCGCGCGATCTGTGGGTGGAGCGGATCCTGCGGGCCGGATTCGCTGTAGCGCATGCGCCGCGGGCTTCGCCTGCCTGATGAGTCAGTCCGCTGGGACTTGAAAGCACGTTGACCTCCCCACGGAAGATCTAGATCCCTCCCTGAATCCAAGTTAGATCGGCCCGTCCATTTCGCCTTTCGGCTTCGTCGGGACATTGGTCTATCTCTTCTTCACCCGCTTTTGGCTGGATTCGCCGTGAAGCCGCTACCTCTCGCCTTTGCCGGGCCTCCACGGATACTGCGCGACTTCTTTCCACGCCTCGCCGAGTGATTCACGGCCGCATCGAAGTACGTCGGCACGTAGTGCTGCTTCAGGATATTGATCGATTGGTTCGAGAGCAGAGTTGATTGCGGTTGGAGTGGGACGTCGCGCGCGCCACGTAGCTGGCTGAGACACCCACCACACAAGCTGATCATTCCATAGCGCTTCGACTCACGTTGAGCGGCAGAAGCAGGTATCGCTGATTCAGGAGGTACTCCCATGCCGGTTGCACCGACCTATCCAGGCGTATACGTCGAAGAGATCCCCAGTGGGGTTCGCACCATCACCGGAGTCGCGACTTCGATTACGGCATTCATCGGGCGGGCTCGCCGAGGACCAGTGAACGTAGCCACGACCCTCCACAGCTTCGGCGATTTCGAGAAGGCATTCGGCGGCCTCTGGGTAGACAACGCGCTGGGCTTCGCGGTGCGGGATTTCTTTCTCAACGGTGGCAGTCAGGCGCTCGTCGTACGACTCTACCACGCCGCGCCGGCGCCCGACGGTGGGGCCGCACCCGCCGCCAAGGCCTCCCTTGCCGTGGGGGACGTCAAGCTCGTCGCCGCGAGTGAAGGCAAGTGGGGGGTAAATCTTCGAGCGACGGTCGATCTGGACAACGTATCAGACGAGATCGCCACGTCGCTGGGTGTGACCAAGGCCGACGTGTTCAACCTCACGGTGCGGGATTCGGCTCCGGGCGGGAAGACCGAGCGATACCTGAACCTGACCTTGAAGGACAGCCAGCGCCGGGTCGACAAGGTGCTGGCCGACAACTCCGACCTCGTTGCCTTTGACGGAACCCCCGACGCTACCAAGACCCCGGCCGCGGGAATCGATGCCCTGAGCACGAAGGAAAAGGCCTGCGACTGACGCCAAAAAGGCCCTGACGGACAAACAGAACAGCGATCCCGCGGCAGACGTTACCGCCGAGAAGGCAGCCGTCACTGCGGCCAAGACCGCGCTCGATACCGCACTCACGGATGCGGCGAACGCCGTATCGGATGGACTGTGGCTCACGGTTCCCGATTTCCTTCCGGCCAACGGGGAGACCGACAAGAAGGGCCTCTTCGCACTGGAACAGGCGGATCTCTTCAATCTCCTCACCATTCCGCCCTACCATGCCCCGACTGACGCGCTGGATGTGGACGTCAACCTGCTCTCGACCGCCGTAGCCTATTGTGAAAAACGGCGGGCCATGCTGCTGGTAGACTCGCCCAAGGACTGGAACACAAAAGACAAGGCGAAGACCAAGTTCACCGACGCAGCCAACGAGAACGTCTGCACCCGAAGCAAGAACGCCGCACTCTACTTCCCCCGCCTGCGCCAGCCGAATCCGCTGCGGGACAACCAGATGGAGGATTTCGCCACCGGTGGCGCGGTGGCAGGTGTCTTTGCCCGAACCGACACGGAACGCGGAGTCTGGAAGGCACCGGCCGGCCTGGACGCGATCTTGGTGGGAGTCCCAGCGCTAAGCGTGCCGCTGACCGACCCGGAGAACGGGGACCTCAATCCGCTGGGCGTCAATTGTCTCCGTGCTTTTCAAGCGGCGGGAAGGGTCGTTTGGGGCGCTCGTACCCTGCGGGGATCGGACCAGCTGGCGGACGAATACAAGTACGTCCCGGTGCGACGGACCGCTCTCTACATCGAGGAGAGCCTCTATCGCGGCCTCAAGTGGGTGGTGTTCGAGCCGAATGACGAGCCGCTCTGGGCCCAGATCCGGCTCAACGTGGGCGCATTCATGCACAACCTGTTCCGGAAGGGCGCCTTCCAGGGCACGACACCCCGGGATGCGTACTTCGTCAAGTGCGATTCCGAGACCACGACTCAGAACGACATCGACCTCGGGATCGTCAACATCATCGTCGGCTTTGCCCCTTTGAAGCCCGCCGAATTCGTCATCATCCAGCTGCAGCAGATCGCCGGCCAGATCGAAGTCTAGGAACGGGGAGAGGAGAAGGCCCATGGCACAATTCACGGTCAACGCGGAACGCTTTGACCCATACAAGAACTTCAAGTTCCGCGTCTTCTTCGAGGGCAGCACCAAACCGGTCGCGGGAGTCAGCAAGGTCGGCATGCTGAAACGCACGACCGAAGTGGTCAAACATCGGGATGGAGGCGATCCCAGCAGTAGCCGCAAGTCTCCCGGCCGCACCGAGTACGATGCGCTCACCCTGGAGCGCGGCGTGACCCACGACAAGGACTTCGAACAGTGGGCCAACAAGGTCTGGAATTTCGGCTCCGGCCTGGGCTCGGAGGTGTCCCTGAAGGACTTCCGCAAAAACATCCTGATCGAGCTGTACAACGAAAGCGGCCAGTTGGTGATCCGCTACAAGGTGTATCGCTGTTGGGTGTCGGAGTTCCAGGCGCTCCCCGATCTGGATGCCAACGCCAACGCCGTGGCGATCCAGCACATCAAGTTGGAGAACGAAGGTTGGGAAAGGGACTATGAGGTAGCGGAGCCGACCGAACCCTCGTTTACCGAACCCAACTAGCGGTAGGTGAGACTTGCCCGCGGTAGATGCCGCCACCCTGCTCGCCGCCTGGGAAGAGGGTACCTCTCAGCCGCCGATCAAGCGCGCCCTTCTCTTGCTGGCCGCCGGTACCGGCAAGACGGAGAACGAGTGGGCCCGGGCCACCATCGGAGAGCGCGACGCCTGCTTGCTCCGCCTCAAGGAGGAGTGGTTCGGCAGCCGACTTGAGGCCAGCGAGGTCTGTCCCCAGTGCGGCGAGCGGCTCGAGGCCAGATTCAGCGCACCGGACATCCGCAAAACTGCCCCAGCCTCGAGCCCGGGACCGCTCGCGTTGGACCGGTCAGGCTACGTGGTGGAGTATCGCCTGCCGACCAGTCTGGACCTCTGGGAATCGGGAGAAGACGGCACTGACGCCCGGGAAACGCTCCTTCGGCGCTGCATCACCGCAGCGCGACACGATGGCCAGCCGGTGGATCCACACACCGTTCCGGAAGAAGTCTTGACCAGTGTGATTGACGAAATGGCCCAGGCCGACCCGATGGCCGATATGCAGGTAGAGCTGACCTGCGCGGTCTGCGGCCACTCGTGGTCCATGGCTCTCGACATCACGGCCTATCTCTGGAGCGAGGTCGAGGACTGGGCTAAGCGATTGCTGCAGGAAATTCACGCACTGGCCTCGGCCTATGGCTGGCGGGAGAGCGACATTCTCGCGCTGAGTCCCAACCGACGCCGTTCCTACCTGGATATGCTGGGAGCCTAGCGCATGCGGCGGGGACGGCCATGACGGACTTTCTCTCTCGCCTCATCGGCAGGGCACAGGGGAATGTCCCGGTGCTGCACCGCCGCCGTCCTTCGCTGTTCGAAGCGATACCGGAGTCGTCGCAGCTGCTTGGCGGGAGACGCGGTGCTCCGGAGCCTTCCCCCGACTCAGTTGTTGGAGGTGAAGTTCCTAAGGCCATGGGTCCAACGAGACCCCGGGTGGCGCCGTCACCGGCGCAGGAGGTTGTGCCGGATCAGCGTACTATCGGCTCGGTCGTTCCCCGCATCACCGGGCCGGCCCCCCGCACTCCAGCAATCGCGACGCCGGCAAACACGCTCGCGCCGAGGACCGTCCCACCCCGGGAAACGGAGGAGCCGAGGATCGCCGAAGAGAAAATCCGAAAGGCTCGTTCCTCATCCCGCCGAGGGCGAAGCGATGAGGCTCCGCTTGAGGTTGAATCCGATGCCGGTCCGGTTCTTCACCCGGGGAGCAGGCGCGTTTCTCGGCCGACCGAGCGGACCACATTGCCTTCAAAGCCGGAGGGTGCGGCATCCGTCGCCACACCTTTCGGAGTTCCGCTCCATCCACTTCTCGTTTCGCCCGCCCGCACGGCGATGCGTCCGGTGAGTGCCGCCCTGGGGCTGCCGGCTTCGACGACTCCGGTTCCCACGATTCAGGTGACGATCGGCCGGATCGAGGTGCGTGCGGTGCCACCCGAGTCACTTCCGCGGCGCGCTGCCGCGGCGTCTGCACCCAGGCTGAGTCTGGAAGACTACCTGCGGGCCCGGGGTGGAGGAACGAAATGAGCGGGCCTCTCGCCATCGCCGCGGTGACCGCCGTGCTCAAGGACCTGTTGAACGACGGATTGCTGAACCACGATCTCTCCGCGGTGGGCAGCTTCTCGGTCACCGCCTCACCGCCCGATCGAGTGGTGACGGGAGCCAATGAGCCGAACCGGCTCAACCTCTTCCTTTATCAGGTCACGCCTAATCAGGGCTGGCGCAATGAAGGGCTTCCTTCGCGCGACGGAAACGGTGGGAGGCTGACCAATCCGCCTCTCGCCCTCGACCTGCACTATCTGCTCACCGCGTATGGCTCTCAGGATCTGAATGCGGAAATTCTGCTGGGCTACGCCATGCAGCTCCTGCATGAAACGCCGATGCTCACTCGGGCCCAGTTGCGCATCGTGCTCGGCGGGACTTCGCCGGTCGATGGCACGATGGTACCCTCGATTTTCGGTTCGCTCTCGGCAGCCGACCTGGCCGATCAAGTGGAGTTGATCAAGATCACTCCGGTCACCCTGAGCACCGAGGATCTGTCGAAGATGTGGACCGCCATGCAGGCTCGGTATCGCCAGTCCATGGCGTACGTGGTCTCCGTGGTGCTGATCCAGGCTACCACTCCAGTCAGGGCCGCGGCACCGGTCCTCAAGCGGGGCACCGACGATCGTGGCCCGGTCGCGGTGGCCGCGCCGTTTCCCGATCTGCAGGGTGTGAGACCGGCGGCGTCGGACCTCCTGCCTGCCATGCGGCTGGGTGACGACCTGTTGCTGACCGGCACCAATCTTGGCTCACCAGATCAGACAACGGTGGTCTTTACCCACGCAGTGGCGGATGTCGTCAACGAGATCACTCCAACCCCAGGTCTCACCCAAGGCACCCTCTCGGTTCATGTGCCTGCTGTTGCCGAGGACGCCAATGTGATGAACCAGTGGGCCACCGGCATGTATGCCGTCTCGCTGCGGACCACTCGCCCCGGCCTCAAGCCCTGGACTTCCAACGGCGTCCCGATCGGGTTGGCGCCGCGCATTACCGTGAGCCCGACCAACGCGTCACCGGGCAACATCAACCTGACGGTTACCTGCACCCCCCGCCTACGCCCTGAGCAAGAGACACGCACCAGCCTGATCTTCGGGTCGGAAACGGTAAGCCCGTCCGCCATCACGACGCCCGGCGACCCGCTCCAACCGACCACGCTCACGTTCACCGTTCCCTCGGTGGGGACCGGGGACTATCTGGTGCGGCTCAGGGTGGATGGCATCGACAGCCTCCCGATCACGTTGACCGGATCTCCGGCGCGGTTCGACTTCGATCCGCAACAGAAGGTGAAAGTAGCATGAGTACCGACGCGTGGCTGGAAGCCAACAACCGGTATCTCGCGGCCTCCCTCCAATGGATGCGCTTGCGGCTTCGCCGACTGATCGCGGAGAACCCGGCGCCTTCGGCTGATTTCGTTCCAACCCCGCCGCCGGGTCTGCCGGAGCCCAAGGGCGGCTGGTTCCGCGGCTGGTTGGGGCCGAAGCAGGCGACGACGACCAAGGAGATGAAGCTGCTGCCCCAGGGCAAGGGCCCGAGTATCGAGGAGCAGCTCGCGGAGTCCGTCGCTGAAAGGGATGCGGCCGCGGCCATGGATCCGCCGCCGGCACTGCTGCTCCTGGCGGAACGGTTCGGCCTGTCCCACTTCGAGCGCGACACCCTGCTGCTCTGTGCCGCGATGGAGTTCGATCCCGGGATGACCTGGCTCTGCGCTCAGGCCCAGGGCAGCTCATCTCGACCCTGGCCCACGTTCGGTCTTGCTCTGTCGGCGCTGGACGAGCCGAGCTGGGATGCGCTGTCGGTCCATCGGCCGCTGCGCTGCGCGCGGTTGATCGAAGTCAATCAGCCGGGCGGCACCCCACTGACAGCCAGCTCCCTCCGGGCCGACGAACGGATCGTGAATTTTCTCAAGGGCCTCAACGTTTTGGATGATTGGCTCGCAACATTGCTGGCCCCTCAACGGGAAGATCCTCGCGAGGTCCTTTCCGAATCCCAGCGCGAGGTAGCAGAGACGGTTCTGCGGCGGCTACAGGATGCCGCCGCCGATTCGGGGCTCCCCGTGGTTCAGCTCATGGGGTCGGATCCCGGGAGCAAGGTGGCGGTGGCAAGCCAGGTCTGCTTCGCGCTGAATCGCCAGCTCTATCGGATCGGAGCCGAGGCACTGCCGCAGCAGATTGCCGACGTGGAGACCCTCGCGCGACTATGGCAACGCGAGACGCTCCTGCTCCCCGTCGCGCTCTACATCGCGGGCGAGAACCTCGACAGCGCTTCAGTCGAGGTCCAGGCGGCGTTGCGCCGCTTCCTGGCTCGAGGGGTCGGCCTGGTGTTCCTGGGACTGCCCGAGACTCCCGCCGAGTGGGCGGAGATGACCATCTCGGTCGTGGTGAACAAACCGACTGCACGGGAGCAGGAAGAGGCGTGGAACAGCCTCGCGGGCGACCAGACCGAATCCACCAAATCGGGTGATCTGGGCGCCGTGCTCGCCGGGCAGTTCAATCTGAATCTGAGCGATATCCAGAAAGTGGCTGCCGCGGAGCCGAAACAGCCTTCAGGTAGTGAGGCTTTGGTGGACCGGCTCTGGGACGGATGCCGTGACCTGACCCGGCCACGGCTGGACACGCTGGCCCAACGACTCCAGCCCAAGGCCACATGGGATGACCTTGTGCTTCCCGCCGAATCCATGGCCCTGATCCGGCGGATAGCGGATCAGGTCCGGGCTCGACACCGGGTCTACGACGCGTGGGGTTTCTCCCTGCGGATGAACCGGGGGTTCGGCATCAGCGCCCTCTTCTCCGGCGAGAGTGGCACCGGCAAGACCATGGCGGCGGAGGTCATCGCCAACGATCTGCGACTCAATCTGTATCGCATCGATCTCTCGGCGGTGGTGAGCAAGTATATCGGCGAGACCGAGAAGAATCTTCGCCGGCTGTTCGATGCGGCGGAGCAGGGTGGGGCGATTCTCTTCTTCGACGAGGCGGACGCGCTCTTCGGCAAGCGCAGCGAAGTGAAAGACAGCCACGACCGCTATGCCAACATCGAGATCAACTATCTGTTGCAGCGGATGGAGGCGTTCAGTGGGCTCGCGATCCTGGCTACCAACATGAAGAGCGCGCTGGACCCCGCATTCATGCGCCGCCTGCGATTCATCGTGGATCTGCCTTTTCCAGGCGTTCGCGAGCGGCAACAGATCTGGGAGAAGGCACTGCCCGCCGAAACCCCGAAACAGGATCTGGATTACGCCCGCCTCGCCCGGCTCAACATCTCCGGCGGCAACATCCACAGCATCGCGCTCAACGCGGCATTCGCGGCTGCCGGGAATGGGCAGACGGTGACGATGCCGATTCTACTCGCCGCGGCACGGGCCGAAATGCGGAAACTGGAGAAACCGATTCACGAATCGGAGTTCCGGTGAGCAACATCGAACTGCACATCGAACGGCTGATCCTGGAGGGAATTCCGCTCGCCGGCGGCAGTCCGCGTCGGCTGCAGGCAGCCATCGAGTCCGAACTGACCCGGCTGCTCGGTGAAGGAGGTTTGGCGTCCTATTTGGCGGGCGGTACTGCGCTTCCCCGCCTGGCCGGCCCGGCGATTCAACTCAGCGGCCGCAATGGCCCCGCCGAGCTGGGACGGCAAATCGCCGGCTCGGTGTATGGGGGAATCGGTAAATGATCAGGGGCGCTGCGAGAGAGGTAGTGACAGTGAACAGACGGAGTCAACCTGGGTCATGAGTAAAGTCGCGGCAGAACGCCATCAGATTTTGCGGAGGATGGATTCTCGCCATTTGCCGCGCAAGCGCGCGTACGACGCTGCAGCATTGGTGGATCAGGAGCTGTACATGCTGGGAAACCAGCCCGAGCATAGGCCGTTTGCGGTACCGTACACCAAATCCGATTTCACCCGGGTCCCGGTCTCGACGAACGTGGCACAATCCTCTGGTCATCCGCTCCCTTTCCTGGAATCGATCCAGAAATCGTTCGGTCATCACGATCTCTCTCTCGTCCGCGCCCTCACTGAGCGCCGGTCCGCCGCCGAAGTGGGTGGGCGGGGTTTCGAGGCAATCACCCGGGGATCGGAAGTGACCTTCGCCCGCCCGCCGAGTCTGCACACTGCTGCGCACGAGGCCGCCCACGTAGTTCAACAGCGGGCTGGGGTGGCCGTCGGCGGAGGCACTGGACGGGAGGGGGATGCCTATGAATGGCACGCTGACCAGGTTGCCGACCGGGTAGTACGCGGCCAATCCAGTGAAGCTTTGCTCAACGCACATCCTGGCCCGGTCTCCCTAAGCCCGTCCTCTACTCCAGTCGTCCAGCACCGGCGGATTCCGCCGAATGTGCGAGCGCTTCTCATCACTTCCGGGGCAAATCCGCTGGCGAATGTCGAAGGAGTAGAGCGCCTGGTCGAGCTGGCCATGGCCGAGTTGTCGGTGGCCGACCAAACAATCGTCAAGCTCGACCGGCTTGGTCCGCGAACCGAGGCAGAATTCAATGCGCTGACTCCTCGGGAACGGGCCACGCTGACCGCCGAGGCCATCGTAAGCAACTTTGGGGGTCGCCGGTTCGGGGACCCGAATTTGATCGACACCGGTGCCCGCCCGGCAACTCCCGACGCGGCGAACATTACCAAGGTCGTCGGCCACGTGAACGACGTCTACGACGACATCGCCACTGGTGCGCGGGATTCCTGGCTCACGGACGTCTTCGGCGCCGGGAGTATCACCGCCGCCAAGGCGAAATACGCCAAGGGTCGTACCGCGCTGAACGCGATCCACGGACTTGATCGTATCGTGACCGACCGCTCGGGCTACTCCCAAGAAGCGGAGCTCGGTGGGCTGACCGATCCTCCGGGAACGACCGGCCAGAAGATCCGGATCGGACCCAACGTCATTGATAGTCCTGATCTTCCGACGTCTGTCACCACCCTGCTTCACGAGAGCATGCACGCGGGCAATGCAAATGTGTCCGATGACATCTATATCGATTCCGGCGGATTTACCAACCAGGCGCCGGCAAGGAAGCTCACCAATTCTGCGCACTTTGAGGTCGTGCCCTGGCGGATCCTTGATCCGACCAACGATGCAGCCTTCCCGAACAAACCGCTCACCGCCCCGGTGACCTTTCAGACCTTCATACCGGCAGGTACCACGGTCGGCGGCGTGACGGCGCCATCGCGCACCACTGAGGAGAAGGCCGCGATTAAGGCGACCGACCTGATGCGCGAAGCATGGACCATCGGGCTCAACCTGCACCTGTTCTACGTGCAGGTGTTCAAGACCCCGACCGACTGGACGGTCCGCCAGCCGGGGTTCGCCGGAGCGGGGCGGTTCGACAGGGCGCTTCCCTTCTGGTCCAAGGTCGAGAAGCTGACCATTCACAAGAAGGTGGACATCGATCCGACCTCGCCGGATGAGGCAAAGCACCCGGTGTCGCAGATCGATGTCGCCTTGTCGGAAGGGTTGATCCACAAACTGGCGCTGGGGATGGACATCCTCTCCCCGTTGCATGTAAAGGCGGATGTGCTCGCCTTTGAGGCGGCGAACGCCACGGCTGCGGAAATAACCGGTGCGTTCCCCGGCGGCGCTCACACCAATGTCAACACGGAGCGAGACCTGCTGCTGAAACTGGCGGTGCGGGATCCCTCGGTGGGGCCAATGACCGGCAGTGTGGATCGCGACCTGCGCGTGGTGAGAAAGCTGGGAACCCTGAACTTCGGCAACGCTCTGGTCAGCAGGGATCCCGCAAGCTTCGCCGACGGACCATGACGCCCCTGCCCGATAAGAAGGCGTTTGCCGCCCGGCATCCACCCTACACGCCCGGTCAGCTGCTCGAACGGGCGATCGCTGAAGATCAATCCGAGGTGGTCTTGGAAATCGTTCGGAATAGCGGCATCGATATCAACCGCCAGTGCGACCTCGACCGGGTGGACAGCGTGTCGCCGCTCATGACCGCGCTGCGCGCGGGAAGGGCCCGCATGGTCGGGTTGATCGTCGGAGTGCCCGGCTTCGACCTTGCGCTGAGTCTTCCCGAGTACGAGCGCTGGAGCTGGGTGCGGACCGCCCCACTCGAGGTGCTGCAGCGATATCTCGAGATTCCCAACAGCGATGTCAATCAGCAAGATGGCAATGGGAAGACGCTGCTGCACGAGGTGGTCTACGACCTCGGGTCACAGGATAAGCTGCGTGCGCTCCTTTCCCGCCCCGGTATTGAGGTTGACAAGGAGCAGGTCGATGGGACGACACCGCTCTATCGCGCCGCGCTTGCCGGCAATACTGCGGCGGTTCCCTTGCTCCTGGAGAGCGGCGCGAACATCAACAATCGCAACAATGACAACCTCTGGACCATCCTCATGGTGGCCGTTGCCCAGGGACATACCGCCATCGTGGAACTCCTGCTTAGCCGGCCGGGCCTCAACGTCAACGCCGCAGACGACATCCAGAATACCGCCCTGCACATCGCCGCCGAACGGGGCCGGACCAGAATCGTCGAGCTCCTGCTCCAGCGCCCTGATGTCGAGGTCAACAACAAGAACCACCTAGGATGGACGCCCCTCAGCAAAGCCGCCTTTGCCGGACACGCCGAGGTCCTGAAGCGTCTCCTCAAGCGGCCGGAGATTGAGGTCAACGCGGTAGACCAGCAGGAACAAACCGCCCTCTTTCACGCCGTCTCTGCGGGTCATCTCGAGATCGTGCGCCAGCTGGTGGCGGACCCGCGAACTGATGCCACGCTTCGTAACACGCCGGCGCAGCTTTCGGCGCTCGATATGGCGAAGGCGCTGGGCCATTCAGGAATTACGCAGCTGCTCGGCGCTCAGGGAAGGGAACCATGAGGATCGAGTCCGGTTGGGTGGCGCCGTATCGTCGGCGATCCCCGCTCGCACCGGCTACCCGGCTCAGGGTGCCAGACACTCTGAGCTCGCCCGGTCACCCGCTGAGCCCAGTAACCAGGGGATTCATGGAACGAAGGTTTGGACGGGACTTCAGCGGAGTGCGGGTGCACACGAATGAACGGGCGGCTCAATCGGCCCAAGCACTCAACGCCGCCGCCTACACCGTCGGGCAACACATCACTTTCGGAGCAGGACGTTACGCACCGGAAACCTCGGCCGGCTTGGGACTGCTAGCCCACGAGCTCGCCCATGTGACCCAGCAGAGTGGAGCTTCGTCCTCCAGCGACCTTGTCATTCGAAGCAGCAACGCCGCCGGCGAAGCCGAGGCAAGGCAGGCAGCGCAATCCGTCACCTCAGGCACAGAGGCCTCCCCGGTGCGGACCCGGGCTCCTCAGTGCATCCAGCGCGCCCCGCTCGGCCCCGATGCCGATCCGATCCACAAACCGCTCATCGACGACTTCCGGCGCAAGCATGGCTTGCCGGAAGGTGGCGTCGATCCCTTGGGCAATCGGGTGGGTCCGTCAGACGCTGAGATCAAATACGGCGAGCCGGCGGAGGCCGCCGCGCTCGCGCAGGAGGTGCAGACGCTGATCGATAACGCGGTCTGGAAGGAAATCCGCAAACGGGTCTACCCCGCCGAATCCGCCGCAGGAGTCCGGCGAGCGAAGGAGCGACACGCCGGGAGGCTGCCAGACCTGACAGGTCTCGGTCGGCTCGCGGCCCTGGACCACTTCGCGACCGAGATCAAGAGCATCCAGTCCCGCTGGTCCACCCTTCCCCGGCCTGATGATCGGGTCGCGGCGCTTCGAGTGTCGCTCAATGCCGAGCTGGCGAGTGCCAATGTGCCCGGGTTTCTGCTGGTCGAGAAGGAGCCCATGCTATGGAAGGGATACTTCGACAAGGGCCCCTGGCGATTTGCCGTGAGTCAGGATCTGGTGTCGGGCGCAACCCTTCCGGACAAGGATGCTGGGGAGTTGGCCAACGTGGCGCTGCACGAAGGCCGCCACGCCGAACAGGAGTTCCTCGCCGCCCGGTTCTCGGCCGGTGTGAACAACAAGGACTCGGCCTTCATCCAGGCCGACCAGGGGATTCCCCAGCCGATCGCCGATGAGGCGGTGACCAAGAAGTTCACCTCCGGCACTGACGCGACGACCAGGGAGCTGGGCAAGAAGATGTATAAGGCCAAGGTCACCGACCGGGCCGTCAACCAGCGGATCAGCAGCGACGACGGAACTCGTGAGATGGAAGTGGCCCGAGGCGAAGCGGAGGTCGCGGTTCGAGACCTGAACGCGGTGCCAGTCGCCGTGAACATCACGAAGGCCAAGGCCAAGCGAGACGCGCTCAAGGCGTGGATTCTGGAAGTCGAACGCCGCTACACCCTGTATCGCGCGATTCCCTATGAAGCCGACGCGCACGAGGTGGGTGATGCGGCGGAGCAGGCGTTTCTGGGGTGGCCACCATGACCATGGGCGCGGAAATCGTTCGCGATCTGGCGCGGTTCCTGTCTCAGGATTCGCTGACGGTCGAGGATGTGGCTCGTCATGTCGGACCAGTGATACACGATCCGGGAGAGTACATGTCGGCCGAGCTCGATCCGGTCATCAACGGCCTGGCGACGGCGCGGCTGGCGCGACTGCCCGACACTGACGTCCCCTATCTGCTCGAATTGGGATTTGATGAGGAATCCAGGCCGACGGTCGGTTCACTCAAGGCAATGTTCGGCGATTACCGCCCCGTCCTCACCGACCGGGAGCGGCCTCGGGAGATCCAGTTCGACCTGCCGGGCACGGGACGAGGCTGGCACACCGTGCTCATTGTCAACACGCCGGCGGACAACAGGGTGCTCGAGGAAGCCCCAGTCATCAAGGTCGCCCTCAGGCGAGATGCCGTATGAGCGTCAAGGACCGCCAAGCGAGCCGGAGCATGCTGGTACCTACCAGCGTACAGCGTGTCTTGCGTAGCCACGGCCAACCACTCCACACCGACACCCGGGAGCGGATGGAGACTCGGCTGGGGCACGACTTCAGCAACGTGCGGGTTCACACCGGCGGAGTCGCAGCCGATTCCGCGAGAAGTCTCTCGGCCAAGGCTTACGCGGTAGGCCAGGACCTGGTCTTCGGCGATTGTCAGTACGAGGTGGGGACCTATTCTGGCCAAAGTCTGATCGCGCACGAGCTGGCCCACGTGGCGCAACAACAACGGGGTGGATCCGGATCCTCCTCCACAGCGGAACCGCTGGCCCGGGCAGCCGCGGAGCGAGTGATGCAGGGTGAGCGCGTTTCGGCCGAGGCCGTAGGCCATGCGCCGGTCGGTGTTTACTGCCAACCGGATGATGAGAAGAAGAAACCGCCCGATGCCCCCGTCGAACCCGACCAGGCGTCAACCGCAGGGCCCTTCAAGAAGCTGAAGTTGACGCTCGACCCGGATTTCCTCCAACCCGAATCTCCCACCCTCAGGCCGCCGTTCTCGCTGCCGGTCGGGCCTCAAATCGACTGGCTGACGCTCAGGCAATCATACGGATCCCGCGGCGTGCCCATGTCGGAACGGGACGCGGACAGCATCAAGCAGGCCTGGGATCGGAATTCCCGGTTTCTCTCTGACATCGGGATCAACGACCGTTTCAAGTTCCTCTTCCTGACCAAGGAGTGGTTACTCAACAAGTCGATTGCGAAGCAGGTGGAGGACCAACAGGCCAGGGAGCACCCCAGCGCCTTTGATCGGGCGGACCAGGAATGGAAGGCGGCGCATCCCGGCGGATTTGAAACGCCGATTGTCCCGCTCTTCTCAAGCGACTGGTTGCGCAAGAAGAAGAAGAAGCCCTAGGCATTGCGGACCTATACATGACCACCTTCCCGGGTTCACCCCGACTCCTGAAGGGCGGCATCGTCCTCCTCGATCCGCTCACCGCGGCGGTCCTGCGGGTGATTCCCCTGCAGTACAACCCGGACACCCTGACCCGAAGCTTCCAGATCAAGGGTGTGGGCGACGGAGAGCGGGGATCGTCTCGAAGCGCTGCGACTCAAGGGCCCGCCAGTCGAAACCATCAAGGTCGAAGCCGAGATCGACGCGACCGACCAGCTGGAGCTGGCGGACAAGCAGGCTACTAGCGATGGGCCTCCATGCGATTCTGGCGGCGCTCGAGGTCCTGGTTTATCCCACCAGTGCCACACTGCAGGCCAACAACAGTTCGGCCGCTTCCGGCACCCTCGAGATCATCGCCGATGGAGAGCGCGTTGACCGTGTTCGTGTTCGGGTCCAAGCGCATTGCCCCGGTGCGGATCACCGAATTCAGCATCACCGAGGAAGCGTTCGACACGTCGCTCAACCCGATTCGCGCCAAGGTGAGCCTGAGCATGAAGGTGCTGAGCGTGGACGATGTGGGATTCGAGGCCAAGGCCGGCGGCCTCTTCATGACTTACCTGCAGGCCAAGGAACAGCTGGCGGCGCAGAGCGCGCCGGGGACCTTCGGCGCGCTCGGCATCACGGGGATTCCATAGGAGCGGGCATGGCGACGTTCAACCTTCCCCCGACCAGCCGGTACTACGGCATCGAGACTGCGACGCTGCAGGTCGGCGAAGATCGAATCATCGTCTATCTGCGGCGACGTTTCCTTGCCGGCGCCCGAGCGTTTCGCGTTGCTGCAGGAACACGTGGTTAGAGAAGGCGAACGGCTGGACAACATCACGGCCCTGTACCTGGAGGATCCGGAGGCGTTCTGGCGGATCGCGGACGCGAACGCAGCCATGCGCCCCGAAGCTCTCGTGGAGACGGTGGGCCGCAGGTTACGCATCACGTTGCCGGAAGGCATTCCGGGGACTCCCAATGCTTAAGGGCGTTCATCTCACCCTCTTGATCGGTCCGCTGGTTCCGATCCCGGCGCCGCAATCGGTCATCGATGCGCTGACCAGCGTGCAGGTTACCAACGGCAAGGACAAGAGCGGATTCCAGCTGACCTTCGCGGTCAGCAAGAAGTCGCTTCTCCTGAGCACGATGGTGCCGGCGGGTTATTTCGACCCGATGGTTACCAGAGTGATCATCATCGCCACTCTAGGCGGTTTTCCCAACGTGCTGATGGACGGGATCGTCACCCGTCAGGAACTCACGCCGAGCAGTGAGCCGGGCCAGTCAACCTTCACGATCACCGGTGAAGACTTGAGCGTGTTGATGGACGTCGTCGAGATGCCGTTCATGCGCTATCCGGCAACTCCAGACATCGGCCGCATCTACCTGATTCTCGCGAAGTATGCCGCGTTTGGGATTGTGCCTCTAGCGATTCCTCCCTTCATCAACGACGTCCCGATACCAACTGAGGAAATCCCGACCCATCAAGGGACGGACCTGGCCTACCTGAAGAAGCTGGCTGGTGACCATGGCTACGTCTTCTATGTCGAGCCGGGTCCTCTGCCGGGACAAAGCATCGCCTATTGGGGGCCCGACATTCGTATTCCAGTGCCCCAGCCCGCCCTCAATGTGAACATGGATGCGCACACCAACGTGGAGTCACTCAGCGTCAGTCTGGACGGATTGGCGAAGAAGATCATGGTGTTCGGGGTATACGACCCGGTAACAGGGAAGATCCCGATACCGCTGCCGCTGCCCAACATCAATTTGTTCAAGCCGCCACTCGGTCTTCGACCGACGCCGCCTGCCAAGGTCGAATTTCCCGACTGGTCGTTCAAGGAAAAGACTCCCCGCATCCTCGACAGGATACTGGGTGCTCTGGCGCGGTCTTCCGATGCCATCAGTGTCTCGGGGAGTCTTGATGTGTTGCGTTACGGAAGGGTTTTGCGATCTCGCATGCTGGTCGGTGTCCGCGGTGCCGGTCTAGCATACGACGGTCTCTACTACGTGAACAGTGTTACTCACAACATCAAGCGGGGCGAGTACAAGCAGAGCTTTCAGCTCAGTCGCGACGGCTTGATCGCCAACACGCCAAGGGTACCGGTATGAGCGAGGAAGGCGGGGGCAAGCGGTTTTGGGGTAAGTACCGGGGAACCGTAGTGCAGAATGTCGACCCGCAGATGCGGGGGCGGCTCATGTGTCTGGTGCCAGATGTCATCGGGCCGACACCGTCGTCCTGGTGCGAACCGTGTGTTCCACTCGCGGGGCCGACCGGTCCGCCGATGGGGATCTACCTGGTCCCGCCAATCGGGGCCGGCGTGTGGGTGGAGTTCGAGCAGGGGGATCCCAACAATCCGATCTGGAGCGGTTGCCGCTGGGGGGCGCAGTCCGACATCCCGACCATGGCCAAGGCCGGCAATCCGGCCGACCCCAACATCATCATCCAGTCGCTGCTGCAACACTCGATCATGATCAGCGACATGCCACCCAGCCCGGCGACCGGCGGAATCATCCTGAAGAGCACCACCGGAGCCATGATCGTGGTCAACGACAGCGGGATCTACATCAACAACGGCAAGGGCGCCAGCATCATGATGACCGGCCCCACCGTCACCATCAACAACGGCGCTCTCGTCATCGTCTGAGGAGCAGAGGAGAGGAGTCATGCCCGGATTCCTGGTTCATGTGGGTGCGACGGTGCAGTGCGCGCACGGAGGCAGCGCCCAACCCACGGTCCCCAATCCGAAGGTCACCGTCGGAGGGTCAACCCACGGTCACCATCGCGGGACCTTATACGGTCGCGGGCTGCAGTTTCCCGCCGCCGCCCTCCGGCAACGGCCCCTGTGTGACCGCCCAATGGGTGACCGGTGCTACCCGGATAACCTCTAACGGTCAGCCGCTGGTTCTGCTGGACAGCCAGGCTATCTGCGCTCCCACCGGGACTCCGCTCCTCATCGTGATGACGCAGACCCGCGTTACCGGAACCTGAAGCGCCATGAATATCGACTACCCCTTCCACTTCGATACCCGGGGCCGGACCGCGCTGACCGACGAGAGCGATCACATTCGGGACATGATCGAGCAGCTGATCTTCACCAATCCTGGTGAACGGGTGAACCGACCCGATTTCGGCAGTGGTCTCCTGCAGCTGATTTTCGCGCCCAACAGCCCGGAGCTTGCCGCCACTGTCCAATTCACCCTGCAGGCAGCACTGCAACGGTGGCTGGGTGACGTGATCGATCTCCAGGATCTCGAGGTGCAGGCCATCGACTCGGCTCTGACCATCGACGTCAAGTACCTCATCCGCCGGACCGGCCAGCAACAAAACGCGACGTTTACCCGCGGTGTGTAGTCAGGAGGAGTTGTGACTCTGTGTTGCCAGGACGACGAACGCCGCGATCTGGTGCGGCGCTTTCAGGGAAGGGTGGGCCTCGACTATGTCGAGGTGAGCGGCGACCAGCGCACCCTCTCGGTGTATTTCCTTGGCAAGCTGCCGCCCGAGCTGCAGAAGAATCAGCCGGGCCTTGAGCGATACCTGCGGCTGGAAGGGGGTCATCGCATCACCGACATCACCATCACCGACGTGGACCCGGTGGTGGATCCCAGCCCCGAGAAGGACGACTTCCTCCAGGTACGGCTCGACAAGTCTGGAGACTTCTCGACCTACACCCTGCGCCTGGTCGGGGTGGAGCACGTCGATCCCCGGTACGACCACGTGGATTTCTCCTTCAAGATCGATTGCCCTTCGGATCTCGATTGCGCACCTGCCTGCACCTGTGAGCCAGCGGTTCTGGATGAGCCGGAGATCAACTACCTCGCCAGGGATTACGCTGGTTTCCGCCAGCTGATCCTGGACCGCTTGTCGTTGCTGCTCCCCGCCTGGAAAGAACGTCACGTGCCCGACTTGGGTATCGCGCTGGTCGAACTGCTGGCCTACACCGGCGACTACCTCAGCTACTACCAGGATGCTGTGGCTACGGAAGCGTATCTGGACACTTCGAGGAAGCGGATCTCGATCCGGCGCCATACCCGGCTGGTCGACTACGTAATGCACGAGGGATGCAACGCCCGGGCCTGGCTCTCCGTCGAGGTGAGTAGCGATCTCACGCTGAACGTCTCGGACGTCGCCTTCATCACCGGGCTCAACGATCAGCTGGCAGTGCGGCAGGCGGTGCTGAGTTGGGATGATCTGCGTGAAGTGCCTCCAGGGTCTTACCAGGTATTCGAACCGATGGCGCGAGATGGTTCCGGAGCCATCCAGCTCCGCGCAGCACACAACGAGATCCACTTCTACACCTGGGGCGACACCGAGTGCTGCCTCGAGCGGGGCAGCACCTCGACCAGTCTCCTCGATGCCTGGGTCAGCGGCGAGAGCGCGACGGAAACTACCGGAGAGAACTTCGCGGCCGAATCGCCGCATCCAGCTCGGGCGCTTCAATTGAAGCCGGGTGATGTCGTGATCTTCGAGGAAGTGCTCGGCCCCAGAACCGGGCTCCCCGCCGATGCGGATCCTACCCGGCGGCACGCAGTCCGCCTCACCCGGGTGACGCCGGGCGAGGATCCCGTCGTGACCGATCAGCAAGGCCGACCCACCCCATGGGTCGAGATCGCCTGGGCGGAAGAGGATGCGCCGCCGTTTACGTTCTGCATTTCCACGATTGGAGCCGCGCCGGAGTGCCCCTACCTCGAGAACGTCAGCGTGGTGCGGGGCAACGTGATTCTGGTAGACCACGGGAAGACCGGTGAACCGGAGGACCTCGGATCGGTCCCCCCGACCGATACCGAGGCAGAGTGTGAGTGTGCCGAGCGGCCGGGCGAGATCAAGACCGTCCCTGGTCGGATTCGGCCAACGTTGACGAAGATTCCGCTGACTTTCCGACAGCCACTGCCGGCCGACGACCCGGCGAAAGACCGTTGGACGTGCGCCCGGTCCCTGCTGGATCAGGACGCCAGACTCGCCCTGCCGGCACTCAAACTCACCTCCAATCCGATTGAGTGGTGGGAGTCCCGCTACGATCTGATCGCAAGCGGCCCGGATGATCGGCATCTCGTGGTGGAGATCGATGACGAGGGCTTCGCTCACCTTCGCTTTGGCAACGGAGAGAATGGCTTCCACCCTATGGCGGGAATGACACTCGGCGCCACCTATCGCGTGGGCAACGGAATGGCCGGCAACGTCGGGGCAGAAGCGATATCGCGGCTGGTGCTGGCTGGTACCAGTCTCAGCGGTGTCTCGGTGACGGTTCGTAACCCTCTCCCCGCGAGAGGCGGCACCGATCCGGAGAACGCGGCGGAGGTCAAGCTTCGAGCACCCCGCGCCTTCCGGAAGCGGCTGGAGCGGGCGATTACTGCGGACGATTACCGAGAAATCGCCCAGCGCAACCCCAAGGTGCAATTCGCCAGCGCGGCGCTCGAGTGGAACGGAAGCTGGTACGAAGCGGACGTCGCGATCGATCCGCTCGGAGGCGAGAGCGTTTCGGCGATGGTGCTGGAGGAGATTGACTGGGAGCTCGAGAAGTGCCGGCGGATGGGTCACGATCTGGCGGTGCGGCCCGGCCGGTATGTGCCGCTCTGCCTCAAGCTGGAGGTCTGCGCACTTCCGCACTATCAGCCCGGACAGGTCAAGGCCGCCCTGTTGGACCGATTCAGCGCCCGGAATCTGCCCGGCGGCAAGCGGGGCTTCTTCCACCCGGACAATCTCTCATTCGGCGATGGGATCTATCTGAGCGCCATCATCGCGGCCGCGCAGGCGGTGCCGGGTGTGGAGTGCGTGACCGTCACCCGATTCCACCGGCAATTCGAGTCGCCGAACCACGAGATCGCAAACGGCCTGCTGCCGCTCAGGACCGGGGAGATCGCGCAACTCGACAGCGACCCCAACTTCCCGGAACGGGGTCAGCTCGAGATTCAGGTCCGGGGCGGGAGGTAGGGATGACGGCAAAGTCCTGCGGCTGCTCGACCGAGAGTTGCGGTTGCTGCGAAGGCACCGAGAAGCTGACGCCGGTTTCGACCGCCAACCGTCCGGGCCTGGACGCGCTGCTCTACCGCATGGGCACCCACGGCAGTTTCCTGGAGACCATGAAGGCCGGTCTGGCGTCGGTGACAGTCGAGGCGCCTGGCGCCGACGGCCAGATCCTCGAAACCTTCCAGCCGTTGCGCGGTCTCACCACCCGCGATCCCGCGGATCCCGCGATTGCCCTGCTCGACGGCTGGGCCACTGTGGGCGATGTGCTCACGTTCTATCAGGAACGCATCGCCAACGAAGGCTACCTCCGGACCGCGACAGAGCGGCGCTCGATCCTCGAACTGGCCCGCCTGGTGGGGTATGCCCTTCGACCCGGCGTCGCATCCACCGTCTATCTCGCGTACACCCTGGAGGAGAAGCAAACCGAGCCGGTGGAGATCCCCGCCGGGGCGCGCTCGCAGAGCATTCCCGGTCCCGATGAGCTGCCGCAATTCTTCGAAACCAGCGAGAAGCTGACGGCCCGTTCGGCGTGGAACAACCTCCAGGTGCGGCTCACCCAGCCCCAGAACATTTCGCTCGGCAATATCTTGACGTTAACCGAACTCTACATCACCGGAACAGCCGCCAATCTTAAACCCGGCGATTCACTACTCTTCGTCTTTGGGGATAGCTCTGATCAGAAGGCAGTTCGCACGGTCTACGAGACGGTGGAACAGGTCGCCGACGATCGCACGCTGGTGAGGCTGACCCCACTGCCTACAGGAACACACGAGGCTATACCCGTACTCGTTGCGTTCATCAAGGAGTTAGAGGCCATGGTGAGCGCTCCAGGTAGCGGATCCGACGAGATCAGGGCGCTCGCCTGCCTGCAAACGCTTTACAGCAACACCTTCCTGGGGCTCGCCATTTCGCCGCTTGATTGGCTGGAGGCATTCAAATCGCCCGGCTCCGACGTTCCTGAGGTACAAAAGAGGTTTGAGAAGGGAATCGAGACCTTGATGGGCACTCTCCCTACTCCCAAGAGCCCATCGGTCACGACGCCAGGCAAGTTCATTTCCCACCTTCTGCGCGAACCACGACTGCAACCCGCAAACAGTGCCCGGCTGTCCCGGAGCCTGCAGCAAGGACTCGGAGCCGGAGCGGATGCTCACGCCCAATTGATGGTCCATTTTGCTAGCAGATTGAAGGACGTGTTCTATACGGCATGGGCCAATGCCAATGTTGAAACAGCGGAATCTCCACTCAAGTCGGTACATGTCCTGAGATTGAAAGCTCCGATCTTCGGGGCAAATGCCCCCAAGCGGATGACCTACGACAAGAGTACGGCACCCGGTCCGGAATTCGTGATCGGCCCACCGAGTGAATGGCTCGAACTGCCTCTGGAAGATGAATCCCCAGATTCTCTATCTCTGGATCAGGCCTATGACGCCGTGACTCCCGGATCATACGCCGTAGTCCAAACGCTGGACCCAAGACTATCCCTCACGCGCCGGCAAGCGTTGAAGATCGACTCCGTCTCGACCGGACAACGCTCGGCATACGGTGTGAACGGAAAGAGCACCAAGTTGACTTTCTCCCAGTCGTGGCTGCCAGAGCTCGAGCCTGGTGAGGAAGGGTTCCCCGACTTTGGCAGGTATCGGAACACCCTCGTTTTCGCTCAGAGCGATCCACTCACGCCTGCGGAAGCGCCCATGGCACCGGCAGAGGTCAAGGGCCAGGAGATCCCGCTGGCTGGGCTGTACAATGAGCTAACCTCCGGGCGCTGGGTCGTTTTCTCCGGTGAGCGGGCTGACATTCCAGGCGTTGATGGGGTCAATGGTACTGAGCTGCTGATGATCTCCGGTCTGCGGCAGGGCTACGACCCGAAGCTTCCGGGTGACAAGACTCACACCACGTTATTCCTGGCGACGAAGACCGCATTCTCCTACAAGCGCGACACCCTCAAGATCTACGGCAACGTGGTCAAGGCGACCCACGGTGAGACCCGGAACGAGACTCTCGGCGCCGGCGACGGAAGTCAAGCACTGCAGTCTTTCACACTCAAGCAACCACCCCTCACCTTCGTGCCGGCGTCCAACCCGAGCGGAGTGGACAGCACTCTGAAGGTCTACGTGAACGATGTCGAGTGGCACGAGACCGATACCTTCGCCGGCCTGGGACCAAAGGACCGCAAGTTCATCGCGAAGACCGGTGACGACACCAAGACCACCGTGACGTTCGGAAACGGCAAGGAGGGTGCGCGGCTTCCCACCGGGGTGGAGAACGTGAAGACGGTTTACCGCAATGGCATCGGGAAGCCGGGCAACGTGAGACCCGAACAGATCAGTCTACTGATGACCAAGCCACTCGGCGTCAAGGCAGTGATCAACCCACTGGGCGGCTCCGGGGGTGCGGACCGGGAGAGTCGCGATCAGGCGCGGGAGAACGCACCGCTCGGAGTCATGTCGCTGGACCGGCTGGTTTCGGTCCAGGATTACGCCGATTTCACTCGGACATTCGCCGGAATCGGGAAGGCGCGGGCCCGCCGCCTGAGCGATGGCCGCAGGGCAGTCGTACACATCACGATCGCCGGTGCCGACGATATCCCTATCGACCCGACGTCAGATCTCTACGCCAATCTGCTGGCGGCCCTGCGGGAGTTCGGCGATGCCGACCTCCCATTGCAAGTGGATTCCCGGGAGCTGGTGGTGCTGGTGCTGAGTGCCAGGGTGCGGATTGCTCCTGACTACGTGTGGGAGCCGGTGGCGACGGCCGTCCGTAACCAGCTCTTGGTGGAGTTCGGTTTCGAGACGCGCGGACTGGGCCAACCCGCTCTGCTCTGTGAAGCGATCGAGGTTATCCAGAGCGTGCCTGGAGTGCTCTACGTTGATGTGGACGTTTTCGGGGGCATTCCCGAGAAGAAGGCCGAGAAGGACGGCGGCCGGCGCCTTCTGACCCTGGCTCAGATGGCGGAGGAGATCAAGAGACTCTCCAAACCTGAAATAATCTCCAGGCCGGGTATGGCCGCCGCGAAGGGGCAAGGAGTCCCCCGCCAGAGGGTGGACGTGAATCTGGCTGATGTCGAGAACGGCGCCATTCGACCGGCTCAGTTGGCGATGTTCACCGCGGCGGTTCCCGACACCCTGATTCTCAATCCGATCCCATGACGACCACGACCCCGGACGTCCGGCGCGATCGGCTTTATCAGTTGCTTCCGGCCGCATACCGGATGCGGGACGCGGCTCAAGGCTATCCGCTCCAGGCGCTGCTGCGGGTCATTGCCGAGCAGGTCAACCTGGTTGACGACGATATCGCGCAGCTTTACGAGAACTGGTTCATCGAGACCTGCGAAGACTGGGTGGTGCCATACATCGGGGATCTGATCGGGTACCGCCCCGTGCTGGATGCCGGCCGGCCCGGCAGTGCGACCACCGCGGAGGGACGTCGGCTCAATCGCGTTCTGATTCCGCGCCGCGAGGTGGCCAACATCATCCGGTACCGCCGCCGCAAGGGGACGCTGGCGCTGCTCGAGCTGCTCGCCCGGGACGTTGCCGGATGGCCTTCCCGCGCGGTGGAATTCTTCCGGCTTCTGGGGTGGAACCAGAATCTCAATCATCTCCACCTCGATCGGGCCCTTACGGTTGACGTTCGGAGGGTGGAACAGCTGGATCTGATCGATGGGCCCTTCGATCCGCTCAGCAAGACGGTCGACGTGAGGCGGATCAATTCTCAGCGAACGATCGGCCGCTACAACATACCGTCGGTGGGGGTGTTCCTCTGGAGGCTCCGGTCCTACTCGGTGACTTATGCGCCGGCCTACGGCGCCGAGGATGCCGGCGCCAATTGCGTCTCCTTCAGTGTCTTGGGGCAGGATGCTCCGCTCTTCATCAAGCCTGTCGCGGAGACCGAGGATACCCATATCGCGGAAGAGCTGAACGTCCCCGGGACGATACGTCGCTTGGCGTTCGACAAGAACAAGAGCCTGTACTATGGCAGCGGGAAAAGTCTCTCTATCTGGGTGGATGGCTGGGCAGGATATGGCTCCGATCAGCCGGTTCCGGTCGAGGCCATCATCCCGGCCGATCTGACCGACTGGCAATACCTCCCGCCCCTCAGGCACATCGCGGTGGATCCAGTCCTCGGCCGTCTGGCCTTCCCGCCGAGCCAGCTGCCCAAAAAGGGGATACGGGTCACCTATCACTACGGCTTCAGCGCCGACATCGGTGGGGGCGAATACACCCGGGGTCTCTTGAACCCATCGTCCAGAGAGGTCGAAGTCGCCAGCACGGAGGATCCTGCCACCGAGGTGCGGCAGACGGTCACACCCGTGTTTTACCGCGTCGGCAAAGGCCAGCCCTTCCCGCGCATCACGGACGCCCTGAATCAGTGGAAGCAGGACAGTCCTTGGGACGCCGTGATCGAGCTGGCCGACAGCGCGGTGTACGTCGAGCCGCTGGCAATCACTCTCCGGGCCGAGCGCACTCTGCAACTGCGGGCCGCCGATCACACCCGCCCGGTGCTGCGGTTGCTCGATTGGCAGACCGACCTGCCGGACGCCCTGTCGGTCACCATGGCCGAGGGGAGCCGTTTCACCCTCGACGGGCTGCTGGTAACCGGGCGGCCGCTCCACATATCGGGCCCGGAGCGAGACACCCCCGAGCGGGTCCCGGTCTGTGGCGCCGAAGTATTGATCCGCCACAGCACCCTGGTGCCTGGGTGGGGAATCGATTGCGATTGCGAGCCCCTGCGACCCGCCGAGCCTAGCCTGGAGGTTTTCAACGTCCGGGCTAAGGTGCGGATCGAGCACAGCATCGTGGGCTCGATTCAGATTCATGAGGACGAGGTCACCCTCGATCCGATCCCGCTGAAAATCAGCGACAGCATTGTGGACGGGACCGATCCGGGGAAGGAAGCCATCGGCACGCCAGGATATGCCGTGGCCCATGCGGTATTGACGATTCTGCGTTCAACGGTGTTCGGCATCGTAGACGTTCACGCCATCGAGCTGGCGGAGAACTGCATTTTCAACGATTGCGTGAACGTGGCTCGCCGCCAGCTCGGCTGCATGCGATTCTGCTACGTCCCCCCTGGCTGCCGCACCCCGCGCCGCTACCGCTGTCAGCCGGACGGGGTCGAACAAATCGTCAGGGAGACCATTCCCGAAACGCATTGGGCGAGCGCGATTACTGGTGAAAGCCTGCGGGTTCGGCCCCAGTTCACCAGTGTGCGCTATGGGAACCCAGGTTATGCACAGCTGGGGGAGAACTGTGCTGAGGAGATCAAGCGTGGCGCCGACGACGAATCCGAGATGGGGGTTTTTCATGACCTCTTCCAGCCTCAGCGCGAGGCCAACTTGCGAGTGAGGCTGGAGGAGTGCACCCCGGCGGACATGGACGTCGGGATCATCTTCGCGACATAGCAGGCATCGCCGGCGGGTCCGCGCGCCGCGCACCAGAAGATCACCTGAGGAAGGGAGCCATGAAGGGCGATTTCAGCCGGGTCACCTTTGACCCCACGAGGCACTTCAGCCGAGTGCTCAAGCAGCAGGGCCGGGTCACGCTGGATGCCGACGACAACGAACAGGTCGCTATCCTGTTGCACTACGTTCGCACGCTGGCCTCGGACCTGCTCGGGCCCCACGCGGTGCCTGTCGGTAACGGTTTCGAGCTGGCGGCGGATGCGAATGGGCTCCACCTCACGCGGGGGCACTGCTACGTGGATGGCATCCTGGTGGAGAACGACGCCGACGATTGGAGCTACACCGAACAGAAGGACTATCCTCTGCCGGAGCACGATCCGCTCTCAGAACAGATCCACATCCACCAGGGACTGACCTGCTGGGTCTACCTCGATGTCTGGGAGCGTTACATCACTCCGGTGGATGATGATGACATTCGCGAGAAAGCGTTAGGTGGGCCGGACACCTGTGGACGGGCCAAGGTCGTCTGGCAGGTAAAGGGATTGCCCTACGACGCCGGCATGCCGGACATCAAGGATTTCGAGCCTTGCGCCACGCCGATGTCGGGTTGGACGGGGCTCAGCGAGGCCCATCTGGCCGCCCGGGTTGAACCCAGCAGGAAAGATGAGGATCCCTGTGTCTTGCCACCGGATTCGAAGTACCGAGGTGATGAGAACCAGCTCTACCGGGTGGAAATCCACGAGGGCGGACAAGGTGAGGAGGCGACCTTCAAATGGTCGCGTGACAACGGCAGCGTTACGGCCGCTTGGATGGATACGAAGGGGAATGATCTGGTCGTCTCCCGGACCCGGGGCTTCAAGGCAGGGAACTGGGTGGAGCTGTCGGACGACACTCTGGAATTCCAGGGTAAGCCGGGACGCCTCGTCAAGTTGGTGAAAGTGGAAGGTGACCTGCTGTCGGTTGATCCGGCGACCGTGCCGGCCGAGGGCATCGGATGGAGCGAAATCCTGATCAAGCCGAAGGTGCGACGCTGGGATCAGGTCGAGACCGAGGATGTGGTTCTCACCAAGGGTGCGGTCCCGGTCAAGGAGACGCAGGCCGGGGCAGACGAAGAAGATGTAGTCTGGATCGACCTGGAAGATGGAGTTCAGGTGCAGTTCTTAGCCGGAGGCGAGTATCGCACCGGCGACTATTGGCTGATCCCGGCTCGCGTGGCCACCGGCAATATCGAATGGCCCTCGGAGACAGACCCCGACGGGAAGCCCGTCGCGACCATGATGCGGCCCCGCGGCATTGAGCATCACTATGCTCCACTGGGCTTCGTCGAGTGGGACGGGGAGACGATCACCATCCAGACCTGCAGATGTGAGTTTGCCCCATCGGTTGAGTGCACCCGTCAGGCCAAGGCGGCGACCACGGACATGAGCATGAAAAGGACGGTGAAGGTCTCCAAGACGAAGGCCAAGAGCCCGGCGGCTGGAGGCCGGCGCCACAGGGGATGAGGTGTCCCCCTATTTCGACTAAGCGGAGGGTATCTCAGCGCGACCGAAGGCCTGCATTGACCGCATCCTGCCGGCGAACCTGATGCGGTATCGACCTAGGTGCGTCAGTCGCAATTCCTGGGACCGGCGGGCGTGGCGGCTTGGGGTCCCTACAGCCACAATTCGTACCGCACGAACTCCTCGTCCCGCTTGTAGCCCGTCTTCTCGTACAGCACCTGCGCGGTCCGATTGTTCGCCGCCGTGACCAGCTCGATCACGCACGCCCCGGTTCCGATGGCGTGCTGCTTCGCCGTCTCCATCAGCCGCCGCCCCACTCCGTTCCGGCGGTAGAGCGCCGAGACGTAGAGATCATTCAGCAGCCACATCGGCCGCGCCTGGGTCGAGGAGAAGAGGGGAAAAAGCTGGACGAAGCCTGCCGCGCGGGGCGGATGGCTCTCCTCGTCCAACGCCAGGAAGATCACCGACTCGTTGCGTTCCAGCCGCTCGGTGATGAACTGCCGCGCCAGCTCAGGATTGGGAGGCTGTTGGTAGAACTGACGATACAGATCGAACTGGGGCGCGACGAGGTCGACATCGGAGAGTGTCGCGCGGCGGATCAGCATGGCGTCCTCTGGTCAGGGAGCCCGAAGGTGCCGCACCCAGATGGGGTGGCGATGGGCCGCTGTATGATCGGCCCGCCGCCTCACATCGGCAATCCCTTGGACGCCTTGGCGTCGGCCACCAGCTGGGAGAAGACGGAATCTCCGGCGAGAGTCGCTCCGGCTTTCCATCGGCCCTTCGGGTCATCGAGCAACGGGGTCAACGTCAAGGTGCCGGCCGAATCCGCTCCGAGAAAGATCAGGCCGAGTGCCGGGACCCGGACCAGGAAGTACTCGCCGGGTGGGCGGTGACTGGTGGCCACCAGTTGATCCCGCTGCTGGATGACGGCCCCCACCAGGGTGGAGCCCCCATAGGCGACCGGACGCCAGCCACCCTTTCCCCGCTCGACCTCGATGGAGGAAAGGGTCGCCTCTCCGGCCAGCACCGGGTACATCACCTTGTCTCCTCCGGAGAGGAGCGAGGCGGCTTTCTTGGCAGTGGAAAAGGCCTGGAGCGAGTCGAGCCGGACGAAGAACTCGACCAGCGGTTCACCGAGGCTAGCCCCGGCGGCCTGTTCGGCATCGGTGAACCCGAGGGTGGCGTAGTGGTCTTTCGCCAGCGCCCGCAGAGTATCGAGCCCGGCCGCTGCGGCCGGACGGGATTCTCTCGCCGCGGCGGGAACTGTGTCCTTGCGCTCCTGGCCACTCACCGGACGCGCCGCCACCGCCACAAGAGCGATCGTTGCCAGCCAGCGAAGCATGGTGGCCTCCTCTCGTCAATTCTTGGTGACGTCGTAGAAGTCGTCCCAGTGGGTGTGGTCAGTCCCACTGACGTAGTCATCGTAGGTTGTGAGATACTGCGCTCCCACATTGGGTGCCCAGGGATTGTTGACCGCGACATAGTGGGTCCCGTTGATCGTCGCGTATCCCGTCACCACCATCATGTGCCCGCCGCCTCCGGTCCAGTGCCAGGCGAAGGCGAACGGCTTCTTGGCGCAGTAGATCTGCGACTTGACCTGGGCCCAGGTGAGCGGCGTGTCGGATGTTCGCTTGAACGAGAAGCCGTACTTGTCGAACTCGGGCCAGCCGCCCTGGACACAGGCGTTGGGCACCGGGCTGTTGAGGCAATCGGTGCGGCCGAATTCCTTGTTCGCCTCGTCTCCCTGTTGCACCTGGGTGCCGAGGAACTCCATGATCATTTCGCCGCTCGCGGCCCAGCACCACATGTCGGTCTCCTGGGGACGCAGGGCGACACTCTGCGATCCGATGTTGTCGGGGGGATTGCAACAGCCGTCCAGGACCATGACCAGGGCGACGAGCGCCATGCAGAGGCCTGGCCGGTGCCGTGGGTAGCCGTCCATGGGACCCTCCTTTCTGGCTTGGACTTCGATCGTGCAGCAAAGCAACCAGCCGCTCGAGGAAGCGGCAAAGGAATCGCACGGCGGTGGGGCAGTATGCTCCAACCTACCGTGCGGGAGTGGTTGTCAACAGTTAGTTGAAGGGCCTATAACCGAACTGCATCCGACGATCTAGAACTTGCGGTCTAGTGGGTGGGAGGTACTCCTCACCTCTCACTTCTCACTTCTTACTTCTCACGTTTTTGGCTACTAACCCGCTCCGAACAAGGCCCCCGCCGCTGCGGTCGCACCCATGGCGAGTGCACCCCAGAAGGTGACTCGTGTTGCCCCGGTAACGACCGACGCTCCCCCAATCCGTGCCGCCAACCCTCCCAGCGCCGCCAGCAACAGGAGCGAGGCACCCACCATCAGGGGCACCAGCCGGTCTCGGGGAGCAAGTGCCACGATCGCGAGCGGCAGAGCGGCACCCAGCGCGAAGCTTGCCGCAGAGGCGAGCGCGGCCTGCAAAGGCCGGGCGGCGGTGATGTCCGAGAGGCCCAGCTCGTCGCGCGCGTGAGCGGCGAGCGCATCGTGCGCCATGAGCTGGTCGGCGACTTGCGCTGCAAGGGAGGGATCCAGCCCGCGCTTCACGTAGATCCCGGTCAGCTCGGCTTTCTCTCCAGGCAGATCGGTGGCCAGCTCCCGACGCTCCCGCTCCAGGTCGGCCCGCTCCGTGTCGGCCTGCGAGCTGACCGAGACGTATTCCCCCGCTGCCATGGACATGGCTCCAGCCAGGAGCCCGGCGACCGCCGCGACCAGAATCGCCGATGGCGGCGCTGCGGCGGCGGCGACCCCGACGATGAGGCTGGCGGTGGAGATAAGACCGTCATTAGCCCCGAGCACTGCGGCGCGAAGCCAACCGATGCGCTCGGTGCGGTGCGATTCGCGATGACGCATGGGCGCCTTGGTAACTGAGGTTCAGTTGAAAGGCGGTGGACCGCGGAAGGAAACCGAGGTCTCAGGCCTCGGCGTGCTGAACCTGGGCGGGCGGGGGCTGGGTTGCGCCCTGGATCGGTGCCAAGCGCGGCTCGGCACCCATCCAGTAGAGGCTGTTGGCCATGATGCAGAAGCCGGTCGTCGCGAACACCAGCATCGCCGCCCCGACGAATCCGGGAAACAGGAGCCACCAGGGGCTGTGCACCAGCGACAGCACCGAGGCGATGGTGAGATTGATCCCCACCGCCAGGTAGATGCGCCGCTCGAGATACCAGCGGTCGGTCTGCATGAAGTAGAAATTGCCCGGTCCCCTGCGTCCCAACATGCGGCTTGAACCCGAGGCGGTACAGCACGTTACCAACGACGCAGAAGCCGGTGAGGGAGACAACTATGGAAGCGAGGGCTGTAACGACGACCGCGAGGACCCAGAGTGGATTTACCAATGCAGCCAGTGCTGTAACCGCGAGTATGACGAGACCGGCGATCAGCCAGACCGTCCGCTCGATGTACCACCGGTGGGTGGGAACGATGTAGATGCCGCGCCGGAACGCCATGGCTCTACTCTATCATTAGAAAACCGCTTGCGCCAGAACGTCGAAACTTCCGGTGCTTCATCTCCCTTGAAGAATTCTTTAAGCTTAGAACTCTCGGCGCTTCATGGCCTTGAAGAACTCTTTGTTCTCTTCCTGAGACGCATCGTGGTCGTCGGTCTTCTCCGACGGCCGGCGGGTGGCGTCGAGGGTCGCGTCGTAGGTGGGGCGCTTCTTGGCCTTGGGGGCCGACGCCTTGGCGACGTTCTTCCGGATCAGCGCTTCGAGTTCCTTGTCCTTCACGGCTTTCCTCCACAAGGGGTCCTAGTGGAAAAAGCCACGGAGGACGTTTGGAAGCAAGGGAGGGACGGCGGTAGACGGGAGACGGGAGACGGGAGACGGGAGACGGGGGGGAAGGGGGAAGGGGGAAGGGGCCGAAGGTAACACCTCACCCCGAGAGCCCGCCCCGAGCGCAGCGAGGGGAGCGAAGCGACGAGGGACCTAATGAGGTAGTCCCGGCTTCCGCCCCGTTCCCGTCTTCCGTCCGCCCCGTCCGCCCTCCCGCCCTCCCGCCCTACTGCACGTTCGCCGCGAAGTGCTCGACTCTCACCTGGGTGTCCGCCAGTTCCTGATCGCAGGTAGCCTTCCCGGCATCGGTGGTCAGCTCCTGGGAAGCCGCCCACTGGCCGGTGGTCCGGACACCGGTGTCTTCCACGTGCACCGTCAGCATGAGCCGGCACGCCGCGGCAGTGTTGGGCTTCGTGTTGGGGCTGGGGTAGCGGGTCGCCTTGATCCAGCGCTCGCCGACATTCTCCTCGATGATGGAGAAGACCTCGGTGCCAAGCTGGGCCCTGGCCCGCTTGTAGGCAGAGTCGGGGGCGACACCGGTCAGGGCAGTCCTGGAATCGGGCGTGACCGGGCCCGCCATCAGGCCCGTACACGCGAGGACCAGGGCGGTGCTGGAGAAAATCACTGCGGCATGGAGGGTGGATCGCTTCACGTCGCTTCCTCGGGAAAGGGAGACGGCGGCATCCTAAAGGCAGGAAGTCACGGATTGGTCACGGGGGAGAGACGGGGGAGTATCGGTGAGGGGAGACGGGAGACGGAAGACGGGAGACGGGGAAAGCCGTCCATTCAGGATCGTGGGCGGTGCCGCTTGAGGAGGCCCACGAGGAGACGCTGGCACCGAGCTGAACTAGTGCGCAACTCGTTTGCGGCGGTCTCCGGCATGACCGCGGCCTCCACCAGGAGGTCAATCAAGTCTGCGGTTTCGATCGCTGAGCCGTAGGCAATGCCCAAATGTCTGGCACAGGTCGGTGTCTGACCGAAGCTCCAGCCCTCAGCGATGTTCAGTTGGACCGACAGGGACGCACGCTGCAGCTGCCCGAAGATCGCGCCAGCCCACGGTTGCCAGTGGTCTCGGGACGCTGCAAGAACACCCAGTGTCACAACCCGAGCTTCCTTCCAGGCGTCCAGCGAACGATGGTCGGGCATTTCCCACATAGCGACTGCTGTCCCGCCGAAACGCATCAATTCTCCGCGATATCTCTTGCAAAAACGCGACGTCTCTCTTTCCCTCTGCGGTCTCCCGTCTCCCGTCTCCCGTCTCCCGTCTCCCGTCTCCCGTCTCCCGTCTCCCGTCTCCCGTCTCCCGTCTCCCGTCTCCCGTCTCCCGTCTCCCGTCCCCCGTCTACTCCCTCCCCACCATCGCCAACCCCGCTCCCGCCCCCACCAGCAGGGCTCCCGCCACCCGGTTCGTCGCCTGTGCGAAGCGCGGTTGCTGGGCGAGGTGGAACGCTCGACCGGCGAAGAGGCCGTAGCCGGCCAGGACGAAGAACTCGGCCGCCATGGAGCTGACGCCCAGGATCAGAATCTGGAATGGGACCCCAGCCCGGGGATCGATGAACTGGGGTAGCAGCGCGGTAAAGAAGAGTAGCGCCTTGGGATTGGCAGCCTGGAGCATGAACCCGCGTCCGGTGAGTCTCCACCCGGTTCCGCTCGTGTCCTGAACCCCTTGATCGGTCGAGATGGCAAGCCCGCGTCCCATGATCGTTGCGAGACCGAGATAGATGAGATAGGCCGCCCCGACATAGCGGATCATCGCAAACAACTCGTGCGAGGCGAGGAGCACCGCGCCGAGACCGACCGCGGACAACAGGAAATAGAAGGCGTTCGCCGAGAGAATACCGAGATTGGCGAAGAGCGAGCGGCGGCTGCCGTACTGCAGGGCCTGGGAGACGACGAAGAGGACCGCCGGCCCGGGTGTGAGGCAGAGGACGATTTCGGTGACCATGAAGAGCAGCCACGTATGGACAGTTATCGGCACTTGGATTCCTCGGTCGCTGCGCTCCCTCGGAATGACAACTCTGGCATTCCCGTCTCCCGTCTCCCGTCTCCCGTCTACTGCTTCTCTCTCGAAATCCAGGCCACCATCTCCCTCTCCAGCACATCCAGCGGCAGCGGACCACTATCCAACACCGCGTTGTGGAACCGGCGAATGTCGAACTTGGGACCCAACTCCTTCTGGGCCCTTGCCCGCAGCTCCTTGATCTTGAGTTCTCCCAGCTTGTAGGCCAGCGCCTGCCCCGGCCAGGCGATGTAGCGATCGACTTCCACCGTCACGTCCTGTTCCGACTTGGCGGTGTTGTCCACCATGTATTTGATCGCCTGCTCCCGGCTCCATCCCTTGGCGTGAATCCCGGTGTCTATGACCAGGCGACACGCGCGCCACATCTCATAGGTCAGCTGACCGAACTTTGAATACGGATCCCGGTAGAATCCCAATTCCTCGCCGAGGCTTTCGGCGTAGAGCGCCCAGCCTTCGATATAGGCGGTGTAGTCGCCGTTGCGCCGGAAATCGGGAAGATCGGTGAGTTCCTGGGCCCGGGACAGCTGCAGGTGATGTCCGGGGACGGCCTCGTGTAGTGTCAGAGCCTCCAGCTCGTACAGCGGACGGGCGTCGAGCCGGTAGGTGTTGACCATGAAGTAGCCGGCGCGCGAACCATCCGCTGCCCCCGGGTAGTAGCGCGCCGTGGTCTGCGACGGAGCCTCGTAATCGGGAAACGGCTTCACCCCATACGGCGCACGGGGCAACTCGGCGAACAGGCGCGGCAGCTCGGGATCGATCCGTTTGGCGAGATCGCGATAGCGCCGAACCAGTCCGTCCGCCGTCGTTTCATAGAATTGGGGGTCGGTCCGGAGAAACTTGAGCCAGTCGGCGAAGGAGCCCTTGAAGCCGCTGGCTGTTATCACCGAATCCATGATCTTCCGGATCCTCGCCACTTCACTCAGCCCGATCTGGTGGATCTGTTCGGCGGTGAGATTGGTAGTGGTCTCGCGCTTGATGGCGAAGCGGTAGTAGTCGGCGCCGTCGGGGACCGTTGAGATGGCGGGGGAGCTGCGTCCCGCCGGCAGGTAACTGTCCACCACGAACTCGCGGAACCTGGCGAGCACCGGCTGCACGCCATCGAGGATCGCGGCCCGCGCGGCCGCGCGAAGGGAGGCTTGCTCCTCGCTGCCGATGGTCGCGGGCATGGTCTTGAACGGGGAGTAGTACGGACTGAGCTCGACGGTATCACCAATCTGTCCGGTGATCTGGGCCGCAACGCCGCGCAGAGGGACCGCGGGTTGGGTCCATCCCTCCGCCATGCCGCGACGCAGCAGATCCATCACCTGTGCCATGTAGGTCGGGTAGGCGGCAAGGCGGGCGAGGTAGTTGTCGTATTCCTTCTTGTTGGTGAAGGGCATGACCTGGACGAGTTGGCCCATCATCAGGTGCGGCCCGTCCAGCTGGTCCAAAGCGAGAAGCTCGTTGGGGAATTGCTGGCCCTCGACCGCTACTTCCTTTTCCCGCTTGAAGAGATCGTAGGACAAGGCGTCCTGTTTGGAGAGACCGGCGCGGGGAATCCCGCCCAGTCGCGCCAGCATGTCGCGGTCATGCGCCTTGCGCCGTTCGATCGCGGCCGGTGAGAGATCGGTGAGTTTCTGGTCGTAGCGATGATCGCCCTGCCAGGTTGCGGTCTCGGGGTGCTCGCGGTGTCTGAACTCCCAGTCGGAAGCGAAAAGCTGACGGAGGGCGTTGGCGTTATTTGTCTGCTGAGCCTGGGCCTCGCTCGAACCCATCACCATCATCCCTCCCACAATCAGCGTGAGGATCCTGCGTTTCATGGTCCCTGTTCTTGGATGGGAAGGTTGTAACTCTGGCGCCAATCGTGGAACGCGAACGGTAGCCCGATGGACAGCCCGAGAGTCCAGATGGCCCACACCACGTAGCAAGCGGTTCGTTCGTGAGACAGCAGCCACTGAATGAGTGGCAGCCCGGTATTGCCGGTTCTGAGCTGGGCCAGAAGAAATACTCTGAGGAGCAGCGGGACCAGCATGTAGACGAAGAGCAGGAAGCCGAGCAGCAGAACCAGGGCAAGCCCGATGCGGAGCGGAGTCCAGCGGACCTCGGTTTCTCCCTGGTAGATGGCACTTCCGGTGATCGCCGCGCCAAGCATGCTGACGAAGCCGATCCCGCAGGCGATAGCGAACGGGCGGATCGGAGTCATGAATTGCGGTCTGAGGGGGACTGCGCCGGCTACCTGATCTTTCGGCTCAGGTCTCCGGCCGGTGCATCGAACAGGATGCTGCAACAGGTGACACCGGCTTCCGCCTTCTGCAGCTCGGAGACATCCAGGGAGATCACCTCGAATCCCATTCGCCGCAGGAGCTTCTGGGTTGCTGGGAAGTTGGCCGGTACGATGGCCGTTTCTCCTACCACGAGCACATTGGCCCCGGCTGGCTCGTTGGAAGGGACCTCCAGGATCTCATAGCCCTTGAGCGCGCGCGTTTCCACCATGGTGCTGTTGAGCAGCAGCATGTTGCGCCCGAGGTAGGAGCAGGCGGTCTTGAGATGGAGCGCTCCCCGGACCTTCACCGGGACGACGTTGTACCCGAAGGGCTGGAGAATGGTGCGGAGCCCTTCGGCGCCGGCCTCATCGGTGCGGCGGGAGATTCCCACGAAGATCGTCTTCCACGCCCGGATCACGTCACCACCTTCGAGGGAGCCCTGCGGTGGCAACGAGAGCACGCGCCGACAGAATGCCAGCTCTTCGGCAACACTGAAGACTTCACGCGCGCGACTCTGAGCGCCCATCCGGGCGGGCACCAGCACCTCGTCCAGCACGACCGCGGTGTCTTCCACGAAGACGGCATCGGGGCAGAGGTCGAGCGCCGCCATCGAAATGAGCTTGGCGCCTACCTTGCGCAGAGCATCCTCGTAGGCCGCGTGTTGCGTCCGGGCGAGTTCTACATCGATGGTTTCGTATTTCTGGAAGGTGAGCTCGCAGTCGTTGAGCGTGCGACTTACCGCCCGGGTAAGTGCGACTAGCACTGGATCGCCTCCGCGATGGCTCGGCCCACTTCCGTGGTCGTCGAACGGCCACCGATGTCGGGTGTGGTCGGGCCTTCGGCCACGACGGTGCTCACCGCGTGCTCCAGTCGCTTCGCAGCCTCGGGGTATCCCAGCGCTTCCAGCATCAAGGCTCCAGTGAGAGCAGTTGCCATCGGATTCGCCACATTCTTGCCGGCGAGGGGCGGGGCCGAGCCGTGCACCGGCTCAAACATTCCAGCCCGTCCGGGATGAAGGTTGGCGCTCGCCGCGACACCGAGTCCGCCGACCAGGCCCGCGCCGAGGTCGGAGAGGATGTCGCCATAGAGGTTATTGGCGACGATCACCTGGAAGCGCTCCGGTTCCCGCACCAGCTCCATCGCGAGCGCATCCACGTAGCGGTGTTCCCGATTGATGGCCGGGTGGCGTGCACCGACCTGATTGAAGATCTCACCCCAGATCCGCTGCCAGGGAACCGCGTTGGCCTTGTCGCTCATGGTGACGCGGTTCTTGCCATGCCGGCCGGCCCACTCGAAAGCGGCCTCCACGATCCGGGTGACTCCCTTCCGAGTGTGAATCTCCTCGGAAATCTGCCGCTCGTTCGGGGAGCCTACTTCCTCCGCCCGGCCGATGCCCTGGTACTGCCCTTCGGTATTTTCCCGAAAAATCACGAAGTCTATGACTGCCCGATCGGCGGATCGCAGCGGTGACAGCCGCGGGTGGATGAGTCTGACCGGGCGGAAATTGATGTACAAGTCTAACCGGAATCGAAGCCCGAGCAGGATATCTCGTGCGTGCTCGTTGCCCGGCACTCGCGGGTCTCCCAGCGCCCCGACGAAAATGGCGTCGGTTTCGTCTCTCAGGTGCTTGAAACCTGAGTCTGGAAGGGTCTCCCCGGTCTTCAGATAGTGATCGGCCGAGTAGGGCAGCCGTTCGATATCGAGGGTGACACCGGCCGAGCGGGCCGCGGCCTCGATAGCCGGGAATCCAGCGTCGATTACCTCCGGACCAATGCCGTCACCCGGAATGAGGGAGATGCGGTGGGCGGTCACAGCGGGAGAGGGGAGACGGGAGACAGGAGACAGGGAGATGGAAGAAGGGCTGGCGACCATGAGATATGAAGGAAGCAATGAAGTGCGAGCTTGACTGTTATTCCAACATTTTTCGCTTTCCCGTCTCCCGTCTCCCGTCTCCCGTCTCCCGTCTCCCGTCTTACATCCCACGTCTCTTCCGCCTTACAACGCGGGTCTCACACGGCTCACGTCTTACGTCTTACGTCCGACCTGCCACGTCCCGCACCCCACGTCTACTCTTCGCCGACAAGGTGGCCGCAGTTGATGCAATGCCGCCAGCCAAGCTCGATCTCGGCCTGGCATTCGGGACAGCGGGTGAAAGCCTGGTTTTGGCCGCAGTGGGGACAAAAGTTAACCGGTCGGCCGGTGGGGAGGCGCCCACCGCAGAAGCTGCATCGAAGACCGGATTCGGTTCGTAGCGGTGGATCGGGATCCGGATCAGCCGTCATTCGGGGAGGAGCCGGGACGATGGGAACCGGGTCCGGGGCCATACGGGCGGCGCGCAGGGTCTCGAGCGAGATCACGTCGTCGCCACCCTCGACCTCCCGAGCGGGCATCGTCAATGGTGCGTCGAACCCGACATCCTCCGGCGGTGCGAACGCTTCGTCGGGACCCGGGCCCAGCGCATGAGCGAGCCTTTCGGTTTCCAGCTGTAATTCCGCGTCGGCGTACGCGCGGATCAGTTCAAGGTTGGGGTTGGTACTGGCTGCTTCCGAGCGAAACCGCTCGGCGACGTCAGGGGACAACATGCGGAGGAATCCTCCCTCTCCGGCACAGAGCCGAAGCAGGAGGAAATCATAGTCCTCCGCTGTATCAATGGAGAGCGAACGTCGGTTGGTGCGATAGGGGATAACCGATTCGTAGAGATCCGAGAGCGGCATGGAGCGATGTAGGCGCGCCGGGTCAATCGCGATTAGGTTATCCACCAGCCGGCGGAAAAGCCGTTCGAGATCGGTCATGTCTGGCTGAGGTTAGGGCCAGCCTACCACACTGTCAAGCAAGGAGTAGTGATGCGCGTCTTGTTCGCGACCGCCGTTCTCGTCGCGGGTCTTTCTGGGGTCGTCGCGGGTCAGACCTGCGAGCCCGCGAAGGATTCTCACGAGGCGGACTTGTTCGCCCATTTCTCGGTTCCCCTCGCGTTCAGTGTGGCCCAGGGGCCCAGAGTCGCGCGCCCCGGCACGGTCACGATCAGTCTGGAAGGCACGTATCTCCCCGATGTCGATGACCAGACCGCAACACCCACGACCTGCCGTCCGGGGAAAGGGCCGGAGAATGTCAATCTGGTGCCCGGTTTCGTCCGGCCTCGACTCGCGTTTGCCCTGGCCAACGGGACCTACCTCGAAATCAGCTGGGTGCCGCCGATCACCATCAACACTGTGAAGCCCAATCTGTGGGGATTCGCCCTCGGCCGGACCGTTCCGATTGGTAAATCGACGCTGATGACCGGACGGGTCCACGCGACGATCGGCAGCATCTACGCGCCGTTCGTTTGCTCGGAGTCTGACCTGGACGACCCCGCCAACCCGGACTGTTTTGGAGGACAGGTCTCGAACGACCGCTACCAACCCAACATCTTCGGTGCCGAGCTGACCCTGGGCTGGAACTGGGGCGGCGGGAAATTACGTCCCTACCTCGGCGGCGGTTACAACATCCTGCATCCCCGCTTCCAGGTGGATCACACCGACCAGACGGGGTTCAGGGACCGGACGAAGATCGAAGTCAACTTGAGCCGTTTCGCCTTCATGGGTGGGGCTACCTGGAATCTCTCACAGGCGTTCAGCGTGAGCGGAGAAGTTTACACCGTGCCCAAAGACGCCGTCACCGGCCGGTTGGTGCTGGGGTATTCGATCGGGAAGTGGGCGCACTAACTGGGAGACGGCAGACGGCAGACGGGAGACGGGAAAAGCCGTCCATTCAGGATCGTGGCCGGTGCCGTTTGAGGAGGCCAACGAGGAGACGCTGGCAGCGAGATGAACTCCTGCGCAACTCGTTTGCGGCGGTCTCCGGCATGACCGCGGCCTCCACCAGGAGGTCAATCAAGTCTGCGGTTTCGATCGCTGAGCCGTAGGCGATGCCCAAATGTCTGGCACAGGTCGGTGTCTGACCGAAGCTCCCGCCCTCAGCGATGTTCAGTTGGGCCGACAGGGACGCACGCTGCAGCTGCCCGAAGATCGCGCCAGCCCACGGTTGCCAGTGGTCTCGGGACACTGCGAGAACACCCAGTGTCACAACGCGGGCTTCTTTCCAAGCCTCCAGCGAACGATGGTCCGGCATTTCCTCCGATAGCGACTGCTGTCCCGCCCCGGCACATCAATTCTCCGCGATATCTCTTGCAAAAACGCGAGGTCTCTCTTTCCTCGCGGTCTCCCGTCTCCCGTCTCCCGTCTCCCGTCTCCCGTCTCCCGTCTCCGTCTCCGTCTCCCGTCTCCCGTCTCCCGTCTCCCGTCTCCCGTCTCCCGTCTCCCGTCCCGTCTCCCTTCTACTCCTCCAACACCACCGGCATCTCCTCTCCCTCCTTGATTCTCCCTTCCAGCGCGGCGAAGGCCTGGTCGGGATCGTACGCCAAGAAATGTTTCTTCGCCCGTTTCGCCTCCAGCCAGGCTGAAAATCCCGACTCCACCGCGCCCTGCGAAGTGATTTGCTCTTTGGCCGCCTTCACGGCGAGGTCATTGGCATACTCATTCTTCGGATGACCGCGATGACCCCGCACCCAGGCCCATTGGGCGTCGTGGCCTTTCGTTGACTCCACCAGAACCTGCCAGAGCTGCAGGTTCTCGATGGTACCACCCTTCCGGGTCCAGCCTCTCGCCTTCCATCCCGGCGCCCATTCGCGGACACCTTTCACCAGGTATTCGGAATCGGAAATCACCAGCGCGCGCAGCCGCTTGCCCTTGGCGCCGAGCAACTGCAGCGCCGCGATCGCGCCGCATAAGGCCATCTTGTTGTTGGTGGTGTCGGGGGCGGAGATGTAGAAGTCCCGCCGCTGAATGCCGCTCGAGGTGCGAACTTCGATCAGGCCGCCTGCGCCGCCGGGATTTGCGCCGTCCCGGCCGTTGCCCAGGCAGCTTTCATCAAGATGAAGGACGGCGATAGGTAGACGTGGTGCGGGCACCGGGATCGTGCGGCTCACTGTGGACGAGGACGGGGAGGTCGGTGGCCCGCAAGATAGCCTCGGTGTGGGAGGGCACCAACCGGCGTCCTTCCTCGCGGCTGGTTCCGGTGAAGAGAGCGTTGGAGCGGTACTCCGCGATCGCCGCGGATACCGCTTCCTCCACCTTTCCGTTCGCCAGATGAGTGTCGTAGCTGAAGGGCGACGCGGAGAATGCGGCGGAGGTTCGGGCCAGAACGGCGTGCCCCGCGGCAGAATCGTCGGCGACATGGAGCACATCGAGGTGCGCTTCCGCGATCTCCGCGTAGCGTGCGGCGAACGACAGCGCCGCCTCGCTCGCGGGTTGCCCGTCGTACGCCACGAGGCAGCGATCCATCGGGCTTACGGCTACACCGCAGACCAGAAGGGGACGCGGGCAGCGCCGGATCAGCTCGCGGGTATCGGGACCCAGGGGATCGCCGGCACTCAGGACGCCGGAGCGGCCCACCACGATGGCGCCGACCTCCGCGGCAAGCTCCCGCAACGTCTCGACCACATCACCGCGACGAAGCTCGGTCCGCACCGCGAGGCCCGCCCGGCGAACCGTGTCTGCCGCTCCGTCGAGCAGCGCCCGGCCCGACTGATCCTCGGTGGAGCCCGCCTGATCGGAAGCGGGATCAATCCACTGCGGACGAAAACCCGCCAGCGATTCCGCGCGGACCACGTGAACCAGGATGATCTGGGAACGGAACCGCCGGCCGACATGGATCGCCTGGTTAAGCGCGATCAATGACAGGGGCGAGCCGTCCAGACCTACCAGGAGTGAGGTGAACATAGCTCAGATGTGCAGGGCCTGACCTGAATGGTCAAGGGTTAGTCCCCGACGACCTCGAATGCATCCAGCTCTTCCAGCATGAACTCGAGTTCCTCTCCCGTCATGGGGTGTCGTCCCACCAGCGCGTCCCGATTTCCCCGCGTGGTGAGACGAACCGCGGTCACCACGTATTCGCTGCCACGGCGCATGAGAGTTACCCGCTTGCCGCGCCGAACGGCGGACTCGAGCTGGTCGAGCCGGGTGGCGTTCCAGCGGAGCGGCACGATCAGAGTCTCCGGGAGACCCGGATCGTGCCCGCCGGCCCATCGCTGATTCGGCCGATCACGTTGGCCGCGAGCGTGTCTTCCTCCCGAAGCCGGTCCGTCAGGTCCTTGGCACGGCTGGCGGCGACACTGATCAGCAATCCGCCCGAGGTCTGGGCGTCGGCGCACAGCAGGCGCTCCGCCGGGGTCAGATCCTCGGCGAAACTGGCCCAGGTCGCCGCGGCAAGATTCCTCTCGGTGCCCCCAGGTACGACGCCCCGGTTCGCCAGCTCGTAGGCCTTGTCCAGCAGCGGCAACTGCTCAAACCCGATCTCGGCGGCCACACCGCTCGCCCGAACGATGTGACCCAGATGCCCCAGCAGCCCGAAGCCGGTGATGTCGGTTGCCGCGTGGGCCTGGCTGCCTAGTGCCGCACGCATGGCACCGTCGTTGAGCGAAGTCATGCTGCGTACCGCTTCGGCCAGATCGCTTTCCCCGATGATGTCCCGCTTGAGCGCCGTGGTCAGCACTCCAGTTCCCAGCGGCTTGGTCAGGACCAGGACGTCGCCGGGACGGGCGCCGGCGTTGGTCAGCAGGCGATCGGGATGAGCCTCTCCGATCACGGCCATGCCGAAATGTGGTTCGAGCGCGTCCACCGAATGGCCGCCCAGCACCAGGCATCCGGCTCGTGCCGCGGCGGTCCCGGCACCGGTGATTACCTCGCCGAGTAGCTCGAAGGGGATCTTGCCCCTGGGCCATCCGACCAGGTTGAGGGCGAAGAGCGGCATGCCACCCATCGCGTACACGTCACTCAACGCATTGGTCGCCGCGATGGCGCCCCAGGTCGCGGCGTCATCGACGATCGGAGTGAAGAAATCCACCGTTGCTATGAGAGCGCGATCCGGGGAGATCTGATATACCGCGGCGTCATCCCGGGTCGCCGCATCCACCAGCACCCGGGGATCGTTCGCGCCCGGGACGTTTTTCAGGACCTCCGCAAGATCGAGCAGCCCCAGCTTGCAGGCGCAGCCGGCGCCGTGGGAGAAGCTCGTCAGTCGGATTTTGGGAGACGTGCTGGCCATGGGTGAAAAGTAACGGGTAGGGCTACTCGGCTGGGCGACCACGAGGTCGCCCTTCGTCAGCCCTTCGCGCTCGGGCGACCCTTACCCACGCTCGGGCGACCCTCGTGGTCGCCCCTCTCCGCCCGTCGGGGATTCTCCTCGATATACCGTCTCAGCCGAACCAGGGCGATCTCGCTCCTCACTATTCTCTCCCAATACCCTCGTTGCCAAAGCCGTCGATCGAAGGCCGGCCATCGTTGCTCCGCCACTCCTCTGATATACGCGACGGTGGTGAGCGACTTGAAAGCGCCGATCACCCGACCGAGTGACGCGGTCGGCTTCTCTGACTCGGTTCCTCCTCGAAGCCAGACGATCGCGTGGAAATGGTCGGGCATTACCACGAACGCATCGAGCGTGAGCATAGGAAAGCGATTCGGAAGCGCTCTCCAAGCCGTGTCCACCATCAGCCCTGCCGGCGAGCGGCGTATCTCACCCTCGAGAATGGACCCGAGGAAGAATCGGCGGTGCTGGGTGCACAGGGTGATGAGGTACGGTCCTGGCTTTCTATAGTCGTACCCGGGCAGACGGTAGGAACGCCGGTGATGGCGTTGGGGGTCGTAGGGCACTGGGACGTGACCGCCGTATGGTTCGGATCCCAGGGTAGCAGCAATTAAAGGATTGGCGGGTCTCGAGGCGACGCGAGGGGGTTCTAGAAAACGCGGAGGGGCAACCCTCGTATAACGGTCGCAGGAGGGGCGACCCTCGTGGTCGCCTCAGCGTCGTCGTCCTCGCGCGCGTCAGATAGAGGGCGACCCCAAGGGTCGCCCCAACAGGGCTTCCAGTCCGATCAACGCTCTTTCCTGTCTCGCCAAGGCGCCGAAGGTTCCATCCCGTCGCTGGCTCGCGAGGAGAGACGGGATCGCCTTCCGCACCGCCTGGAGCGCCTTCTCGCTCCCCTCCGCCATTAGCGCTTCCAGGGTCATAAACGAATCGAGGCCGGACCAGGTGCCATCCTCTTTCTGACGCTGGAGGAGGAGGTCCCGGTAAGCGCCGATGGCACTCTCTTCCTGTCTCGCGTGCGCCAGGGTCGAAAGCGAGGCCACCGCAAACTCCATCGGATAGTGATCGGTCGGGAGAGGTCCCGTCGCTGCCACGGCGAGACTCTCGACGTGCTTCCGAACCCCGGCGTGGGATTCACGTCCTGCAAGTATGACGGCTCGGAGCGCAAGACAGCTGGCCGCGAATCGTGCGGTACCTTCGGAGCGGATCACCTTACCCGTGGGCAAGGTGAGCGGTGAGACCCGTTCGTTTGCCGGCGCCACCGCGAAGAACCCCTTCATGAAATGCTCGCAGGTCCTGCCCGCGTGGCGGGGCGGAGTGCATCCTTCGCCGAACCGGCCCGGCGCTTCCTGTCGAGCCAGAAGCCATTCCGAGAGTCTCGTCGCTGCGGCCGGGTCACCGCCCAGGTCATGCAGTTCGACGATCGCCCAGGCGGTGGAAACGAAGGCTCCGCCGACGCTGCCGTCGGCGCGGATTTCTCCAGTCAGTCGGCGGACGAGGTCCTTCGCGAGCTGTGAATCGTCTGGCGAGGGTTTCCCGAGCAGGCGTCGCGCGAGGATCCCCTGTCGGGTGGGCGCCGATGCGAAATAGGCCTGAAGCCGCGCAATGCCTTCCACTGCAGTCATCCCAATCGCCAGGCCAGCAGCCCTCCCGCGACGATGATCCGAATCACTCCCAGGGCGACCTCGCGCCAGGGCAGGATGGGACTTCGATGCTGGCGCAGCCGCAGGGGGACTTCCACGAGAATACCGACGAGAAGAAAAAGAAGGGGCCACCCACCGTGTCCGAGGCTGGCGAACCAGAGGGCGGCAAACAACGTGAGAAGTAGAGCCTCGAGCACAGCGGCGAGCCACTCGGTGCGGCGTGACTCGTGGTGCGAGCGTTCAACCGGACCCCCGCCCAGGCGGAGCCTGCCTTCGTGCCAGAGAACAAACCACAACGCGGCGACGAGCCACGCCACCAGCAGGCGAGCCAGCGACATGCCCTACCAGGTTTTCCGGATGGAATCCGCGTCGTACAACAGGCCCCGCACCATCACCCGGCTCACTTGTCTGGTATTGCGGATATCGGCGAGCGGATCCGCGTCGAGCACGACGAGGTCCGCCACCTTGCCCGCAGCCAGCGTCCCGATGGAATCGGCGCCGAGGAGCCGAGCGCCGTTGATCGTCGCGGCGCGAAGAGCGTCACTCGGGGTGAGTCCCGCGTTCACCAGCAGCGCCATCTCGGTATGCAGCGTCGGTCCCGGTGGAAGCATCTGATTGGTCGCGTCGGTGCCCGCCGCGATCACTCCGCCCGCCACCCGGAATTCTCGCACGAAGAGGTCCTGCATCGGTCGCGACGCGCGGAAGGCGACGTAGTCGGCATCGGTCCAGCCGGCCCGCGCCTTGAGGTCGGGCAGATTCCAGCGCTGGATCTCGGAATCGGGAACCGACTTGAGATCGGGGTCGAGCAGCACGGCCGGATCATCCAGCCGGCTGAAGGTATCGTGGAGCACGAGCGTCGGGATAAGGATGACTTTGCGGTCCACCAGGGTCGCGGCGACGCGCGCGAGGTTGGTCGAGTCCAGAGTGGCCCAGCTCTTCTCGAAGGCGTTCCAGCCGCGGAAGAACGATGCCCGGTGCTCAGCGTACAGCTTCTCCGCGCCGCGCGGATTCGCGGCCTCGGGGATGCCGGTCATATGCTCGATCGAGGCCACCCCGAGTCTCGAGGCGGTCTCGGCGTCGGTGAGCCCCAGGTGGGCGGTCACCTTGAGGTTGAGCGCGTTCGCCTCGTCGAGCAGCGCCTTGAACAGCTCCGGCGTGATCCTGGTGTAGGTCTTGATGAAGTCGACACCGGCTACCGCCCGGGCGTCCACGGCGCGGCGGGCCTGTGCCGCGGTCTTCACCTCGGTGGCGTCCTTGTACGTCGCGGGCGCCCCGTCGATCATCGCTCCTGCGGAATACACTCTGGGCCACGCGTTCCCGCCCAGGCTGGCTTCCTCGCGCAGGGCCAGAATCGAGTCCATCTTACCGTGGGTATCGCGGATGCTGGTGATTCCAAACGCCAGGAACCGGGGCAGGGACCACCGGGAGGAGTGAACGTGAGAATCAATCAGGCCGGGGATGATCCACTTCCCGCTGACGTCGACCTCCTCCGCGGTCTTGGGAATCTTGAATCCCTCGCGGGGAGAGATCGTCTCCACCTTGCCCTGGTAGACCACGATCACACCGTCCCGCAGGACGGAGCCCCCGTTGACGTCGATGATATTGCCACCGACCAGCGCGATCCGATCTTTTTCGCGGGGAGCGCATGCCGCCAGCGCGGCGAGGAGCAGAAGGCTAGCGCGCATCAGTCGAGGTGTGATCGTGAAGGATCTTCCAGCCATCGGATCGTTGCTCCATCACGAGGGTGAAGGGACCGCTGGCGGTGGTGCCCCCGGTGTTATAGAGGATGAACCGGGCGGTTACCAGGGTAAGCGTGGGGCTGAGCGGCCGGACATTGAACTCCTCGAATCGGAGACTGTCGCGGGTGGCTCCCGGCGCAAATCGCGGCGCGTAGTGGCTCCGAATGACGTCGACGCCTTGGACCAGGTGCCCGCCGGAGACGTATGACGTGAGGCTGTCCGGCGCATAGTCCGACATGAAGGCATCGAGGTCCCCCCGGTTCCACGCGTCGGCCGAACGGGAAAATTGCTGTTGAATGCTGGAGGTCAGAGCCGCCCGATCCGGGAGCGGTTGGGGGCTCGGTGTGGAAGAAGAGCAGGCCACGAGCAGGGCCAGTGCCAGCGGGATCGTTCGAACCATGAATTCCGGATGGTGGAGATGCTGAAACGTGAGGAGGGTGCGGGTCCCGCGCAAGGTGAAATAGCGCGCCTTCCTTGAGTCCCGACCTCGGGGGTAGGCTTCGGCATGGACGTTGTGTCACGCTTCCGGCGCCCGGACGCCCCTGCCGTCATTCTCGTCAGTAATCGTGAGCCGTTCATTCATGAGCGGGATGCCGCGGGTCAGATCACGGTCAGCCACCCGGCGGGAGGGCTCACCGCGGCACTCCAGCCGATGCTCGCCGCGACCGGCGGTACCTGGATCGCGTGGGGCAGCGGCGCCGCCGATTTCGACGTCACCGACGCGACCGACGGAGTGCGCGTCCCGCCTCAAAACCCCGCGTATCGACTTCGCCGCCTTCGGCTCACTCCGGAAGAGGTGCGCGGTTACTACATCGAAACGGCCAATCGGGCCTTGTGGCCGCTGTGCCACTCCCAGATCTCCCTGCTGATCTACGAAGAGGAACATTGGAAAACCTACCGGCGGGTGAACGAACGCTTCGCCGCCGCCGCGGTCACCGAGGCTAACGGTCGTGAAGCTATAGTCTGGCTCCAGGACTATCACCTTGCCTGTGTCCCCGCGATGCTGCGGGATGCCCGCCGCCTCTTCGTCCATCAGTTCTGGCACATCCCCTGGCCCCAGGCCGACATTCTCCGCCTGTTCCCGCCCGCGCGGTCCCTGGTTCGCTCGCTGCTCGGCAACGATCTGCTCGGCTTCCAGACGAAGGCCGACTGTCGCAACTTCTTCGCGGCGGTCCGCCGCTTTGTGCCCGAAGCAAAGGTGGAGTTGGGGCACGGCCGCGTGAAATTCAACGGCAAGCGCACCGTGGTCCGGGCATTCCCGATCTCGATCGACGTCAAGGCGTTCGAACGCTCATCGGCCCGGGCCGACGTGGCCGAAATGTCGCGGAGAATCCGGCGGAATGCGCTGCCTCAGGGTGGCCAGCTGCTGCTCGGGGTAGACCGGATCGACTATACCAAGGGAATCCCCCGACGCTTCCGCGCCATAGAACGGCTGCTGGAGGCGCACCCCGAGCACATCGGCCGGGTCGTCCTGCTGCAGATCGCGGTGCCCTCGCGGAGAGAAGTGCCGGAATACGTGGCCTACGAGGAAGAAGTCGCGGAGATCGCGCAACAGGTGAATCGCCGTTATCGTCGAGGGGACTGGCAACCGATTCGCCTGGTGCGCGAAGGGCAGGACCCCGTCGCCCTGACGGCCTTCTATCGGGCGGCGGATCTCTGCGTGGTATCTCCACTTCAGGACGGCATGAATCTCGTCGCCAAGGAGTTCGTCGCCTGCCAGCGCGACCGGCTCGGTGCCCTGGTGCTGAGCCGTTTCGCCGGGGCAGTGCACGAGATGCGCGGCGCTTTCCTGGTCAACCCCTACGATGTCGGCGCCGTTGCGGAAACCATCCACACGGCCCTCGCGACGCCTCCCGAGGAACGGGAACGCCGCCTGGTGCGGATGCGGCGACGGCTCGAAACCAGCACTGTCTTCGACTGGATGGAATCCATCTTTGCCGAAGTCGAGCGGCTGAGACGTAAGAAGTGATCCGGCCGCTCGGTCAGGCCGACCGGGAATTCGGCCGCCTCGCCATCGTCGACCCGTCCCGTCCTGTTTCTCGATCTGGACGGCACGCTGGCGCCGCTGGTGGACTGGCCGCGGGAGAAGGCCCGGGTGCCGCCTGCGACCCGCCAGGCCCTCCAGTCGCTCCGGAAGTGCGGCGCCGAGGTGATCATCGTCTCGGGGCGGGATGTCGATGGCGTCATGGGTGTGCTTCGCACCCCGGTCGATGCCGTCATCGGGAATCATGGAGCCGACCTTCTCGAGGGCGCGGACCGGCGCCGCTGGCTGCATGGCGATCCCCGCCGGCTTCGGCGCGCGGCCCGATTTCTGGACGACTGGTTCCGCAACTGGACCAATGTCTGGGTGCAGACCAAACCCTATTCGATTGCCATCCACTGGCGTGGATCAACCGAGTTCGGGAAGAAAGTCTGGGAGGAGACCGCGGAACTGTTGCTGGGCTGGGGACTGGATGCCCACACCGGCCGGCGGGTCATCGACGTCCGCTTGCCCGGCGTTAACAAGGGACGCGCCGTCCTCGGCTGGCTCAGGACTCCGCGAACCGGGGGCCATCCGCCGTGGGATGGTATGTTATGCCGGAGACGATACGACCGACGAGTACGCCTTCGAGGCACTCGAGGGCCGCGCGATGACGATCGTCGTTGGGAAGCGAGCCCGCGGCGCCGCGTTCCGGACCTCGAGTCCCGCCAGCCTCACCAGTTGGCTCAGGCGGCTGGCGAGTGAGAGGAAGAGCACGAAAGGACTGAGGCAAGTACCGAGTACCGAGTACCGAGGGAGAGGCTGACTACTCAGTCCTCAGTCCTCAGTCCTTACAACTCTTCTACTGGGACACATGCCCGACCAACCACCCATCTCGAGTTACGGACTGATCGGAGACCTGCGCACCGCCGCGCTGGTCGGGCTGCACGGCGGAGTCGACTGGTGCTGTCTCCCACGGTTCGACAGCCCCAGCGTCTTCGCGGCGATTCTCGACCCCGATCACGGCGGCAGCTGGATCATCCAGCCCGATGAGCCCTACACCACCCGGCAGCGCTACCTGCCGTCCACCAATATCCTCGAAACCACCTTCCGCACCGACGACGGCGAAGTCCGGGTCGTGGATTTCATGCCGGTCGGGCTCGACGGGAAGCCGCCGAGCCGGCATCCGGAGCTGCACCGCCAGGTGACGTGCACCGGCGGGCGGTCCGTATGCGAATCGACTTCATGGCGCGGTTCGACTACGCCGCCGGCGAGACCCGGATCGAAGAGCTGCGCCACGGCCTCTTCGCCACCGATCGCCGGGAAGAGGTCGCCACACTCTCCGGAGCGCGCGCCGTTCGAGTGGAACATCAACGACGGGCGGGCGGTGGCGCTGTTCGCCGATCGAGGAGGGCGATACCCGCTGGCTGGTGCTGCGCTACGACGACGACGACGTTCACCCGGTGGACCGCTACGACAGCGCCCGCAAGCTCGAGGTGACCGCCGCGTTCTGGCGGGTCTGGGTCTCGCAGCTTCGCTACACCGGACCGTACCACACACACGTCGAACGCTCCGCCCTGGCGCTCAAGCTGCTTACCGACGTCGAGAGCGGAGGTATCATCGCCGCGCCGACTACATCCCTCCCCGAGGTACTCGGCGGAGTCCGCAACTGGGATTATCGCTTCGTCTGGCTGCGGGACGCTGCATTCACTCTGGCGGCGCTCGAAGGCGTGGGACATCACGAGGAAGCGGATCACTTCATGCGCTTCCTCAAACGAGTCTGCCGGCACGAGTCGGACCAGCACCTGCAGATCATGTACGGTCTGGACGGACGCCGGGAGCTGACCGAGCGCTCGCTCGATCACCTGAGCGGCTACTTCGGACTCGCGCCCCGTGCGGGTGGGAAACGCCGCGGCGGGTCAGCTGCAGCTCGATGTCTACGGAGACGTCATGGCGACCGCGGAAATCTGGCGGCGCTACCACGAGATGACCGATGGCACCTGGCGAGTGCTCCGTCCCCTGGTGGACTGGGTGAGCCGGAACTGGCGGCTCCCCGACTCGAGCATCTGGGAGATGCGAAGCGGAGCTCGTCACTACGTCTACAGCAAGGTGATGAGCTGGGTCGCTCTCGATCGGGGGATCCGCATGGCCGAGGCGATGGGCGTGGATGGCGACGCGAGGCGGTGGCGGACCGAGCGAGGCCTGCTGCGCGACGAAATCCTGAGCCACGGCTGGAGCGAGCCGAAGCAGTCGTTCGTCCAGGTCTACGATGATCCCGATACTCTGGATGCCGCCGCATTGGCTGTGGGGCTTAGGGGATTCCTCCCCTGGGACGATCCCCGGACGATTGGGACGGTCCGGGCGGTGGCCCGGGAGCTGACGACCGGCGACGGTGAGCTGGTGGTGCGCTATCGCAGTCCGGACGGCCTGCTGGGGGAAGAGGGAGCCTTCTCGATCTGTACCTTCTGGCTCGCCGAATCACTCCTTCGAATCGGAGACCGAAAAGGGGCGGAGCGCATCTTCCGCCGCATGATGAACCAGGCCAACCACCTCGGTCTCTATTCAGAAGAGATCGATCCCTCCACCGGTGTAGCGCTGGGGAATTTCCCCCAGGCCTTCACTCACGTGGCGCTGATCAATTGTGCGGTGGCGATGATGGGGGTTCCGGCATCGAATGGGGGTGAGGATGGGGTGGGGGAGACGTGATGGAAAAAGCGTGAGAAGTGAGAAGTGAGAAGGGGTCGAGATGTTACAACCTCATCTGTCCCCTCTCACTCCTCACTCCTCACTCCTTACTTCTCACTTCTCACTTCTCACTTCTTACCTCTTACTTCTCACTTCTCACGCTGTTGAGCTACGGCGTACAGTCGGTGGTCGTCCACGTGAACGTGTCGGCGCCGACGTCAAACGTCCCCGTCGCCGTGCTGGGCGAGCCAGCAGTGATGGTTCCGGTTCCCGTCGTAGCACCCGCCAGGGTGATCGTGGTGCCACCAGCCACGGTGCCATCTACTGGGACCGGCGTGGTTATGCCGCTCAAGTAGTAATTCCCGGCGAGTACGCCGTTCACCACCACGAAACCAAATGATCCGTCCCCTGCAGTGCCGGTAAACGTGCCGCAGAAGGCCTGTCCGCTCCCGTCGTTATCCATCAGAGAAACGAAGACTCCCTGAGTTGGGCCCGGGCCGGTGAAGCTGCCTTCGAGGCGCGAGGTGCCGTCAAAGGTCCCGGCGAGGACATAACCCTGGTCATCCACAGCGAGCTGATCCGTTTCGGGGTCATACGTCCCCCCGAGGCTTAACGTCGCGGCGGCTGGAGTGACAACGTTCACACCGACTGTGGCAGTGATGGGAGCCATTGCACTGAGCGCTGGTGGTGCGGGCGCGTCGGTGGCGGCGGTTACCCGGAGTGCACCGAAATCCGTAGCGTTGTCAGCCTGGATGATTCCGGTCCAGACCGTTGAAGGGTTTCCACCTCCGTTGTTGTTATCGTCACTACTGCAAGCGGCTGTCAGGGCCAAAGCGGCCAGGGCCGTGGCCGTAAGGCCGCGATTAAGCACTCTCATTTGCAAAACTCCTTCTATAAGGTCACTGTGAGCCGGGTCACACGGGATAATCCCGCCCCGTGCCCACACGCGTGTTCGTATCAGAGACGGATGCGTTGGTGGTGTCAAGCTTCGAGGGTTACGACGGGATTACAGCAACAGCGATTCTGAGGCGGGCTCTCAAAGGTCTTTCAGGTAATGCACCGTCTCCGGCTGATAACCCAGATGCTCATACAAGCCGAGGGCGCGCTGGTTGGTGGCGAAGACATTCAGAGTAATTCGACTGTAGCCCTGTTCGCGGGACCAGTCCTCCGCCGCATGCATCAGCACGCGCGCGATGCCTCGTCCTTCGGCCTCGGGTGCCAGGGCGAGGATCTCCACATGGGCGTGTGGCTGGTGGGTGAAATAATCCAATCTGGTTGTGACGAAGACATAGCCCAGTGGCTGCCCCTCGTGGGTCTCCGCCACGCGAATCGTGTTTTCCGGGGTCGGATGGCTCAGCGCCTCGAGCAGAATCGCGTGATCGGCGGCGCCAATCTCCGAGCGGGTTCGCCAGGGCGGAACCGGGAAATCTCCCAGCCGTTCAGAAAGCTTCAGCAGGAAGGGTTGGTCCTCCGGATCGGCCACCCGGAGACGAATACCGGGTGGCATGCTCGAGTGATGCAGGGTTGGGTCTCCTACGGGTTGTTGTCCCGCACTGCCGACTAGCGAACGTGCCGGAAAGTCAGACGCCGTACCGCCAGCGACATGGTGGATGGATCTACTCCAAACTTCTTCGCAAGAACCTTGATCTGGGCTCCACGCTTGTAGAGCCGGCGGGCCAGCTGGACTTTCTTCTCGGTCAGTTTCGCGGCGTAATTGTCGCTGCCTTTTCGGTGGGCACCACCGCCATAACGCTTCGGTTGACGACGGGACGACCAGCGGGTCTTGTGATCACGAGTGCGAGGCATAGGGAGTCACGGAAATGAATGATAGGGTGGGCGCCGTCGCTAGCCGGGTCGGACATCGTCGGCTGCAGATGGAGTGCGACGCAGCAACGAGGCGATGAGCATCATGCCCAGGTTGGCGCCGGCGCATCCCCCGCCGACGATAAGAAGGATCCGCGCCGTGGCGCGGAGAATGTCGAAGCTATGGATGCCCAGGGCCACGAGCCCCGCCTTGATGGCGAGCAGAGCCGCGGCCGAGGAAAAAATGCCGAGCTGGACGAGCAGCAGCGGGCGATACCCCAGGCCGGCATACAGCCAGTAGAGCGCCATGGCGACCAGCAGCCAGGCCAGCATCCCGGTGCGGGTCGTCTGTCCCAAAGGAAGCGAGCGGACCAGCGGACCTACGATCACGCAGACTACCAGCCAGAGGAACAATCGCAGACTGGCTCCGCGGAGCTCTCTCCGCGTTGCGTCCTCGGCAGTATGCAGGGCGGGACCGCGCATTAAACTCTCCTCAGGTTCCGTGAGCGAATAACCCATCTCAACCTACGTCAGTCCGGGGCAGGGCGGAACCAGCGTCTTCACACATGACCGGCACGCACAGCGAGCGGCCACTCGATCCGGCGCGGTTCGTCGGGCGCGCCCCAGACCGGCTCGATGGCCGCGATGAATGGTGGAAGTGGATCGCGGCCTACCTTCTTCCGGAACCCGCTCACGGCCGACCAGGTATCGAGGTACGATGCCAGCTCGTGAAGGTTCCAGTGATGCTCCATCGCGACTGGAGGGAAGGGAAACTCCTCGAATGGAAAGGGCAGAGTCCGGTACGCGGCGTCGATGTGGTGCCGCTCCGGAGGCCAATAAGGGCCCACGGTCTCGACGTAAAACACCGAGAGGAGTCCGTCGATCTGCGGTGAGATGCGGCACAGGCCGTAACACCAGAGCGCTATCACGCCTTTGGGCCGAAGCACGCGACGCGCCTCTCGGTAGAAGGCGTCGAGGTCAAACCAATGAGCGGCCTGCGCCGCCGTGACCAGGTCCGCCGATCCATCGGGAAGCCCGCTCGAACCCTCCTGACCAAGGCGATAAGAGACCCGCGCATGCGGAAAGCTTTCCGCCAGCTGGGCTTCGCTCGGATCCGTCGCGATCACCTGTTCGAAGTGCTCGGCGAGGCCGGTCGCCGCCTGTCCGTTGCCGGTACCGCAGTCCCAGGCAAGGCGACGGCCAAGGGAGTGACGGGCAAGATGCTCGAACAAGGCTGCCGGGTAGTGCGGCCGGGCCTTCGAGTACTCTGATGCTCTGGCGGAGAAATGATCCTGAAAACTCAAGGTTGTCCCCTTCAACCCTGCCGAGAATTTCGGCGAGGCGTATCTCGACTCAAAATGGCCAGTGGAGTTTGGTAGGGCGAATCGCTAGGAAGGTCTCTGCTTCAACCGGTCTGTCGTCCTCAGGCCATCATTTCGCTTCCAGGCTCGCTACGACGCCGGTTTCTCCCACGAGATCGAGCCGGTTTCCCGTGATCCGGTAGCTTCGGGTAGCATCCAGCGCGGCTCCGAACTTTGTCTCCAGCTCCATGCCGGAGGGACAGGCCATGCGGGTGAGAGCCAACGGACCCATCCGCAAGGAGTCACCCTTTGCCTCATACGTCCCGGCCAGCCGATTGCACCCCGCGAACCCGCTGACCTCGTTTCCCGCTTCGCTGAAGGTGAGGGTCGCCGGCTTGCCACCGTTTCCGGGCTCGGCCGGGGCTCCGCCGAGCGAGGTGAGGCTCCATTCCCGTCCAGCGAGACTCCCGCCAGTTCCCGGCGCGGGCTGCGGAGTCTCCCCGCTACCGGCGGGTTTCGGGTTCCCGCCTCCGCATCCGAGTGTGAGAGCAAGAATCATCGAGACGGAAATCAGCCGCCGTTTACCTTCGTCGCGCACGTCCCGCCAGCACCGTGATGTTGTCGCTCCCGCCACGGTCCAAGGCCAGGTCCAGCAGGTCGCGGCACAACTGCTCGGACGATTCCATCGCGTCGATCCTGGCGCAGATCTCCTCATCGGAAACGTGTTTGGTGAGACCATCCGAGCACAACAGCACCACACAGCCCCGCTTCCTGATATCCACTCTGGTCACTTCGGGCTTGGCCTCTTCGCCGCCGATCGCGCTCACCAGTACGTGACTGAACGGGGAGGCGGCCAGCCGATCCGGGGGAAGGGCGCCGCGGTCCACCAGGTCCTGGGCCATGGTCTGATCCCTGGTGGTGCGCCGAAGCACTCCATCCTTGTGGACGTAGCAGCGGCTGTCGCCGACTTGAACCACGTAGAGCCAGGGCCAGACCGCGATCCCCAGCGTGAGCGTCGTCGCCATCCGCGGCCCATCGGGACGTCCCGCCGCTTCGGTTCGAACCGTGCTGTGCGCCTCCAACGCCGCCTGCCGCAGGGCGTCGAAGAATTCTTCTTCAGCGGAAGAGCCGGCCGAGTGATAGCAGCGAAGGGTGGAGGAGACATAGCGAGTGATGCTTTCGGTCGCGAGCCGGCTCGCTTCACCGCCGCCGCTCCCGCTTCCTACTCCATCGGCAACCAGCATGACCGTTGCGAGGCGCTCACCGCGGAGAGGCAGATTATCGGGTTCGGGGAGACTGGTGCCGTGAATGACGACCTGCGGATTGACCGTCCCGAGCAGGAAATGATCCTGATTCTCTCTACGAACCTTGCCCGGGTGGGTGAGCCCGAACAGATCGAGTTCATCGTCCCTGGGTTTGCGACCCGGAGCGGTGGGAATCGTCGTGGTAAGTGCTTCTGCTAGCGCCATAGGCGCCTCCTCCTCAACGAGGATGCCTGCCTTGGCGCGCTTGCGCAAGACTGCCCTTAGGGTCAGGTCGTGAAGCGATGCTGCAGCAGGGTCGCTCTCCCCACTCCCAGGAGGCCGGCCAGTGCCGCCAGTCACGCGTCCGGATCCTTCCGCCTCGTCTCGTACCAGAAGGCCATGTCGCCCCGGGACCGCACCCCACGGCCGCCCAACAGGGCGAGCCGGGTCATCACTTTCAGGATCTCCCATCCGGAGTACGCCCGAAACTTCCTCCCCGACGTCTCGACCGATTCTTTCAGGACGACAAACGTCCCTTCGCGCTTGAGCGCTCTGCTCAAGGTGATCTCCTCGGCGCCGTAGAGCGCCTGGTCGAAGCCGCCGGCTGCGTCGAACGCCTTGCGCGTAGCATAGAGGAAACAGCCCGCCGCGAGGCGAGCTTTCCGGAAGCTCCAGACGGCGAGCGGTTCGAGCACCCTGACGTACCAGGGAAGCCGGCCCTGGAACCGCACTCCCGCCCCTCCGCCTATGGCGCCCGCCCTGACGCTCTCGAACGCCGCGCGCACGACGCCGGGATTCACGATGGTGTCGGCGTCTACGAAGATGAGCAGATCACCTCTCGCCTCCCGGGCCCCCGCGTTCCGGGTCGCCGCGATCTGCCGGTGGGAGGCGGAAACCACCCGGGCACCATGCGCGCGGGCCACCAGGGCGGTTCGGTCGGACGAGGCGTCGTCCGCCACGACGATCTCGTAATCCTGGCCCGTCGCGACGGCCGCGGTATGAATGGCGTCGAGGGTGGCGCCCAGCAGCTCCTCCTCGTTGTACGCCGGGACGACGAATGAAATCATGCCCTCGCGCCTCTCCGTCCAGCCCCTGGTGGCCGGGTCATTCTGGCCTCGCGTGCCGTAGCTGGCGAGGGGGCAGAGCCCTGTCCATATTTGCCAAGGAGGCTTCTCCTTGTAATCCCAACTTGGTGGAGGGGCGTGAAAACCGACAGCAACGACGGCTTCTCCCCACTCCGTGCTGCGCTCCTCATGGGCGTCGCCTACTACGTAGGCGCGCAGACTCGGCTTCCTGCTCACGCTGCATCCGATTCCCGTCTCCACCCTCTGGCCTCCCAATTCGCTGCTGCTCGCCGGTCTGTTGCTCGCTCCCTACCGGTATTGGTGGGTGCTGCTGCTTGCCGCCTTTCCTGCCCACCTTGCCGTCGAGCTGCAGTCCGGCATCCCGATGTCGATGGTGCTGTCCTGGTTCGTAAGCAATTGTGCCGAGGCGCTGATGGGGGCGGCATGTGTCCGGTATTTCGTCAGAGAGCCGCTGCGGTTCGACAAGTTCCGGGACGTCAGCGTCTTCGTTCTCGGTGCGGCGACCCTCGCGACACTGCTCTCATCATTTCTCGATGCCGGCTTGGTTGTCTTCAACCACTGGGGCAACGCCGGCTACTGGGACGTGGTTCGGACCCGCTTCTTCTCCAATTCGCTCGCTTCACTCACTCTGGTTCCAGTCATCGTCACCTGGATGCGGGACGGTCTGGCCCCGCTCCGGAGGGAGCCGGCTCGTCGCTACCTCGAGGCGGGAGTGCTTGCTGTCGGTCTCCTCGCCGTGGGGTTCTCCGTTTTTGCCGATACCCTGGCCGACCCGAACCCCGCTCCCGCCATGCTGTACGCGCCGTTGCCCTTCCTGCTCTGGGCGGCGCTGCGGTTCGGGCCGCGGGGTATAAGCGCGGCCCTGCTCCTCGTGTCCTCCCTGGCCATCTGGGGCGCGGTTGAGGGCCACGGCCCCTTCGCAGCCAATTCGCCGGCTGAGAATGCCCTCGCGGTCCAGCTGTTCCTGATCGTCGTCGCGGTGCTTTCGCTCTCTCTCGCCGCGATCATGCGGGAGCGGGTGGTGGGCGAGCGTGACGCCCGGGATTATCGGGAGCGCCTCAACCTGGGCCTGGAAGCGGCTCAAGTCGGAACCTGGGAATGGGACATTCTCCGCGGATCGGTATTTCTCTCGGATAAGTCCAGCCAGATCTTCGGCTTGTCTCCGATTCAGCAGGAGCTCTCCTTCAACCAGTTCCTCGGGCTGGTGTGCCCGACCGATCGGGCCACACTATCCCAGGCGATTCAGGGTGCGATCGAGCAACGGACCCCCTACGAGTGCGAGTTTCGGATCAAGCGGCATGACTCCGGCACCAGCTGGGTGCTGTCGAAAGGGAAGGCGATTTACGACGGAATCGGGCGGCCGGAGCACATGCTCGGCGTCAACGTGGACATCACCGAGCGAAAGAGCAATGAGGAGCTGCGCCGCGAGGAGCGCAACCTGCGCGAGAGCGAGGCCCGGCTGAGGGAGCTGGCCGATGCAATGCCGCAGATCGTCTGGTCGGTGCGGCCCGACGGTCAATTCGAATACTTCAACCGCCGATGGACCGAGCTGACGGGGGTCCCGCAGGGCGAAATCGCCGAGGAGAGCTGGCTCCCAATGACCCACCCGGATGACCGGGATGGGTGCATCCGAGCGGTGGCCGAGGCAATGCGAACGGGGGAACCGCTGGAGGTCGAACACCGGATCAGGGTGCGGGCGACCGGCAAGTATCGCTGGCACCTGGCCCGTGCCCGCCCGGTGCTGAATGAGGAAGGCGCGGTGATCCGGTGGTACGGCACCTGTACCGATATCGAAGACCAGAAAGTGGTGGAGCAGGCATTGCGAGACGCCCGCTCCGACCTCGAACGGAGAGTGGCCGAGCGGACAGTCGAGCTTTCGTCCGCTGTCGTCGCTCTGCAACAGGAAATTGACGAGCGGGTCGCGATCGAGAAGGCGCTCCGAAGCTCGGAAGAACGCTTCGGCCGGGCCTTTCATTCGAGCCCCGATCCCATGTCGATCGTTGGCCAGGCGGACTCCCGCCTCATCGAGGTCAACGAGCGCTGGGAGGCCATGTTCGGATTCAGCCGTCAGGAAGCTATCGGCCAGACCATGGCGGAGCTGGACTTGTTCGGCAGCGTCGAGGACCGCGAGGCATGGGACCGCCGGCTGGAGATTCGGGGGCCGGCTCCGGAATTCGAGCTGGGCATGCGCACCCGCGAGGGCAGCCGCCGGCGCGCCGTCATGGTCGCGGAGACCGTCGAGATGGCGGGTGAGCCCTGTTTCATCATCATCATCCGCGACGTGACCGAACGAAAGCGCGCGGAGCACGAGGCCCAGGAGCAGCGGCGCGAGCTTGCTCATCTGAGCCGGGTCGCGTCTCTGGGCGAGCTATCGGGAGCCCTGGCCCACGAGGTCAGTCAGCCGCTCGCGGCGATCCTGGCCAATGCCCAGGCGGCGCAGCGACTTCTGGCTCGCGAGCCGAATCCCCCGGCGGAAATCGGCGACATTCTCAAGGACATCGTTCACGACGATCAGCGGGCTGGACAGGTCATTCATCGCCTGAGGACCCTGCTCAAGAAAGGCGAGCTGGATCCCCGGCCCTGTGACCTCAATGAGGTCGTCACCGAAGTTCTCCAGTTGATGCACAGCGAGCTCATGCAGCGGAGCGTGAACATCCGCACCCGGCTGGAGCCCTCGTTGCCGCTGGTGCTCGCCGATCGGGTGCAAATGCAGCAGGTCCTCCTGAACCTTATCGTCAACGCCTGCGATGCGATGAGCTACGAACCGCGCGAGGAGCGGCAGCTCGGAATCGTCACCGCCGAGGTGGGTCAGGATTCCGTCAAGCTGTCCGTCATCGATCAGGGCGTCGGCATTCCGGACGAGAAACTCGAAAAGGTCTTCAGTCCCTTCTTCACTTCCAAGGAGACCGGCCTCGGACTCGGCCTGGCCATCTGTCGGTCTATCGTGACGGCGCATGGCGGCCGGTTGTGGGCCGACAACAGCACGGTCCGCGGCGCGACCTTCCATCTGGTGCTGGGGCCGGCTTCGGCGCAGTTTAGCAGTGACGGCCTCTCGGGCAATACCGACGAGCTGGCGATCGCGGACCTGGCCTCGGTTGACGGAGCCGGCCTGGAAAGTGCGCGGTTTAGCGCGGTGAAACGTCCAACCATGTAAGCGGTTCCAGGGTGGTCAGAAGAAGCCTGCGGGGCACCGCAAATGTCGCTTCCGCTTCTCGCAGCAATCCAGATCTTGTCGGCGGTACAAGCCGGGCCCCCCTCGGTTGTGGGAGTTGTGCGTGATGGCGAGACCGGCGTGCCGCTTGCCGGAGCCGTCGTCGTCCTGACCGACCTCGACCGCGACACGATCACCGCGGGCGACGGGCGATACCTGCTCTCCGATGTTCCCTCCGGTCCGCAACACCTCCTCATCCGCTTCATGGGGTACACCCCGCGCACCCTCCAGGTGTTTGTCCCCTCGGAGGGGGAGTTGGAAGTCAACATCTCCCTCGATCCGGAGCCGGTCCGGCTTCCGGTCATCGAGGTCCAGGTCCCCGTCGCCACCGGCGGCGGACGCCCCGGCGAAACCGGCGATTCCCCCGATCCTGCTGTCTCTGCGGCGGCCATGTGGACCAGTCCGCTCCTGGCGGAACCCGATGCCTTCCAGGCACTGGGCGGTGGCCAGGTGAGCATCGAACCGGAGTCGCCCGACGGAATTCATGTGCGGGGGAGCCCGTCGGATCAGACCGCCTACATGCTCGACGGTGTTCCGGTCTTCAATCCCTACCATGCGGCGGGGCTGTTCAGCGCGTGGAACCCCGACGCGCTTTCGCAGTTGAGCCTGGAAGGAGCCAGTCCGTCACCCGATTATCCCGCGGCTCTTTCCGGGACGGTCTCCGGGTGGACCCGGTCTCCCGGTTCCCGACTCGAAACCCGGGGAAGCACGACGACTACCCAGGCGCGTGTCACGGTCGACGGTCCCCTTGGCAAGACGGGGATTGGCTTCCTGCTGAGTGTGCGATCCGGACTCCCCACGCTGGTAGCACCGAACGACCCCACCTATCTGGGCGCCAGTACCCACGATTGGCTCGCCAAGCTGCAGATGCCGGCGCTCGGCGGGAGGCTCCGTCTCCTCGGCTACTCGAACCAGAACGCGATCGACGCCGCCGCCTCGGCGAGCCAGCCGCATGTAGGCCGCAATCTGTTTCGCTGGAAGAGCCGCTCCTTCGGCGCCGAATGGCAACGGCCATTTTCCCAAACCAATCTCAGGCTCCAGGCCTGGAGCGCCGAGGGCTCGGCCGGTTCTGCATGGAATGCCCAAATTGGGCCGGTCGAGTTGAGCAATCACCGTCGCGATCTCGGCTTTCTTGCAGAGGTGGAGAAGCCGAGAGTGGGAGGGACGAGCCTGGTCGGCCTGCGGGTGGAGCAGAGCCGAACTTCCTATCAGCTCCAATCGGATTCGGATCAGCCGATCTATAGTCCCAGCGCAACGACGCCGGTCGTCACCCTCTTCGGAGAAGAGCAGGTTGGCTTCGGGTCGCGGGCAATGCTCAAGGTCGGAGCCTCGCTGGCCGCTTCTACGAGCGGCCCCCGGCTGGGACCCCGGGCCGAAGTTCGCTGGTCTCCTGTCTCCCGTCTCACTCTCACCGGCAGTTACATTCGCGCGCACCAGTTTGCCCAGTCGCTGCGCAACGCCGAGTCGGTCGTCGGCAACATCTTCCCGGCTGATTTGTATGTGGGCGCGGGGACCCACGGCGTCCCGGTGGCGGAGAGCGATCAGGGCGTCCTGGCGCTGGACTATCGCCCCGCACCCGGAGTCACACTCGGCGCTCAGGCGTACGCGAGGAGGGAAACGGGATTGCTGCTGGTTGCCCCGAGCGACGGAGAGCCCTTCACGACCGGGAGCTTCACCGTAGGATCGGGTGCATCGGAAGGCCTCTCGGTCGATGCGGCGGTCACCTCGTCGCGGTTCGGAGTCGTCGCCAGCTATGCGTTGCAGCGAGTGCGTCTCGGCTACAACGGCTCGAGCTACATCCCCGATCTCGCAGCGACTCACCAACTGCAAGGCGGAGTCACGTTCCTCCCGACTCACAGCCTCTCGCTCCGGGTCGGCGGCACCGCGCTTTTCGGGCGGCGCACCACGACCATCGCGAGCGGGTTCGAATGGGAAGCCTGCAATCTCACCGATCGTGGCTGCGAATTCGCCGGGAGTCCCTACTACGGCGGGGAATCGCTCGGAGCAGTCAAGCTTCCGGCCTACTTCCGGGCGGATTTCAGCGCTCGGCAGCGCTGGTCATTCATGATGGGAGGCCGCCAGGTGGAGATGGCCGTCTTCGGCACCTTTACCAATCTCTTCGGGCGGACCAACGTGCTCACCTATGCGCGGGACCCCGCCACCGGGCGGCCGGTTGCGGTCGAAATGCGGCCCCGTTCTCCTCTCGTACTCGGACTCGACTGGCGTTTCTGACCGCCCGCCGGTCGCCCCATGTCACAAATCCCTCGCAGTTCGGTTCCTCTAGCTGGAACCATGCATGGTCAAATCTTGGTAGCGCTGGGCGCCGGGATGCCGGCCGATTCTTCCCGGGCTGAGGCGCCTACGGGAACTCGAGCGGATTTCCACGACCGGTACGTGGCCCTCTTCGACACCCACTTCACCCGGTTGTTTCGCTATTTCGACCGCCTGTCGGGTGAACCGGACCTGGCTGCTGACATCGCCCAGGAGGCGTTCATCAAGCTCTATGAACGGCAGGCAATGCCCGATCGTCCCGAGGCGTGGCTCATCAGCGTCGCCATGAACCTGTTTCGTAATACCCGATCTACCGGAGCCCGGCGTCGCCTCCTGCTGACCGCGCAGCGGGGTGAGAGAGTGTACTCCGATCCGCCGCCGTCTCCCGAACAGTCGGTCATCGGAAGTGAATCGCAAGCGCGGGTGCGGACGGTGATTGACGGGATGCCTGAGCGGGAGCGGGAACTTCTCCTGCTCCAGGCCGAGGGCTACAGCTATCGCGACATGGCGGACGCGCTCGATCTGAATGAAGCGAGTATCGGTACTCTCCTGGCCCGGGCGCGCCAGCTGTTTCGCGTAGCGTATGAGGAGGAGCCATGAACCATCTCGACGTCGAACAGGTCGAACGACTCTTGGATGGTGAAAAGCTCACGACCGACGATCGTCAGGCGCGAGTCCACGTGGCGGAGTGCGTGGAATGCCGGGAGCGCCTGGCGCTGGCGGAGAGAGAGGCCGCCGAGATCAGGAGCCTGCTGACCCAGGCCGACCACGAGCCTCCGACGGTTGACGCGCGCTGGCTGGCCGCTCAGGCGCGCGTCCGCCGCGGCGGGTGGGAGAGATGGGCGGCGGGCATCCTTCTCGTGATTGGCTCCGCCGGCATTCTGTACGCGGCACCGGGGTCTCCGCTTCGGGGCTGGCTGGCCGCGGCCACTCGCTGGATCAGCCGGGAAGAGGTCAAGCCGCCTTCGAATGAATCCGCATCCGCATCCGCATCCGCGCCGACTCCCGGAAGTGTCGCAGGCATTGCCGTGATCCCGGGGGAGAGTCTTGTCATCCTCTTTGAAGAGTCTCAGCCGGAGGGACGAGCCCGGATTACTCTCAGCACGGGATCCGAGGTGGTGGTCCGGGCCCCGGCCGGTTCCGCCACATTCACCTCTCAGGCCTCCCGGCTGGTGATCGGCAACGCAGGAGCGGCGTCTACCTATGACATCGAAATACCGCTCACGGCGCCCAGGGTTGAGGTACTCGTGGAAGGTGAGCGGATTTTCCTGAAGCAGGGCCAGAGCATCACCATTGCCGATACCGGTGCTGGCACAGGTCCCTACCTGCTGCCTTTGACGGGCCGGAAGCCCTAGCGGCATCTATCGCCGGCCACGATTCAATAACGGAGGAGACATGACCAGGCATTTGGCTGCGATCGGCGCCTCGGTCGCCATACTGCTGGCGGCCGCTGCGTCCTGTAGCAGCTCGTCCACCGAGCCTCAATACAATCCCACCATCCCCAACGATCTGTCCCCAACGGTGGATAATCCCCTCTTTCCCCTTGTACCTGGGACAGTCTGGCAATACGAGAGTGTCAGTGGAGAGACCAACAGGGTGGAAGTGACGGCCGCGACCCGTGTGGTGAATGGCGTGGATTCGCGGGAGGTGCACGACCAGGTGTTTGTAAACGGCGAGCTGACCGAAGACACCTATGACTGGTATGCGCAGGATGGAACAGGGGCGGTCTGGTACCTCGGCGAGGACAGCAAAGAACTCGACCACGGCACCGTGACCAGCACTCAAGGCTCGTGGGAATGGGGCAAAGACGGTGCTCTCCCTGGAATCCTCATGCCTGCCGACCCCGCGTCACAGGTGGGAATCGGCTACCGGCAGGAGTACCTGAAAGGGGTGGCGGAGGATTGGGGCAGAGTGATGAAGCTCGACCAGAGCGTTACCGTCCCATTCGGGAGCTTCACCGGTTGCATCGTCACCGACGACTGGAATGCGCTGGAGAGCGGAATGGAGCACAAGACCTACTGCCCCAACGTTGGTGTGGTACTGGAGACGGCCACCCACGAAAGAAGCGAACTGGTGGACCTGACACCGTAGCCCCGCATTGCTCCGGTCACCAGGAATCGGTCAGGCGGCGCCGCCGTTCGGCACGAGGAAGCAACAGCGTTGTCGCTGGTATTCCTCACAACATTTGGTGACGGGCTTACCGACGAACTCGCTCAACAGGCTCTCGAGCGCACTGCAGGCCTCAGGATGTGTGGCCGTTGCCGCGGCGATTGGGCAACCGTGCCCGCGAATCACCAATTGACCCCTTTCCTCGGCGACCTCGGTCGTTCCACCGAGGTCGTTGAGGAAGTCGCTCGCCGCAATCGTCCGTTCCCGCAATGTCCCTTGTCGGGTTACTTGTCCTGCCATCAGGCCTCGCCCCACCTCCCGCAAAATTGCATCGAACTCCTGGCTGGGCATTCGCTTCGACAGCACGTGTAGCAGCTGAGTGAGGATGGGAACGTAAGCCTTGGACAGGAGGAGCTCGGCCTCGGTGGTCACTCCGTAGGTCCGAGCGGGTTTGCTCACGCCCTTTTGAGTGCCCCGTTGCTCGACCGCGCCATCCTGCTGCAGGGTCGCGAGGTGGGCCCGGATTGCGGTGCGGGTCACCCCAATTTCCTCAGCCAGTTCATCGATGGTCATGGCGCTCCGGCGCAGCAGTTCGATGATCTGCCCCGAGGTACCATGGGTCAAACGCCTCTGCAGCTTGAGTTTGGCCAACCTTCCTCCCGGTCAGGTGTAGCCACGTGAGTAAAGATATTGCAATTTTATATGATATATCTTACTTTAGTCACCAACAGCGTTGGAAGGTGCTGTAAGCCAACGACTTAGAAAACGGCACCGGACCTACCCACCGCAAGGAAATGCGAGGTTCACGCATGACAAAGGCAGCTCAATCGCCTGCAGGGTTGATGACCAATCATAGCATCGCATGGGCTCTCCTACTGGGAACCGGCATCACGTTCGCCGGCTGTGAGACCAACTCCCCCGCAGCTACTGATTCCAATCCCCCAGCCACTGTCGCCGGTCAATCCGGCGAGGGATCCCGTAACGGCCGCCAGATCTTTCGCTTCGACACCTACGGCGACGAACAATTCTGGACCGACACACTTGGTCTCAACAAGATCGTAGAACAGGCCGTGGATCCGATCACCGCGCTGAGCGTCGGCCTCAAGGTGGACGCATCGGTGCTGCCCGAGGGAATTCTCAAGCGAGTCGATCTCACGAGTCCCGCCACGACCGTGGCGTTGCTGAAACTGAATTCGGTCGTGGGCATCCAGGCCACTGTTGACGAGCAGAATCACATCACCAAACTCGGCATCACCTGTGCCTTCTGTCATTCGACGGTGGACAACTCGGTGGCGCCCGGCATCGGCCGCCGGCTCGATGGTTGGCCCAACGGCGACCTGAATGTGGGCGCCATTGTCGCGCTGTCACCCGCGGTGACTCCCGCGCAGAAGGCGGTGTTCCTGTCGTGGGGTCCCGGAAAATATGATCCGCGTTTCAACATCGACGGCCTGAACACCCCGCTGGTCATCCCGCCCGCGTATGGCCTGGCCAATGTCAAGAACGAAACCTACACCGCGGAAGGGCCGATTTCGTACTGGAATGCCTATGTGGCGGTGACCCAGATGCATGGTCACGGGACTTTCATTGACCCACGCCTGGGCATCTCGATTATCCAACAGCCTGATCTGGTCACCTCCAAGCTGCCCGCGTTGCGCGAGTATCAGCACAGCCTTCCCGTCCCCTCGGTGGCAGCCGGCAGCTTCAACGCGGCCATGGCGGACCGGGGCAAGGCCATTTTCAACCGGTCTTGTGCGAGTTGTCATCTCGGTGGCAATGGCACCGACAACAACAGTGGGATCCTCCACGCGCCGTCGGAGACGGGGATGGATCCCGCGTATGCCGCGAGAGCGACGAGCAATGCCTATCGCACTACGCCGCTCCGGGGGTTAGTGCACCACTCCCCCTACTTCCACGACGGCAGTGCTGCGACCCTGGCCGACGTCGTGGCGCACTACAATCGGGTTCGCAATCTGGGACTGAACGCCGATCAACAGCGGCAATTGGTGGAGTATCTGAAGACGTTGTGAACGGGACGAACAGGGCGGTCGGGTCGGACAGGGCGGTCGGGGCGGTCAACCTGTCCGTCTCGTCCGCCTATTGTCCGTCTCGTCCGCCTTGTCCGACTCGTCCGCCTTGTCCGACTCGACCTACTGATACAACGCAGGATAGTCACGACGCAGCTGCTCCACCTTGGGCGCGTCGTTGATCTTGATGTAAGGCTCTTGAGGGTGATGCTCGGAATAATCCTGCTGGTCGGCCGGTGCTTCCTTGAAGCTCTTGAGCGGCACCACTTCGGTCACGATCGGGCGGGGGAACGTCTTGGCCGAATCCAGGTGGGCGAGATAGGCGACGGCCTTCTGATGCTGGTCTTCATCCTGATAGAAAATCGTTGACCGGTATTGCGGTCCCACGTCCGGCCCCTGGCGGTCCAGCTGAGTGGGGTCATGAACCACTGTAAAGAAAAGCTCGAGCAACTGGTCATAGCTGATTTGCGACGGGTCATAGGTTACGCGGACCGATTCGGCGTACCCGGTGTGACCCGGCCGTAGCTGAACCGAAGGAGGCGGGTCTCCACCGACGGCAAAACCGGAGACAGCCGACTTGACGCCCTTCACGTGGTCGTAGATTGCTTCGACGCCCCAGTAGCACCCGCCGGCGAAGATCGCGGTCTTCTTTTCCGTGACGGTATTAGGCGGGTAGCTGCGGGACAGCGCGGCGGGAGAGAGACTGACGAGCAGCACGGCGCAGCCCAGGCCGAGTGGCAATCGGAAACTCCGGATGTTGATCCTGTTCATGGTGCAAGCTCCGACGAGGGTCCAACGAGGAGCGGGAGTAACCTCTCAGACGCCGCTCCCCGAAGGACAGGCACAGCTTACGGCAGGCTCCGGGCCCGTACCTCCTCCGCGGTGAGCCCGTATAGCGGAGGACCGTGAATGCCGAGCATGGAGAGAAAGACGTAGATCTGGCCGCGATGGTGGATCTCGTGCTCGACCATCGCGCGAAGCCACTTCCACACCGTGATCGGGGCTCCGTCCGGCGTCTGGCACTTCCGCTGAAGGTCGCTGGGTGAGAGTCCTCGAAGCATCCCCACCGATTCCGTGTGCAACCGGTTCAGATAGGCGAAGACTTCGTCGTACCCATCAGCCAAATCGCGGCTGTGACCGGGGTAGCGGGTCGGGCGGAGCAGGGCATTCTCGACGAACATGAATCGCTCGGTCCCGGCCAGGTGGCGCAGGAGATCGCCGAAAGAGAAGGCGTCTTCCTGATGGCGCCACTCGAGCCGGTCACGCGGGATACAGTTGGCGACCCGGAGGGTGCGTTCCCGGATTCGTTCGTAATAGGCCAGAAACGACTCGGCACTTGTGACTTCCATGATTTCTCACTGGTCAAGCTGGGCATGATCCGATAGGTGACAGTCTAGCACAAAGGGAGATTGGCCGCCGTCAGCACCCGGATTGCGAGCTAAATCACCCTCTGGCATGAGGTTCAGGTTCTCCGTATTCTTCTTGCCCGGACTCCCGCGGAACCACACTGATCCTCCGAGCCAGCGTCCCGGCACCGGGACGGAGCCTCTGCTATGGCCCAATCGCAGCTCCCCGTTGTGCAATCCGGCTTCCTCAAGACCTCCCGCAGCGATGCCTGGTGGGTGCAACCAGTCGTCGTCTTCACCATACTCACGGCCTTTGTGGTCTACACCACCTGGGCCGCGCTGCAAAACGCCCATTACAACTACGGACCCTACCTTTCTCCGCTCTACTCGCCGGAACTGTTCGGCGTCTCACCCCATGCGCTGTTCGGCCCGCCGCCCACATGGTGGCCTGGATGGCTGCCGTTCTCGCCGGCTTTCCTGATCCTCTGGGCGCCGGGAGGTTTCCGCTTCACCTGCTACTACTATCGCGGCGCCTATTACAAGGCGTTCTGGGCCGATCCTCCAGCATGTTCCGTGGGCGAGCCACGCTCCAGCTATATCGGCGAACACTCGTTCCCGCTGATCCTGCAGAACATCCACCGCTACTTCCTGGTTCTCGCCGTAATCGTCCTCGGCTTCCTCGCGGCCGACGTGTACAAGGCGCTCTGGTGGATCAACCAGCAGACCGGCGCGGTGGAGTTTGGAGTCGGAGTCGGCACCCTGGTCCTCGCGATCAATCTCGTCATGCTGAGCGGCTACACCTTCGGCTGCCATTCGATGCGCCATGTGGTCGGTGGCATGATGGACCGGCTTTCGACCTCGAGGATCCGCACGTTGCGGCAGACTGCCTACGATTGCTCCAGCTGCCTCAACCGCCGCCACATGCTCTGGGCCTGGATGAGTCTCTTCACGGTCGCCTTCAGCGACATCTACGTCCGGCTCTGCTCGATGGGGATCTGGACCGACTGGAGGATCTTCTGATGGAGCACCAGGCCTTCGACCACGATGTCCTGGTGATCGGTGCCGGAGGGGCCGGCCTCCGCGCGGCGATCGAAGCCGCGGCGGCGGGTGTCAAGGTCGGCATGGTCTGCAAGTCGCTCCTGGGCAAGGCCCACACCGTGATGGCGGAGGGCGGAGTCGCCGCGGCAATGGCGAACGTGGATGACCGGGACAACTGGAAAGTCCACTTCTCCGACACCATGCGCGGCGGCCAGTATCTCAACAACTGGCGCATGGCCGAGCTGCATGCGAAGGAGGCGCCGGCCCGGGTGAAGGAGCTGGAGGCGTGGGGCGCGCTGTTCGACCGCACCCCGGATGGCCGCATCCTCCAGCGGAATTTCGGCGGCCACAAGTATCCCCGGCTGGCGCACGTGGGAGACCGTACCGGCCTCGAGATGATCCGGACCCTCCAGGATCACGGCATCCATCAGGGCATCGATGTGCACATGGAGTGCACCATCCTGACTCTGCTCAAGGATGGCGAGCGGATCGCCGGCGCCTTCGGCTACGATCGGGAGCGCGGGCCGTTTCCGGCTGTTCCGCGCCAAGGCGATCGTGCTCGCGACCGGCGGCATCGGACGGGCTTACAAGATCACCAGCAACAGCTGGGAGTACACCGGCGACGGCCACTCGCTGGCCTATCACGCCGGCGCCGACCTGCAGGACATGGAATTCGTGCAGTTCCACCCGACGGGCATGGTCTGGCCGCCCAGCGTGCGGGGCATTCTGGTCACCGAAGGAGTCCGGGGCGAAGGCGGCGTCCTGCGCAACAAGGATGGCCGCCGCTTCATGTTCGACGACATCCCGGAGAACTATCGCAGCCAGACGGCCGACAACGAGGAGGAGGGCTGGCGCTACACCCAGGGAGACCGGAACGCCCGGCGGCCGCCCGAGCTGCTCACCCGCGACCACGTGGCCCGCTGCATCATGCGGGAGGTGCGGGAGGGGCGGGGCAGTCCCCACGGCGGCGTCTACCTCGACATCTCGTGGATCAAGGAGAAGCTCCCCAACGCCGCCGAGCACATCAAGAAGAAATTGCCCAGCATGTACCACCAGTTCATGCAGCTGGCGGGGATCGACATCACGACGACGCCGATGGAGGTCGGGCCCACCACGCACTACGTGATGGGCGGCATCCGGGTGGATCCGGACAGCCAGATGTCCACGGTGCCGGGACTCTTCGCCGCGGGGGAGTGTGCGGCCGGACTGCACGGCGCCAACCGGCTGGGCGGCAACTCCCTGTCGGACCTGCTGGTGTTCGGCAAGCGGGCCGGCGAGCACGCCGCGGCAGTTCGCCCGGTCCCATTCGGTGAGGCGAACGTCGACCCGGGGCAGGTGGATGAGGCGGCCCAGACGCGCCGTGGCACCGTTCGAACGGGACGGCGCAGCGCACGAATCCCCTTATCAGGTGCAGCATGAGTTGCAGGACATGATGCAGGACCTGGTCGGAATCGTGCGCAATGAAAAGGACATGCTGCAGGCCCGGGAAGGCCTGGAGCGCCTCAAGCCGCGGGCCGCTCAGGTTGGGGCAGCCGGAAATCGGGAGTACAATCCGGGCTGGCATACGGCGCTGGACCTGGAGAATCTGCTCACCGTGTCCGAGGCGATCACCCGCTCCGCGATCGACCCGGAAGGAGAGCCGCGGCGGGCACTTCAGGGAGGATTTCCCGGAGAAAGATCCGGAGTCTGCCAAGTTCAATATCGTTGTGCGGAAGGGGCCGGGAGGCGAGATGCAGGTCGTACGGGAGGGCCTTCGCGACATGCCCGATGAGCTCAAAGCGGTCATCAAGGAGATGGGCTGATGCCGACCACGACCCTTCGCATCTGGCGGGGCCAGGACGGCGCCGGCGGTTTCCAGGACTATCCCACCGAAGTCTCCGAGGGCATGGTGGTCCTCGATGCGGTCCACCAGGTGCAGGCCAGCAGGCCAACGATTTGGCGGTGCGCTGGAACTGCAAGGCCGGCAAGTGCGGATCCTGCTCGGCGGAAGTGAATGGGATGCCGAAGCTCATGTGCATGACCCGGATGAGCGACCTTCCCGCTCGACAAGCCGGTCACCATCGAGCCGATGCGGGCCTTTCCGCACCTCAAGGACCTGGTCACCGACGTCTCATGGAACTACCGGGTCAAGAAGCAGATCAAGCGGTTCTCTCCGCGGCCCCCCGACGCCCCGGACGGCACCTGGCGGATGGACCAGAAGGACATCGACCGGGTTCAGGAATTCCGCAAATGCATCGAGTGCTTCCTCTGCCAGGACGTGTGTCACGTACTCCGGGAGCATCACAAGCACGACGAGTTCATCGGCCCCCGGTTCCTGGTGTATGCCGCCGCGCTGGAGATGCATCCGCTCGACACCGAGAATCGTGCGGCCGAGCTGAAGCGTGCCCACGGCATCGGCTACTGCAACATCACCAAGTGTTGCACCAACGTGTGCCCCGAGAACATCACGATCACCGACAACGCGATCATTCCGCTCAAGGAAAGAGTGGTCGATGAGTTGTATGATCCGGTGGTGAAGCTGGTGAGATTGTTTAGGGGAAAGCGTGAGACGTGAGACGTGAGACGTAATACGTCAGACGTGAGATTCTTCCGGCTCGCCGGTCTGACGGCTGATGGCTGACGGCCAAGGAGGTTCCATGTACACCCTCAAGCGACTCTCCCGGGACGGGGTCCCGCCGCCATGGCCAAGGCCGAGCGCTATCGGCTGTTGAGTCAGCCGTGGGCGGCGGAGAGCATCTGTCTCGATGTGCTCGAGATCGAGCCCGAGAATCAGGACGCCTTGATCCTTCTCCTGCTTTGCCTGACCGATCAGTTCGAAAAGGGACCGGCGGCCGGCGTCTCACGCGCGCGGGAAGTACTGGCCCGCCTGAATAACGAATACCGCAAGGCCTACTACGCGGGGGTGATCTGCGAGCGGAGAGCCAAGGCTCACCTGGCACTAGGCGCACCGGGTGCCGAGAGTGTGGCCTACGAGTGGTTCCGCGAGGCGATGGACTGGTACGAGAAGGCTGAGAAACTGCGTCCGCCCGGAAACGATGAGGCAATCCTGCGCTGGAATACCTGCGTCCGAATCCTTACCCAAAATCCGGAAATCGCACCGCTTCCTGACACGACGCCGGAGCCGGTGCTAGGCGAGTAACCTCCAGGTTGGTCCTCGATGGTCTTGAAAAGCATGAAATCCGCCTGGCACCGCCTGAAAGAGGCGGAGCCCGGTCACCGTTTTCAGCAGGAATACGAACACCATAAAGGAGCTCGCAGGGGGAAATTCTCCAGAGTGCTCTCGGTGGGTGTCGGTCTCCTGATCGTGGCGATCGGAATCGTTGGGCTCCCCGCTCCGGGGCCCGGGTTTCTGATTATTGCGCTCGGTGGCGCACTGCTCGCGCGCGAATCACGCGCCGTCGCCCGGGCGATGGATTGGCTGGAGGTCCGGCTGCGTCGCGTGCTCCACTGGGCCCGGAGTGCCTGGAAGCATGCCGCGCCACTGGCGAAGGCGCTGCTGGTAGTTGTGGGACTGGGTCTTGCCGGAGTGGCCGGGTATGTCGCCTACCTTCAGTTCTTCTCCTGATCAAACCCGTCAGCTGGTTGCTGCTTCCGCCTCGGAGCGAGCCACCTCCTCGAGCACCCACTGCGCGGGCAGGACTCCCTCTTCGCAGACGATGGCAACATCCGCGGCCTGGACCCGGATGATGATGCCCTCGAGCGGCAGAGGAGGCCGTTGATCGGGAAACTGCAAGGTTCCGGCGATGCGAGCGCCGAAATTCGGGCGTACCGGATTGAAGTGCCGTATTCGCAGCCCCCGAAGTGAAATGTCGAGTACCGGATAGACACCGTCCTCCAAGTGCAACATCGGGCGCCGGTTGGGTGGGAAACTGGCGCGCGGGTCGCGGCGCTTTGCCGGTTCAGCGAGGGGTTCGCTCATTGGGTCGCGACAACCTTCGGCCGCTTGTCCGCCGGCCCCTTCCAGACCCGCTCCAGCTCGCTTAACGCCGTCCTGGCCTCCTCGGTGTCGCCCGTTTTGGTCGCGGCACTGGCCAGACCGATCAGGCTCGCGGGCCTTCGAGGAGTCCGGGCCAGAGACTGCTCGAACGCCACCTTCGCGTCCGGCGCGTTTCCCGCAGCCAGCAGCATTTCGCCGAGCAACTCCTTTGGTGGCTTGATCGTCTCCGGCGGGCCGAAGTCGTACGGCACCGTGTCCTCCTGCGCGGCTGCCTGGCGAAGGAGCGCCAATCCGTCATCGGTCTTGCCTGCTTTCACCAGCAACATCCCTTTCAGCTCTCGCTGCATGATCTCCATGTTGTTCACGATCGAGCCCAGAGCCGAGCTGGTGTCCCCTCGCACCTGTTCCAGCCTCGCTTCCATGGCCTTGATGACCTTGCTGGTGGTGGCGGTGTCTCCCCGATCCAGCGCGGCCCATCCCTCGGGCAGGCCGAGCAGAAAGGGCGCCGGGTTCAGGCCCGCAGTGTCTATGCTGATTTGGGCCACGTCGCCATCCCATTCCCGGGTTTCTACCAGGTAGGCGGCTCTGCCGGAAGCAAGGTGAAACCGCTTGCCATAGGTGGGATTCTTGCTCGCATCCTGCTGCATCTGACCCAACACCCGCCTCGCGTCCTCGTACTTGCCTTGCTGGAGGTAGCCGTAGACCAGCCAGAGCGAATAGTGCCCGCTCGTGGTGCCGGTCATCTTCGTCGCGACTTCATTCGACGCCACCGTTTCATCCCACATACCCAGTGCCAGGAAAATGTGACTGGTCATGTGCTGGGCATGCGGAGCCGAAGGCGCGATGGTCGAATACGCTCGTGCGGCGCGGAGGCCCAGCGGTCCATGCACCGGGTCGTCATAGGAGTGGATCAGGTAGTGGGCGGCTCCAGGATGATCCGGATGGTCACGAAAGATCTCTTCGCAGATGGCCGCGGCCCTCATGTAAAGCGACACATCCCGTCCCGGGTAGCTCATGCCGAGCAGGGACAGGGCGTAGAAAGCCTGCGCCTCGACATCCTTCGGATATTCCGCTGCCAGCCGTGCCATCGCCCTCGAGTACAGGGTGTCGCGCTGGTACTTGTTGCCCTCGCCATAGAGCACTTCCACCGCTCCGAGCCAACGGCCTTCCCGCTCGGTCTTCGCTTTAGCCCGCCGTGCGTCCGGCGTGGACCCGAGCTTGGCCAGCGCCGCAACCGCCTTGTCCCGGTCCTGCTGCTGCCAGACCGGGTGATTGTAGGTCATGGCCTCGCCCCAGTAGGCCATGGCGAATCCGGGCTCGATTCGCTCGGCCTCCTGGAATGACTTTGCCGCGTCGTCGTACTCGAAATTGTGGAGGTACAGGACTCCCCGAGTGAACGCGCCCTGGGCTTTCGCTGAACCCGAGGTGGGGAAACTGATTGTGCCGAGTTTGGGAGTCTGGGCCAGGAGGGCGCTCGTGGTTCCCAAGACCAGTGCAACTGTCGAGAAGCGAGTTTTCCGTCTCCCCGCGGCATTCTTGGCAGCCTGTATCGCAGACATCGCTTCGGCCAACTGGCCGAGCTTGCTGTTGCGCCGAGATAGTGCCTGCGTGGGAAGGAGACTCGGTCCTGTCTTGGCCAGGGCCGCGGCCTGCTCACGCTGGCCATTCGCCAGGAGGCTCACCGCACGCTGGGCCTTCTTCTGATCCACCTTGTGGAGTCGCTGGAACATGGCGATCGCCTGGCTGACATCGCCCGATCGGGCAAGACCTTCGACCTGGAGATCGGTCTCCGGAAAGAGGGGCGTCTGGCGAAAGCTCCGGGACCAGTCGAATGATGGCCGCTCTCTCACCCGCTCAAGGATGGAGAGTCCAACGATCAGAACAAGACCGGCCGCGAGGAAGATCATGGGGTGCTCCTGCTGGTGACCCGGATATGGCTCCTCCCATGTTGCGCGTGCTGCCCGGAAAAAGAAAGCGCTCCGGGAGCACCGGAGCGCTTTCGGGAGACTTCCCTCCCAGGGAAACTAAGTCCGCTTTCTGACCGCCCGCCTGGCCTTCCTGGCGGTCTTCCTTACTGCACGCCGAACCTTCCTGCCGGCCTGGCGCACTGCCCGCCGGCGAGTGCGGGCCATCCGTCTTGCGGCTCTCTTCTTGGTCCGGAGAATCCGCTTCACTGCCCGCCGGCGCGTCCGCGTCGCCCGCCTTACGGCTCTCTTCTTGGTCCGGACCGCCTTCTTCACCGCCCGCTTCACGGCCTTTTTGGCCCGCGCCTTACGGACCGCCTTCTTCACTACTGCCCTTGCTACTGCCTTCTTTACTGCTGCCTTCTTTGCCCTCGCCGCGACGGACTTCATCGGGGTGGGCGATGGATTGGACGATTCCATGGGGGTCGGCGCAGGGTCCATCCAGCCTGAGTCGGACCAGCTCATTTCCATGTCGTGCAGCTCGGCCATCGTTCGCTTCCTCCGGAGGCTGCCGCGGCGTCACACCCGCCGCTGGTGTGTGGGCTGGATTGCGCCCGCTTGTCTCAGCGATGATAAGATGCACATCTCTGTGGTAACTGCAAGACGTTGGAACAACTCGTGACTCTCGAACTGTAAAATACGGGTTGCCGGTCCATCCGCGTCCGGATGCGGGCGTCCTCTGTCGAGGTGGTGAATGAAGGTAACTCGTTGGGCACAGCATTTTGCGTTATTCAACAGGCCTCGATGGCCTTCGCGGATCGAGGCCCAGTCGCCTCCCAGCCCCGGCGTATGATTCGACTGGCCTCTCGTCCGATCACAGTGGACCGACGCTGTCTCGAATTTCACGGGCCCATCTCGCGCGAAGGCGTACGTCGCCGCGGTCGGACGCCGCGCGATGGCGGTCGGTACCGAGCAGGGAGGTTTCGAGGTCTGGGCCTGGCCGCTCAAGTTGCTTCACGACTTCGATCTGCAACTTTCGGACCGGGGGTCGATGATCTAGTATTCGGGCGCGCGATTGCTCATAGCGCGGAGATCACTCCGACCGGCTCGATCATCACCTATACTCATCCCGCTTTTACGGTCCACCAGCAAATCTTTGCCGCGCTGAATGAACCTGCGGTGGTGATGCTGCTTGATGTGGATGCGATGCGACCGCTCGAGATCCAGGCGGAGTTCGTCCCCGACCTGCAGCTCGCGTGGCCCGGGGCGTCGGAGGGCAGTATGCCTACTGGGACACAACCGACCGTGCCTTCCTGCTTTCGGAGAGTCAGCGCAAGCTGAACGCCTATGTGGGTAGCCCGTTCACGTCCTCGGCAACGGGTCAAACCGAACCCGGCGCGTCCGAGGCACCGCTTCGCTTGCGGATTGTGCTCGGCACGTCCGAACCGAGTTCGGAGCAGGGGAAGACTCCGGCTCACCGGGGGCTTCACCTGCGAGGCATTCCGATCGTCTTTGTCGGTGCGGCGGCGCCGCGCGACAGCGTGAGCGCGATCTACCATCGGGTGCTGTCCGGCCTGCCGGCGTTCTATGCTGAACGCGTCGCCCATGCGCGATCGGTTCTCGATTCGACGCTGTGGACCGAATCGCCGGACTCGAGACTCGATCTGGCGGTCCGTTGGGCGGCGCTGAATCTGGACGAGGCCCTCGCCTGCAATCCCGATCTGGGATGTGGGCTGGTCGCCGGATATGGACCAAGCCAATCGCGCGGCACCCGGCCCGGCTTCGCCTGGTTCTTCGGGAGCGACGCCGCGGTGACTTCTCTTGGTCTCCTCGCGTCAGGACGTCACGCGCTCGCGCGACAGGGCCTCGAATTCTTCCCTCGCTACCAGCGAGCCGATGGCCGAATACCTCATGAGGTGTCCCAGAGCGCGGGGCAGATCAAGTGGTTCGAGGATTATCCCTACGCGTTCTATCACGCCGAAGACACACCCTGGTGGATCGTGGCCTGGGGCGAATACTGGCGAGCAACGGGAGACACCTTGACACTCCGTCAGGCCTGGCCGGCCATCAGACGGGCCTTCGACTGGTGCCGCACCATCGTCGATTCGGGTTCCGGGCTGATGCTCAACACGAAGGCTGGGCTCGGCGCGGTGGATGCCGGGAGCCTCGGTACCGGCGTCAAGGCAGACATCTACCTGACAGCGGTCTGGATCGAAGCTTTGGGTCGAATGGCCGAAATGGCGGGGTGGGCCGAGCCGCCCCCGAAGCCGGCAAAAGGCTCCAAAAAGCCGAGCCCCCAAGCCGCCGAGCCGCCGAGCCGCCAACTTCCCCCGCTCGTCTCTGACGCGCTCAACCTGAGGAACCAGGCCCTCGCCACACTGCAGAGCCGGTTCTGGACCGCCGACTCGGGCATGTACGCCTTTGCGTTGCTCGAGCAGGACCAGCCTCGGACGGAACTGACCTGGTGGCCTAGCGTGGCACTCACATTCGGGCTGGCCGAGGATGATCGCGGCATCGCCGCGTCGATGGCTCAGGCTCGGGCCACGCTCAACACCGATTGGGGAACCCGCTCGCTCGCCGGGCAGAGTCAGTTGTTCGATCCCCTCGATTACAGCAACGGTACCGTCTGGCCCTTTAACACGGGACTCACGGCGCTCGGACAGTATCGCTACCGCAACCCGGTGGCTGGCTACCAGGCGCTCACTCAACTGGTGCAAAGCGGATTTACTCCGGGACTCGGCAAAAACCCTGAGGTATTCTCGGGTACGGTGTACGAGCCGCTCACGACCGCGGTGCCGCAACAGTTCTTCGGGACGTCGCTCATCCCCACGGTCGTCGTCCGGGGTCTGCTTGGCTGGAGACCCGATGTCCCGCATCAGCAGATTGAGTTTTCACCTCAGTTGCCCGCGGAATGGGACCGGCTGGCGGTGCATAGCGTCCCGGCGGGTGCCAACCGCTATGAGATCGAGATCAGGAAGAGCCGCGGCCTGCTGAGCGTCATCCTGGGCCCCGGTAACCTTTCACAGCCGGATACTCTCGTCTTCCGGGCCCACCTCCCGCTCGGTTCCGTCCCCGGCGAGGTGAAAGTGAATGGCAGCGCCGCTCTCCCCAGTGACGCACCGCGGAAGACGGCCCGAGACGTCGAGGTCACCGTAAAGACCATCCTGATCGGCCGAGTGGAGATCACTGTGCCGTTCGAGCCGGGCTATGAGATATCGCTTCCCGCGCGGGTGCCTGCCCGTGGAGACCGATCGCGCGGAATCAGGATGCTCGATCAGCGCCTCGACGGCGACGCGCTCAGGGTAACCCTCGAAGGGCCGGCCGGGGCTACTGACACCATCTCGGTGTTTCATCGCGAGCGTAATCCACTCTCTGTGAGTTTCCCCGCGGCAGGCGACCCTGTCGACAACTATTCCCGGCTCACCCTCCGCCTTCCACTCTCGAACCTGCACTGACTTGAGCGGCAATCCCCGCACCAGTTCCGGCCTCCTTGCTGCCGCCCTGCTCCTCTTTGGCGGTGGGCACAGCTCGGCGCCGCTTCCCGCGCCGGACATCTATTCGTACTCCGTGACCCGTGAGTTCATGACCATGCCGGATGGCGTCAAGCTCGCGGTCACCTGGTGGAGACCGACGCCCAAGGACTCCGGCGAGACGTTCCCCGTCTTGTTGGAGCTGCTGCCCTACCGCAAAGATGATTCGTTCTACGCCCGGGACTTCCCGCTGTATTCCTACTTCGCGAGCCACGGCTTCATCATGGCGAAGGTAGACATCAGAGGGACCGGCGGCTCCGAAGGACGGTTGCCCGAGCGGGAATACTCGGATCAGGAGCTGGCGGATGCGCTGGAGATCATCAAGCGGATCGCGCGGAGTCCCCGGTCCAATGGGAACGTGGGGATGTGGGGAATCTCCTGGGGCGGATTCAACGCGCTCCAGGTTGCGATGCTGCATCCTCCCGAGCTCAAGGCAATCGTGGCACTCCACGCCTCGGACGATCTCTACCACGACGACATTCACTACATCGATGGTGCGCTCCACGTGGACTGGTACGCGCTGCAGATCGATCACGAGAACGCGCTGCCCCGGACTCCGGACTACCAGCTCGATTCCGCCTACTTTCGCGACCGGTTCGAGGCCGAGCCCTGGATCTTCACCTACCTGAGGCACTCGGTGGACGGGCCCTGGTGGCGAAAGCACGCCCTGCGCTGGAACTACTCGGCGATTCAGATCCCGACCTACTTCATCGGCGGTCTGCTGGACGGCTACCGCGATACGCCGATCCGCGCCCTCGACCAGCTCAAGGCGCCGATCAAGGTCGAGATCGGCCCGTGGAACCACGCCTGGCCTGACGATGGTGACCCCGGTCCCAACTATGAGTGGCGAGCCCGTGTCGTCGAGTGGTGGAATCATTGGCTTCGCGGGAAGCCGACGTCGCTGCTCGATGAGCCGCGGCTGCTGGTGTATGTCCGCGATAGCGTGCGACCGGATCCCCAGCTGGCCATGACACCGGGAGCCTGGCGCCTGGAGGATTGGCCTATCGCGCGTACCCGGTGGGACACGCTGGCCCTGCTGCCCGACAACCGGCTCGGCGCGCTTGATCGCGCCAGTGCCTCCGGAGACTCGGCGACGATATCGCTGCGCTACCTGGCCGGCTTCGGTGTAACCGCCGGAGACTGGTGGGGAGAGCCGACCGGCGACATGCGGCGGGACGACGCCGGAAGCCTGATCTGGGATGGCCCGGTGCTGAACGAATCGGTGGAAGTCATCGGCCTGCCGAACGTCCGTCTTCGAGTCACCGCCGGGGCGCCGCTGGCCACCTGGACCGCCCGCCTCGAAGACATCTTCCCCGATGGCTCAGTTGCTCTGGTGGCGGGAGGCCTGCTCAACGGAACTCAGGTTCGGTCGAGCGAGAACCCTGAGCGAATGCGTCCCGGCGAGGCCTACGACCTCACGATCCCGCTGCATTTCACTACGTGGACCTACCGGCCGGGTCATCGGATGCGTGTCTCCGTTTCCAACGCGCAGTTCCCGATGATCTGGCCGACGCCGTACCCAATGACCTCGGTGGTTCACCTCGCTACGGCGAAATCGGTCATCGAAGTGCCAGTCATTCCACCGGCAACGACTCGGCGAGGTCAGTCTCCCAGCTCCGGAGCCGCGGCAGGAGCGTCCCGACGTGAAGGACATCGAGGTGCCCGGAGTTCCGTCCCAGGTGGTGACCTACGATCCGCTTGCGAGGGACAAACTCGGTTCAGTGGAAGTTCGGCTACGCCTGGACCATCGGCTCCACCCGGTACGACAATACCGAGCAGGAGTTCTACGAGACCAACGAATCCAATCCAGCAGCATCCCGCTTCCTGGGTGTGGAAGTCCACCGAATCCGGCGGACGGGGCGCGACCTCCGCCTCGAAACCACCATCGACATCCGGTCGGACTCGACCGCTTTTCACGTCAGGGTCCTCCGGCGGATCTCAGAAAAGGGGAAGCTGGTCCGGCAGAAGGAGTTCAAGGAGAGCATCCGCCGAGAGTTCCACTAGCCCGCCGGCGGAGTCCCGCCTTCCGTGTCGGTTTTCGGCTCCCTGCCAGACCAGCGACCATCCGATTAGGATTGATCCCCAACGAGGGCAATCACTTACGCCCTCGCTCCCCATGGTCTGGGCTTTGCGGTTCTGACATCGCAGGCGCGACAAACTCGAGTCAATGAAAGCACTTCGACATCTCCTGATTCCAGCCCTGATTCTCTTCGCCGGCCCCCAACGGGGCTGGGCGCAGAGTGTCACCGAGCTCTATGTGAGCCCCGATACCCTGTCGCTCACGGTCGGGCAGAAGCAGGGGCTCGCGGTTCAGGCGTTCGATAGCAACGGCAACGCGAGTCGTCCGGATGACCTTCCATACTACCGACGATGCGGTGGTGGTCGTGGAAGGAACCGGCACTGTCACCGCAGTAGGCCCCGGAACGGCCCAGGTAATAGTGAGCGCGGGCCGGAAGTCCAAGGCGGTCTTCGTTCAAGTCGGCGGCGAGCCCACCACGTCCTCGACGGCTGCCACGATCAAGGTCCCGGCGCCCCTGCCTGAGTTTGCCTCGGTAGTCGTTCAGCCTGCCGCGATCTACGCTCTCCCCGGGGAAAAAGCTCGCGCGGTCGCCTTCGGCGTCAGGGCCGATGGCAGCATGGTGGGCCGGCTCAAGGCGGTCTGGAAGTCGATTCGTCCGGACATCGCCGCGGTGGGTGACACTTCCGGCATCGTGACTGCGCTCGTGCCGGGAGAGGGATCGGTGCAGGCCATGATGCCCAATGGACTTGCCGCGATGGTGCCGGTCTTCGTCTCCGCCGACGAATTCTTCGTGCAGCTCAATGCGCTGGTGTTGCAGGTCAATGACTCGTTCACGCTGAGCACGGTCGTGCCCAAGCAACGGGGCCGTCACCTGGTGAACAGCGACCTGCAATGGGCGTCCACCAATCTCGCCATAGCCCAGGTTTCAACCGAGGGCGTGGTGAAGGGTGTGGCACACGGACAGGCCGAGATCGTCGTGAAAGGATTTGGTCAGGAGCGCCGGCTCCCGGTCAATATCTATCCCCCGATTGCTCGATTCCTCACCAGTCCGAAACTGTCGGACACCGTGCGAGTCCCCCTCCTTGCGAGCCGCGAGTTCAAGGTCCGGGCGGAAGCGGCAGACTCGACCATCATCCCCGACGTTCCGATCGACTGGGTGCTCGGCGACACCTCGATTGCGGCGTTCAGCCGGGCGAGCGGCCTGCTGACCTCGAAGCAGCTCGGCACCATCACGCTGTCGTTCGCGGCCCGGGGATTCGCCCCTCGTACCTGGACCGTGCAGGTCGTCGCGGCGACGCTCGGCCTGGATCGTCGCGTGTCGCGCTTTCCCCCGGCCAGAAGACCAGTCTCACGGTATCGTATCTCAACGAGCAGACGAAAGCCGGGCGCCGCCGCCGCCGGTCACCTGGAGCTCCAACAATCCAGGCGTCGCCCGGGTCGGCGCCGACGGGACGGTGCAGGCCATAGCCCCTGGTCGCGCCATGATCTCCGCGGTCGCGGGCCCGGGAGACCCGGTCACCGCCGTCGTCATGGTGTCGGGAGACATGCTGCTTGTCTCCAGCCGGTTTGGCAAACTGGGAGTTTTCTCCCTGGCCAACACGCCCGAACGGTCTTCATCCCGATTGTCGCCGATAGGTCTTCCAACAACATCGATCCGGCCTATTCGCCCGATCGAACGAGGCTCGCGTTCAGCTCCGACCGGTCTGGCGGCAACTACGATATCTACGTAGCGGATGCCGACGGTCAGAACGCGACTCGGCTGACCAACGATCCCGGTCCCGACCTCCAGCCGGTCTGGAGTCCGGACGGCCAGGCCATCGTGTTCACCGGAACTCGGGGCGGTGTCAAGCGGATCATGATGATGCAGGTCAACGGTACCGGGCTGCATGAGCTGGCTGGCCTTCCGGGCGGCGCCCAGGATCCGATCATTTCTCCCGACGGGAACACGCTGGCATTCACCGGCTTCCCCGTCGCCAAGAATTCTCAAAGCGACATCTACACGCTTTCCCTGGCGGGCGCCGCCTCACCGGTTGTGGCCATGGGCGCCAAGGATCGGCAGGAGCACAATCCGGCTTACCTGCCCACGGGTGAACTGGTCTACGTGGTCGACCGGAAGGACAAGAAGGAGATGAACGTGGTGCTCCGGCGCTCGTCTGCCGCACCGCTCGTCTCCAGCGACGACTCCGATGATCGCCATCTGCCATTGCGCCCGATGGTTCCCGCATTGCGTGGGCCACCAGCCGCACCCTGGACAAGAATCGAACCGAGACGACCCTGCTCTGGCGTACGCTGCCCACTGCGGCCCGATACGCCGGTTCAGCTTCTCCCCGGGGAGAGGGTGTCGAGCCCGTCCTTTTGAAAGCGCTGACCCTGACCGCGACCGGCGGTCTCGACAATCTCCTCCTGCAGAACGTCCCCGATCCTGAACTTGATCGCCCCGGACGACGTGCGAGTGCGAATTCAGGCGGCCGCGCTCAACCGTCTCGATCTCTTCGTCGTCGCCGGTTTACCAGGCGTCAAGCTACAGCTTCCCGCACATCATGGGAACCGATGGAGCAGGCACCGTAGCAGGCCACCGGGCCCGCCGTGCGACCAGGTTCCGCCGGGAGACCGGGTCATGATCAATCCGGGTATCTCCTGCGGCCACTGTGAGTGGTGTCAAGCCGGGGAACAGCCGCTCTGCCTGACCTACAGCGTGCTGGGAGAACACCGGCCACGGCACGATCGCCGAGTTCGTGGTGGTGCCGGAGCGTAACCTGGCGCCGGTTCCTGCCGAGATGCCGATAGACCCAAGCCGCGGCCTTTTCGCTGGCGACGCTCACGGCGTGGCGCATGCTCGTCGACCGGGCGGCACTCCAGCCCGGGGAGACAGTACTGATCTGGGGAATCGGCGGAGGCGTCGCTGTCGCCGCGCTCAAGATCGCCAAGCTCCTCGGCGCGTCGGTCGTCGTCACCAGCTCTTCAGACGCGAAGCTCGAACGCGCTCGGCAGCTCGGTGCGGACGTCGTCCTGAACCACGCGAAGACCGACGTGCCGAAAGAGATCAGGTCCCTGACCTCGAAGCGGGGCGTCGAGGTCGTGGTGGACAATGTCGGGGAACAGACGTGGGAGAGGTCGCTCCGCTGCCTGGCCCGGCAGGGACGCCTCGTCACCTGTGGCGCCACCACCGGTCCGATGTGCGTCACCGACGTGCGCAAGCTGTTCTGGTATCAGTGGACCATTCTGGGTTCGACCATGGGTAGCCACGAGGAATACCGCGCCGTAACCGAAGAGGCGGCGCGAGGACGCCTGTGGCCTGAGGTGGATACCGTGGTTCCCCTGGCGGAAGCCCGGCGCGCCTTCGAGCGGCTGGAGCGCGCCGAACAACTGGGCAAAATCGTCATCGAGGTGACGGGATGAGCGAACTCTGGGATCGGCTACTGCTGGGCGCAAGTGAGCTGGCGGATGTTCTACCGGGCCTGATCGGGGCCTTGGTTATTCTGCTGACCGGTTACTTGGTTGCCAAGCAGCTCGAGCGCTGGACCGACAAGACCCTGCAGCGGCTCGAGTTCAAGCGGATGGTCGCGGCCGGCGGTTTCGCCGAGGCGGTCAATCGGGGCCGGGTCGACCCGGTCAACGCCGTGGGCAGGCTGGTGTTCTGGCTGATGATGCTGGTGGTGATTCTGTTCGCCAGCTCGGCGCTGGGCCTGGAGAACATCCGCGACATGTTCGGCCGGATGATCGCCTTCATTCCCACCCTGATATCCGGAATCATCATCATCATCCTCGGCATCATCATCGGGGAGTTTGTCCAAGGCGTCATCCTGGCCTCGGCGGGCGGTGTTTCGGGAGTTCCCACGCTGGCCAAGCTGACCAAGGGGATCATGGTCCTGATCGCCCTGTTCATGGCGCTGCAGCAGGTCGGTGTGGCGGAGGAGATCGTCACCTCCGCGTTCACGCTGATTCTAGGCTCGGTCGCACTGGCGGCTGGACTCGCGTTCGGCCTGGGCAACCGAGACCTGGCCGGGGAGATCACGCGAAAGTGGTATGAGGCGGGTCGTGCGGCGCAATCGGCGGAAGTCGGATCCGCCTGAAGGGGGTGCCTGCAGATTAGGTGAGACTACCTGCTGTCTTAGGCCTTAAGCGATAGGTCTAAGGTCCAAGGTCTGAGCTTTATGGCTGACGGCTGACGGCTGACGGCTTTACGGCTGCACCCTGTACTTCTCCACAACCTGCCCAACACCCCCGTCCAGTCGGCGAACGAGATAGACAGTCCCGTCAGCTCCAAAACCGGCGAGTGCGGTTCCCAGCGGTAACTGCACCGTCTTTACCTGATTTCCGTCCTGCCCCACTACGTCCCACACCGAAGTCGAATCGCCGAGTGCGCGGGAACGCTGCAACCATACAGAGCCATCTGCGCCAGTGGTCCCAGCGCTGAAGGGCGGCTTATAGTCGGCGAAGGGGTAGGAGAGCTCTACTCCGGCCGGTGCCCCGACCTGGCTCATCTGGGAGCGGAGCTTTCTCCAGAAAACTCTTCTTGTCGTCCTCGGTGACGGAGATCCGGGTGTAGGATCGGGAGGGCCCTTTCTTCCATTTCCCCGAAGCGTCCCGCCAGTCCACGGCGTTGTTTGATGCGCGGGCAATCCATATCGAGCCGTCGGGGAGTACGCCGAAGAGATCGCTCCCCCCGAAGATGGTGGAGACGATCTTCTTCTGTTCGCCGAAACTGGCCGTCACCCCAGGGCGGCAGCTTGAGCCGGGCTACGGTGTCCGCGATGGTGTCTCCCCGCGGGATCCGGAGCACATTAAGGCTGTCGTACTTCACTTCGTCTCCCGGCTCCAGCCCTCCCAGCACCGAGCGCACGTCCTCCTTGTATCCGTTGCAGCGCGGCATCGTAGTTGAGCGGCTGGTTGTGGCCACCGACCTGGACCCGGTTGATCACGCCAAGCGGTTGACCCTGGGTCGCTCCACAGCGTGGTCCGCTCCGCGCCGAAATCCACCAGGGCGAGGGTGTCGCGGAAATCCGCAGCACGAACCCTGGAATCTTGTGCCGGCTGGGGAAGGAGTCCGGGGGCCAGATCGTGTCGGCGTGTTCTCCATGCTCCTGCACCTCTCCATTCGAGGGATTCAGGAACATAAAGCTCCGCGACTTGACGTCGGCCATGGCGAGCCGTCCGTCCGGAAGCTCGACCACGTTGCTCACCTGCTGGAAAGTGTGCAGACAGCGTCGTCTCGGGCTTGTCCAGCACGATGGGCTGGCTGGTTTCCGGCCGCACGAAGCGACCAGGAACACCCAGAACGACGGCAATCGGACTCCAGCGGGTCATGAGGTGGCTCCACAAGGAACGGTTGAACATGAGGTGAGTCATTGACCCGGAGTCGCCTGAGGCAATGCGATTTGGTAAAGTCGAATCCCGCCTTCGAACGGCTCGGTCAAGAGCACCGCGCTCTGACTTACTGCGAGGACGCGGCCGTGGCCATGATGTCGGACCTCGCTGACCAGATGCGCCATCTCGTCCGACCACCTGGTTGCTGCGCAGCGAGTCGCCGACTGCCCGGCTCTTGACCAGCCAAACCTGGCCGGCCGGCGTGGTGCAAGCAGCTTCGAAGGGTGGCTTGATAGCGGCGAACGGGAATCTGCTCCGCAGTCGCGCGAAGCTCCTGAGGAAAGCGGCGCAGAAAGAGTTCACGATCGGGCTCGCGCACCGGAAATACCTGGTCTGGTAACTCCGGGCCCCGGTGTACCGCTTGGTCATTTCCTACCCAGTCCACCCGGTTTTGTTGCACCCGAGCGACCCATAGCGATCCGTCGGGCAAGACACCCCACCGGTCCTGTCCACTGAGCAGGCGTCGTTCAAAACGGCGGCGACCTTCCGAGATCACCTCTGCTACGTCCAGCGGCGCGAGACGGATTACGGTATCGGCTCGGGAGAAATCGGACTCGGTGCGAACCACGAAGGCCGAATCACGATTGCCTGCTCCATCGAGGCCGGGAAGAGGCCGCAGCTCAAAGTACCAGCGTCCGGCGCCGTCCCGGGCCCGCGGGAGTGCGCCCCGGAGACTGTTCACTGCCGGAATGATGCCGATCATCTTGCCGTCGAGCGACCAGATCGTGGTGCGACGCATCTGCCAGTCGCCGATCGCGACTGAATCCCCGGTGCGGAAGATGTCAAAGGGCTGTTGGTATTGCTTCGCTCCTCGCGCACCGCCGAACGGGCCGATCGTGCGGCTGGCGAAATCCACCAGGCTCACGGCCTTGTCCTGCGGCGCGATGATGGCCCAACGCGCGCCGCCGAGCCAGACTGCATCGGTCGCCTCTCCGACGGGAGAGACGATTGGGTCAATGCCTGGGGGCAAGACTTCGATCGGCGTTTTGGCCTTGGATGGGCCGCACCCGATGGTGATCAGCGCTATGGCGAGGAGGCGGGACGGCGAAAACATGGGGCGGAAATGTAACCGGGCGCCCCGGAAGCTACCTCATGAGGTCTGTGGACGGGGCAAACGGTGGTGTTTCGGTCGATTAAACCTTCCTGAAGGGGCTGCAAACTGCTTACCGCGGAACACGCGGAATACACGGATGGCCGCGGAGAGAATAATCATGAAAGGTTTCCGCGTGCTTCAGCGCGTTTCCGGGTCTTCCGCGGTAATCTTTTTCGTGGGTCCAGCTGAAAACAGCTTAACGCGGAGCACGCAGACCACGCGAAATGGCCGCGGAATTGAGAACCATGAAACGTTTCCGCGTGCTTCCGTGTGTTCCGCGTACTCCGCGGTAAGCTGTTCGAGTTCGCCTCCGTCAGCGCTTGGTCAGGATCTCCTCAAACAAGGCAAGCGCCCGCGGATCCTCCGATTGGCCCAGCCAGAACAACGCCCTGCGCCTGATCTCCGGGTCCTTGTTGGTCTTGGCAATGCGAATCAGGATCGGCACGCCCTCCTCCTTCGGCCGTTGCGAGAGAGCGAACACCGCATGTTCCCGGATATCGCGGTCTCCTTTCTCATCGGAGACCAGCGAGTCCAGTCCGCGTGTCGCCGCATCGCCCGCCGCCTGGCTGACCCAGAATACCGCACTCTGTCTCGTGTCTCTCGCCACTGACTCATCCCGGGCGATCTTGAGTAGCTCCGGCCAGACGACGACGCTGTCTGCCAGGGTCGCGGGGAAGATGGCGTCGTGGCCGAGATCGCTGTCACCCTGTCTGGCGACGCGAAGCAGGTAATTCGTCGCCGACTTCACGTCGACGGTGCCCAGGTCGGTGACTCCGGTCCGCGCGGTCGAGGGGAGCGGTCCGACGTAGGTGCTCACATCATCGACCTCATGGCTTCGCACCCGGAGTGAGACTCGGACCGGGCCCGGTTCGCAGGGGCAGCCACGGATGTAGTCGTCATCTTCATCATCGGCATCCGACATCGAGAAGCCGTTTCCATGCATCATCATGAAGTGTCGCCCGTCTCCGATGACGCCCTTGCCGTCGCCGCAGACGCCGGGCCGCGAAGCGAAGCTGAACTCCACTTTCCCATCAGGCGCCGCGGCGATTCGCTGGGCCAGGCTCTGCGCCATCACCGGCTCCAACGGGGCGAGCGCAAGGAGGCAGATCGCGCGGATGTCCAAGGCCATACGCCACGCTCCTCTCATTGATCGATGATGGACTGGAGATAATCCGCCACGCGCGGGTCGTCCGATTGGGAGAGCCAGAAGATGGCCTTCTTCTTCAACTCTTTGTCCGGCTCGTTCTTCGCGATGTCGAGAAGCTTGTCCACCGAGGCCTTGTCCCCCTTTTGGGAGTAGACAAAGATCAGCTGCTCCTTGATCTCCGTGTTGCTTCATCCTGCCATAGAGATCGACCAGGTCGGTAGTCGCGGTCCCGGTCTGACCTGCCCAGAACAGGGCCTTCTTCCGCATCTCGATCGGCTCGGTCTCATCGGTGGCCAGGTCCATCAACCACTTCCCGCTGCTCTGTCCCTCCATCTGGGAGAGCGAGAAGATCACCTTCTCCTTCAGTTCCTCGCTGTTGAGGCTGCTTGTACAGCGACTTGAGGTACGCCGCGTTCTCGGGTGAGTCGTGCTGGCCCAGCCAGAAGATGGCCTGCTCCCGCACTTCGCTCGAAGCGTCGGGCCGCTCGGCGTAGGCGCGGATGATCGAGCCGGCCCGCGGGACTGTCCATCTGCGACAGGGCGAAAATTGCCTTCTTCTGCAGCTCCTCGTCTCGGACGTCCGGAGGATCGAATCCAGCGCGCTCACCGCCGCCTCGCTTCCCACCTGGGAGAGCCAGAACACCGCCTGCTGGCGCACCTCATCATCCGGATCGGTCCGCGCCGCGTCGAGCAGGATCGACTCGGTCTCGGCGGTGCGCTTCTGGGAGACCAGGAACACCGCCTTGCGACGCAGGACCTCCGAGCACTTGTCGCGCCGGGCCAGGACTTTCTTCAGGATCGGAATGCGCCCGGTCCGCGTCCATCTGCAGCAGGCCGTTGAGCGCCTCGATGCGGATATCGTCTTCGTCGTCCGGGCAACCCTGTGCGGCAGCCTTGGCCTCGCTATCCACTCGGAATCGCTGGTCGGGGTCTCCCCGCTTCGCGAGCTCACTGCGAATACGCGTCGTCAGCGAACGCGCGTCTCCCCTGGTGGCGGCCTTGGGATATTTCTTTTCCTGCTGCTCCAGCGAGGCCAGCGCGGTGTTGAGATCGCTGGTCGCGCCGCGGCGGTAAAGCGCGAATGCTTCCCAGTAGTAGGCATCGGGGGTGTACTGCGACTTGGGATAGGTGTCCCGGATCTTGCGGAACAGGTCCGCTGCCCGGGTGTAGTCGTTGCGGTTCGAGCGCATCGCGAGCCGCGCGATAGAGGCTGTCGGCGGGGTCCTCCACGGCCCAGGGAGCAGGCACCACGGAAGCCTGACCCTGCGAAACCGCGGCAGAGGAACTCGCTCCCCCAACTGCCCCGCCAAGAAACAACAGCAACGCCGCCGACAGATACGCATTCCGCATCAGATTTCTCCTTGTGCGCTGGTAGCCGCGGAGCCGGCGGGAATCGCCGACCGAAGCCGCGGCATCAACCCGCGCTGTTTCAAACCTTCGGTGATCAAGTCCACTTCCTCATGCCCGTCCTCGGCGCTCAACTGGGTGATCTGGACCAGCACCAGCTCGAGGTCCTCCAAGAGACCGCGCATCTGCGGATCGGTGAGCTCAGGCGAGTCGAGCAACAGCCGAGTAGTTGAAAGCAGGTCTCGAGCTGAAGCCGAGAAGTTCGCGTCGGCGCCCGCAGTCTTGCCCTCGGCGCGGAAGCCGGTGAGCAGGGCCTCTGCCCGGCTCAGGTGCTGGATGGCGGCGACCGCCATGGCGGCGGTCTGACGGCTCGGCGCACGGGCGGCCAGCTCCGGCGTGGGGTTCACCGGCTGGGGCTTCACGGTGAGTCGCCCGATGCCGATGCCGATGATCAGAAGCGCGGCCACTCCGACACTCCACCAGACCACCTGGGGCGGCCGAAGGATCGAACGCCGCTTCCGCCGCGCCCGAATCCCCGCCCAGATCTCTTCTTTCGGAGTCTCAGGCGGCTGGTGATAGGCTCGAGCAGCCTTCGACAGCCTCTCGTCCCACTCGTCGTCGGTCATGGTTTCCATTCCCCCGCAAAATCGGCCAGAGCTTCTCTCAGCTTCGCCCGGGCCCGGGACAGCTGCGCTTTCGAGGTTCCGCTCTCTACTCCGAGGGCCGTGCCGATTTCCTCATGGGTGTAACCCTCGACATCGTGCATCACGAACACTGTCCTATAGCCCAGAGGCAGCCGATCAATTTCCCGGGACAACCGTTCCTTGAGATCCGGTTCGGAGGACCGCTTTGAGGCCACAACATTGTCGCCATGCTCGAGATCCGTTTCCCGCTCCCGGAATCGCTTGAGCTTCCGCAGCCCGTTAAGCGCAACCGAAGTCGCCACTGCCGTAAGCCAGGTCGAAAACGCTGCATCCCCTCGGTACGAGGCCAACCGGTCGAAGGCCCGAATGAACGTGTCCTGGGTGAAGTCCATGGCCAGATCAGTGTCCCCCGCCAGGCGATAGGCCAGGCGGTACACTCGGTCCACATGCCGGTCATAGAGTGCCCGCTCCGCCGTGGCCTCTCCGGCCAGGACTCGGGCGATCAGTTCACGGTCGTCCACCGGGCTCCGGAGTATCGGTCATCGGTCGCTGGACCCTAGACAATGCGCCCCCCGAAAGGGTTGCGCGGGCAGGCAGGCAACCCTTTGCGGGGCTCGAGCGTCTTACTCGCTGTGATCGCGGCTTGGCCGCTGCAGGCAGTTCAGCTTGGAGGGTGCAACAATGGTTATGCGGACAACAAACGGACAGCCGGAAGTGTACGAGCTCTACGACGCTCAGGGTGAACCGATCGGGCGGGTCGTCATGCCGCTGGACCCGCGGGTAATCGGCCGGACCCTGGGCACGGTCCTCCTCGTCCGGGGCTCTCACTAACCCGTTTTTCAGGCTCGGCTCGGCCCCAGTGCAGGCCAGCCGAGCTCCTACCGTTGGCCTTCCGTAACTAGTTGGCATTTCGGCTGTTAGGCAGCCTCCTCCGGGTTGCCTTCGGGTCTCCATTCCGAGTATATTTGCTGGTCCCCGGCAGTGCCTCGGCCCCGCCTTACCCTCAGTACGGATACTCATGACCGCCCCGAATTCGCGCGAACGGATTCTGCCGCGCCTCATCGAAGAAGAGATGCAGCAGTCCTTCATCAACTACTCGATGAGTGTCATCGTGTCACGTGCTCTGCCCGACGTGCGCGATGGTCTCAAGCCGGTGCACCGCCGGATCCTCTACGCGATGAACGAATTGGGCTTGGTGCCCGGCCGCCCATACAAGAAATCGGCAACCGTGGTTGGCGATGTCCTGGGCAAGTATCACCCGCACGGCGATACCTCGGTCTACGACGCGCTGGTCCGCATGGTTCAGGACTTCTCGCTCCGTTACCCGCTGATTGATGGTCAGGGCAACTTCGGGACAGTGGATGGAGATCCCGCGGCGGCCTATCGGTACACCGAGGCCAGGCTGACTCACGCCGCAGTTGCGATGCTGGAGGATATCGACAAGAACACGGCCGATTTCCAGCCCAATTTCGACGATCGCCTTCGCGAGCCCACTGTTCTCCCGGCCAAGATCCCCAACCTGCTGGTGAACGGGTCGAGCGGTATCGCGGTCGGCATGGCCACCAATATCCCGCCGCACAACCTGCGGGAAGTCGCCAAGGCCGTCGAGGTCCTGATCGACGATCCCGAAGCGACCGTCAGCGAGCTACGCAAGCATATCAAGGGTCCTGATTTTCCCACCGCTGGCTACATCTATGGCCGCGAGGGGATCAAGGAGGCCTACGAGACTGGACGGGGCAGAATCATCATGCGGGCCCGGGCCCAGATCGAGGAGCGGGAGTCGAGCGGCAAGTCGCAGATCGTAGTCACGGAGATCCCCTACCAGGTGAACAAGGAAAATCTGGTGAAGGCGATCGCCGAGCTGGCCATGGAAAAGAAGATCGAGGGGATCACGGCCGTACGCGATGAATCATCGCAGCGGGAAGGCATGCGAGTCGTGATCGAGCTGAAGCGGGACTGCATTCCCAACGTGGTCCTGAACCAGCTCTACAAGCACACCGCCATGCAGTCCACCTTCGGGGTGATCATGCTTGCCCTGGTCGGTGGGGCCCCGAAGGTCCTGCCGCTGAAGGACCTGCTCGAGCGATTCATCGCCCACCGTCACGAGGTGATCGTTCGGCGTACCAAGTTCGATCTCGACGCGGCCGAGGCCCGGGAGCACATACTCCACGGCTTGAAGATCGCGGTGGACAACATCGACGAAGTCGTCGAGATCATCAAGAAGTCGAAGGACGTGCCCGATGCCGACGCCCGGCTCCGCAAGCGGTTCAAGCTGACGGAAAAGCAGACCGAAGCCATCCTCAACATGCGGCTGGCCAAGCTCACCGGGCTCGAGATCGAGAAGCTGGAGGCCGAGCTCAAGGAGGTGCAGGCCACCATCAAGGACCTGAAGGGAATCCTGGCCTCCAAGCCCCGCCGCATGAGCATCCTGAAGGAGGAGATGCAGGAGATCGCCAAGACCTTCGGAGACGACCGCCGGACCGAGATCCTCGCGGATCAGAACGACTTCTCGGTCGAGGATCTGATCGCCGAAGAGGACATGGTCATCACCATCTCCCACACCGGCTACATCAAACGGATCTCGATCTCTACCTACAAGCGGCAGCGCCGCGGCGGGCGGGGCCTCCAGGGCGCGACGACCAAGGAAGAGGACTGGATCGAACACCTCTTCATCGCCAGCACCCATGACTATTTGATGTTCTTCACCAACACCGGGCAGGTCTACTGGCTCAAGGTGCACGAAATCCCGCAGGGCGGGCGTGCCAGCCGAGGGAAGCCAGTGGTGAATTGCATCGCCATCAAGCCCGACGAACGGATTGCCGCGACGGTGGCGGTGCGGGAATTCGCCGACGACAAGTGGCTCATGTTCGCCACCCGTCTGGGCACCGTGAAGAAGACCGTGCTCTCCGCCTACGGCAACGTGCGCTCGACCGGCATCAATGCGATCAACATCGAGGCGGGAGACGAGCTGATCGACGTGCAGCTCTGCGACGAGGCGAGCGATATCGTTCTCGCTACCGCGGACGGGATGAGCATCCGGTTCCACCAGGGCGATGTCCGGGAGATGGGCCGAGTCGCCGGTGGCGTGAAGGGCATCGAACTGGACAAAGGCGACGAGGTCATCGGCATGGTGGTGATCCGGCGCGATGCGACACTGCTCGTCGTGAGCGAGAAGGGCTTCGGCAAGCGCTCCGAGCTTTCCGACTACCGGGTCCAGAAGCGTGGTGGGAAGGGCATCATCACGCTGAAGAAAACCGACAAGACCGGCGCCATCGTCGCCCTGAAGGAAGTTCAGCCGGACGACGAGTTGATGCTCATCACCCGGCACGGCGTGATCATCCGGATGCCGGTCGAAGGAATCCGGGTCATCGGCCGCAATACTCAGGGCGTCAAGGTGATGAACCTGGATTCGGGCGATGCAGTGGTGGACGTTGCGCGCGTGGTCAAGGAGGACGAGGAGGGAGTGGAGGCGGAGGCAGCCACGGGAGCAGAGCCGGAGTGAGTAAATGAGTCAGGAGTAAAAGGACTGTGGACTGAGGACTGAGGCGGTGGGTCTGTAATAGGTCCCGCGCTCAGTCCTCAGTCCTCGGTCTCATTACTTTCCCTTCCCTTGCCCACCCACCCGCAGAGTCCTACTTTCGCCCCGTGCCCCTGACGTCGACGTACCCCGCCCGAGTCACTCTCGCCTCCATTCGTGAGGCCGCCGCGGCGCTTGCCGGCGTGGCTCTGCGAACTCCGCTGATCGAATCGCCCGGCTTGAGCCGCCTGATCGGTGTACCGGTCTGGCTCAAGTGCGAGCACTTGCAACCGGTAGGCGCGTTCAAGCTGCGCGGGGCCTACACCGCGATCTCCCGTCTTTCTGAAACCGACCGCGCTCGTGGTGTCGCAACGCACTCCAGCGGCAATCACGGGCTGGCGCTGGCCTACGCCGCCAAGCGGCTCGGTGTGGCGGCCGTCGTCGTGATGCCGGAGGATGCGCCACGGGTCAAGATCAACGGCGTTCGCGAGCAGGGCGCCGAAATCGTTTTCGTGAGTGACCGCCGGCAGCGTGAACCGGTCTTCGAAGGCCTGGTGCGGGAGCGGGGCATGGTCCCGATTCCGCCGTTCGAGCACGCCGACGTCGTAGCAGGGCAGGGCACCTGCGGACTCGAAATCGTCGAGCAGTGCCCTGATTTGCAAGCGGTGCTCGTACCCACCGGGGGAGGCGGTCTGCTGGCGGGTATTACGACAGTGATCGCCGACCTGATCCCGACCGCCAGGATTGTCGGCGTCGAGCCGCTCGAACGTCCGCAAGCTTTCCGCCGCGTTGGCTGCGGGCCGCTCCGAGCGAATCGATCCGGGGCCGAGCCTGGCCGATGGGCTGCTTACCCCGTCGCTCGGTGCCATCGCCTTCGCGGCGATTGATGGTCGGGTCCGCGAGGCCGTGCAGGTGTGACCGACGCCGACCTGAAGGCGGCGGTGCGCTTCCTCTTCGAGAAGGCCGGACTCCGGGTGGAGCCGTCGGGCGCCGCCACGGTGGCGGCCCTGCTCGCGCGGCGTTACGTCCCCACCGGACCTGACCGTCGCCATTCTGAGCGGCGGCAATGTGGATCCCGATCTGTTCCAGCGCCTGGTGTCCTGAATGAGCTCGCGCCGAAGATCATCGTCGCCGATGACGACCAGGCGCTGTCCCGCACCCTCGCCTGGATCCTCAAGGAGAACGGCTACGAGGTGGTGAGCGTCCCCAACGGGGACCATCTGCTGGAGCGGCTCGACGGCGGATACCTACGATCTCCTGCTGCTCGACATCATGATGCCCCGGGTCGACGGGCTGCAGCTGCTCGAGCGGGTCAAGAGCGATCCCAACCACAAGGACCTTCCGGTTCTCATGATCTCCTCCATGCCACCCGAGGAGGCCACGGTCCGCGCCCTCGGCCTCGGCGCAGCGGATTTCATCTCCAAGCCGTTCCGGGTCCGCGAGCTGCTGGCCCGGGTCAAGGCTCACCTCCGGGTCGGACGCGAGCTGAACCAGGCCCGCGCCGAGGCGCGGACGCCGTTCCGAGATGGTGGACATCCTCCAGGAAGTCACGGCCTCGCTCAAGCCGGAGGAGATCTACCACATCCTGGTGCGGCGGGTGGCTCGGGGCCTCCGAGAATCTCCAAGTGCTCGCTGATCGTGGCCGAACGCCGACGCGGATGATTACGCGCTCGTCGTGGCGGCGTACGAGAATCCCATGCTGCGCAACCTGCGGATCGACCTCAAGCGTTATCCCGAGGTCCGGCGGGCACTCGATACCCGCCAGGTCGTCCTGGTGCAGGACGTTCTGACCGACCCGCTGTACCACGAGGTCCGTGCCGAGTGGGAGGCCGAGGGCCGTGCGGTGCCGACCCGGTCGGCCATCGCGCTGCCCTTCACGCTGCGCGACCAGCCCGCCGGCGTGTTCTTCCTGCGGACCACGGAAGAAGACCCGCCGCTCGACCATCGCGACGTGGATTTCGCCGACCAGGTGATCCGGGCCGCGGTGGCCGCGCTCGAGAAGGCCTACGATCTCGAGAACGCCGTGCTGGGCCGGGAGCAGATGAAGCAGCTGGCCGAGACCGATCCGCTCACCGAGACCTTCAATCGGCGGGCGCTGAACGAGAAGCTGGCGCAGGAAATCGAGCGGGCCAACCGGTACAGCACGGTGCTGGCCTGCCTGATGGTGGATATCGACAGTTTCAAGCAGATCAACGACGCGTACGGCCACCTGGTGGGCGACAACGTCCTGCGCCAGCTCGCCATCATCCTGCGCCGGGAACAGCGGGCGGTGGACATCGTGGCCCGATACGGCGGCGAGGAGTTCGTCGTGCTGCTGCCCGAGACCGGAGCCAGCGGGGCGCCGCATCTTCGCCGAGCGGATTCTGCGGCGGGTGGCGAACCACGACTTCGGCGAAGCCGGGCGTTCGGTGCGGGTGACGATCAGCGTCGGCATCGCCTGCTACCCCGACGAGCGGGCCGAGCGAGGGCGAGTCTCTGCTCCGCCTGGCGGACGCCAACCTCTACAAGGCCAAGGCCGACGGCCGCAACCGGTACCGCGATTGAGCAACCGACGCTGCCCCCGGTGCCAGCGGATCTATCCCGACCCGGCCCGGTTCTGTCCCCAGGACGGCTCGCCCCTGGTCGCGGTGGCCGGTGCACGCGCCCGCCTTCCGTCCAGGGCCCTCGCAGACCAGCGTCGGCATCCGGACCCAGGTCCGGGAAGCCGCGCGAGCCCCGGTCCGCGGCACGATCGGGCCAGCACGCTCACCAACGCACGTGCTCGACAACCGCTATGAGGTGGGCAAGAAGCTGGGCGAGGGCGGCATGTCGTACGTCTACCTCGCCCGGGAGACCGCCACCAGGGAGACGGTCGCCATCAAGGTCCTCTCGCCCCAGGCTGCAGGAGGACACCAGCTCGATCGAGCGGCTCCGCCGCGAGGCCGGGTCTGGCGATGCGGCTCGACCACCCCAACGTCTGCCGCATCATCCGGCTGGGAGAAACCGAGGACGGCCTCATCTATCTGGTGATGCCGTTCCTCCCGGGCGAGCTGTTGAGCGACCGCGAGGTGCGGGACGGGCCGCTTCCCGCTCGACCTCGGCATTCCACTGATGCTCCAGATGTGCCACGGCCTGCAGCATGCCCACGATCTCCACATCATCCACCGCGACTCTGAAGCCGGAGAACGTCATGCTGGTGCCCGACGCCGCAGTCGCCGGGCGGGATCCGGGCCGTGGTGATGGACTTCGGCCTGGCCAAGGAACGACGGGCCGAGCCGGAGATCGCCAAGCTGACCGCGACCGGGCATCGTGCTGGGCACGCCGGAGTTCATGAGCCCGGAGCAGATCCGGGGCAAGGCGCTCGACGCGCCGGAGCGATGTCTACGCGCTCGGCATTCTCGGCTTCGAGATGTTCACCGGCCAGCTCCCCTTCCAGGGGCGGAACGCCCAGGAGATGATGATCGCCCGGCTGCGCGGCAAGCCCAAGGCGACTGCGCGACGTGCGGGCCGACCTCCCCGCCAAGCTGGAGGTCGCGCTGGCCAAGGCGATGGCGCTCGATCCGCCGACCGCTACCCCACGATGCCGGCATTCGCCGAGGCGCTGGAAGGGGCCGAGGAGAGCGGAGTGTTCGCCAGACTGTTCAAGAATGGAAAGGAAAGGGAAGGGAGGGGATCCGAGTCCTCCTGATGTTCCTTTCCTTCCCTTTTCACTGCTCCCTTTCCGCTCGTCGATGAAGCGCTACCCCGCCTTCGACCCCCCCGAATACGTCTCCTGGTCTCCCGACCCGGCGCTGCTCGCGGCGTACGGCGAGACTATCCGGCGCGATCCCGCACCGGCGGGCGCTGATCGAGGCGCTCCCGCGCGAACCGCTGCTCGCGCTCTACGAGCGGCTGCTCCTGGCGCGGCTCCAGGACATCGCGTCTCTCGCGCTGGGTGCGCCAGGGCGTGATCTCGAAGGCCTGGCTGGGCACCGGCGAGGAGGCGACGACGGTCGGGCCCGTCTTCGCCCTCGATCCGGCGACTGGACTACGTCGCGCCGATGATCCGCAATCAGTCGGCCTGCGGCGACATGGGCATGCCGATCGCGCGACGTCTTCCGCGGCTATCTCGCTACGGACAACGGCCCCTCGCGGGGCCGCGACGTGCACATCGGCTCGATGGCGCACCACGTCGTCCCGCCGATCTCGCCGGTGGGCGTGATGGTTCCGGTCTGCCTCGGGATCGCGCTGGCGTCGCGGATGCGGGGTGAGAACGGCGGTCGCGCTCACCTGGGTCGGCGACGGCTCCGCCAAGGCCGGCGTGGCGCACGAAGGGCTCAACTTCGCCGCGGTCCAGCGGGCGCCGGTCGTGTTCATCATTCAGAACAATCAGGTGGCGCTGGGCACCCGGCTGGATCAGCACCACGCGGCGGAGGATTTCGAGGGCTGGCCCGGCGCCTACGGGTGGCGGGCTGGGCCGTTCGACGGCAACAACGTGCTCGACGCCTATGCCGCGACGCGCTCGCGGTCGATCGCTGCCGGCGGGGTGAGGGCCCGGTGATGCTGCTGGCCGAGACCTTCCGGATGGGCGGCCACGCGACCCACGACGAGCGGGAGGCCCGGGATACGTTTCCCGCCGATCTGTTCGAGCAGTGGGGCAGGCGGGATCCGATCGGACTGTACGAGAGCTGGCTGCTGGACCGCGGGGGTTCCGGCCGCGGAGCTCGAGAGATCGAGGCGAGGCCACGGCGACGGTCGATGCCGCCGACGGAGGCGCTGGCGGACCGCGACAGGCTGCCCGCGCCCGAGTCGGCCCTGGAGGGCGTCTACGCCAGGGAGCGACAACCGATGGAGGAATGCTATGCGATTCGGCGCTGCTAGCAACCGGAGCTGGTCGCTGCTGGCGGGCGTCGTCGACGGGGCGCTCGGCGGACTGGACGCTGGCGGGCCGAGTCCCCGGGGCACGGCTCGAGCCGACCACGCACGGCGAATGGGTCAAGTTCGCCAATCCGACGGGCGATTCGATCCGGGCCTACGTGGCGTACCCGGAGCGGAAGGACAAGGCGCCCGGCGATCCTCGTGATTCACGAGATCTTCGGCCTCACCGACTGGGAACCGACCGTGGTCGACAGGCTGGCCGGCGGCGGGCTACGTCGCGATCGTTCCGGATCTGCTCTCGCCCCGTTTCGGACAACGCCGGCCGATCCCGACTCCGGCCGCAAACTGACGGCGCTGCTGGTGCCGGACCAGGTGAACGCGCGATCTCGACGCCGCCTACGGCTACCTGAACGCGCTTCCGGCGGTCCGGAAGGACGACATCGCCACCATCGGCTTCTGCTGGGGCGGCGGCCGATCGTTCCGCTACGCCACCACCAATCCGAATCTCAAGGCCGCGGTGGTCTGCTACGGCCCGCCGCCCGATTCGACCGCGATTCCGCGCGATCGAGCGCCAAGTGCTCGGGGTGTACGGCGAGGACGACGCGCGCATCGACGCGACATTGCCCGATGTCGAGCGGCAGATGAACGCGGCCAAGAAAGTCCTTCCACTACGACATCTACCCCGGCACCGGCCACGGCTTCCTCAAGCCCGGCCGCAAGGGTTCGGACGGACCGTCGGTGGAACAGGCGTGGACCGATATCCTCGGGTTCTACGAGGAAGCGCTGGGCAAGTAGACCTCATGGTCCCTCACCGGTGCTGTTCCGCTTCAAGCCCGGCAGCCACTGCCGAGCGCATCACGCGGCGCCGGCGAGGCGTTGCTCGGCATGCAAGGGCCGAGATTCCGGAGATCCGCGAGATCCGCTGGGGCGCCAACCTGGGCCCCAGCGCCGGCGAGTATCCCTTACGTTCTGACCGTGAGCACTCGATGACATGGCGGCGGTGGATCGCTACCTCGATCCATCCGGTGCATCGCCGGCGTGTAGGCGAGCACCTCGCGCAGATCCGCGAAGCGCGGCTGGCGCGTCGATATCGAAGCGTAGCCCCGGAGCCCGAACCGATGCTGCTGCACTGCTGCTCGCCCTGCAGGAGCCGCTCTCGGTCCGCCCCGACACCACTGAAGCCGGTTCACGACGCGCTGCACTACGACGTCACCCTGGTGCTGGGCGACACCGGCAACCACGTCCTCGGCCAGGTCCAGACCACCTGGCTGCCTCGGCTCCAGCGGAGCCGGTCGAGATCGAGCTCGACACGGCCCTTCGCGTGGTTCGGGTGCTGATGGACGGGAAGGAGAACACCCGGCTCTCCCGGACCACCTATCGCCCGGGACCAGCGGACGGCATCTATCTGCCGCACGAGAAGGCAGCCGGGCGATACCCTGATCACGGCGGTCCGGTATCACGGTCCGGTGAAGGACGGGCTCGTCATCGCCACGAACCCAGTATGGCGAGCGGGTGGTCTTCGCCGACAACTGGCCCGATCGCGCCCACAAATGGCTGCCGTCCAGGATCATCCCAGCGACAAGGCGACGGTGGATTTCCACGTCGAGGTGCCGGCGGGCATGCAGGTCATCGCGAACGGGGTGCTGGCGAGCAGGTCGACTCGCTGCCGCGGGGTCGGACGGTCTGGCATTACAGCATGAAGCAGCCGATCCCGGTCTATGGAATGGTCGATCGGCGCCGGTCCGCTTCGACCACGATCCGGTGCCCGACGCAGCGTGCGCGATCACGCTGCGTGCCGCTCGCGGTAGTGACCTACCCGGAGGATTCGGCCTGGGCGGTCACGGGCCCGTTCCGGCGGGTCGGGCGACATGGTCGACTACTTCAGCGCGCTGGTCGGTCCGTTTCCCTACGACCGGCTCTCCCATGTCGAGTCCACCACGATGTTCGGCGGCATGGAAAACCCCACCGCGATCTTCTACCCCGAGAAGGCCTACAGCGACAAGAAGCTGAAGGAGGAAACTGTGGCCCACGAGACCGCGCACCAGTGGTTCGGCGACGCGGTGACCGAGCGCGACTGGCACCACCTCTGGCTGTCGGAGGGATTCGCCACCTACTTCGCGCGCCCTCTGGCTGGGTCACGCCGACGGCGATTCGCGCCTTTCGCGCTATCGATGCAGACGGGGCGCCAGCAGGTCTTCGCGGATACGGCGACGACCGAGCGGCCGATCCTCGATCCAGCCGCGACCGACCTCATGGGCTGCTCAACACCAACAACTACCCCAAGGGCGCCTGGGTGCTGCACTCCCTCCGCGGCCTGATCGGCGATTCGGCGTTCTTCACGGGGATCCAGCGGTACTACGCGACCTATCGCGACAGCACCGCGCTCTCGAGCGATTTCGCCGCGGTCATGGAGCAGGCCGCGGGCACGCCCCTCGACTGGTACTTCACGCAGGCGCTGACCCAGCCGGGGTATCCGATCCTCGATGTACAGTGGAAACGGCACGGCAAAGTCGCTGGACCTGGTGATCCGCCAGGTCCAGAAGGACTCCTGGGGACTCTTCCGGCTGCCCAACCTCGAGGTGGCGGTGGACGGCAAGCGATCTACCCCGTCTCGGTGGAGGGACGGGAGACCCGAGTCACTCTGCATCAGGGCATCGGTACGGATCCGAAGGGAAGTCGAGGTCGATCCGGACGGCTGGTGGCTGGTCAAGTCAGAAGTGAGCGGTCAGCGGTGAGCGGTAACGACCTGAGAAGTGAGACGTGAGACGTGAGAAGGGAGTGCATCATCTGAGATGCCGGCTACTTCTTACCTCTCACGCTCACGCTCTTCTCCGGCATCCTGCACTGGATCGTTGTCCCCTCTCTCCCACAAGCTCCAGATTGGCCAGGAGCCCTACATCGTCCTCGCGGCCGGAGGGCGAAGGTGGCTGGGTGATCTTTTCGCCTCGCCGGCCGTCGGGGCGGTATCTACCAGGTAACCTTCACCCGGCTCGATGAGCGGCTGCCGCGGCTATCGCCCGACGGGTCGCTCCTGGCGTTCGTGCGAGTTCCACGCGAGACGACCGTGCGAGCACCGCGGTCTGGGTCGATGAACCTGATCAATGGTGCGGAACGTCGGGTGACGGAGCCCGGTGCCGCCCACCCGCAGGCCCTGGCCTGGTCCTCCGATTCGAAGACCATCTATCTGCGGACTCCGGCCGGCGTGATGAGTGCGGCGGCACCACCCGCGCCCGCCGCGATGTCGCCGGCTCCGGGCGACTCGATAGCGGCCGATTCGGCGCTCGCGGTCCTCATCGGAGATCCGGTGACCGCGGAAGTCGCGCCCGCTGCCGGGCGGCGGCCTCTGCTCCGCTTCGGCCGGAGAGCTGCCGACCGCTCGAGCCCGACGCCAGCGAGCCGGTTCGCTGGGGTTCCGATTCGGTCGCCTATCTGCTGAAGGGGGAGTTCGTGGTGCGGCCGCTCGCCGGCGGGAAAACCCGGGTGATCAGGTTTGAGAGGCCGCTGGCGCATCCGCGCGAACTGACGTACTTCGGGCCCCAATAGCCTCCCACGCCACTTCGATAGTCTGGGCCACCTGGGGATGCTCGGGGGTCCACTCGCCGGCGCAGATCCGCTCCGTGACAAAACTCACCAGCGCGAGCCAGACCGACGCCCAGAGATCGGCCGGACCGGACCGGACCAGGCCATCGGATTTCCCGGCCGCCATCAGATGTTGCAGCCCGTCGCGAAACTCGCGGGCCGCATCGCGGCTCGTTGCGTCGAAGAACCGGGCGTCGCGCGGCAGCAGCGCCATGCGTACCCGGGCCGGATCGTCCGCCGCGGCCAGCACCAGTCGCTGAGCCAGATGGGTCAGCTTTCCCGGGGTCTTCGCGCGATCGGTCTCCACTTCACGCAGCAATCCGATCAGCCAGCGCTGGCTCTCCCGATATACTTCGTTGAGCAGGGCTTCCTTGCTGGCGAAGTGCCGGTAGATGGTTCCCTCCGCGGTCCCCGCCCGTGCCGCCAATGCCGGAGTCGTGGTCCCGAGAAAACCGTCCGCGGTAAAGAGCTCGAGCGCCGCGCGAAGCAGCCGCTCGCGAGTGGCCTTGCTGTCCCGGGGGTGGGTTGGTCCAAGGTGAGGAGCTGACCCAGTGAGGCAGTGACCCAGTGGGACCGTGGTGCACTGAGACGGCGAACCGGTATGGGCGTGCAAGATGGTCTCGTCATTCAGTCATTGCCCACTGGGTTACTGGGTTACTGGGTTACTGGGTTACTGGGTTACTGGGTTACTGGGTTACTGGGTTACTGGGTCACTGGGTCACTGGGTCCTGTCAGAAGGCCCAGCCCGTCCCCGCCGTAAACTTGAAGCCGTCGTCTCCGCCTGCGAAGTTGAAGGTCCAGATGGTGAATCGCAGAATGCGGATCGCCAACCCGCCGCCCCACCGATCTTCATGTCGTCTGTGGTCAGCTTGAACGGCTCCTGCTGAAAGACCCGACCGGCATCGAAGAAGGCGAGCAGGGTGAAAGCCCCGAAGTCGCCCAAATTCAGAAGATCGTGCCGCACCTCGGCGTTGAAGATCAGGGCATCCTCGCCTGCCAGTCGTTGGAAGTCATATCCACGGTTCGAGCTGATTCCGCCGTACACAGGGGATCACGTTGATCCCCCAGGTCGGTACCTCGAACAACGCGTTGAGCGGTGGGTCGCCGGTTATTCCCGAGCCGGCGATTCGTGTTGCGATCGTAGTCCCCTCCCGCAGTGGCAGGTATCCGCGAATCGCGCCGGTGAACCTGGTGTAACCGTCTCCACCGCTGCCCTCCTGGACCGAGGCTTCGGCGAAGATTCCACGCTTGGGGTCGAATTCGTTGTCGCGGGTGTCGAACACCATTGTCAGGCGCCCCGGAAATCGGTGTCCGTCACGTCGCCGGTACCGAAGTCCTGGCGGAACAGTGAATTCTCGGGCAGGTCGCTCAGAATGCTGTGCTCCACATCCGCGGCGGCGGCGATGTAGAACGGCCCATGGATCTGGCGGCTAAGTTCGGCCGAGCCGAAGTAACGACTCCGTTTCATGCGATAGAAAAACGGCGAGG